>NZ_CP018076.1:3200174-3840209 GCF_001886735.1 Sulfitobacter alexandrii
CAGCACCCGGCGCGGAAGCGCCTTCTTCTTGCGGGCTGCCGACACACGCTCCGCCACCCGCGCGATCAGCGCGGCGCCGGGATCTGGGGATTGAAACGTATCAGGCATGGCATCCGACATCTTGATTTATTGCATTATTTCGCAAAAAACCGACCATTTCAATGCCGATTTGGCCAAATAATGCACTATTCCGCGCGAATGTGCGGTTCGATCATGGCACGGAAGTCCGCCGGCACGGGCTGGCTCTTGAACTTGTCGGCAATGGTAAAGACGCAGGTGAACCGCCCTTCGAAGCAAAGCGTGCCATCCTGCGATCCGTTGACCGCAAAGCTGATGGACTTTTCGCCCAGACGCGTCGGGAAGGTCTCGCACATCAGGGTGTGGCGCGGCGTGACGGGGCTGCGGAACTCCATTGCCATGCTCACGAAGGGCGTCCCGACGTTCCGGTCGATTTCCATCTGGAACCACCCGTCCCCGTCCAGATGCGCCTCCCACCAGGCATTGATGGCATCGAGCGCGAAATAGGGCAGACGTGCGGTGTAGGCGATGCGCGCGGGGTCGCAATCGCCCCAGGTGACGTTGACGGGATGAACGAACCGCTCAGGCATCAATAGGTTTCCACGTGATAGCGGCCATCTTCACGCATGGCGTCGCGCAGGGCCGTCCATTGCTGGCCAAGGCTCTCCGCGATTGACGTCATGGCCTTTTCCACGCCTTCCTCCATGCCGCGCAGGCCGCAGATGTAGATGTGGGTGCGGTCGTCCTGCAACAGATCGGCAACGGCCTCCTGCTCGGCGAGGATACGGTCCTGCACGTATTCCCTGTCCCGATCCGGCTGGCGCGAAAACACGAGGTGCTGCTTCAGCAGGCTTTCGGGCACCTTCTTGAGCGGCCCGAAATACGGCAGGCTGTCCGGCGTCCGCGCGCCGAAGAACATCGTCATTCCTCCCGTCGCGCCGCTGCGCTGCCGCTGCATGGTAAAGGCCCGCATCGGCGCCGATCCGGTGCCGGTGCAGATCAGCAGAAGGTGCGCGTCGGACGTCGACGGCATCAGGAAAGTCGCGCCGAAAGGCCCCGTCACTTCGACCTCGGCCCCCTGTTCGAGATCACACAGGTAATTCGACGCCAGCCCCTTTTCCTCGCGCTTCACGGTCAGCGAGATGTTGTGATAGCCGGCCCGTTCGCCATCGCGGGGAGAGGAAATCGAATACAGCCGGGGAAGGTGCGGCTTGCCCTCGGCGTCGGTGCCGGGCGGGATGATCCCGACCGACTGTCCCTCGAGCACCGGAAAGGGCAACGCGCCGGGGTCGAGGATGATGTGCCGCACATCGTGGGACGGATCCTTGGTAAGAGGATAGTTCCCCTGCACCTTCATCTTTGCGGGCTTGCCCAGGGTGTACATGTTGACCGTCGGCTTGCCCGCGCTCAGCGGAGCCTTGGCCTTGCCGCCCGCGCCCTTGTGCGCCTCTGCCAGCAAAGCCGCGACCGGGTCGGCGGGCGCCTCGTCATCCGTGGCGGGGGCGGCCTCGATATCCTCCTGTTCCGGCAGCTCGTCGAATTCGAACTGCTGTTCCAGAGTGTAGGGTGTCTGGACCACGCGCCACTCGTCGATGGAACCCGTGGGACAGACCGGGATGCAGTCCATGCAGAAATTGCAGATCTCCGGGTCCACCACGACGTTGTTGTCGTCATGGGTGATCGCGTTGATCGGGCAGGTCATCTCGCAGGTGTAGCAGCGGATGCAGATTTCCGGATCGATCAGGTGCTGTTTCACGGGGGCATTCATGGGCAAGCTCCGGTTGGCTGGGGACGGACGGCACATGCCCCGAACAGGCGCCCGGGGCATTCGACGGGGCGGGCAAGGCGCCCGCCCCCGTGGCTTACGCCATGTGCAGCTTGACGTACTCGAAGTCGCCCGGCTTGTTGTCGATCCCGACCTTGGGTGCCGCGATCCAGCTGGCGTACTTGCCCGGCTCGTAGCAGGGCACCATCAGCGACTGAATGAAGTCTCCGTCCGCCTTTGTCGGCAGCCATTCGTCGCGGCGCTTGTGCCACTCGTCGGCCGAGATGATGTTGCCGGCCGGGTCCACGGCGACGGTGCTGAACACGCCGATCTGCCGATGGAAGCCCTCGTGCGGCAGCTTCAGCTCGAACTCCACGCCGGCCTTCTGGATCTGCTTGTTCCAGCGGCCGACTCCACCGGCCGCGTCTCGCACATAATCGTCGCGCAGCCGCATGTTGATCGCGGTCAGGGCCGGCACGTCCTCGGTCACGATCTTGCCGTCCTTGATGGATGTCACGGGATAAGTATCGTCGGTCAGCTTGTGATCGTCGTCGATCCGCTGCTCCATGTAACGGCCCTTGATCCCCGCGTTGAAGGCATTGGCCGCGTTGGTCGACACTTCCTGCCCGAACAGGTCCAGCGACAGCGTGTAGTGCAGGTTCAGCTTCTTCTGGATCGTCGGCAGGTCGATCACGCCGAGCGCACGGATCTTGTTGATGTCGTAGGGGTCGGTGATGCCCGCCTTGTTCATCGCCTCCAGCGTCGCCTGGATGGTGCGGCCCACGCCGGTCTCGCCCACGAACATGTGGTGCGCTTCCTCGGTCAGCATGAAGCGGCAGGTACGCGACAGCGGGTCGAAGCCCGACTGCGCCAGCGATTCAAGCTGCATCTTGCCGTCCCGGTCGGTGAAGTACGTGAACATGAAGAACGACAGCCAGTCCGGCGTTTCCTCGTTGAACGCTCCCAGCATGCGCGGCGAATCGTCCGAGCCCGAGGACCGGACCAGCAGGTCGTCAGCCTCTTCCCGACCGTCGCGGCCAAAGTACTTCTGGAGCAGATAGACCATCGCCCAGAGGTGACGGCCTTCCTCCACGTTGACCTGAAACAGGTTGCGCATGTCGTAGAGCGACGGCGCTGTCAGCCCCAGGAACCGCTGCTGCTCGACCGAGCCCGGCTCGGTGTCGCCCTGGATCACGATCAGGCGCTTGAGCATGTTGCGGTACTCGCCCGGCACTTCCTGCCACGCAGGCTCGCCGTAGTGCTCGCCCATCGGAATCTTGCGGTCCTCGACGGCGGGTGCCAGCAGCACGCCCCAGCGATATTCCGGCATCTTGACGTAGTCGAACTTGGCCCAGCCTTTCGGGTCCACGGAAACGGCGGTGCGCAGGTAGACCATCGATTCCTGGAAATTCTGCGGAATCAGGTCATTCCACCAGTTGATGTAGCCCGGATGCCATTTCTCGAGCGCCTTGAGCACCTTCTTGTCCTGGCTCAGGCCGACGTTGTTCGGAATTTGCGTATCGTAGCTTACGTTGATCAGGTCTAGCATTGGTTTCCTCCTTCGGGGGCCAAAAATCCTTGAAGAGTCCGGGCCGGACTTCTTGAACGATCCGGGCCGTTACACACGTTCCATGTCGTATTCGCCGCGCTGGCCCGTGCCATAGCGTTGCAGCGCGCCTTCCTTGCCGACGGCGTTGGGCCGCTGGAAGATCCAGTTCTGCCATGCTGTCAGGCGGCCGAAGATGCGGGTTTCCATCGTTTCGGGACCGGCGAAGCGCAGGTTCGCCTCCATGCCCGTCATCGCGTCGGGGCTGAAGCTGGCGCGCTCTTCCATGAACAGGCGCACCTCGTCTTCCCAGTCGATGTCATCGTAGGCATAGGTCACCAGCCCCAGTTCCTCCGCATCGTCGGCTTCCAGCGCCTCGCCGATGGAGCTTTTCAGCTTCTCGACCTGCTCGGGCGCCCCGAGGAACCGGGTTTCCAGCCGGGACAGGTCATTGCTCATCGGGTAAATGCCGAAGTTGCCGTCGGACAGGGTGACCGTGGCCAGATGGCGGTTGTCTCCGTCGAACTCCTCCAGCATCATGTAGCTGCGATCAACGGCCCACAGCAGTTCCGCCAGCGGCCCGGCAAAGCACGAGCCGTGCTCGACGATGGCCACAAGGCTGCGCGAGGTCATGTCGATCCGCTTGAGGACGCGCTTCCAGTACTGCAGCACTTCGTTCGCCAGCCAGTGTTCCTTGTTGCCCAGCAGCAGGGCTTCGTGCGCTAGAACCTTTTCCGGGTCGCCCTGGGTCTGGAACTCGATCAGGCCAAGCTCCTTTTCGTTGTTGCGCAGGTGCAGGATCGCATCGTCCAGCTCGCGGGCACAGCGCAGCAGCCATGCCTCTGCCCCCTCCTGCACGAAGGCATCCATCTCGGCGGGGGCGTCCGCCTCCGGTCCCTTGATCGTGATGGTGGCGCGGCCGCCTTCGCGGTTCAGCGCGACCTCCACGGTGGAATAGGTCACCCCGTCCTGCGCGAAGCTGCGGCTGATCGGGGTCAGTTCGATCCCCTTTTCCACGTCCGCCTTGCCGGAGTCTGATGCGAGCGCGCGGGCCCGCTCCTCGACCGCCTCGTCGAACCGCGAATTCGGGAACACCTCGTCCACGAGCCGCCATTCGACGGCCCGCTTGCCCTTCACACCTTCCTCGATCGAACAGAAGACGTCGGCCAGATCCCGGCGCACCTTGCGCTTGTCGGTCACGCGGGTCAGCCCGCCCGTGCCCGGCAGGACCGCCAGCAACGGCACCTCGGGCAGCGCGACCGAAGACGTGCTGTCGTCGGTCAGCATGATGTGATTGCAGGCCAGCGCCAGTTCGTAACCGCCGCCCGCGCAGGCGCCCTTGACGGCGCAAATGTAGTTCTGACCACTGTCTGCCAGCGCCGCCTCGTAGGTATTGCGGGTCTCGTTGGTGAACTTGCAGAAGTTGACCTTGTGGCTGTGCGCGGCGCCGCCCAGCATGCGGATGTTGGCACCTGCGCAAAAGACCTTGTCCTTGCCGGACTTCATCACCACCACCTTCACCTCGGGGTGCTCGAACCGCATCCGCTGGACGACATCCGCCAGTTCGATGTCCACACCCAGGTCGTAGCTGTTCAGCTTCAGCTCGTACCCGTCGAACAGGCCGCCCTTCTCGTCCACGTCCATGACCAGATACGCCACGGGGCCATCGTACTGCACCTTCCAGTGGCGGTATTTCGACGGATCGGTCTGAAAGTCGATGATCTTGGTCATGGGAATTCCTTTCACAGCCAGCGAGGCACTTTGGTGTATTATAGTTCCGTTATTGACGGCGGGAAACACTCAAGACGGCCAAATTCGGCGTAGATGTTGCATTATATTACACTATTTTGCCGTTTGCAGCGCATTTCGGGTGTCCGCCACCCAGGCTTCGACCTCGGCCACCTGCAAGCCGAGAATCCTCTGATGGGCATCGCACCGCGCGAGGTGGCTGGTGACCATGTTGCACAGCCGCCAGGCCGCGCGCGGGCGCTGCATCATGATCTTCAGTCGCGCGTTGGCGAGCTGTATCAGCGCCTGCGTCATGTCGCGCTCCTGCGAGCCTTCGGGCGTCCGCATCCAGATCGCCTCCAGCACCTCATGGCATTCCCAGTAGTAGCCCGCATCGAAATAGGCCCGACCGGCCTCCCACGCGGCGGTCCTGTGAAGTTCCGCCACCGGCACGGTGCCGGTAACGCTCGCCTTGACCGGATCGAACAGGCCCTCCGGATGGCGGGGGGTTTCGCCGGGGATATATGCATGCGGCGGCAGGCCGATGCGCCCCGGCGTCTCAGGCAATGCGGACCTCTTCCCGCTCGAGCCGGTCGAGCCGGAGGCAGAATTCGACGATGGCCGCCTCCGTCTGCTCGGCGCATTCGAGGTGCGGCGCATGCCCGCAACCCTCGAGGATCAGCGTTTCGAGCGGGGAATAGATGCGCCGTTCGATCTCCTCGATCTGGGCGAGCGTGCCATAGGGGTCATCCCGTCCCTGGATCGCCAGCACCGGGATGCGCCAGTGGTCGATGCTGTCGGCCACGTTCCAGCTTTCGTACGCGGGATCGGTCCAGACATCGTGCCAGCCGTTGAAGGCGACATCGACGTTTTCGTGGTACTTGGCCAGCCGCGCGCGCAGGTCGCCGTCGCGATAGGCCTCGCCCGCCGCACGGATTGCCGCAAGGCCCTCGGGTTCGGTGAAGAAATGCGGCGCGATCAGCACCAGCCCCCGCACCCGCATATCCGACACGGATCCGGCGTAGATCGCCGCGATCGTCGCCCCGTCCGAGTGGCCCAACAGGACCGCCTGTTCGATACCCGCCGCATCCAGCAGGGGGCCCAGCACATCGGTCGCCTCCCGCGTCTGGTAGTCGAGCGGTTGCGGCAGGCTGACCGGGTCGGACGCACCGTAGCCCGCACGCGCATAGGCCAGCACGCCGAAGCCGGTCGCCGCCGCGAGCTTCGCAGGCAGGTCGCGCCACTGCGCGATGGACCCGAGCCCCTCGTGCAGCATCACCAGCGTGGGCGCGGTGTCTGGCGCCGGCCCCCAGCAGGCATACTCCAACCCCTGCCCCGCAACGGTCAGCCTGCCGCCCGGCGTCTCTTTCCATTCAATCGACATCAGCAGCCCTCTCTCAACTTGAATCTCTGGATTTTCCCCGTCGCGGTCTTGGGCAGCTCGTCGACCACCTCGATCCAGCGCGGATACTTCCATTTCCCGATCTTGTCCTTGACGTGGTTCTTCAGGGTGTCGCGGATGCTCTCGGCGCTCTGCCCGGCCTGAAGCACGACGAAGGCCTGCGGCTTTTCCAGCCCGTCCTCGTCGCGCCGGGAGACCACCGCGGCCTCCAGCACCGCCGGGTGACTGACAAGGGCGCCCTCCACCTCGAACGGCGACAGCCAGATGCCCGAGACCTTGAACATGTCGTCGGTCCGGCCGCAGTAGACCAGCCTGCCGTCGTCGCGCTTCTCGTACTTGTCGCCGGTGCGGGTCCAGATGCCCTCGAAGGTGCTGCGCGACTTGTCCCTCTGGTTCCAGTAGCAGTTCGCGGCAGAGGCGCCGTTCACCAGCAATTCCCCGATGCCGCCCGGCCCCACTTCTTCGCCGTCCTCGTCCACCAGCCGCAGCGCATAGCCCGGCACCGCGCGCCCCGACGTGCCGTAGACGACATCGCCCGGCGCGTTCGACAAGAAGATGTGCAGCATCTCGGTCGATCCGACCCCGTCGAGGATGCTCACGCCGGTATGCGTCTCCCAGCGTTTCCCGACTTCCTCGGGCAAGGCCTCGCCGGCCGAGATGCAGACACGAAGCGGCGCATCGGGCGCGCCATCACTGTTCATCTGCGCCACCATCGCGGCGTAGAGCGTCGGCACGCCGCAGAAGATCGTGGGCTTGTGCGTCGCGATCGTCTCGATCATGCCCGGCGGCGTGGGCCGGCCGGTGAAAAGGATCACGCTCGCCCCGACGGACAGCGGGAACGTCATGGCGTTGCCCAGCCCGTAGGCAAAGAAGAACTTGGCGGCCGACAGCACCACGTCCTCCTCGCGGATGCCAAGCACCTCGGCCCCGTAGGTGTCCGCGGTGGCGCGCAAGGCGGAATGAACATGGGCGACCCCCTTGGGCTGCCCGGTCGACCCTGACGAGTAGAGCCAGAAGGCCACCTCGTCACTGCTGACCGGCATCGTGTCCTGCTCAGGCGCGCCGGCCACGAACTCGGAAAATTCGGTGGTGCCTTCGGGCGCATCGCCGATCACCACCACCTGCCGCAGGTACGGATTGTCACGCACGGCAGGGGCCACGACCTCCCACAGCGGTGCCGAAACGAACAGGATCGCCGCGCGGGAATCGCGCAGGATCACGTCGTACACGGAGGTCGCCAGCAAGGTGTTCAGCGGCACGGGAATGACACCCGCCTTCAGCGCGCCCCAGAAAATCTGCGGGAATTCGATCTGGTCGAGAACCAGCACCGCGGCCCGTTCCTCGGGCCGGATCCCTGCGCGTGTGAGCGCCCCGGCCAGACGGGCCGCGCCCTTGGCCATATCGGCATAACTCAACTTCCGCCCGGTTTCGGCCTCGGTATAGACGGTCTTGGCCCCCCGTCCCTCGGCGATATGGCGGTCGACGAAATAGGTCGCGGCATTCGCATGTGTTGAAAGCATCTGTTCCTCCCGAAGTCACGGCATCGTGCACTTAAGTGCCGCAATCGCAAGTCCGGCGCGGAAATGCTGCACTTTATTGCAGCAATGACGGCGCGTGCCAGCCTATGCCAGCAGGAACAGCGTGATGCTCGGGAAAGCGACCAGCAGGATAACCCGGACGATGTCAGAGCCGACAAAGAACATCACGGCCTTGTAGGTTTCCTTCATCGGGGTATCGCGATCCATCGTGTTGATGATGAACAGGTTCATCCCCACCGGCGGCGTGATCAGACCGACCTCGACCACGATCAACACAAGGATGCCGAACCAGATCGCGACGTGCTCCGCGCTCATCCCGAAATCCATGGCCGAGATCACCGGAAAGAAGATCGGCACCGTGAGCAGGATCATCGACAGGCTGTCCATGAGGCAACCGAAGATCAGGTAGAACAAAAGGATGATGCTGAGCACCAGAAGCGGGCTGAGCCCCTGATTCACGACCCAGTCCGCCATGAACTGCGGCACACCCGACAGCGCCAGGAAACCGTTGTAGAACCCCGCCCCCAGCACGATGAAGAAGATCATCGCGGTGGTCTTTGCCGTGCCCAGCAGACTGTCCCGCAGGACCGCCCAGTTCAGGCTTCCCGACAGCAGCGCGACCAGCCCCGTGCCGGCGGCGCCGATGGCGGACCCTTCGGTCGGGGTGAACCACCCCAGGTAGATCCCGCCCACGACGATGAAGAAGATCACCAGGACCGGCCATGTGTCCGCCAGCGCGCGGAACCGGTCAGCCATCGGAACAGCGGGGCGCGTCCCCGCCGCCTTGGGGTTCAGCCGCACGTAGATGGAAATGGTGATGACATAGCCGACCGCCGCGAGCAGGCCCGGGATGAAAGCCGCCAGGAACAGCTTCGCGATGTTCTGCTCCGTCAGGATCGCATAGATCACGAGGATCACCGACGGCGGGATCAGGATGCCGAGTGTCCCGCCGGCCGCCAGCGTGGCCGTCGAAAACCCGCCGGAATAGCCGTAGCGGCGCAATTCGGGCAGCGCGACCTTGGACATCGTCGCCGCTGTCGCAAGGGACGATCCGCAGATCGCGCCGAACCCGGCGCAGGCACCGACCGCCGCCATGGCGACGCCGCCCCGCCTGTGGCCGAGAAAGGATTCCGCCGCCTTGAACAACGCGCTCGACATGCCCGACAGGGTGGCGAACTGCCCCATCAGCAGGAACATGGGGATGATCGACAGGGAATAGCTCGAGAACGTCGTGTAGGTTTCGGACTTCAGCTTGGCCAACAGCGGTGTGGGGTTGCCGCCCATGAAGAAATACCATCCGCCGAAGCCGCACAGCATCATCGCAAGCCCGATGGGCGCGCGCAGGAAAACCATGAGCAACAGGACCGGGAAGGACCAGAAACCGAGTTCGAGGCCGCTCATCTCAATGCCCCCCCATCTCGCGTGCCATCAGGTCACGCCCGCGCACCGCCTCGATCAACCGCATGATCGCGCACCAGACGCCGACGATGCAGGCGACGACACCGGCGGCAAAGCTGCAGGCGTAGGCCCACCAGACCGGGAATTGCAGGAATAGCGTGGTTTCCCCGTTGCCGTAATACCGCTCCAGCCCGCCGAACAGGCGCCAGATGAGCAGGATGATGACCGCGGTCAGGATGACTTCCCAGAAGGCACTGATCCACCGGTTGATCCGGTCCGGCAAACCCGAGGTAAAGATATCCACCGTCGCATGCGCGCCGTGCAGCTGGCAGATCGGCAGGAACGAGAATATGGCGAACGCCACGCCCGCTTCCAGCAATTCGTAGCTGCCGTTGATCTCGCCCACTCCAAGGTCGAGCACGAACTGCGAGAACCCCGTCAGCGTGGTGTCGAAGAAATCGGCATGCATGAACTTGTTGAGCGAGCGGCCGATGATCGAAAGGGTCGTCAGCACGATCAGCGCGAGCAGGACGAACCCGCCCAGGATGGCGGTGGCATGGGCCAGAACGTGGACAAGGCGACGCATCCGGGAAACCTTTTGGAAAAATAGTGCAAAAAGCCGACCCGCAGCTTTCGGGCTGCGGGTCGGCCGATCGCGTCAGACATTACTGCTGGTAGGCGTCCATCAGCGACTTGGCCTCGTCGATCAGAGCCTGGCCGTCGATGCCCTTCGTTTCCATATCGGCGACCCACTCCTCGTAGATCGGCTGCGCAGCCTCACGCCATGCGGCCGTTTCCTCGGCATTCAGGGTCACGATGTTGTTGCCAAGATCGACGGCGATCTGCCGGGCGGGACCGTCCGCATCGGCCTGCGTGCCGCCGGCGAAGATCGAGAATTCGAGACCGGAGTTGTCGTCGATCACCTTCTTCAGGTCATCCGGCAGGCTTTCGTACCGATCCTTGTTCATCGCCAGAACGAAGGTCAGAACGTAGAGAGCGCCGTCGAACTCGGTGTGGTTGTCGACCAGTTCCGCCACCTTGAGCGCGGATGTGACTTCCCACGGAATCGTGGTGCCGTCGATCACGCCCTTGGACAGGCCCTCGGGAATCGCGGGAACCGGCATGCCGACCGGTGTCGCACCGGTGACTTCCAGCAGGCGGTTCACGAGACGCGAGCCGCCGCGCACCTTCATGCCTTCCATGTCGGCAGGCGTGCGGACTTCCTTGTTCGCATGGATCAGGCCCGGCCCGTGCACCCAGGTGCCCAGGATGTGGACATCCTTGAACTCGGTATCCTTCATGTGCTTCTCGAACATCTGCCAGTAGGCGGAGGATGCCGCCCGCGCGTCGTCGACCATGAACGGCAGTTCGAACACCTCGGTCGAGGGGAACCGGCCCGGCGTGTAGCCGACGACGGTCCAGACAACGTCGGCCACGCCGTCGATGGCCTGGTCCATCAGTTCGGGCGGGGTGCCGCCCAGCTGCATCGACGGGTAACGTTCGACCTTGATGCGGCCGCCGCTGTCTTCTTCGACGTTGTCGGCCCAGACGTCCAGAACCAGCTTGGGCACGTTGGCCTGCGCCGGTAGAAACTGGTGCAGGCGCAGGGTCACATCCTGCGCCATCGCGGTGGTGGCTGTCAGCGCGGTTGCCAGGGCGGCGCCAGCGGCTCCCAGCAAGGTTCTGCGAAACATCATCTTGGTCTTCTCCCTATCATGATTCCCGACCTCGCCGTTGTCGCCGGACGATGGCCTTTCGTGAATGCCAGAAGATCAGACATTACCAGTTCACCGGCGTCAACAAGGGTTTGGGGCAAGCCGCGCAATTCACCAAAATAGCCGGAACCAGCCCTCATTTCGGCACTATAGTTCCAGTTCGCGCCCGTGAGGGGCGCGCCGCATCGGCGGCACGGGAACTTCCGTGATGGGGGGCGGATGGTGGCGTTAGGTGGACTTGAACCACCGACCTAACGATTATGAGTCGTTCGCTCTAACCAACTGAGCTATAACGCCATGAGCGCGTGGACTATGCCAGCCTACCGCGCCCGTCAAGCACAAATCGGCGATCTTTTGTCTCTTGGCCATCTCCTGCGCCCGGTCCTTTGCGGCTGCATGCAAATGCCCCGCCCCTGCCCCATTCCGGCCCGATCCGTCCGCTAGCACGTGCCGGACGATACCACAGGCAGGGCACAGCAGATGCCGACAGACATGACACCGGATTACGCGTCCACCGCGCACCTCGACCTCGCGCCGCCCCGTGCCGCGACCGACCTGCGCCACTGGCTCCGCGGGCCGGAATGGTTCCTGTGTCTCCTGATCCTCGCGACCGGCGGCCTCTCCTTCGCGCTCTCGCTGGCCTTCGGACAGCCGGTGGCATGGGACGCCTTCCTGATCAGCTTCGCGCCAAGTGCGGGCCTCATCCTGCTGGGCGCCTACGTCCGCGCCTGCAAGGACATGCCCCGCGCCGGGATCTGCGCCATCGCCACCGGCATATACATCGGTTTCTCCGGCGTCGTGACGATCCTCATCTACCTGCGGTTCCCGATCGCCACCCCGCTGCTGGACGAGACCCTGATGGCGCTCGACGCGCGGCTGTTCGGCTACGACTGGGAAAGGTTCACCGCCGCCATCGCGGCCTTCCCGGCGCTTGGCCGCGCCATCGGGTGGGTCTACGGCAGCTCGCTCATGCAGCTTTTCGCGGTGATCTTCATCCTTGGATACCTCGGGCGCGCGACCGCCCTGTATCGCGTGCTGATCACCGGCACGCTCTCGTTGCTGCTGGCGGTGGCGTTCTGGTGGGCCTGGCCCAGCCTCGGCCCCTCGGCCTACGTCACGCTGCCTGCGGATACCGAACAGGCGCTTGGCCTGATCCACGGACAGGAAGCGGGGGCCCGGCTGCGCGACATGGCGCAGAACGGCAACGCGGAAATCACCCCCGCAATCATCATGGGCACCATCGCCTTTCCGTCCTATCACACGGTGATGGCCTGCCTCGTGGTGTTCTTCGTCGCTGGCACCGTGATCTTCTGGCCGATGCTGCTGCTCAACCTCGCGATGCTGCCGGCGATCCTGTCCCACGGCGGCCACCATTTCAGCGACCTGCTGGGCGGGCTCGTGGCATTCGGCCTCGCCTACGGGATGGCCCGGCTGCTGGTTCGGCGATAATCCGCCGGATTGTCACGGCCCGATGCCACATATCCGGCCGTGGTTGAAACAATCGCCACCATTGTCTCGTTACTACCCTGATCGAAACGGGAAACCACAGGGAAACATGACATGAACAAGATCAAACTGACACTGGCCGCGTCGGCCATGGCGCTTGGCGCTACCGCCGCATTTGCACAGGACAACCCGATGGTGGGCGGCGCGGAGATGTTCGCCGACCGCAACATCGTCGAGAACGCGGTGAACTCCGCGGACCACACGACGCTGGTTTCGGCCGTGCAGGCCGCAGGCCTTGCCGAAACCTTGTCGGGCCCCGGCCCCTTCACCGTATTCGCCCCCACTAACGAAGGTTTCGACCGGTTGGAGGACGGCGCAGTCACGCAGCTGCTGGAACCCGCCAACCGCGATCAACTGACCCAGACGCTGACCTGCCACGTTGTCGACGGTGCCGTCACGGCCGAAGCGCTGACAGGCATGATCGAGGCCGACGGCGGCCAGCACGCGATCCCGACGCTGGGCGGCTGCACGCTGACCGCATCCATCGCGGATGATGGGCGTGTCCTGATCACCGACGAAAACGACAACGGCGCTTTCGTCACCATCCCCGACGTGAACCAGTCGAACGGAATCATTCACGTCATCGACGGCGTGATGCTGCCCAAGCAGTAACCCCCCGAACGACACAGGCTGCCGACCCCCCGCGGACCCCCGCGGGGGTTTTTCTCTGGCATCGCGCCTCCCGCTTGACGTGCAGCCTGCGCTGCCTCAGCATGGTGCCATGACACCCGGAAAGGCATACTTGGATACCGACACCATCCGTGCGCTGGCCGCGCGTACGGATGCCATGGGGGTATGGCTGGTCGCCCACTGCTGGGGGGTGATCGCGGGTTCCGTCGCGCTCTTCGCTGTCTGGCCAAACCCGCTGACCGCGCTTCTTGCGATCGTCCTGATCGGTTCGCGCCAGCTGGGACTCGCCATCCTGATGCACGAAGCGGCCCACAATGCGCTGTTCAAGACCCGGTGGCTCAACGAATTCGCGGGCGAATGGCTTTGCGGCAGGCCCATCCTCGCCGAGCTTGGCAGCTACCGGCATTATCACCTTACCCATCACCGCTACACCCAGACGGACAAGGATCCCGATCTGGTTCTGTCTTCCAAGTTTCCGACAACGCGCGACAGCCTCAGACGGAAATTCATCCGTGACTTGACGGGCCAGACCGGCCTGCGGCAACTGGTCGGGCAGATCGTGATGTCCTTTCGTCTGGCCGGAGACGACGATGCCATCGAGGCCGCCAATCAGGACGCGGCACAGGCGTTCAAGGCGCGCGACCTGTGGAAGTCGCTGCCCGTCTTCATCGGCGTCGCCCTGGCGATGAGCCTTGCCGGCGAATGGTGGTACGGCCTCCTGTTCTGGCTGCTGCCCTACCTCACCTGGTTCCAGTTGGTTCTGCGCATCCGCAACATTGCCGAACACGGGGCCACCGAACAGTCCGACAACCCCCTGCAGAACGTCCGCACGACCCACGCAGGGCCCGTCGCGCGTGCGCTCGTCGCGCCCTACTGGGTCAACTACCACCTCGAACACCACATGGTCATGCATGTTCCCTGCTGGCGTCTGCCCCGTATGCACAAGGCCCTGCGCGACGCAGGCATCGGTGACCGGATGCGCGTCTCTCCCAATTATGGCCACGCCCTCGCCGAAGCGGGCTGGTAGAGGGCTGCCGGCACGCACCGGCAGGTGACCGCGCCATAAGCGGGCGCTTATGCGGCCCCGGATAAACCCCGGGCCAATGGCCCCGATGCCGTTTCCTTCCCAGATTGCCGACCAGCGGCCCGCAAGGGGGCGCCTCACGCCACCTGATCCCGGTGGCCTTCAAAAGGAACGGACACATGCGCAAATTCGCACTCATCACCCTCATCGCCCTCGCCTCACCGGCTCTTGCCGAGGACGTCTCGATGGACAGCAAGCTCGGCAACACCATGGAGGAAGTGCAGGCGTCGCTTGCCGCCATGGGCTACGAAGTCCGCAAGGCCGAAATGGAAGACGGCAAGATCGAGGTCTACTTCGTGCGCGACGGAAAAATGGGCGAGGTCTATGTCAGCCCCGAAACCGGCGCGGTCACCAAGCTCGAACTCAAGGGCTGATCCGGTGGTGGCTTCCACACATCCGACCCACGGGCGCAAGGGCGCCCGTGAGGTTTCGGTCTGGGATCCGCTTGTCAGGCTGATCCACTGGGGCCTCGCCCTGGCGATCCTCGTCAACGGCGCGCTGGCGGACGGCGAAAGCCGCACCCACGCTTTGATCGGCTACATCGCCCTCAGCCTTCTGGCGATGCGCATGCTCTGGGCGCTGATCGGCCCGCCGAACGCCCGTTTCTCCGCTTTTCCGCCCAGCCCGCTGCGCGCCCTTCGCCATGCCCGGGCGATGTTCGGCGGTGACCGGCGCGTGCACCTGTCGCACAACCCGATCGGCGCCCTGATGGTCTACAACCTCTGGCTCAGCGTGCTTGCCATCGGGGTCACCGGCTACATGATGACGACCCTCGCCTACTTTGGCGTCGACTGGGTGGAAAAGGCACATGAAACGATATTCGACTGGCTGCTGATCTCGGTGGCCCTGCACGTGGCCGGCGTGGCCTTCGACACCTGGCACTCCGGTATCAATCTGGTGAAAGCGATGGTAAACGGGCGCAAGACGATCCCCGAAGGAAAAGACATCGCATGAAAAGGGCGCGCAAGTCGCCATGGAACGGAGAGAGGCGCGCGACGGTGCTTGCGGGCCTCATCCTGCTTCAGGCCCTCTGTGCGCTGTTCTTCATCGGCGACGCGATCGAGGATTTCCGGGAGGACGGCCAGTTCGACAATCCGCACCTGATGATCGAGGCAGCCGCGGCGCTGGCGCTGGTCGCCGGGGTCGTCTTCCTCATGGTCGAACTGCGCGGCCTGCTGTCGCGCATGTCCGACATGCAGATCGGGCTGGATATCGCGCATGGCCACCTCACCGACGTCATCGAAGCCTTTTTCGAGGCGTGGGCCCTGACCCCGGCCGAACGGGACGTGGCGATCATGATCCTCAAGGGGCTGGACAACGAGAACATCGCACGGGTCCGCAACACCGCTTCCGGCACCGTCCGCGCGCAGGCGGCGAGCATCTATGCCAAGTCACGCACCGACGGACGCGCCCAGTTCATCAGCCTTTTCGTCGAGGAACTCATGGCCGCGGGCGACACCGCCGCTGACCGGAACCCGCGCGGCGCGGCCTGAACCGGACGCCTAGTGCGCCGGGGCGGTCACGGCGTCGAGCAGGGTACGCCCGCCGTCGATCACCATGACTTCGCCGGTCATGAAGGCCGAGCTGTCCGCCGCGAGAAACTGCACCGCCTCGCACAGCTCGTTCGGAGAGGCGATGCGCCCCAGCGGCGTATTGCTGCGGATGTCGTCCCGCCATTCGCGGTTCTCTGCCAGCGCCGACCGCAACGAGGCGCTCATGACGCTACCGAACGAGATCGCGTTCACCCTGATCCGGTGTTCCGCCAGCGACAGCGCCATGGACCGGGTCATCTGCTGCACGGCAGAGGCCGCGATGGCATAGGCCATCAACTCGGGCCGGGTCTGCTTGCACGCGGTGGAGCTGAGGTTGATGATCGACCCCACCTGCCCCTTCGCCTCCGGGTCGGCCTGCTTGATCATCCGCCGCGCCACCGCCTGCGTCAGGCGCAGCGCGGTCATCAGGTTCTGCTCCAGCAGCGTATCGACGGATGAATCCTCCACGTCCAGCGCATCGGTGGTCATGACCTGCCGCGATGCGTTGACGAGGATATCCACCTGGTCGAAGGCGTCGATGGTGGCGGAAATCAGGTTGGCGATCGTCAGCCGCTGGCGCAGGTCGCCCGCGAACACGCGGATGTTGCCATCTTCCCGTTCGCTGCCCAGTTCTTCCATCAGCTTCTTCTCGTCCGCATCGGCGCACATCACGTTCGCGCCGGCATCCGCCAGATGGCGGGCGATGGACAGCCCGATGCCGTTGGCGGCACCGGTGACGATAGCGGTCTTGCCGGTAATCGAAAAAGACATCGCTTTCCCTTCTAAGATCCGATCAACGTCCGGCCCGCGCCGGTTTGGACGCATGAAACAGCTTGAAGCGCGCGTCCCCGCCCAGTTCCGCGACGTGGCCAAAGCTCTTCTTCAGTTCCGCTTCATACGGCAAATGCCGGTTCGCCACCATCCACAGATTGCCGTTCGGCTGCAACAGGCGCGCGGCAGAGGCGACAAAGGCCTGACCGATCTGCGGTTCGGCGGCCCGGCCCTGATGAAACGGCGGGTTCATCACGATGCTGTCCATCCGGTGGGGCGGCGCCCATTTGGTCGCGTCTTCCCAGTGGAATTTGGCCCGGTCGTCGGTGACGTTGTGGCGCGCGCACTCCAAGGCGCTGTGCCCCGCCTCGACCAGATGGACCGTCTGCACGCTCTCGCGGGTCAGGACATGCGCGGCAAGGAAACCCCACCCCGCCCCGAGGTCGGCCACTTCGGCCCCCAGCTTCTCGGGCAGCGCATCGACCAGCAGCGCCGATGCAAGATCGACCGCATCGGCGGAAAAGACGCCGGGCGCCGTCCAGAATCCGCCGGGCGTCTGCGAGGGCACCTCGGCCCAGTCCGCGAAGAAATCGGTGGCGGAGGCGTCGATCCAGAACAACTTGCCGTGCGCCTTGGATATGGGGCCGTTGATGGTCACCCGGCCCCGCATCTCGCGCAAGATGGAATCGATGCCTTGGGTCTTCTGGCCGTCGATCACCACGACGCCGTCGCAGGTGCCACAGGCCGCCGCGATCAGAGCGCGGGCCTCGGACTTGGCGCGGGGCAGACAGACGACGGCGGCAGCGTAGCGGTCCCGCACCATGCGCACCGCCTTGTAGCCGCGCTCCTGCCAGGCATCGAACAGCGGCTTGAAGTCCTGCACCACGTGGCATCGGTCGCGGTCGATACCCGGCAGCCGTGCGTCCTGCGGGGGGCGGAAAACGGCGATCAGCCCCTCTTCCGGCAGCTCGAGCCCGCCTTGAAGAGCCAGATCCAGACGTGCGTCAATCACACGCTATTCTTCTTTTTCCATCGTGCACTGCAGCGGGTGCTGATGCCGGCGTGCGAAATCCATGACCTGCGCGACCTTGGTCTCCGCGATCTCGTGGCTGAACACGCCGACCACCGCCAGTCCCTTCTTGTGGACCGTCAGCATGATCTCGAACGCCTGCGCGTGATTGAGGCCGAAAAACCGCTCGAGCACGTGCACGACGAACTCCATCGGTGTGAAGTCGTCGTTCAGCAGCAACACCTTGTAGAGTGGCGGCCGCTTCGTCTTGGGCTTGGTCTTGGTCAGCAGATCGGTCTGACCGTCATCGCCCGACCTGTCCGCCATCATGTATTCTTCAGGGCGCATTGCTGCTCCGACAGTTTGCTGTGCGTTGTGAGTCGTGTGTGCGTGTATATAACCTGTTCCCGTTACGAGAAAAGAGGCAGCATGGAAATGGCACCGTCCCTGACCACGATCGGCTTCGACGCCGACGACACGCTCTGGCACAACGAACGGTTCTTTGCCCTCACGCAGGACCACTTTGCCGAACTGCTGGCCGATCACGCGGAAAAACCCCGGCTGATGGAACGGCTGACAGAAGCGGAACGCCGGAACCTGTCGCACTACGGGTTCGGGATCAAGGGGTTCACGCTGTCCATGATCGAAACGGCGATCGAGGTGACGGACGGCCGGGTGCCCGCCGCCGTCATCGGCAAGATCCTCGATGCGGGGCGGGAAATGCTGTCCCACCCGGTCGAACTGCTGCCGGGGGTGGAGGACACCCTCGAATCGCTCCGCCACGACCACAAGCTGATCCTCATCACCAAGGGCGACCTTCTGGACCAGATGCGCAAGGTCGAACAGTCCGGGCTGCGCGACCGTTTCGATGCGATCGAAATCGTCTCGCACAAGACCTCGGCGGAATACGCCGACATCTTCGGCCGTCACGGCACGGGTGCCGATCAGGGCCTGATGGCGGGCAACTCCATGGCGTCCGATGTCCTGCCGATGCTGGACGCGGGCGGCTGGGGCGTGCTGGTGCCGCACACCCTGACCTGGGCGTTGGAACATGCCGCGGCACCGGAGGCCCACCCGAGGTTCTCCGAGATCGCGGACCTGTCGCAGCTTCCCGACCTCGTCAGCGGGTTGAAGTCATCCCACTGAGAGACCGGTGCGCCACGCGCGGCGCAAAAAGGCATATTCGCCGCGTTCTTGCCACATTGTCGCCACAATGGCCCCTATTGTGGCGGCATTTTTTATCGCCCCTAGATGTGGACGAAACGCGCGGCTATTTTCACTGATTTACCAGTGCGTTATGGCTTTCGCGAAATTTTGACCTGTGCTACGCTGTTTGTAATCAAAATGAGGCCAGCCGAAAAATCGGCGGTCCAGAGGCAAAAAAGGCAGGTTCAAAATGAAGGCGCGGCGCATTCAGCCGGCCCGCTTCGGGCTATTTTTCATCGCGGCATTCTGGCTTCTCGTGGTCTTGCCGCTGAGCGCCATCGCAGCCCCCTATGCCGCCTACGTGATCGATGCCCGAACCGGCAAGGTCCTGCATTCCCAGAACGCGGACACCCGGCTTCACCCGGCCTCCCTGACCAAGATGATGACCCTCTACATCGCGTTCGAGGCGATCCAGCGCGGCGAGATCGGCCTTGATACCGAGGTCACGATCTCCAAGAACGCCGCCGCCGAACCGCCCAGCAAGCTGGGCCTGCGCCCCGGTCAGAAGATCAAGCTGCGTTACCTGATCCGCGCGGCCGCGGTGAAGTCGGCCAACGACGCCGCAACCGCCATCGGCGAAGCCATCGAAGGATCCGAGGCCAAGTTCGCCCGCCGCATGAACCGCACCGCCAAGTCGCTGGGCATGACGCGCACGACCTTCAAGAACATGCATGGCCTGACCGAAGCCGGGCACCTGTCGACCGCCCACGACATGACCCTGATGGGGCGTCACCTGCTCTACGATTATCCGCAGTACTACAACCTGTTCTCGCGCATCACCGCCGATGCCGGCGTCAAGAAGGTGAGCCACACCAACCGCCGCTTCCTGTCCTCCTACAAGGGCGCCGACGGGATCAAGACAGGCTATACCCGTGCCGCGGGCTTTAATCTCACCGCCTCCGCCGAACGGGGCAACGAGCGGATTATCGTGACCGTCTTCGGTGGCCAGTCCACCGCGCAGCGCAATGCGAAGGTCGCCGAACTGATGGACCTCGGCTTCCGCCGCGCGCCCTCCAACGCGCCGCTGCGCAAACCCCAGCGCGAGATGGTCTATGCCGATGTCGAGGATGACACGGGCGACAGCGCCGGTGGCGCAGGCAAGACGATCCGCCTCGTGGGCGCGGTCAAGACCTCCAAGCGGCCCCAACTGCGGCCCGGCAGCGCGGCCCCGGTTCTGATGGCCGCCGCCGATCCGGTGGTCAGCGACGCGGACATCACCGCCGCGCTCAAGGAAGCGGTGCAGAGCCCGGCCATCAGCCCGCCCGCCCCGGCCACCGCCGAGGGCGTCGTCACGCTGGCTTCTGCGGCGAAGGTGTCCGCACGGCCCACCATCCGGCCCGAAGCGATGGTGGCCGCGGCGGCCCCCGCCCCGGTCGAGCAGGAAGTCGTCAGCCGTGTCTCCACCTCCGGTGGGCGGCAATGGGGCGTCAACCTGGGCCGCTACCCCAGCCGCTATGCGGCGGAAAAGGTGCTGCTCAAGACCGCGCTGGCCGAAATGGCCACGCTTGACGGCAGCCTGCGCAAGGTCGTCCAGCGGCCGCAGGGCTTCGACGCGAACTTCCTCGGCATGACCCGCGACAGCGCGGATCTCGCCTGCCGCAGGCTGGCCGCCCGCAACATCAACTGCTTCATGATCGGGCCGGGCTGACCGCCTGATCCCGGGCCGCCTCGCGGCGGATCCAGCGCACGAAATCCTTCAACGCGGGCCGCATCACGCCGGGCCGCGTCACCAGGTGATACCCCGACCCCGGCCTGTCCGCACGGTAGAGCTCGCGCAACCGTCCCGCCGCGATGTCCCGCGCCACGAACAGGTGCACCGTCACCGCAACGCCCTGCCCGTCCCGCGCCCCATCCAGCAGCAGGTTGCCCGGCACCTGCATCAGCGCCCGTGGCGCCATGTCCCCCTGCCCCAGGCGGCGCAGCCAGTCCGTGCTTTCCGATGTGCTGGCCTCTTCCAGCCATGGAAACCCCGACAGTTCCTCGACCGGCGGCAGGGGCCCCTCCCCCACCAGCGCCGGCGCCGCCACCACCACCATGGGCGACTGCATCAGCACCTCCGTCTCGAGGCCCGGCCACGACCCGGTGCCGTAGCGGATCGCGATGTCGATCCCGTCGGGCGACAGCTCCGCCAGTGTCGGTGTCGGGTCGAGCCTCAGGCTGGCTTCGGGATGCGCGGCGCGAAAGGAGGGCAACCGCGGCATGAGCCAGGATGCGGCGAACGTCGGCGTGCACGAGATATGCAGGGGCCGGGCATCGCGGGCGCCGGTGATCTCCTGCGCCGCCTCGATCATGGCGGCAAAGCCCGCGTGCAGCGCCTTGGCCAGAACCTCCCCCTGGGGTGTCAGCCGCATGGATCGCCCCGACCGGTCCAGCAGCGCCACGTCGAGATGCGCCTCGAGCGTGCGCAACTGCTGGCTGATCGCGGCATGGCTGACCCCCAGCGCGGTGCCCGCCGCCTGCACGTTGCCGCATTGGGCAAAGGCGGAAAAGGCGCGCAGCGCGGCCAGCGGCGGCAGTGATTTCCAGTCCATATGTAGGCAATCCTTACATGCGGCCATAATCCATGAGTCGCAATAGTGCCTGCTCCGAACGATATGTGAAGGGTCAAAACCGCAACCGGAGGAACCGAAATGTTACATATCTACGCAGCCGCCATTCGCACGGCGACCCGAACCGATGTGCCGGTTCAGGGACAAAGACGGCACCGGTGGCATCCCGGCGGCACGCGCAGGCCGGCTCAGCCGAGGTAGAATGACACGGAAATGCCGGCGCTCCGCCCGGTTCAGGTCGCGGCCTGCAGAAGGGTCCGGGTATAGTCGGTCTGGGGATTGTCGTAGAGATCGTCCGCGGGCCCATACTCGATCACGTCGCCCCGCTTCATCACCAGCACATTGTGCGACATGGCCCGCACCACCCGCAGATCGTGACTGATGAACAGATAGGCCAGCCCGTATTTCTCCTGCAGGTTCCGCAGCAGTTCGACGATCTGGACCTGAACGGTCATGTCGAGCGCGCTCGTCGGCTCGTCCAGAACCAGCAGCTTGGGCCGCAGCACCATGGCGCGGGCGATTGCGATCCGCTGGCGCTGACCGCCGGAGAATTCGTGCGGATAGCGATCCATCGTGGCGGGGTCGAGCCCGACTTCCTCCATCACCTCGTGCACCAGCACGCGCTGATCCTGACCCTTGCCGATGCCGTGAATGCTGAGGCCCTCCGAGATGATCTGGAAGCAGGTCATCCGCGGGCTGAGCGACCCGAAGGGATCCTGGAAAACGATCTGCATGTCCGCCCGCAACCGGCGCAGCTGCCGGGTGGACCACTTGCGCACGTCCTCGCCCATGAAGGTGATCCGCCCCTCCGACTGGATCAGCCGCATGATCGCGAGGGCCAGCGTCGTCTTGCCCGACCCGCTCTCGCCCACGATGCCCAGCGTCTCGCCCGCGCGCACGGACAGCGTCGTGTCGTTCACCGCCTTCACGTGGCCGACGGTACGCCGCAACAGGCCGCGCTGGATCGGAAACCAGACCTTGAGGTTTTCGGTCGATACGATCTCGGGCGCGTCAGCCGGAACAGGTTCGGGACTGCCGGTCGGCTCCGCGCTCAGCAGTTTCAGCGTATAGGGGTGCTGCGGGTTGTCGAAGATGTCGCGCGTCGGCCCCTGCTCGACGATCACGCCCTTCTGCATCACGCAGACCCGGTCGGCGATCCGCCGCACGATGCCCAGATCGTGCGTGATGAACAGCAGGCCCATGCCCTCGCTGTCCTTGAGTTCCTTCAGCAGGTCGAGGATCTGCGCCTGAATGGTCACGTCCAGCGCCGTGGTCGGCTCGTCCGCGATCAGCACGTCCGGCTTGTTGGCCAGCGCCATGGCGATCATCACGCGCTGCCGCTGCCCGCCGGACAGCTGGTGCGGATAGGCGCCCAGCCGGCTTTGCGCATCGTTGATGCCCACCTTCTCCAGCAGTTCGAGAATCCGGCCGCGCGCGTCCTCCCCCACCAGTCCCTGGTGCAACGCGATGCTTTCGCCCAGTTGCTTTTCGATGGTGTGAAGCGGGTTGAGCGATGTCATCGGCTCCTGAAAGATGAAGCTGATGTCGTTGCCCCGGACCTTGCGCAACAGCGCCGCATCCGCGCCAATCATCTGCTGCCCGTCGTAGGTGACGGAACCGGACACCTCGGCGCTGTCGCCCAGCAGCGACACCGTCGAAAGCGCGGAAACCGACTTGCCCGAGCCGCTTTCGCCGACCAGCGCGACCGTTTCGCCCCGTTCGACGGCAAAGGACACGCCGCGCACCGCGTGCACCAGCGCCCCGTCCTGCCGGAACGAGACGTTCAGGTCGCGGACATCCAGAAGAGGTGCGCTCATGCCTGAGCCCCGTGGTCGATTTCTTCGAAGAAATCGGGCCGGAAATTACGTAATTTCCGTGTCCGCGTCATGAGAAGGTCTTTCTGGGGTCAAAGGCGTCGCGAATGCCTTCAAAGATGAAGACCAGCAGCGACAGCATGATGGCGAAGGTGAAGAAGGCCGTGAAGGCCAGCCAGGGCGCCTGGAGGTTCTGCTTGGCCTGCAGGGTCAACTCGCCCAGCGACGGGGCGGAGGACGGCAGGCCGAAGCCGAGGAAGTCGAGAATCGCCAGTGTGCTGATCGTGCCGGTGATGATGAAGGGCAGGAAGGTCAGGGTCGCGACCATGGCGTTGGGCAGCATGTGCCGGAACATGATGGTCATGTTCCCCACCCCCAGCGCCCGCGCCGCCCGCACGTATTCCAGGTTGCGGGCGCGCAGGAATTCGGCCCGCACCACGCCCACGAGACCGGTCCACGAAAACAGGACCAGCAGGAACACCAGCAGCCAGAAACTGCGCCCCAGAATCGCGAACATGATGATGATGACGTAGATCGACGGCGTCGCCGACCAGATCTCGATCACCCGCTGGAAGATCAGGTCCAGCCAGCCGCCGAAAAAGCCCTGCAAGGCGCCGGCGATGATGCCGATCACCGTGGCGGCGCCCGTGACGATCAGGGTGAACAGGATCGACAGGCGGAAGCCGTGGATCACTCGGGCCATGACGTCGCGCTTCGTCCCGTCGGTGCCCAGCCAGTTCTGCCGGTTGGGCGGCAGCGGCGCGGCACCGGGGCGGTCCACGGCGGTGTTGAACGAATAGGGGATGACCGGCCAGATCGACCAGCCGTTCCGGATCTGCTCGCCGTCGATCACCCCGTCCTGGGCATCCTCGTAATAGCCTTCGGGGTCGTCGAAACACAGGTCCATGCCCCCGGTGGCGATCAGACACTTCACTTCGGGGTCGCGATAGACCGCCTCGGTCTGGAAATCGCCGCCGAACGCTGTCTCGGGATAGAAATTGAAGATCGGCATGTAATACTCGCCGCGATAGTTCACGAGGATCGGCTTGTCGTTCGCCACGAACTCCGCGAACAGCGAAATCCCGAACAGCACAGCGAAAATCCACATCGACCAATAGGCGCGGCGGTTGCGGCGGAAATTGTTCCAGCGCCGCCGGTTCAGCGGCGACAGCCAGCCCCGCGGCGCCTTGGTCACGGGCGGCGGCGCATCCTGTCCGGGCGGACGCTGCGGCAACGGGTCGGTCTGGGCCAGGTCGCTCACGTTCAGCCCTCGCGTTTCTCGAAGTCGATGCGCGGGTCCACGGCGACGTACATCAGGTCGGAAACGAGCCCGACCACCAGCCCCATGAGGCCAAAGATGAACAGGGTGCCGAAGACGATCGGATAATCCCGCGCGACGGTCGCCTCGAAGGCCAGCCGCCCCAGACCGTCAAGGCTGAAGATCGTCTCGATGATCAGCGATCCGGTAAAGAAGACGCCGATGAACACGCCGGGGAAACTGGCGATCATGATCAGCATCGCATTGCGGAACACGTGACCGTACAGCACCTTGCGCTCGGACAGGCCCTTGGCCCGCGCGGTGATGACGTACTGCTTCTTGATCTCGTCGAGAAAGCTGTTCTTGGTCAGCAGCGTCAGCGTCGCAAAGGCCCCGATGGTCGAGGCCACGACCGGCAGGGTGATGTGCCAGAAATAATCGACGATCTTGGCGCCGAGGCTCAACTCGCTCCAGTTGTCCGACGTCAGGCCGCGCAGCGGGAATATCTGCCAGTACGACCCACCCGCGAAGAGCACCAGCAGCAGGATGGCGAAAAGGAAGCCCGGAATCGCATAGGCCGCGATGATGGCGCCCGACGTCCATGTGTCGAAGCGGCTGCCATCCCGCACCGCCTTGCGGATGCCCAGCGGGATCGACACCAGATAGGCGATCAGCGTGGACCACAGCCCCAGCGAGATCGACACCGGCAGCTTTTCCTTCACGAGGTCGATCACCCCGATGGAGCGGAAATAGCTCTCGCCGAAGTCGAAGCGCACGTAGTTCCACATCATGTTGAAGAACCGTTCCACCGGCGGCTTGTCGAAACCGAACTCGCGTTCCAGTTCCTCGATGAACTCGGGCGGCAGACCACGTGAGCCCACGTATTCGCTGCCGGTCCCGACACCGGTGTCGCCCGCATCGTTGCCGCCGCTGGCAAAGCCCGCGAAAACATCCCCGCCGCCCTGGATCCGGGCGATGGCCTGTTCCACGGGGCCGCCGGGCACGAATTGTGCCAGGGCGAAGTTCACCAGCATGATCCCGAACAGCGTCGGAATGATCAGCAGCAGCCGTCTGACAATATAGGCGCCCACGCCGCGATTACCTCAGCGCGCCGGCCGCGCGCAGCTCGGCCGCCTTGTCCGCGTTGTACCACCAGAAATCGAGGTAGCCGAGCGCATAGGGCGGGATGTCGGGGTGTTCGTACTGGTCGTAGTACGCGACCCAGTACACGTCGTTGTACCACACCGGGATCATGAAGAACTCGTAGCGCAATGCGCGGTCCAGCGCCCGCAGCGCCGCCGCTTCCTCTTCGGATGTTTCCGCCCGCAGCGATGCTTCGATCAGCGTGTCCACCAACGGGCTGGCGAGCCCGGCGGGGTTGAACAGCGAATACGCCGCGTCTTCCGATCCGAACCGCTGCTTCAGCCCCGTGCCGGTACCGAGGAACGCCGCATATTCGTCGAACACGAGGTCATAATCACGGTCCCGCTCGCGGGTGGTGTATTGCGACGCATCCACCTTTTCGAGCACCGCGTCGATGCCCATGGCCTGAAGGTTGGAGATGAAATTCTCGATGACCGCCGCCAGCGTCGCGGAGCCGGAGGAATTCAGCAGGAACCGCAGTTGCAGCGGCTCGCCCTCGGCGTTCCGGCGCATCCCGGCGTCCCCCACTTCCCAGCCCGCTTCGTCCAGCAGGCGCATGGCGGTCCGCAGGTTGCGGCGGTCCAGCAACCGCTCGGGGCTGGAGGTATGCGGCATCACCGCCTCGTCCGTCAGCAGTTCCGGCGGCACCACGTCGCCGAGGGACTCGAGCAGCGCCAGTTCGTCGCCTTCCGGCACGCCGGTGGCCATCAGCGGCGTGTCCTGCGTAAACGAGGCCCGCTGCTTGAACAGCCCGTACTGCAGCGACTCGTTGGTCCATTCGAAGTTGAAGGCCAGCGCCACGGCCTGCCGGACACGCTTGTCTTGCAGCACCTCGCGACCGAGGTTGAAAACGATGCCGTTCGGTGTGGGGGGCGATCCGTTCGGCAACTCCTCCTTCACGACCTGCCCCTGCTGGACCTTGGGAAAGTCATAGGCACTGGCCCACTGCTTCGAATTGCCCTCCGCGCGGAAAGTGTATTCACCCGCCTTGAACGCCTCGAAGGCGGAATTCTCGTCACCGAAATACTCGATCCGGATCCGGTCGAAGTTGTTCCGCCCGACGTTGAACGGCAGATCCGCGCCCCAGTAATCGGGGTTGCGCTTGTAGACGATGCGGCGGTTCACATCCACGGTCTCGACCATGTAGGGGCCAGACCCCGGCGAAATCTCGAGCCGCCCCTCGTCCAGACGGGCGCCGGTTTCCTCGTACCACTTCTTGGACCACGCAGGCACACCACCCACCTGCTCGATCAGGCTGCGCCGGGACACGCCCTCGGCAAAGTAGAACTTGATCGTGTAATCGTCGATGACCTCCACCTTCGGGATCAGCCGGCGCACCGCCTCCGCATAGGATTGCAGCCCCTGATCCAGCAGCAGGTTGTGCGAGAACGCGATGTCATGCGCCGTCACCGGATCACCGGTCGAGAACTTGGCATCCTTGCGCATGTAGAAGATCACCCAGTCCTTGCTGGGCGGATACTCGAGGCTTTCGCACAGCAGGCAGTAGTATTCCGAATAGACATCGGCCGGGGCCGGCGCGTTCACCCCTTCGCCCAGCAGGCTTTCGTACATCACCGTGCTGAGCGCCCCGCCGCGCCCCTTGCGCGTGTAGGGGTTCATCGAATCGAAGGTGCCCAGCGTCGAGATCGAAATCTCGCCGCCCTTGGGCGCATCCGGGTTCACGTAGTCGAAGTGGCTGTAATCCTCGGGGTACTTGAGATCGCCGAAAAAGGAGTAGCCGTGGCTCTTGATGGTCTCTTCCTGCGCGGCGGCGGCCGTGCCGACGATCAGCGACAGCCCGATAACCAGCAGCGCGCTCCACGCCGTCCAGAGCCGTCTTGTGGAGGTCAGTTCGGCGGCGCGGGACTGGGGTCGGATCATCAGGCTCTCCTTTGAGGGTCTCAAATCGTCGTTCAAACCAGATGTAAGCTAAAGGCCAATGCAGCCAAGATACAAGTTGCGAATATGTAATCTTGGGCCCGCCCGGCCCCGGATACGCAAAAGGCCGCCCCGAATGGACGGCCCTTCACGAAATTTTCATTTTTATCAGCCGCCTAGGCTGTCGAGATAGGCAATCACATTGGCGCGATCTTCGGGCTTGTTCAGACCCGCGAAACCCATCGTGGTCCCCGGCGCCCAGCCTTTCGGATCGGTCAGGAACGCGCTGAGCTTCTCGGGCTCCCACGCGCCTTCCTTGTCGGACAGGCCGCCGGAATAGCTGAAGCCGTCGACAGAGGCGATGTCACGCCCGACGACGCCGTTCAGGTGCGGGCCGACCGCATCGGTGCCGTCAACCTTGTGACAGGCGGAGCACTTGCGGAAAACGCTTTCGCCCTTGCCGGGATCGGCCGCTTCCATCAGCGCGGCGAAATCGATCTCTTCCTCGGGCTCCTCGGTCTCAGCGCTGGCAACTTCGATGACATAGGATTGCTCGCCATGTGCCTCGGCATGATAGATCTCTTCGCCGGCCCATTTGCCCAGCAGCAGGATCAGCCATGCACCGAAGAGGCCGCCGGCAATTTTTGTCAGTGTCATCGTATCGAACATGGGCGTGGTCCATTACTTCTGTGGCTTTCGTTGGCGGGTATCTATTGCTTTCCCTCTCGCGGGGCAAGGTGTAGTTACCGCGACCAAACGCCCCTCTCGGGCAATTCGCCGAAGGAAGATCACGAACATGGCAGAGACCCCGCCGCGCATCGCCTTTCAGGGCGCCCTGGGTGCCTATTCGCACGAGGCCTGCCTGCAGGCCAACCCCGAGATGATTCCCGTGCCCTGCACCACCTTCGAAGGTGTGATCCGGGCGGTGCGCGAAAACCGGGCGGACCTCGCGATGCTGCCGGTCGAAAACACTACCTACGGCCGGGTCGCGGACATCCACCGCCTGCTGCCGCAAAGCGGGCTGCGCATCATCGCCGAAGCCTTCGTGCGGGTGCGCATCGCCCTCATGGCCCGGCCCGGCGTCCGGCTGGAAGACGTCAAGCACGTCCGCGCCCACATGGTGCTGCTGCCCCAGGCGCAAAGCTTTCTCGACGCGCATGGCATCACCTCCGAGGCGGCGGCGGACAGCGCCGGGGCCGCCGCCGACCTCGCCGAATCCGCGGACAGTACCGAAGGCGTGCTGGCCAGCGAAGTCGCCGCCGACATCCACGGCCTCGACGTGCTGGCCCGCGACATCGAGGACATGGACCACAACACCACCCGTTTCCTGCTGATGTCCCCCCGGATCGACACGACACGCCGCGCGGACAAGATGCTGACGACCTTCGTCTTCGAGGTGCGCAACATTCCCGCCGCGCTCTACAAGGCGATGGGCGGCTTCGCGACCAACGGCGTCAACATGACGAAACTGGAAAGCTACATGGTCGGCGGCTCCTTCACGGCGACGCAATTCTACGCCGACATCGAAGGCCACCCCGAAGACCCCGCCGTCAAACGGGCGCTGGACGAACTGGGATACTTCACCAACATGCTGAACATCCTGGGTGTCTATCCTGCACACCCCGATCGCGGATGACGCAGTCCAGCCGGCCTCGACCCGCCGGCGTCACCTGCACCGGCAAAAGGCGCGCGCGATGACAGCCGCGTTCGCGAAGATGGCGCGCCGTGCGGGGCTCTGGCTGATGCTCGCGCCGTTCCTCGTGCTGTCGCTGATTTCCGATGCGGTGATGCCGGTCGCGACCGACCGCGGGATCCGGATGGTGCTTTGCACCGGTACCGAGATGGTCGAGATCCTCGTCGATCCGGACAGCGGCCAACCTGTTGATCCGTCGGACGCGGACGACACGCCGCCGCGCTGCGACTGGTCGGCGGCGCACCCGGCCTTCGCCCCCGCAGCCCCCACCGTGATCGCGGCGATCGCCGCGAATGTCACCGTCATCGCACCCGCGATTCCCCCGACGATCCTGTCCCACGCCGGCCCGACCGGCCTGCCTCCTGCCACCGGGCCTCCCGCGACGATCTGATTTCCCTCGAAACTCAGATTCATTCCAAGGAGGTCTCATGACCGACACGACACTCGGAGCCCGCTCTCCGGCGGCGCGCCCTGCAAGCGCATTCTACTTCATCGCGTGGCGCTGGCATTTCTACGCCGGCCTCTACGTCATCCCCTTCCTCTGCATGCTGGCCCTGACCGGCCTGACCATGCTCTGGATCTCGTGGTCCGCCGGCCTCGGGGCCGAACGCATGGCGGTCACCCCGGCCGGCAATCCGCTGCCCCTTGCCGAGCTACAGGCGACGGCCGAGGCTTCGATCCCCGGCAGCCGGGCGGTGCAATACGTCTCCCCCCTCGCGGAGAACCGGGTCGCATCCTTCGCCGTCGACGCCGGCGGCGTCAGGACCGGCGTCGCGCTCGATCCCTACAGAGGCACGGTGCTGCACAGCTTCCCGTGGCGCGCGGGGTGGTACGACTTCGCCAACGACATACACGGCTCGCTGCTGCTGGGCACCGTCGGCGACTGGCTGATCGAGATCGCGGCAAGCCTCGCCATCGTGCTGATCGCCAGCGGGCTCTACCTGCACTGGCCCCGTGGCGGCACAGGCTGGCGCAAGGCACTGGCGCCCCAATTGCGGTCACGGGGCCGCGGCTTCTGGAAATCGCTGCACGGGGTGACAGGGTTCTGGATATCCCTGCTCCTGCTGGTCTTTTTGGTCTCGGGTCTCAGCTGGGCCGGGGTCTGGGGCACCCAGATGATGCAGGCCTGGAACACCTTCCCGGCCGAGAAATGGGGCGCGCCGACCTCGGATGCCACCCATGCCTCGATGAACCACGGCACGGCGGAGGAGGTCCCCTGGGGCCTCGAACAGACGCCCATGCCGGCGTCCGGGTCGCTCGCCGGTGTCACGGCGATCCGGGGCGATGTCACGCTCGACAAGGTCGCCGATTTCGCCCGCACCCTCGGCTTCGACGGCCGTTTCCAGATCAACCTGCCCGCGGACGAAAGCGGGGTCTGGACGATCAGCCATGACAGCATGTCCAACGACGGACCGGACCCGACCGCCGACCGGACGCTGCACATCGACCGCTACACCGGCAACGTGCTGGCCGACGTGCGCTTCGCCGATTATTCCCCCTATGCCAAGGCGATGGCCGTGGGGATCGCCTTTCACGAAGGGGATCTTGGCGTCTGGAACCTGATGCTCAACACCCTGTTCTGTCTTTCGGTGATCGTGGTGTCGCTTTCGGGCCTCGTGATGTGGTGGAAAAGGCGTCCCGTTTCGGCCCGCGGCCTCGCCGCCCCGCCGCGACCCGCCGATGCGCCCTTCTGGAAGGGCGCGGCCCTGCTGGTCGTGGCGCTGGGTGTCCTGTTCCCGCTGGGCGGTGCCGCTATCCTCGCCGCGCTCCTGATCGACGTGACGCTGCTGCGGCTTCTGCCGGGGATGAGGCGCGCGCTCTCCTGAGGCGCATCAGGCGGCGGCCCCACGGGGCCGCTGCTCCGACGCCGCGGGCGTTAGCGGTGCGCAACCAATGGCGGCATCCCCGCGCTGCGACGGATCACGCCGTGCGCGAATGCCGTTCCTCCATCTGCCGCGCGAATTCCGCGACCCGCAGCTTGTACTTCTTCGTCAGGGAGTTCTTGGCCAATTTCATCGACTGCACCAGCAACCGGGCGCTCAGGTTCAGGGGCTTCACCTCGAGCTCGACAAGGACGCGGGTCCGGGAACGCGACAGGGGCATCAACTCGAACGTCATCGTGCCCAGCAGCCCGGGCGAAGTGCTTTCCAGCACCATCTCGTTGGGGCGGTCGTAGGTCACCATTTCCAGTTCCATCTCCCGGCGCTTGCCGCGCAGGTCGAAAGCGACCCGCCAGGTCATGCCGGGGCCCGGCACCCTCTTGTCGTCGACGCGCTGCACCTCGGCCCCCCGACGCATCGCGGAGCGTTCGAAAGTCTCGAAATCACTGAGCATCGCGAAGACCGCATCTATCGGTGCCTCCACGTCTTCCTTCGTCGAAAACTTCATGCTGTCGTCCCGATCTGCGCTGCCTCGTCCGCGTGGCCCGACGTTCCATGCGGGCCTTTTGCGTTTACCTTTGCCTCAATCCAACCGGTCCGCAAGCCAATTTTCCAACAGGAAGTGCGCGATGGCACCTTTGCGGGCGGGCAGGATCGTGTCGTGATTTCCGGCGAAAATCTCCATCATGTCTTCCCGCGACACCCACAAGGCATCCTCGATCTCGACGGGATCTATGGTGATCTCCCGGCTCAGGGCCTCCCCCGCGCAGCCGAACATCAGCGATGCCGGAAAGGGCCACGGCTGGCTCGACAGATAGCGGACCTCGCCGACCTGAACGCCCGCTTCCTCGAAGACTTCACGCCGGACCGCCGCTTCCAGTGTCTCGCCCGGTTCCACGAAACCCGCCAGCAGGGAATACATGCCCTGCGGCCAGCCCGGCGACCGCCCCATGAGAACGGAATTGCCGTGAGTAATCAGCATGATGACCACGGGATCGGTGCGCGGAAAATGCGAGGCCTTGCAGACCGTGCAGGCCCGTTGCCATCCGGCCTGAACCATGTCTGACCGGCTGCCGCAGGCCGCGCAGAACCCGTGCGCCCGGTGCCAGCCGAACATCGCGCGGCCCGTCGCCGCCAGCTCGGCGTCCCGGGGATCGAGCCAGGTCATCACCCGCCGCAGTTCGGCGAACACCATGTCGTCACCCAGTGCCGGATGCCGCTGCTCGCTGGGGTCGAGGAACCCGCCCAGGGCCGCTTCGTCGACGTTTTCGGGCTGCCATTGCGACAGGTCGAAGGCAAAGCGCGCCGCGCCGTTCTCGCGCCCCAGAAGAATCGTCTCCTCCGCCGCGTCCGCCAGCACCGGATGATCCATTTCCAGCCGCACCAGCCGCGCGGGCCGGGCCGGAGAGATCAGCGGCTTGCCCCGCCAGAACAGGATCGCCCGGGCGTCCGGATCGTCGCGCGCCGCGCGCAGGGCCGCCGGATCGTTGCGAATCTCGCCCGCCCGGTCCAGCGCAGAGCCGCCGAATGTCACCTGTTCCGCATGTCGCATGCTGCCGCCCCCCGTCCTGCGCTGCCGCTCGTGCGGCCTCTCTCGTTTGCACCAAGGTTCGGCCAAGGGCAATGGCCCCGCACCCTTGCGTTCGGGCACCCGTTTCCCTATATCGGGCCTCGAGAGGTTGGTGCGGGCAGGCGCCTCGCCAACCCGGTCAGGTCCGGAAGGAAGCAGCCGCAACGAGTCCCGCTTGGGTCGTTATCAATCTCTCACCCCAGCGCTTTTGCGCAGCAAAAGCGCGTCGCCCGACAGGGGCATCCAAAGGATGCTCCCGAGAGGGCCACGCAATCCAGACATCCCGTCATTCCTCAGGCTGCCCGCCCGCGCCTTTGGCCGCGCAACACAGCCGCACGCCGAGGAAACGGAAAATTATCATTCATTAACAGTATCTTGCGTTACCCATGGGTAACCCCGCGCTACAACCGCTCCGCGGCAAAGGTGTCGCAATCCGCCACTTGCCCGCTGTCGAACCCCCTGTCGAACCAGCGCGCGCGTTGTTCCGACGTGCCGTGCGTAAAGGTATGCGGCTGCGGCACCCGGCCCGCCTGTCGTTGCAGGTAGTCGTCCCCGATCTTGCGCGCGGCGTTCAGGGCTTCGTCCAGATCGCCCCGCTCCATCAGTCCGCGCACGTTCGTGGCCCAGACGCCTGACAGGCAATCCGCCATCAGCTCCAGCCGCACGGTCAGCGCGTTTGCCTCCGTCTGGCTGGCGCGTTGCCGCGCCGCGTTGACCTCCGGCAGGATGCCAAGCTGGTTCTGAACGTGGTGGGCCACCTCGTGCGCGATCACGTAGGCCGCGGCAAAGTCACCCCCCGCGCCCATCCGCTGGCTCAGCATGGTGAAGAACTGCGTGTCGAGATATGCCTTCTCGTCCGCCGGGCAATAGAAGGGCCCGGTGGCCCCCGACGCGCCGCCGCACGGGCTTTGCGTGACACCCGAGAAGATTACCAGCCGCGGCGGCTCGTAGGTACGCCCCAACTGGTCGCGGAACACCTGCGTCCAGACTTCTTCCGTCGTGGTCAGCACCTGCGCGCTGAACTGCGTGGCCGCGTCATCCTCGGCGCTGACCGGCGTGCTCTGCTGGGTAGGCGTGCCACCTGACCCGGTCAGAAGCGGTGTGACGTCGATGCCGGTGAAATAACCGATGCCCAGCACGAACAGCACCCCGACAAGACCCAGCCCGCCAACCCGGCCGGCACCGCCGCCCCCACGCCGGACCTCGACGTTCCTGCTTCGCCGGATGCCACGTAACCGCATGATATTTTCCTTGCTATGTCATGAGATATTGTCAGGCAAACGCGCGTCGCACACAATGGTTCGATGAGCACCGACAATGAACTGGCCGAAGACCGGACGGACTGGGCCGAAGACCGCACGATCCTGGCCAACGAACGTACCTTCGCGGGCTGGATGCGCACCGGCATGGCCTCGCTGGCCGTGGCGATCGGCCTGCGCGCGGTGTTCGGGGATTTCGAACCGACATGGGCGGCCAAGGCGGTGGCCACGGTGTTCATCGTGGCGGCGATCTACATCTTCTGGGCCGCCCACGATCAGGCGACAAAGACATTGAAACGGCTCAACGACCACCACGCCGAGGCGCAGCCCAACAGCCGGATGCGGACGCTGGCCATCATCCTCAGCGCGGCCTCCGTCGCGGTGGGCGCGGTGCTCTGGGCGCTCTGACGGCGGTGGACGCCGCGCGCCCGAAAGCCTACCTTGGCCACCGGACCGAATCCGAAGGATTTTCATGACCGACAGCACCGCCTACCGCGTTCTGGCGCGCAAGTATCGCCCCGAGACCTTTGCAGACCTCGTGGGTCAGGACGCGATGGTGCGCACGCTCAAGAACGCCTTTGCGGCGGACCGGATCGCGCAGGCCTTCATCATGACCGGCATCCGCGGCACCGGCAAGACGACGACGGCGCGCATCATCGCCAAGGGGATGAACTGCATCGGGCCGGACGGCAACGGCGGGCCGACGACCGAACCCTGCGGCGTCTGCGAACACTGCGTCGCGATCATGGAAGGTCGCCACGTCGACGTGATGGAGATGGACGCGGCCTCCAACACCGGCGTCGCCAACATCCGCGAAATCATCGACAGCGTGCACTACCGCGCGGCCTCCGCGCGCTACAAGGTCTACATCATCGACGAGGTGCACATGCTGTCGACCGGGGCATTCAACGCCCTGCTCAAGACGCTCGAGGAACCGCCCGAGCACGTGAAGTTCATCTTCGCCACCACCGAGATCCGCAAGGTCCCGGTCACGGTGCTGTCACGCTGCCAGCGCTTCGACCTGCGCCGGATCGAACCCGAGGTGATGATCGCCCTGCTGCGCCGGATCGCCGACGCCGAAAGGGCCGAGATCGCGGATGACGCGCTGGCGCTGATCACCCGCGCGGCCGAAGGATCGGCGCGGGATGCCACGTCGCTGCTGGATCAGGCGATCAGCCACGGTGCCGGGGAAACCACGGCCGTGCAGGTCCGCGCGATGCTGGGCCTCGCGGACCGGGGCCGCGTGCTCGACCTCTTCGACATGATCCTGCGCGGCGATGCGGCGGGCGCCCTCACCGAACTGTCGGCGCAATACGCCGACGGCGCCGACCCGATGGCGGTGCTGCGCGATCTGGCCGAGATCACGCATTGGGTCTCGGTGGTCAAGATCACGCCCGAAGCGGCCGAGGATCCCACCGTATCGCCCGAAGAACGCAACCGGGGCACGGCGATGGCCGAGGCGCTGCCGATGCGGGTGCTCACGCGGCTCTGGCAGATGCTGCTCAAGGCGCTGGACGAAGTGGCGGGCGCCCCGAACGCCATGATGGCGGCGGAAATGGCAATCATCCGGCTGACCCACGTGGCCGACCTGCCCAGCCCCGAGGAACTTGTGCGCCGACTCCAGAACGGGGCGCCGCCCGCGGCCCCCGGCCCGGCACCGGCACCCGGCGGGGGCGGCGGCGCGGGCGCGTCTGCCCCGTCCTCGCAGGGCGCTGCCGCCGTCAGGCAGGCGACGGCCCGGATGGCGGGCAACCCCGGCCCGGCCTCGCAGAACACCGCTCTCGCGCAGGATCCCGACGCGGCGCTCTCCCGGTTTCCCACCTTCGAACACGTGGTCGAGCTGATCCGCGCCAACCGCGACGTCAAGCTGCTGGTCGAGGTGGAAACGACCCTGCGTCTCGCCGCCTATCAACCCGGCCGGATCGAATTCACTCCGACCGACAGCGCGCCGCGCGACCTTGCACAGCGGCTGGGCGCAAGGCTGCAGTTATGGACCGGCAACCGCTGGGCCGTCAGCATCGTGAACGGCGCGACCGCCCGGACCATCGCCGAGGTGCGCGACGCGCGCGAGGACGCACTGCGCGCGGACGCCCAGGCGCATCCGCTCATGCAGGCGGTGCTCGCCACCTTCCCCAAGGCCCGCATCACCGCCATCCGCACACCCGAACAGGTGGCCGCGCAGGCGGAAACCGAAGCCCTGCCCGAGGTCGAGGACGAATGGGATCCCTTCGAGGACAGTTGATACCGGCCCCCGCGGCCCTCATATGACAGACAACCAGACACCAGGAGACATCGAATGTTCAAAGGACTAGGCGGGCTCGGCGACATGGCCGGCATGATGAAGAAGGCCCAGGAAATGCAGGGCAAGATGGCCGAGCTGCAGGAGGAGATGCACAACATCCTCGTGACCGGCGAAAGCGGCGCCGGCCTGGTCAAGGCGACCTGTTCGGCCAAGGGCGAGCTCAAGAGCCTCGACATCGATCCGTCGATCTTCAACGGCGACGACAAGGAAGTCGTCGAAGACCTGATCCTCGCCGCGATCAAGGACGCCCAGGCCAAGGCGTCGGAGCGGGCGCAGGAAGAAATGTCGAAACTGACCGAGGGCCTTGGCCTGCCGCCGGGCATGAACCTGCCGTTCTGAGCGCGGCGCCCCGCTTCTTTATGCCCCAAATACTCTAGTGCAACAGCCGCCGCCGGGAGCGCCGGAATGAGTTCGACCCGCGACATCGACGCCCTGATCGAGATGATGGCGAAACTGCCGGGGCTCGGCCCCCGGTCGGCGCGGCGCGCGGTGCTGCACCTGATCCGCAAGCGGGCGCTGCAACTGACGCCCCTCGCGGACCTGATGCAGACCGTCGCGGCGACCGCGAGGGAATGCGTGAACTGCGGGAATGTCGGCACCGCGGATGTCTGCGACATCTGCACGTCCGAGAAGCGCGCCAACGGCGAGATCTGCGTCGTCGAGGATGTCGCCGATCTGTGGGCGATGGAACGCGCGGGTGTCTTCAAGGGCCGCTACCACGTGCTCGGCGGGACGTTGTCGGCGCTCGACGCCATCGGCCCGCAGGAACTGCGCATCCCCCGGCTGATCGACAGAGTGTCCAGCGAGGGAATCACCGAAGTGATCCTTGCGCTGAATGCCACGATCGACGGCCAGACAACGGCGCATTACATCGCCGACCGGCTGGAAGGTCAGGTTCGGCTGACGTCGCTCGCGCAGGGCGTGCCCATCGGCGGCGAGCTCGACTATCTGGACGATGGCACGATCAGCGCCGCGATGCGTGCCCGCAAGGCGTTGTAGCCGATTTCTCCGACGCGAAGGGGCCGGAAGCCGCAAGATTTCCTGACGTGCGCCCGGCCCTGAAACAACGCAGGCCGCCCGCTCCTCCCAAAGCAGGCGGCCCGTCCGTCGCGATTTTCCGTCCTCTCAGAGAACGATCACATCCAGCGGCGGAAACCCGTTGAACCCGACGGAACTGTAGGAGCTGGTATAGGCACCGCAGTTCCGGATCATCACCTTGTCGCCCGATTTGAGGGCAAGAGGCAAATGAATCGGGCGTTTCTCGTAAAGGATATCCGCAGAGTCGCAGGAAGGTCCAGCAAGAACACAGGGTCCGGTCTCACCGCCGTCGTGGGGGGTCGCGATCTGGTACCGGATGGCTTCGCCTTCGGTTTCGGCCAGGCCGGAGAACCGGCCGATGTCGAGGTAGACCCAGCGGTGCAGGTCGTCGGCGGACTTGCGCGAGACCAGCATCACCTCGGCGGCGATGTGGCCCGCTTCTGCAACGAGGCCGCGGCCCGGCTCCGCCATGATCTGCGGCACCGCGCCGAACCGCGTCTCCACCGCCTGCATCACCGCAGCGGCATAGGCGCGGGGGGCTTCGATGTCCTCACCGTAGAAGGCCGGGAAGCCGCCGCCGAGGTTCAGCAGTTGCAGGTCGTGTCCGTCCGCACGGGCGGCGTGCCACAGCACCGACACCTGGTCCAGCACCGGGTTCCAGAACTCCGCCTTGCGGGTCTGGGAGCCGACGTGGAAGGACAGGCCGTAGGGCACGAGGCCGAGGTCGCGGGCATGATCCAGCAGGTCCGGCAGCGCCGAGGGAGCGCAGCCGAACTTGCGGCTCAGTGGCCAGTCGGCCATCGAGTTCTCGACGATCAGGCGGATGTACACCCGCGCACCCGGTGCGTGGGCGGCGATCTTTTCCAGTTCCGCTTCGGAGTCCGCGGCGAAGAGGGTCACGCCGGCCGAGAAGGCAAAGGCGATGTCCGAGGCGCGTTTGATCGTGTTGCCGAAGGAGATATGCTCGGGCTTGGCGCCTTGCGCGAGGCAGAGCTCGATCTCCTGGCGGGAGGCGGCATCGAAGCCCGACCCCTTTTCGACCAGCAGACGGATGATCTGCGCGGCGGGGTTTGCCTTGACCGCGTAGTGGATGTGCGCGCGTCCCAGGCCGGCGTGCAGCGCATCGTACTGTGCCGACACGCGGTCACGGCTGACCACGAGGGTCGGACGGTCGAAGTCGTTGGCAGCGATGAAGGCCGCTGCGGCATCGACGAATACGGGGGTTGCGACGCCGAGGGCGCCGGGGACGGTAGCGTTCATGGTCATCTCCAAAGAGCAGATGGGGTCGGACCCCAAAGTCGTTTCAAGAGACGTTACCGTCGCTACATAAACGCGGGTCAGTCAGGTTGAGCTGACCGGCCAGAGGCGCGTGCGTTGGCGTCTGTAATGCGCCATTTATTCTCTTTTCGGATTCGTGCAAGGGCAAATCGCGGGGCGGGAAAAAAGATCGGTCCGCGGGCCGGAGTGTCACCCTCGCGCATCACCCGGCGCGCGGGATCATTCGTCTTCCCAGTCGCTGCCGATCGCCTCGCGGTCCTTGGATTTCTCCTCGCGGATCATCTCTTCGGCTTCCTCGACTTCACCTTCCTCGCTCTCGCCCGGCTCGCTTTCGCAGGCCTCCGACCGGGTCAGCGCCAGCACGAACCACATCGGGAAATGGTCCGATCCGATCTTGCCCAGCCGCGCCATGTCCACGAGGCGGAACCGGGGGTCGTGGAACAGGTGGTCGAGCGGCCAGCGCATCCATGGCATCGTGGCGCTGAAGGTGTTGTAGAAGCCCCTGCCGACGCGCGGGTCCAGCAGGCCCGACAGCCGCTGGAAGCGGCGGGTCGTCGTGGACCATGCCACGTCGTTCAGATCGCCGGTCACGAGGGCCGGAAGGTGGTCTTCCTCCGCCTCGATGCCGACGCGGGCGATCTCGCTGTCGCGCCCCTTGGTGTCGTGGTCGATCACCGGGGGTTCGGGATGCACCACGTAAAGCCGGCAGGTCTGTCCGTCGCGCAGTTTCACGATGGTCCGGATCGACGGCACGTTGTCGACGATCAGGTCACGGACCTGCGGTTCCACCAGTTCCAGCTTTGACATCAGGCACATGCCATAGCCGTTGTCGCGTGGGGCCTCGATCCAGTGGGGGTAGATGTCAGCCAGCCCGTCCTTGAGCGCGTCGATCCATTCGTCGTCCACCTCGATCGCCATCATGACATCCGGTGCCCGATCCCGGGTGAGGTCGATCAGCCTGCCGTAGTCGCGGTTCGACTTCTTCACGTTGGCCGTGATCAGGCTGATGTGACGATCGGTGTCGTTCTGCAGGTCCGGATCGGCCGCGACCGACTGCTTCGGCCAGATCGGGGTGAACTTCAGGATGAAGATCATCTGAACGAGGGCGACCATCGCCATGACTGCCGCGCCGACGCTGCCGAGGTGGTATTTCTGCGTGATCGCCATCACGGCGGCCATCACCACCGCCAGAAGAAAGATCTGTTCGCGGGGGAATTCCCCCCCGCGCACGATCCCGTGGGGCAGCTTGCTGAGCGGCAGGAGCGTTGCAACGAGAAGCAGGACGGCCACGAACCAGATAAACCCGTCGATCACGATGCCTGCCCAGTTCATCTTGTGCTCCATTACTGTTTGCGGCCTGCCACCGCAAAAGACCTAACGTCGCAGCCTCGCCCGGGGTTCCCCGGACGAGAGGGTTCAGCGCGACACGTCGTCGTCCTCGTCATCCTCGTCGTCGCTGTCAGGCAGCGAGAAGAAGCTGTCGGCGTCGGAGTAGTCGCCCTTGCGGCCGGCTTCGGCGTCGTCCTCGTCATCCGCCTCGCCGGCAAGGGTGAATGTCTCCAGCCCCTCGATCGCCGTGGGAATCTTGGGCTCCGCGTCCATGCCGAGGCTCTGTTCGGTGCTGACCAGCTTGCGGCGTTCGTCGTCGCTCATGATCTCGCCCGCCGCGGCCTTTCTGGCCGCCGCCTTCTGCACGGCCATGTCCAGTTCGCTCTGCTTGCACAGGCCCAGCGCGACCGGGTCGATCGGCTGGATATTGGCGATGTTCCAGTGTGTGCGCTCGCGGATGGCCTGAATGGTCGGCTTGGTGGTGCCCACCAGCTTGCCGATCTGGCCATCGCTCAGTTCCGGGTGGAACTTCACCAGCCACAGGATGGACGCCGGACGGTCCTGCCGCTTGCTCAGCGGGGTGTAACGCGGGCCACGGCGCTTTTCCTCGCCCTGGGCGGCGGCGTTGTATTTCAGCTTGAGCTTGTGCAGCGGGTTTTCCTGCGCCGCGTCGATCTCTTCCTGCGTGAGCTGGTTGTTGGCGATGGGATCGAACCCCTTCACACCCTGCGCCACGTCACCGTCCGCGATGCCCTGGACTTCCAGTTCATGCAGTCCGACGAAATCCGCGATCTGCTTGAAGCTGATCGTCGTGTTGTCCACCAGCCAAACGGCGGTGGCCTTGGCCATGATCGGTTTTGCCATCTTGTCTCTCCTGAACGTCGCAACTTTCCCGTCGCCTGAAAGGGCTTTCCCGGGGGCCGGGACGGTTTCCATTGTCGGGGAACTCGGCGGCCTTATAGTGGTCCCGCACAGCAAAGGAAAGACTTAATGCGCGCGTTCGCCCTGGCCCTGTCCCTACTTCTGACCGCCATCGCGCCCCGCGCGGACGCCGGGACGCCCGGCGAGTTCGACTACTACGTGCTGTCGCTCAGCTGGTCGCCGAACTGGTGCACGCTGGAAGGCGACGCCCGGAATTCGCCGCAATGCGCGCGGGGCGCGGCCCACGGCTGGATCCTGCACGGGCTGTGGCCACAGTACCATCGCGGCTACCCTTCCTACTGCCAAACGGTGCAGGCTCCGCCGTCACGGGCGATGACGGCGGCGATGGCCGATGTCATGGGCACCAGCGGGCTGGCGTGGCACCAGTGGAAGAAACACGGCAGTTGCAGCGGCCTTTCCGCCGCCGACTACTATGCCCTGTCCCGGCGGGCCTACGACCAGATCCAGCGGCCCGCCGTGTTCCGCGAGCTTGTCCGCGCCATCCGCCTTCCGGCGTCGGTGGTGGAGGCCGCCTTTCTCGAGGCGAACCCCGCGCTCGGGCGGGACGGGATCACGATCACCTGTCGCGACGGGCACATCCAGGAAGCGCGCATCTGCCTGGACCGGACGCTGGAACCGGTGCCCTGCGGACAGGACGTGGTCCGGGATTGCCGGATGAAGGACGCCGTCTTCACGCCGCTGCGCAGCCTGCGCTGAGGCCGCGCAGCGCCGACCGGTCCTGTCACCGTCGGGATGCGCGGCCTTTGCGCGATGGGATCAGGGCGCAATCTCGAGAACGATTTTGCCGATGTGGCCGCTGCCCTCCATCCGCGCGTGGGCCGCGGCGGCCTCCGCCAGCGGATAGGTGCTGTCCATCACCGGGGCCACCCGACCCGCCACGAGCAGCGGCCAGACGGCCTCGCGCAGTTCCTGCGCGATCCGTGCCTTCGCGAGGTCGCTTTGCGGCCGCAGGGTCGATCCCGTCATGGTCAGCCGCCGGGTCATCAGCGTGGCGAAATTCACCTCGACCTTGGGCCCCTGAAGGAAGGCGATCTGCACCAGCCGCCCGTCTTCGGCCAGCGCCTGGATATTGCGCGGAATGTAATCGCCGCCGACCATGTCGAGAATCAGGTCCGCCCCGCCCTCGGCGGTCAGGACATCGACGAAATCCATGTCGCGGTAGTTGATCGCGGCCTCGGCCCCGAGGTCCATGCAGGCGGCGCATTTCTTGTCCGTCCCGGCGGTGGTGAATACCCGTGCGCCGAACGCATGGGCGAGCTGGATCGCCGTGGTGCCGATTCCCGACGATCCGCCGTGCACGAGGAAGCGCTCTCCCGCCTTCAGCCCGCCGCGCATGAAGACATTCGACCAGACCGTGAAGAAGGTCTCGGGCAGGCAGGCCGCTTCCTTCATCCCCATGCCGTCGGGCACCGGCAGGCAATGCGCGGCGGGGGTGGCGACGTATTCGGCATAGCCGCCGCCCGGCAGCAGGGCACATACCTTGTCGCCCACGGCGATCCCGGAGACACCTTCGCCCAGTGCCACGACCTCTCCCGACGCCTCGAGACCGGGCAGGTCACTGGCGTTGGGCGGCGGCGCGTACTTGCCCGCGCGTTGCAGCGCGTCGGGACGGTTCACACCGGCATAGGCCACCTTGATCACCACCTGCCCATGTGCGGGTTCGGGCACCGGGCGTTCGACCGGCTGCAGGACCTCCGGCCCCCCCGGCTTGGTGATCTCCATTGCGGTCATTGTCTGGCTCATCGGACTTCCTTTCGGTTTGCTTGGGTGCAGCATAGGACTTGCAAGCGTCGCGTCGACCCCGGTAACTCCACAGGGATGCCGGGCGCGCCCGGCCAACCCAATGTGCGGGAGGCTGTAACAGCCGATGACCGATAACGACAGGTTCGCCTGGAAAGAAAGTGCCCGCCTCTTTGCCGGCCCGGAGGAGATCGCGCGGCCCGATGGATCGGGGACGGCGGGCTTCGAGGTGATCGCGCCGATGCCCACGGCAGCCTGCCTTGCCCGGCTGGGCGCACGGGTGCGTGCGGCGGGGGGGTTCTGCGTCGGCGACGGGGTTTCGCTGCCCGAAGGCTCCGTCCCGCCGGGCCATTTCGTGACGCTGACCGGCGGCTCCACCGGCAGGCCCAAGGCGATCCTGCGCCGTCATCGGTCCTGGACGGCGAGTTTCGCGCAGAACGCCGCTTTGCTGGGCATCGGGTCCGCGGACCGGGTGGCCATCCCCGGCAGTCTCGACCACTCGCTCGCGCTTTACGGTGTGCTGGAAGCGCTGCACCTCGGGGCGGATGTGCATGTGCTGGACCGCCTGACGCCCCGCGCGCAGGTGGCGCGGTGCCGCGAGCAAGGCGTGAGCGTTCTTTACGCGACACCGACACAGCTCTTGCGGCTGGTGCGTGCGTCGGACGGTGGCACCCTGCCCGCGCTGCGCCTGATCCTCTGCGGCGGCGGGGCACTGCAGCCCGAGGTGCGTGACGCCATCGGGAAACTGGCCCCCGCCGCGGCGTTGTACGTGTTCTACGGGTCGGCCGAGACAAGTTTCGTGACCCTCGGCGGTCCGGGCACGCCCGATGGCGCGGTGGGCGGCGCCTATCCCGGCGTGACGCTGCGGATCCTCGACCCGGAAGGGCGGCCCACCGATGGCACGGGCGAGGTCTGGGCCCGCAGCCCTTATCTGTTCGAGCGGTATCTGGGCGGCCCCGATGCAACGGTCCGGGCGCGGGATGGATTCGTCTCTGTCGGCGAAATCGGGTGGCTGGACACGGACGGGCAGATCTGGCTCAGCGGGCGGCTGTCGCGGATGGTGCAGATCGCGGACCGGAACGTGCACCCCGAGGCGGTCGAAGCCGTGATCCGCGATCTGACGGATGTCAGCGACTGCGCGGTCCTGCCCCGGCCTGATCCGCTCCGCGGTCACCGACTGGAAGCGTGGCTGGAAGGGCCGGAGGACAGCACCCTCGCCGACCGCGTGCAGCGGGCCTGCCGCGAGGCCCTTGGCCCGCTGGTGGCCCCGCGCGCCGTGCATTTCGCCGGCGTGCTGCCCCGGCTCCCCTCGGGGAAGATCGACCTCGCGGCCCTGAGCCGTCTGGCGGAGCGGGCGCGATGACCGCGTGGATCGCCGCCGCCTGCCGCAGCGCGGTGGCCCCGCGCGACGGGGCGTTCGCTGCGCTCTCGTTGCAGGAACTCGCCGCGCCGGTCATCGACGCGGTGCTGGCGCAGTCCGGCCTGGAGCCTTCGGACGTGGATGAATTGATCGCAAGCAACGCCCTGGGGGCCGGCGGCAACCCCGCGCGCGTGCTGGCGCTGGCGGCAAGCCTGCCAGAGCGGGTCGCGGGGCTGAGTCTCGACCGGCAATGCGCCGGCGGCCTCGACGCGTTGAACCTCGCACGGCACATGGTCCTTGCGGGTGCGGCGGACGTGGTGATCGCCGGCGGCGTGGAAAGCTATTCGCGCCGCCCGGTGCGGATGCGGACGTACCCGGACGGCCGCCCGCCGGAGCGCTACGAGCAGGCCAGCTTTACCCCGTGGCCGGATCGCGACCCCGACATGACCGTTGCGGCGCAGGCGCTTGGGGCCCTGCTGGGGATCGGCAGGGACGAACAGGATGCCTGGGCCATGCGCAGTCACCGGCTGGCCCGCGCCGCCGCACCCGCCCCCGGCGAGGTCGTCGAGATCGCGGGCCTGCGCGCCGACAGCTTCACCCGCGACCTGCGCCCCGCCCTGTGCCGCCGCGCCAAGGTTCTTTGCGGCGACGTCACCACCGCGAACACCGCCGTGGCGGCGGACGGTTCCGCCTTTGTCGTCGTGGTCTCGGACCGGGTGGCCCGGCGCCTTTCGGTGCCGTGCGTCGCGCTGCGCGGCGGGCGCACGCTGGGCGGCACGCCCGATCTGCCGGGCCTCGCCCCCGTGGCGGCGATCCGCGAGGTGCTGGCGGCGGAAGGCCTGCGCCCTGCCGACCTTTCAGCCGCCGAGGTGATGGAAGCCTATGCCGTTCAGGCCGTGGCCTGCGTCCGCGAAGCGGGTCTTGATCCGGAGATCGTGAACGGCGGCGGCGGCGCGCTGGCGCGGGGGCACCCGGTGGGGGCGTCCGGCGCGATCAACGCGGTGCGGCTGTTTCACACGCTGCGCAGGCAGGGCGGCACCGGGCTGGCCGCCATTGCCGCCGCCGGGGGGATCGGGACGGCGCTGGTGCTATCCGCGTGACAGCAGGCTGTCGGGCCGCGTGCGGGCCAGCCCTGCGGTGATGAGCCCGGCCAGCACCGCCTTGATCGCGTCGCCCGGCAGGTACCAGCCGAGGATCGCGAAGGCTTCGACGAAGGAGCGGTCCAGCACCATCATGAAGCCCGTCAGCCCGATGGCGTAGAGCACGATGATCCCGCCCAGCACCGAGGCGATTCCGGCGGCCCAGCCGACCGACATGCCCCTCAGCTGCTCCATCACGAAGCCGGTGGCGAAGGCCGCGACCGGAAAGCCCACGACGAAACCCACGGTCGGCGAGGCAAAGACGCCCACGCCGCCGCGCCCCCCTGCCAGCAACGGCAGGCCCAGCGCGACCAGCGCCACGAAGAGCAGCGCCGCCAGCCCGCCGCGCGCCGCGCCCAGAACCGTCCCGCACAGCATGATGCCGAGGCTCTGGGCGGTGATCGGCACGCCGGTCGCCAGCATCAGGTTGGGCATCAGGCCAAGGGCCGCGATCAGCGCGGCGAAAAGGGCGACGAGGGTGAGTGAGCGTTCCATGCGGGTATCCTTGATCCGGTTTGGGACTGGCTACTGCCTGCCCCCGGGGCGGTCAACCTGCGTCACCGCCACCCCGCCGCGGGCGCGCAGCGCCTCGGCAACGTGTTCGGCGTCGTCTATGGCGAGCGCGGCCAGCGGCGTCACGATGCGCCAACCCACCCGCCGGACCGCGCGGGCGCGCCACGCGAGCGCCAGCAGGCGGCCCTTCTCGGCCAGCACAGGCGTGAAGCGGATCACCAGCGCCATTGCCAGTTCCACCACCTCGGTGCGCAGGCCGAAGCGGCGCAACGGCGTCAACAGCCAGCGGACCACGGCCATCATGTCGGTCAGGCGGGTGGTCATGGTAACGAGATTGGCCAGCGCCACCGCCGTCACCATCCGCAGGACGATCACCAGCCCCGCCCTCGGGTCCGCGGTGACGACGTGCCAGATCAGGATCACCGCCGCGAAAATCCACAGGGGTTTGAGCCGGTTCAGGCCGGTGCGCAGGAAACGCCGCCCCGGCAGGGCATAGAGCCCGAGCGTCAGGCCGAGAAAGATCGCATGCGCGGCCAGCACGTCGGTGGCGAACAGCACCACGATCGCCGCACAGAGCGCGACGAGCTTGGCCCCGGCGGGCCAGCCGTGGGCGCGCGTTTCAACCGGCGAGGTCAGAGAGATCATCGCCCGCCCCCAGTTCGGTCATCCGTGCTTCGAAGACCGGCAGCACCGCCTGTGGCGCCCCCTGCGCGGCCACCTTGCCCGCGTCGAGCCACAGGACGTGGTCATAGCCCGCGACCATGGCGGGATCGTGGGTGATCTGGACCAGCGTGGCATCGACATCGTCCAGCACGCGGAAAAGGTGCATCGAGGTCGGGATATCCAGCCCGGCAAAGGGTTCGTCCAGCAGGATCACCCGTGGCCGCATCGCCAGCACCGACATCAGGCAGACAAGCTGGCGCTGGCCCTGTGACAGCCTGTGAATGGCGGCCTCGGCCCAATGCGCCTTGCCGAAACGGTCGAGCACCGCCATCACCTTTTCGCGGGCCTCGGGCCCGGAAAGGCCCATCTGCCCCAAGCCAAAGGCGATTTCCTCTTCGACGGTGGGGAAGATGATCTGGTGATCGGGGTTCTGGAACAGGATGCCCACGGCGGACAGGGCCGCCTTGCGGTCCCGGGCCACCGCGGCGCCCGCGATGCGGACTTCGCCGCCGTCGGGCACGATCAGCCCGGCCAGCACGCGCGCGAGGCTCGTCTTGCCCGATCCGTTACGCCCCACCACGCCGATGCGTCGCCCGTCGCTGCGCAGGTCCACATCGGTCAGCACTGGCACGCCGTCCGGGGCATAGGTGATGTTCCGTGCATCGATCAGCGGCATGCGGGGGCGGCTCCGGCTTGGAAAAGGCAGCTTGGCCTAGCATGTCTGGCCGGAGTGTAAAGACTCGCCGTCAGTCGCGCGGCGCGCTCCATGAACCGGGCAGATCGCCCTTGGGGAACCGGGTGGGTGCCTTGATGTGGCTCAGCACCCAGTTCGGGCCCGCCATTAGCTTGCTCAGTGTCGGGCTGTTGTTCACCTGCGCCTTCAGCTTTTCGATCTGCATCACGTTGTCGATGCGGCGATTGAGGAATTCCCATGTCCGCGCTTGATCTTCGCTGTCGTCGCCGAGCCAGTACAGCACGGTCGAGGAATAGACCCCGCTCAGCGTGGCGCGCTTGGTGTACCAGTTCACGTCGTCGGACGTGTCCCCCAGGGTGTCCCAGATGATGTCGCAGGTGTCCCAGATCAGCTTGACCCCGTCCGGGGCGTATTGCGGCAGGGCGAACAGGGTCGTGCCGCGGCGGACGAGTTCCTTGTCCGTCACCACCTTGAGCCGGAGGCGGACGGCGCGGGCGATGCGGTCGCGAAACCGCAGATCCTGAAGGTTTTCGGACTTCAGGGCATCCACCATCGCGGCATCCCCCTGCCGGTGGTAGGCCACGGCAAGATCGACGGCGCCCCGCGGACAGACCGCACGCGCCACGGTGGGTTCGACACCGCTGTCCGCGATGGCGGCCTTGAAGGTGGTTTCCGACCAGCCATCGAAGGGCACGTGCATCAGCGCCGCATCCAGCAGCCTGAGCTTTGGATCCTTGGGGGTACTTGTCATCTTGACCTCCTGTTATGCGGTATTGTCGGACTCGACAAATGGTTCAAGGCTTGATATAGGGCCACTTCCTGCAAATCCTTGCAACTTTTTCCTAGAAAGGTGGTGACAACCACATGCAGGTTAGTGTTCGCGACAACAATGTCGATCAGGCCCTCCGGGCTCTGAAGAAAAAGCTCCAGCGCGAAGGCGTGTTCCGTGAAATGAAGCTCAAGCAGCATTTCGAGAAACCGTCCGAGAAAAAAGCGCGCGAGAAAGCTGAAGCGATCCGCCGTGCCCGCAAGCTGGCACGCAAGAAAGCGCAACGCGAAGGCATGATGTAAATCATTCCCGCATTGCCGGAAAACGACCCCCGTAGCCTTGCGTTGCGGGGGTTTTCGTTTGCGGTCAGACGGGCAGCGCGGTGGTCTTGCAGACCGTGCGCAGGGCGAAACTGGACTGCATGGTCTGGACGCCGGGCAGGCGTGACAGGTGCTGCCGATGGATGCGGGCGAAATCCTCGGTGTTTTCGGCGACGACCTTGAGCAGGTAGTCCGCGGACCCCGCCATCAGGTGACATTCCAGCACATCCGGTATGCGCGCGACCGATTTCTCGAAGGCGTCGAGGGTGTCTTCTGCCTGGCCCTGAAGCGTGATCTCGACGAAAACGGTGGTCGGCATGCCCAGCTTGCGCGGATCGAGCAGCGCGACGTAGTCGCTGATGTAGCCCGCCCGCTCCATCCGTTGCACCCGCCGGTGGCAGGCCGAGGGCGACAGGTGGGCCTCCTCGGACAGGTCGGCGTTCGACATCCGGCCGTTGCGTTGAAGGGCCCGCAGGATACGGCGATCCAACTCGTCGAGGGTCATTTGCGCAAAGCTTTCGCGTCATTGGTCATCTTTGCGCAATTCTATCCCGCCACACCGGGGGAGTTCCAGCATTATTCGTGCCTCTTTGCGCCTTGGCTGCCTAAAATAAGGGCATCCAATGCACAGGGGAATCATCATGAAAATCGGCTGCCCGAGAGAGATCAAACCGCAGGAGTTCCGCGTGGGGCTGACGCCCTCTGCGGCGCTGGAAGCGACGAACGCGGGCCACGAGGTCCTGATCGAGACCGGCGCCGGTATCGGCGCGGGCTTCGAGGACGCGGATTACGAGGCTGCCGGCGCACGGGTGATCGGCACGGCCGAAGAGGTCTTTGCCACGGCGGAGATGATCGTCAAGGTCAAGGAGCCGCAGGCGGTGGAACGCAAGATGCTGCGGGAGGGACAGGTGCTGTTCACCTACCTTCACCTTGCGCCCGATCCGGACCAGACCCGCGACCTGATGGAATCAGGCGCGACCTGCATCGCCTATGAAACCGTGACGGACCGCATGGGCGGCCTGCCGCTGCTGGCGCCCATGTCAGAGGTCGCGGGCCGCCTGGCCCCGCAGGTCGGCGCCTGGACCCTGCAGAAGGCGAACGGGGGACGCGGTGTGCTGATGGGGGGTGTCCCCGGTGTCGGACCCGCGCGCGTGATGGTGATCGGCGGTGGCGTCGTCGGGACGCATGCCGCGCGGATCGCTGCCGGCATGGGCGCCGATGTCACCGTGCTGGACCGGTCCCTGCCCCGGATGCGGTATCTCGACGATGTTTTCGGCGGGACATTCAAGACCGCCTACGCGTCGGCCCAGAACACCATCGAGCTGGCACGGCAAGCGGACATGATCATCGGTGCGGTCCTGATCCCCGGTGCCGCCGCGCCGAAGCTGATCAGCCGCGCGCAGCTTGCGGAACTCAAACCCGGTGCCGCGCTGGTGGACGTGGCGATCGACCAGGGCGGCTGTTTCGAGACATCGAAGGCGACCACCCATCAGGATCCGATCTACGAGGTGGACGGGATCATGCATTACTGCGTGGCGAACATGCCCGGCGCCGTGGCGCGGACGTCGACCATAGCGCTTGGCAACGCGACCATGCCCTTCATGCTCGACCTTGCCAACAAGGGCTGGCGCAAGGCCTGCGAGGACGATGAACACCTGCTGAACGGGCTGAACGTGCACGCGGGCAAGCTGACCTATCACGCGGTGGGCAAGGCACTGGGCATCGACGTGCTGTCGCCGCGCCTCGCGCTCAAGGCCTGATCGCGGGCAGGATATAGGGGCGGCGGTTTTCGGGGTCACCTTGGCCCCGTTCCCTGCCTGAAGGAAAAGGGCGCGGCCCCGTCGCCGCGCCCTTTGTCGATTCAGCGGGGGTTCTTGGCCAGCTGATCGCGGATTTCCAGCAGCACATCCAGTTCGGACGGGCCGGTGTGCACCTCGGGGGCGACCTCGTCGGGCTTGGTGGCCGCCGACTTGACGCGATTCACCATCTTGACCAGCATGAAGACGACAAAGGCGATGATGAGAAAGTTGATTACCGCCATGGCGAAGGAACCGAAGGCGAAGACGGATGCGCCCGCCTCGCGCGCGGCATCGAGCGACGCGCCCGCCGGCACATCACCCGCCAGAACCACGTAGTTGTTGGTGAAATCGACGCCGCCGGTGAAAAGGCCGATGATGGGGTTGATCAGGTCGCCTACCAGCGACGTGACGATGGCGGTGAATGCCGCGCCGACAATGATACCGACGGCCATGTCCATGACATTGCCCTTGGCGATGAAATCCTTGAATTCGTTAATCACGTTCGTGTCCCTTTTCCAGTTGTCGCCCGACCATCGCGCGGCCCGTTCAGCGATGCACATTTGTTAGCACAAGTTTGCACAGGCGAAAGTCTGTTGCAGTCTGGAAAAGGCACTAGGTTGGGTGATGAAAACAAAGGAGCTCACATGTCAGATTTCGAAGCCTTCCCGATCACCAAGAAATGGCCGCCCCGGAACCCGGAGGTTCTGCAGCTGTATTCCTTTCCGACACCGAACGGCGTCAAGGTTTCCATCGCGCTCGAAGAGATGGGGCTGCCTTACGAGGCGCACAAGGTCACGCTGTCGGACGCCGATGTGAAAAGCCCCGAGTTCCTTTCGCTGAACCCGAACAACAAGATTCCCGCGATCATCGATCCCGACGGGCCGGACGGCACGCCGGTGGGCCTGTTCGAATCCGGCGCCATCCTGATCTATCTCGGCGAGAAGACGGGCAAGCTGATGGGGGCCAATGCCACGGAACGGGCGCACGTGATCCAGTGGCTGATGTTCCAGATGGGCGGGCTGGGACCGATGCTGGGGCAGCTCGGCTTCTTCTACAAGTTCGCCGGCTCCGAATGGGAGGACAAGCGCCCGCAGCAACGCTACATCGACGAGGCCAAACGCCTGCTGAATGTCCTGAACCTTGAACTGGCGGGCAAGGAATGGATCGCCGGCAACAGCTATTCGATCGCCGATATCGCCATCGCGCCATGGCTGCGGGCGCTGGATTTCTACGGTGCAAAGGAGGCTGTCGGCTGGGAGGACCACACGAACCTGGTCGACTACCTGGAGCGGTTCACCGACCGCCCCGCTGTGCAGAAGGGGCTCGTGACACCGGCGCGCGACTGACGCGGCCGGACCGGGCTGGCGGGGCGCCCCCGGTCAGCCCGGGAGCGTGCCCGTCAGGACGTATCGCAGAATCTGCACCACCTGCTCGGGCTCGGAGGCGACGGCGAGGGCTGCCGCGTCCACTTCCTTGAGCGCGTGCGCGTGATCGGGGCCATGGAGAATGACGAGGGACTTGCCCAGCGCCGCCGCATAGCCCGCGTCGAAGGCGGCGTTCCACTGCTTGTACTGGTCGCCGAAGCGCACGACCACCACGTCGGCCTCCTCGATCCCCTTGCGGGTCCGGATGGCGTTCAGCTGCGCGCCCTTGCGATCGTGCCAGAACTTGTCGTCCTCGGCCCCGAGGATCGCGACACCGCAGTCGTCGCTGGCGGCGTGATCGGTCACCGGCCCGGTAAAGGTCACATCCAGCCCTTCGGCCCCCTTGGTGATCCTTTCACGCCAGTCGGTGTGGATCTCGCCTGACAGATAGACCCTGAGCATCGTTCTTCTCCTTCAACCGCGGAGCACGCCGCCGGTCGCCTTGGTGACCTTGTCGATCACCTTGGCGCCGACGGCCTCGATGTCCGCATCCTTGAGCGTCTGGGTGCTCGGCTGCATCCGCACCGTGATGGCAAGGGATTTCTTGCCTTCGCCCAGCGCGCCGCCGATGAATTCGTCGAACACGCGCACGTCGTCGATCAGCGCCTTGTCCGCGCCCAGCGCCGCGTTCACGAGGGTCAGCGCCTCGACCTCGGCATCCACCACAAAGGCGAAATCACGCTCCACCGCCTGCAGGTCGCTGATCTGGAGCGCGGCACGGGTGGCGCCGGCGTTTCGCGGCAGGGGAATCTCGCCCGGCCAGAGGGTGAAGGCCATCGCAGGCCCCTTGACGTCCATCGCCGACAGCACCCTGGGGTGAAGTTCACCGAAGATGCCGAGCACCTTCTTGGGGCCGAGGCAGATGATGCCGTGGCGGCCCGGATGCCACCAGTCCGGCCCGCCGCGCATGATCTGCGCCCGGGCGGGCGCGTTCATCGCCGCCAGCACCGCTTCGGCATCCGCCTTGACGTCGTGAACGTCGACCGGACGGGACGCGCCGTGCACATCCTTCGGGCCGGTGCGGCCGATCAGCAGGCCGCTGATGATCTCGGTCTGGTCGCCGGGTTCGCCGCCGTGGAAGGCCGGCCCGACTTCGAACAGCGCCATGTCCGGCTGGCCGCGCGCCTGGTTGCGGGCCGCCGCCTGAAGCAGGCCGGGCAGCAGCGCGGGGCGCATGTGGCTCATGTCCGAGGAAATCGGGTTTTCCAACCGGGTCTCCTCCGTGCCGCCGCCGAAGAGCGCTGCCGAGGCCCGGTCGATGAAGCTGTAGGTGACACATTCGTTGTAACCCAACGCGGCTGTCGCCCGGCGCGCGGCGCCGATCCGGCGCTGCATGGGGGACAGGACCGGGCGCGGCACGCCGGCGGTCAGACGCGGCAGGGGCCGCCCCTCGAGCTTGGTCAGGGAGGCGACGCGCGCCACCTCTTCCACGAGGTCGGCCTCGCCCTGGACATCGGGCCGCCAGGACGGCACGTGCGCCATGTTCCCCTCGAGCCGGAAACCCAGCGAGGTCAGCGTCTGGCGCTGGTCGCTTTCCGGGATGGTCATCCCGACAAGGGACTGCACCCGCGCCGCATCGAGGCGGTAGGCGCGCGATGTGTCGGGGATCTTGCCCGCGACCACTACTTCCGACGCCTCGCCGCCGGCGTGGTCGAGGATCATCCGCGTGGCATGTTCGATGCCGAACGGCGTCCAGGCCGGGTCGATCCCGCGTTCGAACCGGTAGCGTGCGTCGGAATTGATCTTGAGCGCCCGGCCCGTGTAGGCGGTGCGCACCGGATCGAAGTAGGCCGCCTCGACAAAGACATTCACCGTCTCTTCGGTGCAGCCCGTCCGTTCACCGCCCATCACGCCCGCGATGCTTTCGACGCCCTCTGCGTCCGAAATGAGGGTCATCCCTTCGGAGAAGGTGTATTCCCTGTCGTCCAGCGCCATCAGCGTCTCGCCGCCCTTGGCGCGATGGATGCGCAGGGCGCCTCCCGCGATCTTGTCCGCGTCGAAGACGTGCAGCGGGCGGTTGCGGTCGAAGGTGAAGAAGTTGGTCACATCCACGAGGAAGGAGATCGGGCGCAGACCGATGGCGCGCAGGCGGTCCTGAAGCCAGGCGGGGGACGGTCCGTTGCTGACGCCGCGGATCACGCGCCCGTAGAAGACCGGGCATTGGTCGCGCGTGTCGTCGTCGATGCTGACACTGATCGGACAGGCGAACTTGCCCTCCACCGCGTCCACGTCGCGCGGTTTCAGCTTGCCCAGACCGCGCGCCGCGAGGTCACGGGCGATGCCGCGCACGCCAAGGGCGTCGGGCCGGTTGGGGGTGATCGCGATCTCGATCACCGGATCCACCTTGGCCGGGTCATTCTCGGCCAGCCAGTCGACGAACCGCTGGCCCACTTCTCCCGATGGGAGTTCGATGATGCCGTCGTGCTCGTCGCTCAGTTCCATCTCGCGTTCCGAGGCCATCATCCCGTGGCTTTCGATGCCCCGGATCTTGCCCACCCCGATGGTCGTGTCGATGCCGGGGACATAGACGCCGGGCTTGGCCACGACCACGGTGATGCCCTCGCGCGCGTTGGGCGCGCCGCAGATGATCTGGGTCAGGCCGTCGTCCGTCTCCACCTGGCAGACACGCAGGCGGTCGGCATCGGGATGCTTTTCCGCCGATTTCACGTAGCCGATGGTGAAATCCGCCAGCTTCGCGCCCCGGTCCTCGACCCCTTCGACCTCGAGACCGAGATCGGTGAGGGCATAGGTGATTTCATCGACCGAGGCGGTCGTATCCAGATGCTCCTTGAGCCAGGACAGGGTGAATTTCATCGCGCGGATCCTCGTGCATGCGTCTTTGGCGTTCGGTACCCGCAAATGCGGGGGGTTTCAATGAAAAGCCCGGCGCCGGCGCGCGCGGTCAGTCGCTCTTGTCGGCCCTGTAAACACGGTCCGCAAGGTCGTCCATGTCGCCAAGGCGGTAGAGCTTGACCTCGCGCCACAGCCGCAACGTCGGCTTGGCCGCAAAGAACACCGACCCCACCAGGAACAGCCATGTGCCGGTTTCCTGCCACGCGTCGTAAAAGAACATCACCGACCCCACGATGAACAACACGGCGGCCATGAAATCGACCGTCGTATAGGCGATCTCGAACCGGGCATAGACGCGGCGGTGCGCCTCGGAATCTTCGCGTCTGTCTCGGTGGAACAGCCTCATGCCCGGTCCTAGCGGCTGAGCCCGGCGTGCAGGTTGGGCTGGTCCAGCGCGGCGAAGCCGTAATGCCGCAACCAGCGCAGATCGCTGTCGAAGAAGGCGCGCAGGTCGGGGATACCGTATTTCAGCATCGCGATGCGGTCGATCCCCATGCCGAAAGCGAAGCCCTGCCACTGGTCGGGGTCGATGCCGCCGGCCCGGAGGACATTGGGGTGCACCATGCCGCTGCCCAGCACCTCGAGCCATCCGTCGCCTTCGCCGATGCGCAGCTGGCCATCCACCCAGGAGCACTGGATGTCCACCTCGGCCGAGGGTTCGGTGAAGGGAAAGTGGGAGGCGCGGAAGCGGGTCTTGATCCCGTCGATCTCGAAGAAGGCGGCAAAGAATTCCTCCAGCACCCACTTGAGGTTCGCCATGGAGATATCCTTGTCGATCGCCAGCCCCTCGACCTGGTGGAACATGGGCGTGTGGGTCTGGTCGTAGTCGGCCCGATAGACACCGCCGGGACAGATGATGCGCAGCGGCGCGCCCTGCGTTTCCATCGTGCGGATCTGGACCGGAGAGGTATGCGTGCGCAGCACGTGCGGCGGGCGATTGTCCCCTTCCGCGCGGGCCATGTAGAACGTGTCCATCTCGGCGCGGGCCGGATGGTGGCCGGGAATGTTCAGCGCGTCGAAATTATACCAGTCGGTGTCGATGCGCGGCCCCTCGGCCACGGAAAAGCCCATCTCGGCGAAAATCGCGGTCAGTTCCTCGGTGGCCTGGCTGACCGGGTGTATCGTGCCTTGCCGCCGGGGGCGGGTGGGCAGCGTGACGTCGAGCCATTCGCTGCGCAGTCTTTCGTCCAGCGCCGCATCGCCCAGCGCTGCCTTCTTGGCCGCCAGCGCCGAGTTGATCTCGTCCTTGAGCGCGTTCAGGGCGGGGCCGGCAACCTGCCGTTCCTCGGGGGTCATCTTGCCCAGCTCGCGCATCTTCAGCGACACTTCGCCCTTCTTGCCCACCGCGGCCAGGCGGATCTCTTCCAGAGCGGCCTCATCGCGCGCGTCGGCGATACGGGAAAGGTATTTGGCTGACAGGTCTTCCATGGGGGCCTCGCATGCTTCTGCTGCCCTGCTAGCCGCACCGCCCATCGATTGCAAGATGGCGGGCGGGAACCGAGACCGGATGCCGGTTGTTCCTGCCACAAGCACCCCAGACAATGAGGAATTCATGGCCCGCAAGACGAATGTCCCCCCGACGACGACAGATGCCGGTATCCGCGTGCAAAGCGACGAGCACTCCCTGACCGTGGGTCCGGACGGACCCATCGTTCTTCACGATCACTACCTGCTGGAGCAGATGGCGAATTTCAACCGGGAGCGCATCCCGGAGCGTCAGCCCCATGCAAAGGGTTCCGGCGCCTTCGGCTATTTCGAAGTAACGCAGGACGTGTCGCGCTATACCAAGGCAAAGGTGTTCCAGCCCGGCGCGAAAACCGATGTCCTGATGCGGTTCTCGACGGTGGCGGGCGAACGCGGCAGCCCCGACACATGGCGCGACCCGCGCGGCTTTTCGGTGAAGATGTATACCGAGGACGGCAACTTCGACATGGTGGGAAACAACACGCCCATCTTCTTTGTCCGCGACCCGATCAAGTTCCAGAACTTCATCCGGAGCCAGAAGCGGCGCGCCGACAACGGGTTGCGCGATCATGACATGCAGTGGGATTTCTGGACCCTGTCACCCGAGAGCGCGCACCAGGTCGCCTACCTGATGGGCGACCGGGGCATTCCGAAGACCTGGCGGGAGATGAACGGCTATTCCAGCCATACCTACAGCCTCGTCAACGAAGAGGGCGAGTTGTTCTGGGTCAAGTTCCACTTCCACACCGACCAGGGCGACGGCAATGCGCATTTCACGCAGGAAGAGGCCGACAAGATGGCCGGGGCCGACAGCGACTATCACCGGCGCGACCTGTTCGACAACATCCACAAGGGCAACCACCCGAGCTGGACACTGAAATGGCAGATCATGCCCTACGAGGATGCCAAGACCTACCGGATCAACCCGTTCGACCTGACCAAGACATGGCCGCACGAGGATTATCCGCTGATCGAGGTGGGCAAACTGGTGCTGGATCGCAACCCGACCGATTTCCACACGGAAATCGAGCAGGCCGCCTTCGAGCCGAACAACATGGTGCCGGGCGTCGGCCTGTCACCGGACAAGATGTTGCTGGCACGCGGGTTTTCCTATGCCGACGCCCACCGCGCCCGGCTTGGCGTCAACTACAAGGAAATCCCGGTCAACAAGCCGCAGGCGCCTGTCCATGCTTATACCAAGGACGGCGCAGGCCGGACGCAGAAGGTCGAAGACCCGGTCTATGCGCCCAATTCCTACGGCGGGCCCGCCGCGCAGCCCCTCCCGACAGAAGCGGGCCTGTGGCATGCGGACGGCGACATGGTCCGCAGCGCCTATACCCTGCGCGAAGACGATGACGACTGGTCGCAGGCAGGCGCGCTGGTCCGGGATGTCATGGACGACGCCGCGCGCGAGCGGTTGGTGAACAACGTCACCGGACACCTGTGCGACGGCGTCAGCGAGAAGGTGCTGGTGCGGGCGTTCGAATACTGGCGCAACATCGACGCGGACATCGGCGCACGGATCGAAAAGGCCGTTCGCGACGAGTTGGGCGGCGAATCGAAGGCGCCAGGCATGGCGTCGGCGCTCAGCATCGGTGGCAGCGGCGCGGGGGGCTGAAGTCCCCCACCCCCGATTCTTGCGTGAAACAAAAAAACCCCGCCGAACCGGCGGGGTTTTTCCGTAACTGGATGTGACGTCTGCCTCAGGCGGCGAGCGACGCCTGTGCCTGCTTGACGATCGCACCGAAGGCTTCGGGCTCGTGCACGGCCAGATCTGCCAGAACTTTCCGGTCCACTTCGATGCCGGCCAGGTTCAGGCCGTTGATGAAGCGGCTGTAGGTAAGCGATTCGTCATGGGCGCGGACGGCGGCGTTGATCCGCTGGATCCACAGGGCGCGGAAGTTGCGCTTGCGGGCCTTGCGGTCGCGCGTGGCGTACTGGTTGGCCTTGTCGACGGCCTGTGTTGCAACCTTGAAGACGTTCTTGCGACGGCCGTAGTAACCTTTGGCGGCCTTGACGATCTTCTTGTGGCGGGCGTGGGTGACTGTACCACTTTTGACTCGGGACATCTCGGTTCTCCTTGGGCGTTATCAGCGGTCGTAGGGCATGTAGCCCTTGATGATCTTTGCATCGGGCTCTGACAGGACTGTCGTGCCACGTGCGTCGCGGATGAACTTCTTGGTCCGCTTGATCATGCCATGGCGCTTGCCGGCCTGACCCCCGATGACCTTTCCGGTCGCCGAGATCTTGAAGCGCTTCTTCGCGCTCGACTTCGTCTTCATCTTGGGCATTTCCGTCTCCGTCTCTTGAGTTCGGTTTTCGCGCGACTCGGCATGCCACATCGGCCGGACGCGCGGGTTGAGTGAGGGCGTATAGGAGGGTTGTGCCGGTTTGACAAGAGCCGCGTTGCGCGCGCTGGCGTTTGGGCACCGGCCCGTCAGGGCATGTAGCGGGCCACCACGTTGACGAAGACGTCCGGCACCTCGCCCAGGGCGTAACCCTGCGGCTTGTTCGTGAGCGCATAGAGGATCAGCCCGCCGCCGATCAGGACGGTCAGTGCCGAGGCACGCGGTGCGCGGCTGTCGGACAGCGCCGACAGGATGGAGGGTATCGAAAGCGCGGCGATCACGATGCCGATGACAAGTGCCAGATCAGGGTCCATGACCGACCACTCCTGCATGAAAAATTCAGTTGCAGTAGGACGCTACTCCGGATCGGACGCGAAAATCAATTTTTCGTCGCAGGGGGCCACACGCAGGATGTTTGTGGTACCCGGCACGTTGAACGGCACGCCCGCGGTGACGACGATCTGGTCCTTGGCCTGCGCGAAGCCCTCGGCACGGGCGGCCTTGACCGCGGCGACGACGGCCAGCTTGAAACGGTCCAGCGGCGGGGTGATGACGCAGTTCGTGCCCCAGCTCAGGGCGAGGCGGCGGGCGGTGCGCACATCGGGCGTCAATGCGATGATCGGAACGCGCGGGCGTTCCCGCGCTGTCAGGACCGCGGTCGTCCCGCTTTGGGTAAAGCAGCAGATCGCCTTGATCTCGGTTGTTTCCGCGATTTCGCGGGCGGCGGCGACGATGGCGTCCGCCACCGTCTCGCGGTCGGCGATGCGCGAGGACTCGATGATCTGGGTATACGTCGGGTCCAGCTCCACCTCGGTGGCGACGTTGTTCATCGTCTGCACGGCCTGCACCGGATAGGAACCCGCCGCGGATTCCGCCGACAGCATGACCGCGTCCGCGCCTTCGTAGATCGCGGTGGCCACGTCCGACACCTCGGCCCGCGTCGGCATCGGGCTTTCGATCATGGATTCGAGCATCTGGGTGGCCACGATGACCGGCTTGCCCGCCATCCGGCACTTGCGCACGAGCCGCTTCTGGATCGGGGGCACATTCTGCACCGGCAGTTCCACACCCAGATCGCCGCGGGCGACCATGATGCCGTCGCTGGCCTCGAGAATGTCGTCGAAGCGGGTCACGGCGGAGGGTTTTTCGATCTTCGACAGGATCGCGGCGCGGCCACGGGCGAGATCACGCGCCTCGGCCACGTCCTCGGGCCGCTGCACGAAACTGAGCGCGAGCCAGTCGACGCCGAGATCGCAGACGAATTCCAGATCGGCACGGTCCTTGTCCGACAGGGCGGCGAGCGGCAGGACGACATCCGGCACGTTCACGCCCTTGCGGTTCGAGATGATGCCGCCGATCACCACTTCGCAGTCCGCGAAGTCGTCCCCGCAGTCACGCACCTTCAGCCTGATCTTGCCGTCATCGACCAGAAGGGTCGACCCCGGCTCGAGCGCCTGGAAAATCTCGGGATGCGGCAGGTTGACCCGGCTCGCGTCGCCTTCCGCCTCGTCCAGGTCCAGGCGGAAACGGCTGCCGGGGTCGAGCTGTTCGCTGTCGCCGGCAAAGACACCGACGCGCAGCTTGGGCCCCTGAAGATCGGCGAGAATGCCGATGGTGCTGCCGAGGTTTTCCTCGACCTCGCGGATGATGCGGTGCTTCTCGCGGATTTCCTCGTGGCTGCCGTGGCTCATGTTCAGGCGGAACACGTCCGCCCCCGCCTTGTGCAGGGTTTCGATCATCTCGTAGGTGTCGGATGCCGGGCCAAGGGTGGCCACGATCTTCACGTTGCGCAGGCGTCTCATCTGTCTTTTCCTGTCTCTTCGTCTGGACCGGCACGTGCTCCGATCGCTTCCGTTAGCGGTAACACGCATTGCGCCGCACATGAAGCCCCGCTGTCCTATCCGCACAAGGTTTCACGAATGCAAAGAATGGGCCAGACTTTTGCCGACCGATGCCGGGATCGCGCCGTGGCCGGTGGCGATGCTTGACACCCGCGCGGTCCGCCCCCAGCTTCACACGCAAAGGAGATCGCCATGTCCAGTCCGCAAGAGCCGACCCAACAGGAAATCGAATTGCAGGCCGCCGCGTTCCGCCGGCTGCAGCATCACCTGATGCGGGACCGCACCGATGTTCAGAACATCGACCTGATGAATCTCGCCGGGTTTTGCCGCAACTGCCTGAGCCGCTGGTACCAGGAGGCGGCCAACGCCCGCGGCATCGAGATGGGCAAGGAAGAAGCGCGCGAGATCTTCTACGGCATGAGCATGGACGCGTGGAAGGCGAACTACCAGACCGACGCCAGCGCGACCCAGCAAGCGGATTTCAAGGAGTCCTTCGCCAAGAACGTCGGCAAGGGCTGACCGGGCCTCAACGATCGTAGGGGTTGCGCGCGCCGCGATCCTCGCTGAGCGAAGCCTGCCCGCGCTGGACGATCCGCAGCACGGCGTCCGCGAGATGCGTGCGCCCGATGGCCTTGTCGCCCCGCTGCACCCGGATCTTGTGGGCCTCCATCATGACCTCGGCGTGGCTGCTGCCGCGGGGGGGAATGAAGGTGTAGCAGGCCAGTTCGATGAGAAAGCCCAGCGGATCCTTGAAGTATATCGAATGCATGAAGCCCCGGTCCTTGACCCCCGAATTGGGTATGCCCCTTTCCGCGAGGCGGTCCAGAACCTGCTCGTGCGTGGCCTGGTCCACTTCGAGTGCGAGGTGGTGGACGCAACCGGGGTCCATCGGCGTCCGGTCGTGGACCCGACCGCGTTTCTCGTTGGTGAAGACGGTGATGAGCCGCCCGTCGCCGGGATCGAAGTACAGGTGCCCTTCGTCCGGGTCGTCGAGGTTGGGCTGATCGAAGATGAAAGGCATGCCGAGCACCCCCTCCCAGAAGTCGATCGTGGTCTGGCGATCTGCGCCTGTCAGCGTGATGTGATGGACGCCGAGGGTCTGAATTTTCTTCATGAGAGGTCTCCGCCCTGAGTTGTTCACCGGACCTTAACCTAGTCCGCCCCCGGTGGCGACAAGATGCCGAACCTGCCGAAAGCCCCCTTTCGCCCCGGCCGGGTGATGCCTATAAGGGCTGCGCGCCCGCCTCGGTCAGAGTCGCGGGCTGATTTAGCTTATTCGGGATCTGCACCGCATGAACATCTTTGGAAATCTCCGCGGCATGTTTTCTTCGGACATGGCGATTGACCTGGGCACTGCGAACACGCTCGTCTACGTCAAGGGACGCGGGATTGTCCTGTCCGAACCTTCGGTGGTCGCCTATCACATCAAGGACGGCGTCAAGAAGGTGCTGGCGGTGGGCGAGGACGCGAAGCTGATGCTGGGCCGCACGCCCGGCAGCATCGAGGCGATCCGCCCGATGCGCGAAGGCGTCATCGCCGACTTCGACACCGCCGAGGAGATGATCAAGCATTTCATCCGCAAGGTGCACAAACGGTCGACCTTTTCAAAGCCCAAGATCATCGTCTGCGTGCCCCACGGCGCGACGCCCGTCGAGAAACGCGCGATTCGCCAATCGGTGCTGAGCGCCGGCGCGCGCCGCGCCGGACTGATCGCCGAACCCATCGCGGCCGCCATCGGGGCAGGCATGCCGATCACGGACCCCACCGGGAACATGGTGGTGGACATCGGCGGCGGGACGACCGAGGTCGCCGTGCTGTCACTGGGCGACATCGTCTATGCCCGGTCCGTCCGGGTCGGCGGCGACCGCATGGACGAGGCCATCATCAGCTACCTGCGGCGCCAGCAGAACCTGCTCGTGGGCGAAACGACGGCGGAACGGATCAAGACCTCCATCGGGACCGCGCGGATGCCCGACGACGGGCGCGGGACGTCGATGCAGATTCGCGGACGCGACCTGCTGAACGGCGTGCCCAAGGAGATCGAGGTGACGCAGGCCCAGATCGCCGAGGCGCTGGCCGAACCGGTGCAGCAGATCTGCGAAGCGGTGATGACCGCGCTGGAAACCACGCCACCCGACCTCGCGGCGGACATCGTCGACCGCGGCGTGATGCTGACCGGTGGCGGCGCGCTTCTGGGCGATCTCGACCTCGCGCTGCGCGAACAGACCGGTCTTGCCGTTTCCATCGCGGATGAATCGCTCAACTGCGTGGCGCTTGGCACCGGCAAGGCGCTGGAGTACGAGAAGCAGCTGCGTCATGCCATCGACTACGACAGCTGAAACCTGATACCATCCGCCTGGCCGCCCCCCTGGCAGGAGCGCTTGTGACATGGCCAAAGACCGCTCGAACAGCAGTGACTTCACCGGCCCGTTGCGCCGGTTGCTGCTCGCTGTCCTGATACTGGCCCTCGGCGCGACCTTCCTTGTCTGGCGGATCGACAGCCCGAGGGTCGAACGGTTCCGCGCCCAGATCACCGACCGGCTGGTGCCCAACATGGACTGGGCCATGGCGCCGGTGACCGGCACGATCAACCTGCTGCGGAACTTCCAGTCCTACCAGCGGCTCAGCGAGCAGAACCAGGAGCTGCGCAGCGAACTGCGGCAGATGCAGGCGTGGAAGGAAGCGGCGTTGCAACTCGAACAGGAGAATGCCCGCCTGCTGGACCTCAACAAGGTTCGGCTGGATCCCCGCCTGACCTTCATCACCGGGGTCGTGCTGGCCGACTCCGGCTCTCCGTTCCGGCAATCGGTCCTGCTGAACGTGGGCGCGCGCGACGGAATCGTGGACGGCTGGGCCACGATGGACGGGATCGGCCTTGTCGGCCGGATCTCGGGCGTCGCGGAGAATACCGCGCGGGTGATCCTTCTGACCGATGCCTCCAGTCGCATACCGGCGATCATCCAGCCTTCGGGACAGCGCACCATCGTGGCGGGAGACAATTCCGCCGCCCCGCCGCTCGACTTCATCGAAAGCCCGGACCTCGTGCGGCCCGGCGACCGGGTGATCTCTTCGGGGGACGGCGGCGTGTTTCCGGCCGGGCTGCTGATCGGACAGGTCGCGGCGGACCCCGGCGGCCGGCTGCGGGTCCGCCTTGCGGCGGACTATGAGCGGTTGGAATTCCTGCGAGTCCTGCGCCACCACGGCACCGAACGGGTCACCGACAATGCGCAGGTCATCACGCCCGAAGGCCCGCTGTTGCCAGAGGACGCCCAAGCAGCGCCGACGCAAGAGGGCGTACAGGCCGAGGCGGATGTGGAGGTGGGCGAATGAACGACCTGTCTCAGACCCGGCTCTGGGCGATGCGCGCGGCCTTCCTGCTGCTGGCGCTGGTCATCCTGTTTTTCCAGCTCCTGCCGATGGAGACCACGCCGCGCGCATGGGCGGGGCCGAACCTGCTGCTCTGCTTTGCCTGCGCGTGGAGCCTGCGCCGCCCCGAGTACGTGCCTGCGCCGGCACTGGCGCTGGCGTTCCTGCTGACCGACCTGCTTCTGCAGCGCCCTCCCGGTCTCTTTGCACTGCTGGCGCTGATCGGGTGCGAGAACCTCAAGTCGCGCGGCCGGTCCTTGCGCGATGGCGGTTTCGCCGCCGAATGGCTGACCGTCGGCATGGTCATGGTCCTAATCATGGCCGCGAACCGGCTGATCCTCGCAATTGTGATGGTCCCGGTGCCCGGCCTGACGCTGAGCCTTTCGGAACTGGGCATGTCCCTGCTATTCTATCCGCTGATCGTCGCCGTTACCCACGGAATCATGCGTGTGCGCAAGACGGCGCCCGGCGATCTGGATGCGTTGGGCCAGCGGGTCTGAGGGAGCACGACAGATGAGACGCAACCGCGCAGAAAACGACGCCAGCCACACCCGGCTGACACGGCGTGCCGCCCTGCTGGGCGGGGCGCAGCTGCTGTTCATGGGCGGGCTGGCCGCGCGGATGCGGTATCTGCAGGTCGATCAGGCCGACCAGTTCCGGCTGCTGGCCGAGGAGAACCGGATCAACATCAGGCTGATCCCCCCCGCGCGCGGCGAGATCTTCGACCGCAATGGCGTCCTGCTCGCCCAGAACGTGCCCAGCTACCGGATCGTGATGGTCCGGGAGGACGCGGGCGATGCAGAGGCGGTGATGGACCGCCTGAGCCGCATCATCACCATCGAGCCGGACGTTCGCGAACGCGCCATGGCCGAGATCCGGCGATCCGCGCCGTTCCTGCCGGTCACGATCGTGGACGACGTGAGCTGGGACGATGTCAGCCGGGTCAGCGTCAACGCCCCTGCCCTGCCCGGTGTCACCCCCGAGGTCGGCCTGACGCGGGTCTATCCGCGCGGCCAGGATTTCGCCCACGTGGTCGGCCGGGTGGGCCGGGTCAGCCAGGCGGATCTCGACGCGCTCGAGGATCCCGACCAGTTGCTGCGCATCCCGCGGTTCCAGATCGGCAAGATCAACGTTGAGGCCCGGCGCGAGGACATCCTGCGCGGCAAGGCGGGCACCAAGCAGGTGGAGGTCAACGCCACCGGACGGGTCATGCGGGAACTGTCCCGCCGCGAAGGGGAATCCGGCAAGGACATCCAGCTGACCGTGGATGCCAACCTGCAACGCTACGTGCAGGCCCGCCTGAGCGAGGAAAGCGCGGCGGTCGTCGTGATCGACTGCGAGAACGGCGATCTGGCCGCCATCGCCTCGGCCCCCTCCTACGATCCGAACCTGTTCATCGGCGGCATCTCCTCCAAGGATTACAACCCGTTGCTGGAGTCGAAATACCGCCCGCTGGTCAACAAGACGGTGCAGGGCACGTACCCGCCGGGATCGACCTTCAAGATGATGGTGGCGATGGCGGCCATCGAGGAAGGGATCATCGGCCCGGACGAGACCGTCTATTGCCCCGGCCATCTCGAGGTGGCGGGCCGGCGGTTCCACTGCTGGAAGCGCGCGGGGCATGGCTGGGTGGACCTCGAGAACTCGCTCAAGCAGTCCTGCGACGTGTACTACTACGACCTCGCCCTCAAGGTCGGGATCGAAAAGATCTCTGCCATGGCCAACCGCTTCGGCCTTGGCATCAAGCACGACCTCGCGCTGTCCTCCGTGGCGTCGGGGCTGACGCCGACGAAGGAATGGAAGCGCGCCACCCGCGGAGCGGACTGGGTGATCGGCGATACGGTCAACGCCTCCATCGGGCAGGGCTTCATGCTCGCCTCTCCGCTTCAGCTTGCCGTGATGAGCGCACGCATCGCCACGGGCCGTGCCGTGATGCCGCGCCTGGTCAAGACGATCGATGGCGTCGAACAGCCCAGCGGGGCCGGCGAGCCGCTGAACATGAACGAGAACAACCTGCGCAAGATGCGCAATGCGATGTTCGAGGTGGTCAACAACCGACGGGGGACCGCCTACCGGTCGCGGATCATCGCGGAGGAATTCCGGATGGCGGGCAAGACCGGGACAAGCCAGGTCCGCAACATCACCGCCGCCGAACGCGCCCGTGGCGTCAGCCGCAACGAGGACCTGCCGTGGGAACGGCGCGATCACGCGCTGTTCGTCAGCTTTGCCCCCTTCGACAAGCCGCGTTACGCCATATCGGTTCTGGTGGAACACGGCGGCGGCGGGTCGACCGCGGCAGCGCCCATCGCGCGTGACGTGATCCTTCAGGCGCTGGCGGGGGGCGATCCGCCGCTCGAAGCCTACCCGACCGCCGACCGCGGCCGGATCAAGACCCAGCAGCGCAAGCTGCGCGAGATGCAGCCCCAGGCGGCCCTGGACGGAAACGATCAGGCATGAGCTATCTCGAGTACACGGTCAAATCCGTCCCCACCGGCTTTCGCAAGATCCTGCACCTGAACTGGCCGCTTACCCTGCTCCTCGCATCGGTCTGCGGCATCGGCTTCCTGATGCTCTACTCCGTCGCGGGCGGATCCTTCAGCCCCTGGGCAGAGCCGCAGATGGAGCGTTTCGCGCTGGGTTTCGCGCTGATGCTGACCGTGGCGCTGATCCCGATCTGGCTGTGGCGCAACCTGTCCGGCCTGGCCTATGGCGTTTCACTCGTGCTGCTGATCGCGGTGGCCCTGATCGGTGACGAACGCAAGGGCTCGCAGCGGTGGATCGACCTCGGCTTCATGGATCTTCAGCCTTCGGAATTGATGAAGATCACGCTGGTGATGTTCCTGGCGGCCTATTACGACTGGCTGCCGGCCAAGAAGGTCTCGCGCCCCTTCTGGGTGCTGCTGCCGGTGCTGATCATCATGGTGCCGACCGCGCTGGTTCTGCGTCAGCCCGATCTCGGGACGGCGATCCTGCTGCTTACGGCGGGGGGCGGGCTGATGTTCCTGGCCGGGGTGCACTGGGCCTATTTCGCCGCCGTCATCGCCTCGGCCACCGGGCTGATCACCGCGGTATTCCAGTCGCGCGGGACGACGTGGCAACTGCTGAACGACTATCAGTACCGGCGCATCGACACGTTTCTCGACCCTGCGGCCGATCCGCTGGGCGCAGGCTATCACATCACGCAGTCCAAGATCGCGCTGGGGTCCGGTGGCTGGACCGGTCGCGGCTTCATGCAGGGCACGCAATCGCGGCTCAACTTCCTGCCGGAAAAGCATACGGACTTCATCTTCACCACCCTGGCCGAGGAGTTCGGATTCGTCGGCGGCTTCAGTCTGCTGGGCCTTTACGCGATGATCCTGCTGTTCTGCGTGGTCACCGCGGTCCTGAACAAGGACCGGTTCTCTTCCCTTCTGACGCTGGGCATCGCGCTGAACTTCTTTCTGTTCTTCGCCGTGAACATGTCGATGGTAATGGGGCTCGCACCGGTTGTCGGGGTGCCCCTTCCGCTTGTCAGCTATGGCGGTTCGGCCATGCTGGTCCTGCTGCTGGCTTTCGGGCTGGTCCAATCCGCCCATATCCACAGACCGAGGTAATCCATGACCGTGAATGTCCTGTTCGCCGCCAAGCAAGAGCGGTGGGAAACCTATGAGCAACCGCTGCGCAAGGCGCTGGCCGACGCCGGTGTCGACGCCCGGCTGGGCACCGACATCCCGCCTGCCGAGGTCGATTACATCGTCTATGCCCCAACAGCGATCTGCAGGATTTCACCCCTTATACGCGCGCCAAGGCCGTGCTGAACCTCTGGGCCGGCGTCGAGAACGTGGTGGGCAACGAGACACTGAAGATTCCGCTGGCCCGCATGGTGGACCCCGGCCTGACCCGGGGCATGGTGGAATGGGTCACGGGCCACGTGATGCGGTATCACCTCGGGCTGGACACGGACATCACCCGCACGGACGCCCGGTGGGAACCGCGCACGCCCCCGCTGGCGCCGGAACGCAAGGTGGTGATGCTGGGCATGGGGGCGCTCGGCAGTGCCGCGGCGGACGTTCTGAAAGACATCGGCTTTGATGTCTTCGGCTGGTCGCGCAGCCCCAAGGACGTGTCCGGTGTCACCTGCCTGCACGGCGAGGACGGACTGAAACAGGCCCTGTCCAAGGCCGAGATCGCCGTGCTGCTGCTGCCCGATACCCCGGCGACAGAGAACACGCTGAATGCCGAGACGCTCGCGCTGATGCCGAAGGGCGCCTGCATCATCAATCCGGGACGCGGCCCGCTGATCGACGATGATGCGCTGCTGGCCGCGCTCGACAGCGGCCAGATCGGCCACGCCACGCTGGACGTGTTCCGCACGGAACCGCTGCCGTCCGACCATCCCTACTGGGCCCACCCCAAGGTGACGGTGACGCCGCATATCGCCGCGGCCACCCGTGCGCGCACGGCATCCGAATCCATCGCCGAGAACGTGCGCCGGGGCGAGGCGGGAGAGGCGTTCCTGAACCTCGTCGACCGCGGCCTCGGATACTGAGCAGGCGCGCCTCGGTACGGTAACCGAAGCGCAGCGCCCGTTCAGGCCGCGATGAGCCCCCGCCCCCGCAGCAGGGCCTCGACCCCCGGCAACCGGCCGCGGAAGGCAGTGTAGAGCTCTGCCGCATCGCGACTGCCGCCGCTGGAGAGGATGTGCCGCTCCAGCGCCGCCGCCGTGTGGGGATCGAAGGCACCGCCGGCTTCCTCGAATGCCTCGAAGGCATCCGCGTCCATGACCTCCGACCACATGTAGCTGTAGTAGCCGCTGGAATATCCGTCGCCCGAAAAGACATGGGCGAACTGCGGGGTCGCGTGACGCATCCGGATCGCTTCGGGCATCCCGATTTCCGTCAGGATCTCGGCCTGCCGCGCCATCGGGTCCGCGGGCGCGGTGCCGTCGTGAAACGCGAGGTCCACCAAAGCGGAGGCGACGTATTCCACCGTCTGGAAGCCCATGTCGAACGTGCCTGCCGCCAGCACCTTGTCCAGCATGTCCCTCGGCATCGGTTCGCCCGTGCGGGCGTGGGTCGCGAATTCGGCCAGCACTTCGGGCACCTCGAGCCAGTGCTCGTACAGCTGGCTGGGCAGTTCCACGAAATCACGGGCGACAGAGGTGCCGCTGACGCTTTCATAGGTCACGTCGGAAAGCATCTGGTGCAGCGCGTGGCCGAATTCGTGAAACAGCGTGCACGCGTCGTCGTAGGACAACAACGCCGGATCGGACTTGGCAAAATTGCAGACGTTGATGACCACGGGGCGCTGTTCCTTGGGGAACTTCGCCTGGCCGCGCATGGCCGAACACCACGCGCCCGAACGCTTCGATCCGCGGGCGAAGTAATCTCCGATGAACACGGCGACATGCTCGCCATTTCGCGTCACGTCCCAAGCCCGGCAATCCGGGTGGTAGAGCGGCACGTCCAGAGGTGCGAATTCGAGCCCGAACAGGCGATTGGCACAGTCGAAGGCCGCGTCGATCATGCGGTCGAGCTGGAAGTAGGGCTTCATCGCGGCCTCGTCGAGGTCATGCTCCGCCGCGCGCCGCTTCTCCGCGTAGTAACGCCAGTCCCACGGGGCGAGATCGCCATTCACGCCATCGGCGTGCATCATGCCGGTCAGCACCTCCGCATCGGCCTCGGCCTGTGTTTTCGCAGGCGTCCAGACTTCCATCAGCAGGTCGCGCACGGCCTGCGGCGTCTTGGCCATTTCGGTTTCCAGCTTGTAGGTTGCGAAGGTCTCATACCCCAGCAGCTTGGCGCGCTCCTCGCGCAGGGCGAGGATCTCGGCCGCGATGGCGCGGTTGTCGGTCTCACCTCCACCAGCGCCCCGCGCCTCCCAGGCACGAAAGGCCCGCTCGCGCAGGTCGCGGCGGGGCGAGAACTGCAGGAACGGAACGATCAGCGACCGCGACAGGGTGACCACGGGGCCGTCGACGCCTTTTTCTTCGCCAGCGGCACGGGCGGCATCGACCACGAAGTCGGGCAGCCCTGTCAGGTCATCCTCGGTCAGTTCCATGTACCAGTTGCGCTCGTCGGCCAGCAGGTTCTGGGTAAACTGGGTGCCAAGCACCGCAAGCCGCCCCTTGATCTCCTTCATGCGGGCCGCCTCCTGTCCGTCCAGCGCGGCCCCTGCGCGCACGAAGCCACGGTGGGTCAGCATCAGCACGCGCGCCTGTTCATCCGTCAGGTCCAGATCGTCACGCTTTTCCCATACCTCGGCCACGCGGGCGAACAGCGCCTTGTTCGCCGAAATCTCCGAGAAATGGGCCGCCAGCTTGGGCGAGAAGTCCCGCTGAAGCTTTTCCCGCGCCGGGGTGCTGTCGGCCCCGGCGACGGTAAAGAACACGCCCAGCACCTTGTCCAGGGCGCGGCCCGCCGATTCCAGTGCCTCGATCGTGTTGGCGAAGTCGGCCGGATCGGGGTTTTCCGCGATTGCCGCGATTTCCGCGTTGTGCGCGGTCAGGGCCTCTTCCAGCGCGGGGGCGAAATCATCGTCGGAAATCCGGTCGAAAGGCGCGATGTCGAAGGGGGTTTGCCAGTCTTGCAGCAGCGGGTTTGTCATGGGGAACTCCTTTGTCCCCAAGCTAGGTCGCGGCGCGGCCAGTTACAATGCGCCCCGCATCAGGTGCCGGCCGTCCCGCCGCAGGTCGGGCAATCGGCCCGGCGCGTGATGGTGATGCTGCGGCTCTCTCCGAAAAGCGCGTCGTAGATCAGCATCTGCCCCCGCGCCGGTGTGCCCGCGCCAGTCAGCAGCTTGATCGCCTCGACCGCCATCATGGACCCGACGACGCCGGGCAGCGGCCCGATCACCCCGGCCTCGGCGCAGGACGGCGCGAGGTGCGGCGCGGGCGGCACATCGAAGACGCATTGGTAGCAGGGTGCACCCTGCGCCGGATCGAACACGGAAAGCTGGCCTTCCCACTGGCTCAATGCACCCGAGACCAGCGGCTTGCCCGCACGCACACAGGCCGCGTTGACAAGGTAGCGGGTATCGAAGTTGTCACAGCCATCAAGAACCAGATCGTAGTCCGAAACGAGGTCGTCCGCGATCTCGACCGTCATGCGGCGGTGGTAGGGCCGCAGCGTGACGAAGGGATTCTGCGCCTCCACCGCCTGCTGCGCGGAAAAGACCTTTGGCATCCCGATCGAGGAGTCGCGGTGGATCACCTGCCGCTGAAGGTTGGCGTTCTCGACGGTGTCATCATCAATGACACCGATGGTGCCGACACCCGCCGCGGCGAGGTATTGCAGGGCCGGTGAACCCAGCCCGCCCGCGCCGATCACCAGCACGCGCCCGTTCTTCAGCGCCTTCTGGCCCGCGCCGCCGACTTCGCGCAGGACGATGTGGCGCGCGTACCGGTTGAGTTCCGCGTCGGAAAACGCGCCGCGCCGGACCGGTCCGGCGTCTTCCGCCGCGCCGCCCGCCCGTCTGCGCAGGGCACGGATCAGGGCCCGGTAGGCCAGAAAGAGCGCCACCGCACCCCCCAGAAGCAGCCAGGGCGCCGCGCTGCCGCCGGTGTTGATCACCAGCGGATGGGTTGCGGGAAAGGTGACCTGTATGCCGAGCACCGCAAGGTAGAGCACGCCGAGCAGCGTCAGCCGCACCTGCCTCGGCGCCCCGATCAGCCCGCCCCCAAACCAGATGGCCGCGGCCATGACGGCGACCAGCAACATCAGGTGACCCCCGTCGAGCCGAACCCCCCGCTGCCGCGGGCGGTGTCGTCGAGATCCGTCGCGAGGGCAAATTCCGCCTGCACCACCGGCGCGACCACCATCTGGGCGATGCGCATCCCGTGCGTCACCTCGAACGGTTCCGCGCCGGTGTTCAGCAGAATGACACCGACAACGCCGCGATAGTCCGCGTCGATGGTGCCGGGACTGTTGGGCAGGGTCAGCCCGTGTTTCAGCGCGAGCCCGGATCGCGGCCTGATCTGCACCTCGAAGCCGGGCGGGATCGCCATGTGCAACCCGGTGGAGACCAGCGCGCGGCCTCCCTGCGGCACGATCACCGGGCCTTCGGGCAGGTTGGCGCGCAGATCCGCACCGGCGGCCTGATCGGTTTCATAGGACGGCAGGCCGATCGTATCGTCGGCGCCCTCGGCCCAGCGCATGCTGATCGTCACCATGCCCTGCCCTATCCCAGCGCCTGCGCGATGCGGCGCGCCAGTTTGCGCGCGACCTCGTCCTTGCCCGCGCGGTCCCATTTTTCCGCCCCGGCGTCCGTGATCAGGACCACCGCGTTCTCGGTCCCGCCCATGATACCCGTGGCCGGGGAAACATCGTTCGCGACGATCCAATCGCATCCCTTGCGCGCCCGCTTGGCGGTGGCGTTGTCGACCACGTCGTTGGTTTCGGCGGCAAATCCCACGACGAGGCCGGGCCGACCCTGCGTCATTTCGCTGACGGTCCTGAGGATGTCCGGGTTCTCGGCGAATGTCAGTTGGGGCAGACCATCGCTGGATTTCTTCAGCTTGCGGTCACTGGTCGAACTCACGCGCCAATCGGCCACCGCGGCGGCGAAGACAGCCGCATCCGCAGGCAGGGCGGCCTGCACCGCGTCGAGCATCTCCCGCGCCGTTTCGACGCGCTCCACCTCGACCCCCTCTGGCGGGGGGACGTCGGCGGGGCCGGTGACAAAGACGACCTCGGCTCCCAGTGCCGCCAGCGCCCGGCCCAGCGCGGCGCCCTGCGCGCCGGACGACCGGTTGGCGATATAGCGCACGGGGTCGATCGGCTCGTGCGTCGGGCCGGAGGTCACGAGGATGCGTTTGCCCTTGAGCGGTCCGTCGGCCAGCCGCATCTCTATCGCGGTCAGGATTTCCATCGGTTCGGCCATGCGTCCCGGGCCGAACTCCCCACAGGCCATGCCGCCTTCGTTCGGGCCGACCATGGCGATGCCGTCGCCTTTCAGCGTCGCGATGTTGCGTTGGGTGGCGGGGTGTTGCCACATGCGCACATTCATCGCCGGCGCCAGCAGCACCGGCGTATCGGTGGCCAGCAGAAGGGTGGAGGCGAGATCGTTCGCCAGACCATGCGCCATCTTTGCCATGAGATCTGCCGTCGCAGGGGCGACCACCACGAGGTCGGCCACGCGGCTTAGCTGGATATGGCCCATCTCGGCCTCGTCGTTCAGATCGAAGAGGCGCTGGAAAACCGGTTTGCCCGCCAACGCCGACACCGACAGGGGCGTGACGAATTCCGAGCCGGCGTCGGTCAGCACCGGTGTCACCTCGGCCCCCCGCTCGCGCAGGCGGCGGATCAGGTCGAGCGACTTGAAGGCGGCGATGCCGCCGCCGATGATCAGCAGAATATGTTTGCCTGCAAGCATAAGAATGTCCCCGCAAGGTCGCGCCTTGCCGGGACCATAAGCGGCGGGGCGGCGATGTGCCAGCCCCGGCCTGCCAGGTCATGTCAGGTCAGGAAATGCAGCACTTCGCGCGACTGGCCTTCGAGAGACTTGCGCATCTTGACGAACGCCGCCGCCTCAAGCTGGCGGACGCGCTCCTTCGACAGGCTCAGTTCCTCGCCCAGGCTTTCCAGCGTGCGGGGCTGGTCGCGCAGCTTGCGCTCCCGCACGATGAACTGTTCACGTTCGTTCAGTTCCTGCATCGCGGCGACGAGCCAGATGCGCAGCTGCTTGGTGTCGTGGCTGTCCTCGACCCTTTCGGCGGCCTGCATGCTGTCGTCCACCAGCGCGTCGATCCATTCGCGGCCTTCGTCCTCGGCCGACTGGGTCGCGTTCAATGAGTAGTCGGAGCCCGACAGGCGCCCTTCCATCATTTCCACGTCGTGCAGCGGCACCCCGATCTCGGTGGAGATCATCTGACGGAGCTGGTGGCGGTCCAGCGTCACTCCCGAGGCGGAAGCCTCACGCTCAAGCCGGGCCTGAACGCGCCTCATGTTGAAGAACAGTGACTTCTGCGAGGAGGTCGACCCGGTGCGGACCATGGACCAGTTGCGCATCACGTGGTCCTGAATGGACGCCTTGATCCACCAGACGGCGTAGGTGGAGAACCGGACCCCGCGATCGGGGTCGAACTTGTCCGCCGCCTTCATCAGTCCAAGGCCCGCTTCTTGAATGAGGTCGTTCATGGGCGCGCCGTAGCGCTTGAATTTTCCGGCCATCGATATGGCAAGCCGCATGTAGGCGGTGATGAGCCGATGCAGGGCTGCCTCGTCCCGGTTGTCCCGCCACGCGTAGGCCAGTTCAAGCTCCGTGTCGGCATCCAAAAGTTCCGCTTTCATCGCGGTTCGCGTAAGTGAAAATTCCCTGGCCGTTTGCATCGTCATAATCAAATACCCCCTGAAAGCATCGCACGTCTTGAGACCAACCTGTGACGAGGATACGCATGACCCGCCGCGTTGGTTCCGAATGAGGACAGAAAAATGTTGACCCGATCTGCACTTGTCCTAGGAGGCGCCGCTTCCGGAAAATCGGCCTGGGCCGAGGAAGTTCTGAAAAATGTCGGACAGCCAATGGTTTACGTCGCCACCGGGAGGATATTCGACGACGAGGTGGCACAAAAGGTCGCAGTCCACAAAAAGCGCCGGGACGCGCGGTGGCGCACCATCGAGGCCCCCCTGGACGTGGGGCCGGCGCTGGAATCCGTAGCGGCAGACGACAGCGTCCTGATCGACTGCGCGACCATGTGGCTGACCAACCACATGATGGACGGCAACGACCTGACAGCGGCGCAGGATGCGCTGCTGGCGGCGCTGCGGGCCTGTCCCGCGCGCTGGATCATCGTCTCGAACGAGGTCGGACAGGGGATCGTGCCCAATAACGCGCTTTCCCGGCGATTCCGCGAAGCGCAGGGCCGGCTCAACATCGTACTCGCGCGGGAGGCGGAAACGGTGGTCCAGGTGACCGCCGGACTGCCGCTTGCCCTGAAAGGACAGCTTCCATGACCACCTGGCACTGGGTCCGGCATGGCCCCACGCACGAAAAGACCTTCGTCGGCTGGCGCGATGTTCCGGCGGACCTCTCCGATGCGGCGCGCCTTGCGCGCCTGACCGGTTTCCTGCCCGATACCGCCCTGATCGTCTCGTCCGACCTCAGCCGGTCGATCACCACGGCGGATGCGCTCGAGGCGCCGCGCCGGCACCGCCTGCCACACCGGCATGACCTGCGGGAGCTTCATTTCGGCGACTGGGACGGCAAACATTTCACCGAGATCGAAAGGACGCATCCCGAACTGTCCCGGACCTATTGGGAAAGCCCCGGCGACGTGGCCGCGCCCGGCGGCGAAAGCTGGAACGAGGCCGCCGCGCGTGTCAGCGCCGCCGTCGACGCCCTGAACAGCCGTCACCCGGACGCCCATATCATCGCGGTGGCGCATTTCGGCGTGATCCTGACCCAGGTGCAACGCGCGCTCGGTGTGTCGGCGACCGAAGCGATGGCGCACAAGATCGACAACCTGTCCGTGACAGAGCTTCATCACCGGGCGGGAACCTGGCAGGTGCAGCGCATCAATCACCTCCCGTGATGGCCCAGCGCGCAATTTGGCGATTGCGCGGATTCTCGAAACAGGGCTAGCTGCGGTCATGACATACGACCTTTTCATCGGCGATCGCACCTTCTCAAGCTGGTCTCTCAGGGGCTGGCTGATGCTGGAAAAATTCAAGCTGCCTTACCGGACACACATGGTGGGGCTCTACTCGGGCACGATGGGCGCGGACCTTGCACCGCTGGCACCCGCCACGCTGGTCCCGGTCCTGCGATGCCCCGACGGCACCGTGGTAGGCGAAACCCTCGCCATGGCGGAAACCCTTGCGGAACGGCACCCGGACGCGGGCATGTGGCCGGAAGACCCCGCCGCCCGCGCGACGGCGCGTTGGCTGTGCGCCGCGATGACGTCGGGTTTCGGCGCGCTGCGGGGCAGCTGCCCCATGCAGCTTCAGCACGTCAACAAGGGCTTTGCCGTGACCGACGCCGTCCGCTCCGACCTCGACCGGGTCGAAGCACTGTGGACCCATGCGATGAACAACGCGCCGCTGCGGGGCCAGTGGCTGTTCGGCGCCTATTCGCTGGCGGATGTGTTCTATGCGCCGGTCGCGGCGCGGATCGTCGGGTATGACCTGCCGGTTTCCGACGCCGCCCGCCGTTACTGCGAGACGACGATCGGGGATCCCGCGTTCCGCGCATGGCGGGCAGAGGGCCTGAAAACCACCTATGACCCCTTCCCCTACGACCTGGGCACGGACACCGCGCCATGGCCGGACGACGCGCGGCGTTAACCATTCTTAAACCACCGCTGACTATCCCTTGACCAGTTTTTCCGAAGGGATGACAGATGGTCTCGCGCGCCTATACCGTTGCGTTTCAGGGCGTCGAGGCGCGCATGGTCGAGGTGCAGTGCGCCGTGACGGCGGGCCTGCCCGCCTTTTCCATCGTGGGCCTGCCGGACAAGGCCGTTTCCGAAGCGCGCGACCGGGTGCGCACGGCCCTGACGTCGATGGCCATCGCCCTGCCGTCCAAACGGATCACGGTGAATCTCAGCCCTGCGGATCTGCCGAAGGAAGGCAGCCATTTCGATCTGCCGATCGCCCTGTCGCTTCTGGCGGCGCTGGACATCCTGCCCGACGACGTCGTGCAGAACGTGGTCGCGCTCGGAGAACTGTCGCTCGACGGCTCGCTGGTTCCCGTGGTGGGGGCGCTGCCCGCCGCGATGGCGGCGGCGGAACAGGACCGCAGCCTGCTCTGCCCTGCCGGATCGGGCGCCGAGGCGGCATGGGTCGGCAACACCCAGGTGATCGCGGCCGGTTCGCTGGGCGATGTCGTGCGGCACTACACCGGGCAGGCCCCGCTTGCACCAGCCGAACCCGGAGAGGTGTCCGAACCGCCGCAGGGCCGTGACCTGCGCGACGTGAAGGGGCAGGAACGCGCGAAACGGGCTCTGGAAATCGCGGCCGCCGGGCGCCATCACCTGATGTTCGTGGGCACGCCGGGGTCGGGAAAGAGCATGCTGGCCGCGCGGCTGCCTTCCATCCTGCCACCGCTGACCCCGGCGGAGGCGCTGGAGACCTCGATGATCCATTCCCTCGCCGGCCTGCTGGACGAGGGCGGCATTTCCCGCGCCCGCCCTTTTCGCGAACCCCATCACACCGCGTCGATGGCGGCGATCATCGGTGGCGGGCGGCAGGCGCGGCCGGGCGAAGTCTCCCTCGCGCACAACGGCGTGCTGTTCATGGATGAGTTCCCCGAGTTTCCCCGAACGGTGCTGGAAACCCTGCGCCAGCCGATCGAAACCGGCGAAGTGATGATCGCGCGGGCCAACGCCCATGTGAAGTATCCTTGCCGTTTCATGCTGGTGGCCGCCGCGAACCCCTGCAAATGCGGATACCTCAGCGACCCCGCCCGCGCCTGCGCGCGGGTGCCCCAGTGCGGTGAAGACTACATGGGCCGCATTTCGGGCCCGCTGATGGACAGGTTCGACCTGCGGGTGGACGTGCCGCCGGTCGCCTTCAGCGACCTCGACCTGCCCGGCGGCGGCGAACGCTCCGCCGATGTGGCGGCACGTGTCGCCGCCGCCCGCGCGCTTCAGGCGGAACGGTTCGGGGATCACCCCGGCATGCTCGTGAACGCGGACGCGGAAGGCGACGTGCTGGAACGTGTCGCGACACCGGATGCCGAGGGCCGCGCCCTGCTGACCAAGGTCGCGGAACGGTTCCACCTGTCGGCCCGGGGTTATCACCGGGTGATCCGGGTCGCCCGCACCATCGCGGACCTCGACGGCTCGGAAACCGTGGGAAGACCCCATATCGCCGAATCCGTCAGCTTTCGCCTCGCGTCTCCAGCCGTTGCCTGATCCATCCCGCCACGTCGCGCAGGGATGCCCGCGCTTCGGGAAGGGTATTGTGGAAGATGGGCCAGACGTGCGGCAGGTCGTGCGCCTCGGCAAAGTCGACGTCGACCCCCTGCGCGCGCAGGTGCGCGGCCATGCGGCGGGAATCGTCCCGCAGGATCTCGGTGTCCGCCACTGTCAGCCAGACCGGCGCGGCGCCGGAGAAATCCGCGAACAGCGGGCTGACCGCGGGATCGTCAGGCTGGCAGCCCGCCAGATACATCTCGGCCAGTTCAGGGGCACGACCGGCGACGAGGATCGCCTCCGACCGGGCGTTCCGGCGGAAACTCTCACCGGAATAGGTCATGTCGGTGAGCGGCGAAAAGCAGAATGCACCGGCGGGGCGCGGCCCCCCTTCGCGCGCGAGGCTTGCCAGCAGGCCCAGCGCGAGGGTGCCGCCCGCGCTGTCCCCGCCCAGCACCACGCGGGACGGATCGGCGCCGGCGGCGATCAGCCCGTCCCAAGCGGCGCGCACGTCCTCGGCGGCGGCGGGAAAGGGTGCTTCGGGTGCCAGCCTGTAGCGCGGCAGGACGGCGCGTGCCCCCGACAGTGCCGCGATCCGTCCCAGCATCGCGGCGTGGGTCTGCGGACTGCCAAAGACGAAACCGCCGCCGTGGATATAGAGGATGATCGCGTCGGAGGAGACGGCGGGCGGCACCACTTCCAGCGCATCGATCCGGTGCTGCGCGAACTCCAGCACCAACCAGTGCTGGCGGGTACCGCGCGGGGCGTGGAAGAAGAAGCGCGCCTGCCGCTCCAGCGTCCCGCGCATCTGCTGGGGCTGTCGCACCCGCGCGAGGCGGGGTTTCTCGACCAGCCGCAGATAGGCGTTCAGAAAGGAGCGCCGCAGGCTCACCCGCGCCGCGCCTCCACCGCCTCCCAGATCTTGCCGGCGATGTTCACGCCGTCAAAACGTTCCAGTTCCTGAATGCCGGTGGGAGAGGTCACGTTGATCTCGGTCAGGTAGTCGCCGATCACGTCGATGCCGACAAAGACCTGGCCCTTTTCCCTGAGCAGCGGGCCGATCGCCGCGCAGATTTCCCGGTCACGGTCGGTCAGGCCGACCTTTTCGGGGCGTCCGCCGACGTGCATGTTCGACCGTGTCTCACCCTCTGCCGGGACCCGGTTGATGGCGCCCACGGCTTCCCCGTCGACGAGGATGACGCGTTTGTCGCCTTTCGACACGGCGGGCAGGAATTTCTGCACGATCAGCGGCTCGCGGGAGAATCCGGTGAACAGTTCGTGCAGCGAGCTCAGGTTGCGGTCGTTTTCGTCGAGGCGGAACACGCCCGCCCCGCCGTTGCCGTAGAGCGGTTTCAGGATGATGTCGCCATGCTTGGCCCGGAAGGCCTTGATGGTGTCGAGGTCGCGGGCGACGGTCGTCGGCGGGGTGAGCTGCGGGAAATCGAGCACCAGAAGCTTCTCGGGATAGTTGCGCACCCAGAAGGGATCGTTGACCACCAGCGTCGTGCCCTTCAGCCGGTCCAGCAGGTGAGTCGACGTGATGTAGTGCATGTCGAACGGGGGATCCTGACGCAGCCAGACCACGTCGAAGTCCGCGAGGTCCACCTCGCGGCGGGGACCGAACTGCGCATGATCGCCCTGAACCCGCTGGACGGTGAAATCATGCCCCCGTGCGGTGATCCGGCCTTCCTGGTAGGCCAGATGATCCGGTTCGTAGAAGAACAGCTCGTGGCCCCGCGCCTGGGCTTCCTCGGCCAGTCGGAAACTGCTGTCCGCGTTGATGTTCACATCCCCGATGGGGTCCATCTGAAAGGCTATTTTCATCGATCCGTCCCTGCTGCCTGCCCCTTAGATGGCGCAGCGGAACCGCGGGCGCAATGGGTCAGCCGTACCCGAAGGCGTTTTCGATGATCCGGGTCCGGCCCTGCCCGTCCACAAGCGCCACGTCGAAGCGCGCCGGTGTCAGGCTGCCCGCGGGCTCGGTGCCGAGGAATTCCTCTGCCGCGAGGCAGATGCGCTGCATCTGGCTGGACGAAAGGCTGGCCGCCGCGCGATCGAAGTCCCGCGCCTGTTTCACCTCGACAAAGACGATTCCGGCAGCGTCACGCAGGATCAGGTCGATTTCACCGCCCTTTCCGCGCCATCGCCTGCGCGCCAGGGTGAAACCACGGCGTTCGTAATCCTGTGCGATGCGGTTTTCCGCGGCGATACCCGCATGGTGGGCCATCGCCCCACTGTGGGTCCGGTCGGTGCCCGTCATCCATCGTCCTTTCCCAGTGCCAGCGCGGCCTGGTAGACCTTGCGCCGCGGCAGCGCGTGCGCCTGTGACACCATGTCGACCGCGTCACGCATGGACATGTCGCCCAGCGCCTTCCTGAGCTCCGTTTCTAGGTCGATCTCCTTAACAGTGTCTGAACGCAGGCGGTCTATCAGCACCACGATCTCGCCTCTTGCGGGGTGGGCCGCATGGCGATCGGCCAGATTTTCGAGCGTCTCGCGCTGAACTTCCTCGAATTTCTTGGTCAGTTCGCGACAGACCGCCGCCTGCCGGTCCGGGCCCAGCACTTCGGCCGCATCGCGCAGCATGGCGCCCAGCCGCTTGGGTGATTCGTAGAAGACCAGTGTTCCGGGCACCTCGCGCAGGGTTTCCAGTGCGGATTTGCGCGCCGCGGTGGCGTTCGGCAGGAAACCCGCGAAAAAGAAGGCGTCGGTGGGCAGCCCGCCCAGCGCCAGCGCGGTCGGCAGGGCCGAGGGGCCGGGCGCGCAGGTCAGGGGCAGATCGGCCGCGGCCACGGCGCGCGCCAGTTCGAAACCCGGATCGGCGATCAGCGGCATCCCGGCTTCCGACGCATAGGCCACGGACCGCCCCGACCGGATGTCTTCGACAAGCCGTCCCGTGACTCCCGTGCCGCTATGATCGTGCATCGCGATGATTCGGCGACTGCCGAGGGGGACGCCGTGAATATCCATCAGGCGCCTGAGGCTGCGGGTATCCTCTGCCGCCAGCACATCCGCGCTCGCCAGCACGTCGAGCGCCCTCAGGGTGATGTCGCGGGCCGTGCCGATGGGTACGCCGACGAAGTACAATCCCGCCGACAGGGGCACCTTCTCATAATTCACGCTGGACCCGCCTTTCCCACACTCTATGATCCCGCAGGACACACACCGGCGCCGCGACGCCGTCAGAACACCCGGGGAGTGAGTTCGACATGATTGCTTTTTTCGATGCAGGCCGCAAGAAGCTGCGGCTGCTGTTGCTGCCGCTGTTTGCCTTGATCCTCGCCGCCTGCGAGCCGATCGCCATGGGCGGCATCGCCAACAGCGGCGGGCCGAAGGTGGACACCAGTGCGCCGATCCCCGTGGCGCTGCTGGTGCCCCGAGGCGGGTCCGCCAGCGACAATCTGCTGGCGCAGAACCTCGAGAATGCGGCCCGGCTCGCCATTCGCGACCTTGACGGTGTGCAGGTGGACCTGCGGGTCTACGGCACCGCGGGCAATGCGGGCACTGCCGCCAGCATGGCCGCTCAGGCCGTGAACGAAGGGGCCAAGATCATCCTTGGCCCGGTCTATGCGGAATCCGCCAACGCGGCGGGTGTCGCCGTCGCATCTCAGGGGGTGAACGTGCTGTCGTTCTCCAACAACCCGACCATCGCCGGCGGCAACGTCTTCGTTCTCGGGCCGACCTTCGACACGACGGCGAACCGTCTGGTGGGCTATGCCAAGCGCACCGGGAAGGACCGCATCGTGGTCGTCAGCGGGCAGGACGTGGCGGGCCAACTGGGCCGCACCGCCATCGAGCGGGCCATCGCCGCCAACGGCGCAACCCTCGCAGGCAGCGTCGACTATGCGCTGAGCCAGGAATCGGTGATCGCGTCGATCCCGCGGGTCAAGGCCGCGGTCGAAGGCGGCAATGCCAATGCCGTGTTCCTCACGACCTCGTCCGCCAGTGCCCTGCCGTTGTTCGCGCAGCTCCTGCCCGAGGCCGGCATCCAGGGCCCCGCTACCCAGTACATCGGCCTGACCCGCTGGGACATCCCGCCGGCCACGCTGGCACTGCCCGGCGTTCAGGGCGGCTGGTTTGCGCTGCCCGACCCCGGCGCCACGGGCGTTTTCCGGCAGAAGTACAGCGCGGCCTACGGGTCGGAGCCGCATCCGCTGGCCGGGCTCGCCTTTGACGGCATCGCGGCGATCGGCGCATTGGCCAAGACCGGCAAGTCGTCGGCCCTGTCCGGCGCGTCGCTGACGCAAGGGGCCGGGTTCCGGGGCGCTTCGGGCATCTTCCGTCTGAACCGCGACGGCACCAACGACCGCGGGCTGGCCGTGGCCACCATCCGCAACCAGCAGGTCGTCGTGATCGACGCCGCGCCGCAGGCCTTCGGCGGCGCAGGTTTCTGACCCCGAAGTGTCCGTGACACTGACTGCACCAGCCACGGGCGCGGACACCGATCCGCGCCTGATCTGCGCGCCGGAACTGATCTTCGACGCCCCTGCCGTGCGCGCGGCGCTGGAAGACGTCTGCGCGTCGGCGGAGCCAGCCGCACGCCGGGCCGCCGCCGTCGACGTGCTGCGCAAGGCACAGGATCGCGGCCGGGCAGAAATCGCGCAGGGGTTCGCGGCCGCCCCGTTCGATGCGCGGGGCATGACACGCGCCTACACCTACCTGACGGACCACCTCGTGACCGCCGCGCTGGATGTCGCGACCCGCTATCTGCACCCCAATCCGAACCCGACCGATGGCGAACGCCTGTCGGTCATCGGGGTCGGAGGCTACGGACGCGGCGAGATGGCGCCCTTCTCGGACGTCGACCTGCTTTTCCTCATTCCCTACAAGGCCACGGCCTGGACCGAGAGCGTGGTGGAAAGCATGCTCTACATCCTCTGGGACATGAAGATGAAGGTGGGGCACGCCACACGGACCGTGCGCGACTGCATCCGGCTGGGGGCGGAGGATTTTACCATCCAGACCGCCCTTCTGGAACACCGCCACGTGGCCGGAGACCCCACGTTGGCAGCAACGCTGGACGAGAAACTGTCGAGCGAGCTTTTTACCGGCAAGGGGCGCGATTTCATCGAGGCCAAGCTGGAAGAGCGCGACAAGCGGCACCTCAAGCAGGGCCAGCGGTACGTGGTGGAGCCCAACGTCAAGGAAGGCAAAGGCGGCTTGCGCGATCTTCATTCGCTCTTCTGGATCGCCAAGCTGATCTACCACGTCGACCGGGTGTCGGACCTCGTCGACAGGGGCGTCTTTCGTCCGGACGAGTACAAGACCTTCCGCGAGGCGGAGGATTTTCTCTGGGCGGTGCGTGGGCATCTGCACCTGCTGGCAGGCCGCGCGACCGAGCAGCTGACCTTCGACGTCCAGGTGCAGGTGGCGGAGGCGATGGGATACCAGGACACGAGCGGCCGACGCGGGGTCGAGGTGTTCATGCAGGCGTATTTCCGTCATGCCACGGCCGTTGGCGATCTCACACGCATCTTCCTGTCGAGCCTCGAGGCGATCCACGTCAAGGCGGAGCCGCTGCTGGAGCGGTTCTTTCGCCGCCGTCCCAAGATCAAGGAAGGCTACGAGGTGGTGCACAACCGGATCGCCATCTCCGATGACAAGGCGTTCCTTTCCGACAAGCTGAACATGCTGCGCATCTTCGAGGAGGGGCTGCGCACCGGGATGCTCATCCACCCGGACGCCATGCGCCTGATCAAGGCAAATCTGCATCTCATCGACGACGAGCTGCGCGAGACGCCCGAGGCACAGCGGATCTTCTTCGACCTGCTGCTGAAGCACGGCAACCCCGAACGCGCGCTGCGGCGGATGAACGAACTGGGTGTTCTTGCCGCGTTCATTCCCGAGTTCGAACCGATCGTCGCGATGATGCAGTTCAACATGTATCACAGCTACACCGTGGACGAGCACACGATCCAGTGCATCGCCAACCTCGCCCGGATCGAGAAACAGGAACTGGTCGAGGAGCTTCCCGTCGCGTCCTCCATCCTCAAGCGAGGGGTGAACCGCAAGGTGATCTACACCGCCCTGCTGCTTCATGACATCGCCAAGGGCCGGCCGGAGGATCACTCCGTCCTCGGAGCCAAGATGGCGCGCAAGATCGCGCCCCGGCTGGGCCTGTCGCGCGCGGACGTGGACACCGTCGAATGGCTGGTACGCTATCACCTGCTGATGTCGGACATGGCGCAGAAGCGCGACATCGCTGATCCCCGTACCGTGCGTGACTTTGCCAAGGCGGTCCAGACGGTGCGCCGGCTGGATCTGCTGTGCGTGCTCACGGTCTGCGACATTCGCGGGGTCGGGCCGAACACCTGGAACAACTGGAAGGCGGTGCTGATCCGGGCCCTCTACCGGCAGACCAAGCGCGGCCTTCAGACGGGGCTGGAGGACATCAATCGCGAAAACCGGGGGGCCGAGGCCCGCAAGGCGTTGTCCGAGGCGCTGTCGGACTGGCCCGCGAAGGATCTGAAAGCCGAAAAGGCGCGCCATTATCCCCCGTACTGGCAGGGGCTGCACGTGACCGCCCACGTGGCATTCGCGAACATGCTCCGTGACATCGACGACGGCGAGGTGCGCATCGACCTGCATCCCGACGAAGACCGCGACGCCACCCGCGCCTGTTTCGTCATGGCGGACCATCCGGGCATCTTCTCGCGGTTGGCCGGTGCGCTTGCGCTGGTCGGGGCCAACGTGGTGGACGCGCGCAGCTACACCACGAAGGACGGTTTCGTGACAGATGCCTTCTGGATCCAGGATGCCGATGGCAATGCCTACGAGGCGGCCAAGCTGCCACGGCTTCGCCAGATGATCGCCAAGACCCTGCGGGGCGAGGTCGTCGCCCGCGATGCGCTGAAATCCCGCGACAAGGTCAAGAAACGGGAAAAGGCGTTCCGCGTACCTACCTCGATAACCTTCGACAACGAAGGCTCGGAAATCTACACGATCATCGAGGTCGACACCCGCGACCGGCCGGGCCTGCTCTATGATCTGACGCGAACCCTTGCCGCGGCCAATGTCTACATCGCCAATGCCGTGATCGCGACCTACGGGGCGCAGGTGGTCGACACCTTCTACGTCAAGGATATGTTCGGCCTGAAATACCACACGGTTTCAAAGCAGAAGATGCTTGAAAAGCGTCTGCGCGAGGCGATCGCGGACGGCGCGGAACGCGCGGACAAATAGCACCGCGACCGGGCGGCGGAGCGCCTGCGGAAAATCTGCACGACTGCTGCACGAGCGGCCCCATTGCGCGGTGGGCCTGCAGGGGATAGGCAGCGTGCAGCGCAATTCTCCGAGGCCAACATGAAACCCATCCGCCTTATGTCCGGCTTCTTTACCGTGGGGGTGTGGACCCTGCTCAGCCGCATTCTGGGGTTCCTGCGCGAGGTGCTGCTGCTGTCCCTGATCGGTCCGGGTCCGGTCATGGATGCCTTTGTCGCCGCCTTCCGCCTGCCCAACATGTTCCGACGGTTCTTTGCCGAAGGCGCCTTCAACGCGGCCTTCGTGCCCATGTTCGCCAAGAAGCTGGAAGGAGAGGAAGGCGCGGGGCGGTTTGCCCGCGATGCCTTCAACGGGTTGGGCATGGTGGTCCTGATCCTTACCGGACTGGGCATGGTCTTCATGCCCGCGCTGGTCTGGGCAACGGCCGAAGGTTTCACCGGCGATTCCCGTTTCGACATGACGGTGGATTTCGGCCGGATCGTCTTTCCCTACATCCTGTGCATGTCGCTTTCGGCGCTGTTCTCGGGCATCCTGAACGCCACGGGGCGTTTCGCCGTGGCGGCGGCGGCGCCGGTCCTGTTGAACATCTTCGTCATCGCGGCGATGACCACCGCCGCCGCGATCGGCGGCACGGTCGTGAACTGGCTGGTCTGGTCCATCCCGGTCGCGGGGATCGCCCAGCTTGCCCTGACGTGGCGGGCGGCCGCGCAGGCCGGCTTCGCGCTTGGGCCCGCTTGGCCCAGATGGACCCCCGACATGCGCAACATGATCGTCATCGCCCTGCCGGCCGCGCTGGCCTCGGGTGTCATGCAGATCAACCTCGTGGTCGGCCAGCTGGTGGCCAGCCAATACGACAGCGCGGTTTCATGGCTCTTCGCCGCCGACCGGCTGTACCAGCTGCCGCTTGGCGTGGTGGGCATCGCCGTGGGCGTCGTCCTGCTGCCCGACCTGTCGCGCCGCCTGCGGGCCGGGGATGACGCGGGCGCGCGCGGTGCGCTCAGCCGCGCGGCCGAGATCTCGCTCGCGCTAACCATCCCGTCCGCCGTAGCGCTCGTGGTCGTGCCGCTGGCGCTGGTCACGGTGCTGTTCCAGCGCGGCGCGTCCGACGTGGACGACAGCGCCGCCATCGCCACGGCGGTGACGATCTACGGGCTCGGCCTGCCCGCCTTCGTCCTGCAGAAGATCCTGCAGCCGATCTACTTCGCCCGCGAAGATACCCGGCGGCCTTTCTATTTCGCCCTCGTGGCAATGGTGGTGAACGCCGTTCTCGCGATCGGGCTTGCGCCACTGGTCGGATGGATCTCGCCGGCCATCGCGGCCACGGTCGCGGGTTGGGTGATGTTCGCCTGTCTGGCCATCGGGGTCCGCAGCTACGGCGAGGCGGCGAAATTCGACAGCCGCTTCCACGGCAGGATCTGGCGGATACTGGCGGCGTCGGCGGTGATGGGGGTGTGCCTCTGGGCCGCGAACGTCGCGTTCCAGCCGTTTCTCGGCATTCCGTGGTGGCGCGGTCTGACGCTGGTGGTCCTGATCCTCGTGGGCATCGTCAGCTACTTCGGCATCGGCCACCTGATCGGCGCCTTCAGGCTCTCGGAATTCAGACGTGCCCTGCGCCGCGGGTGAGCAGCCCCCGCTTCTTTATGCCAAAAATACTCCAATCCGGAGGTGCAGCCCTCACCGCCGCCTGAGACCAGCGCGCATCCGCGCCCATTCGCCCGGCGCCAACAGGAAACACAGGGCGAAACCGCAGAAAAACCCGGCAAGCTCGGCCACCCAGAGCATCCCGACCTCGAAGAAGACCCCCCAGATCAGTTGCAGCCCCATCAGCATTCCGATGAGAGAGAACGCCCGCGCCTGCTGTGCGCCGGTTCCCGCCAGCGACCGCCACAACACGAAGGAATAGGCCCCGATCAGCCCGTAGACATTGGGATAGGCGCCGGTCAGCCACATCGGGTCGTTTAGGAGCAGTCCATAGACGATCGCGCCACCGACCCCGGAAAGCACGAAGATGACGGCGAAAGCGGCCTGCCCCATCACCTCGGCCACCATCTTGCCCAGCGCGAGAAGCAGCACGACGGCAAAGATGCCGTGCGTGAAGCTGAGATGGACGAACGGATAACTGACCAGCCGAACCAGTTCGGACGGCGGGAACCTTCCGTTCGCGACCATCCAGTCGAATATCTGCCCGGAAAAGCCGTAGTCACGGATCAGACCCAGCCGCCAGCCCACCGCACCGGGACCGCCGATCAGTCCGGCCTCGCCAAGGCTCAGGCCCGCCTCGATGCCGGCGATGGCAAGAAAGAACAGGATCACGACCGGGGGCATCGGGTTTACCGGGGGCTGGAAATCGGGTGCGGACATGGGCGCTCCTTGACGGCATTGGCCCCCATGAGTAAGCCGTGGCCACCGCCATTTCCAGCCCCGGAGGTCATCCATGTCCCAGACAAGCTTTGCGCCGCGCGTATTTTCCGGGATCCAGCCGTCGGGCGGCCTGACGCTGGGCAACTACCTCGGTGCGATCAAGCGGTTCGTGTCGATGCAGGACGAGGCCTACGAGACGATCTACTGCATGGTGGACCTGCACGCGATCACGGCAAAATTCCTCGAGCCGGACGTGCTGCGCCGCAACACCCGCGAGCTGGCGGCGGGCTTCATCGCAAGCGGCATCTCGCCCGAGAAATCCATCCTGATCAACCAGTCGCAGGTGCCTGAACACGCGCAGCTGGCCTGGATCTTCAACTGCGTGGCGCGGATGGGCTGGATGGGTCGCATGACGCAGTGGAAGGACAAGGCCGGCAAGAACGCGGAAGCCGCGTCGCTGGGCCTGTTCGCCTACCCCGCGCTGATGGCCGCCGACATCCTGATCTACCACGCGACGCACGTGCCCGTTGGCGAGGACCAGAAGCAGCACCTCGAGCTGACACGCGACATCGCGGCCAAGTTCAACCACGACTATGGCGTCGATTTCTTTCCGCTGACCGAACCGGTGATCGAAGGCGCGGCCACCCGGGTCATGTCGCTGCGCGATGGCTCCAAGAAAATGAGCAAATCCGATCCCTCGGATGCGAGCCGTATCAACATGACCGACGACGCCGACGCGATCGCCAAGAAGATCCGCAAGGCCAAGACGGACCCGGACGCCCTGCCCTCCGATCCCGAAGGTCTGAAGGACCGCCCCGAAGCCCGCAACCTCGTCAACATCTACGCCGGCCTGTCGGAGCAGACGGTGGCGGAGGTCCTGTCAGAGGTCGGCGGTCAGCAATTCGGCACCTTCAAGCCGCGGCTTGCCGATCTTGCCGTGGCCAAGCTGGCGCCCATCTCTTCGGAGATGGCGCGATTGATGGGCGAACCGGACGAGATCGACCGCATTCTTGCACGCGGTGCCGAACAGGCCCGCGAGATCACCGCACCCATCCTCAAGAAGACGTACGACATCATCGGCATGGTGGGCTGACATTTCTGCCGTGGATCAAACCCAAGGTTCCTTAAATTGATCCACGGTGTTAGCCTCTCGCGGTAGCAAGTCATCTCCGGGAGCAGCCATGCCGACGATCGTCAGTGATTACACCGCCATCCTGTCAGATTCGAGCTGGTCGGGGGAACCGGGCACGCCCACCGTGGTCACCTATTCGTTCGAGGCGGTCGCACAGGATTACCTGGCTGGGGCAGGCTATTCGCAGGAATATCTCGACAGTTTCCAGCAGTTCACGAACGCGCAGCGGGCACTGACGCAATCCGCGCTTAATGCATGGGCGGAGGCCTCTGGCATCGTCTTTGTCGAGGTCGCGCCGGGCGAAGGCGAGATGCGCTTTGCCAACTACGATTTCACGCACGATCCGAACAATGGCGGCTTCAGCGGCTACGGCTACTATCCCGGCCGCTTCATTGGCCAGTACGGCGCCTTCGAGTCTGATCTGGGCGGCGACATCTTCATCAACACCAGCCGTATCGCCAACATGAGCTGGGGCCTCATCGCGCACGAGATCGGACACGCCATCGGGATGGAACACCCGTTCGACGGCGATCTGATCCTCGATGCGCCCTTCGACAACGGGGCCTACACGATCATGAGCTACAACCGGGGCTCGGTCAGCAGTCTTGGCACTTTCGATGTGCAGGCGGTTCAGCATCTCTACGGCACGCCCGACTTCACCCCTTCCACCACCGGCGGGATCACGAGTTTCAACGTCGATGCGGCGGCCCTGCGCGTGACCCAAAGCTGGGGCAACGCCGGATCGGGGATCGCCGGAACCGCACTGGCTGACGTGATCGACGCGGGCGGCGGGGATGACACGGTCGGCGGTTTCGGGGGCGACGACAACCTGTCGGGCGCCGGCGGAAACGATCTGATCAGCGGTGGCGGCGGCAACGACCGGATCGACGGCGGTGCCGGCGAAGACAGCATCCGGGCCGGAGAAGGCACGGACACGGTGATCGGCGGTGCCGACAACGACACCCTGATCGGCGGCGATGACAGCGCGGATTTCAGCGGGTCGGATGTGCTTGACTATACCGAGACCCGCAATGGGATCTTTGTCGATCTGGACCGGTTCACGGGCGGCACCTTCATCGCAGGTTTCGCGGAGGGCGCCGAGATCGGGACGGATCAAATCTACGGGTTTTCCAATATCCTCGGGGGATCGGGCAACGACACCCTTGAGGGCACGCGTTTCGACAACCTCATCGAGGGGCGGAACGGCGACGACGAGATCGAGGGCGGCAACGGAAGCGACACGCTGCGCGGTGGCATCGGGAACGACCTGATCCTGGGCGGGGAAATGGCCGACACCCTTCTGGGCGATGGCGGTTTCGACACGCTTCAGGGCGACGAAGGCAACGACCTGATCAACGGCGGCGCCGGTGCGGACCTGCTGCGCGGCGGCGCGGGCGACGACTTCATCATCGGTGAAGACGGGTTCGACAACATCTACGGCGATGCCGGGAACGACACGCTTTATGCCGGAAGCAGCGCCGACCGGGTCTTTGGCGGCGACGGAGACGACCTGATCCGCGGCGGCATCAATATCGGCGGTTCAGTGGATGGGCTTCAGGGGGATGCCGGAAATGACACGATCTACGGCGAAGGCGGCTTCGACCTGCTGAACGGCGGGACCGGCGACGACCTGCTGGACGGGGGCAATCAGGCCGACAATCTCTATGGCGAGGCGGGCAACGACACGCTGCTGGGCGGCAACGGTTTCGATCGGCTGTTCGGGGGCGACGGCGACGACCTGCTGGACGGCGGTACCGCCGGTGATGCGCTCTTGGGCGGCACCGGGCATGACACCATGCGGGGCGGCGACGGCAACGACAGGCTGCTCGGCGGAAGCGGCAACGACGACATCGAAGGCGGTATCGGTAACGATTCCCTTTATGGCAACGCGGGCTTCGACACGCTGACCGGCGGCGCGGGCGATGATCTGTTGCGCGGCGACTTCAACGGCGACACCTTCGTTTTCGCGGATGGGCACGGGCACGACACCATTATAGATTTCGACGCCCTGAGTGCGCTCGAGGTGATCGACTTTTCCGGGATCGGATCGTTCCGCGCCTTCATCGACATCATGCGCGTCGCGACGCAAGTCGGCACTTCGGTCGAGATCGCGACGGGCGCCGACAGTTCCGTCACCCTGTTGGGCGTCAACCGGGCCGATCTGGACGCGGGCGATTTCCTGTACTGACGCGCCGACTTATTTCCGCCCCGCCAGTGTCTGCCGCGCGCGGTCCAGATAGCCGGACTTGCGCAGGGTATTGGACGGGTAGCTGCGGTCGAAGAGATAGCGTTCCATGTCGAAGTCGGTCTCGATCGTCCTGAGCTCGTTCATCAGCCTGATGCTTTCGGCGGGCTTGTCCTGCGCCGCGTGCAGGCCGATCAGTTGCCGCCGCGGGGCGCGGTAGGCGGGCGACCGTTCCGCCGCCACGTTCGAGCTTGCCACCGCCTCTTCCGTCCGCTGAAGCGAAATGCACAGCAGCGAATGGTGCAGGTTGCACATGGCTTCGAACTTGGACAGGGCCGAGATGAATTTGCTCTGCCGTGACAGGGCGTAGGCCTGTTCCAGCTCGCCGCGCGCGGCGCGGCCCACCGACAAGGCTTGCAGGGCGAAGAGATTGTTCGGGTTCTCTCGCAGGGCGCGGCGGGCCAGGCCGATGGCACTTTCGTGACGCTCGAAAAGGATCGCCTGCACGTTCGCGCTGACGGCTGCCATCATGGGATCGCCCGGCGACAGCTCCTCCGCCCGCGCAAGCAGCGCCGAGATCTCCTCCAGCGTGGTCGCATCCTCGACGAGGAAGCCCTCCATGATCATCGAGGTCATCGCCCAGGCCTTGAGCGCGAGGTAAAGCCCCGCGTCCATCTCGTCATTCGCGAGGTCGAGAACCTCGAGACTGGACCGCATCTCGGCCGCGTCGAATGTCAGCACCTTGCGCAATGCCTTCTGGACATGGCCCGACCGGATGATCAGGGGGTCCTGTTCCCGCCGCAGTCCCGGCAGTTTTTCCAGTGTCAGGTCCGCCACGTTCCAGCAAAAGCGGCCGAGCACTTCCTGACTGTGCAGAAACGTGCTCAGGTCTTCGACAAAGCAGTGATCCGCATGCACGATCTCGTCTTTCACCGGGTCGATGATCTGCACGAGGATCGTGGCGCCATTCTCCTCTTCCTCGATGCTCGTCCGGATCACGAGATCGGCGGCGGTTTCGGAAATCGTCCTGCGCGAGACGGCGATGAAGTCGGTGATGATCTTGCCGATCTGGTCATTGACGATCTGCGGCTTGACGCGATCGGCGGTCGCAAGGTTCCACGGCTCGCCGCACTGGATGGTGACACGCCTCGGCATGTCCGCGTCGGGCCGGTTCGTCCCGCTTGGCCGTCCCAGCGTCATGCGCTTTTGCAACAGCCAGTCGGTGAACTCTGGATCGGCGATCACCAGCCCCTCGAGAAACTCCCGGCTTGCGTCGCCGCTGTGCAAGTCCGTTTCGATCAGGCCCGGTTCGAGCCAGACCGATGATCTGTCGGCCCCGAGGATTGTCGCGTGGGCGCCCAGACTGCGGCGGATGTCCACCAATGTCGTGCGCAGACTGCCGCGCGCCTGGTCGCTGGCGCGGTCGCTCCACAATTTTTCTTCCAGCCATCGGCGTGTGCGGGTGTGGTTGTCACTGGCCGCGAGCATGGCAAGAAGGCCCTTGGCCTTTTTCCCCCTCGGGGTCAGCGCCTCTCCCGTGGGCGCATGGATGCGGAAATCGCCCCGCAGTGTGAAACGTACCAGCGTCATGATCTTGTCCCGGGCCAAGTGCCCCGCGTGCAACCCCTTCAGGACCCGTGATTAAACCGTCAGGAACGGTCTCTCGCCGTGGTGCCTGTTGACCCGAGCCTAAGGGCAGGCTGTAGTTAACACAACGGTTCTCGGAGGGGTGGCATGACGGGTCTGGGCGCGCTCAACGGTCGGAATGGACGAAACGGCAGGAACGGCCGGAACGGTCGCAATGGCCGGAATGGACGGAATGGACGGGACGGCATCTTCTTTGCCGGAGGAGAGACCAGCGGCCAGCTCAGCACGGCGCTGATGACCACGTTCGAGGGGATCACGCGGCTTTGGGATTCCGCCTTGCACCGTCCCCGGACCAGCGCGCCGACCGCGGATCTGCCGGCCCTGTCGCCCGACCTTGCCGCGTTCGAACGTCACGAGGCATTTTTCCGCAACCATATCGTCGATTACAATCTCGACCGCCTGTTCGCCCCGCTGGTTCTGAATGCCCCGACGAACGTGGTTCTGAAAGAGGCAGGTGCGCAGACGCCATTGTTCACCCTGCCGCTGCCGCAGGGAACGCAGACCCACTGGCGCGAGACGCTGAACGCCTATCTCCGCGGCCAGATGCGGTTCGTCAAAAGCGCCGCAGCCTTGCGCGACGAGCGGTTCGACGAGATTCACGCCCAGCAGACGGACACGCTCAGTTTCTTCGGGGCGTTGATGTCGCTGGACGACAACCGGACGCCCTGGACACTCATGCTGCTGGACGCGCTCCTGCGGTTCGGCACCTACATCGAGATGCCGGTCAAGCTCCATCTCTCCGCCGCCCGACCGAACGAGATGTCGGGGTTCGTCCAGCCGATCATCCAGCCCCCCAGCCATGCCAGCTTTCCCAGCGGCCATTCAGTCGAGGCCTTTGCGGTCGCGACGGTGCTGCATGCCTTGTCCACCGACGTGCCCGGCGGCGGCCCCTACTCGGCGCAGTCCGCCTTTGCCGCGCAGCCCGCCCCGACCGAGGCCAGCCTGCTGATGCGGCTGGCGGCGCGCATCGCCGAAAACCGCACCGTCGCGGGCGTGCATTTTCCGGCCGACAGCTTTGCCGGGGCCGCCATGGGCATGGCGATTGGCGAATACGTCGTGAACGCGCTGAGCGGCGCGGGCGCGACCGGCGCCTACCGCCTTGAAACAGCGGGCATCGCTGCGCGGGACTTCAACTTTGACACCCTGGCCTTTTCCGGGCCCGACAAGGCGTTCGATCATGCGCCGGGGACGGTGGCGGTGGATGCGACGATCGTCTCGCCGCTTCTGCAGGACATCTGGGCGCGCGCGCGGGCAGAAATACGGATCGCGGACTTCTGATCCGATTTCAGCCGGATGGCGTTTGGGGTCGGACAAGCTCCCTGCTGAGGCGGGCGGCGGCACCGCTCGAGCCGGACAAACGCGTACCCGTGCCGGAATAGGTGCCCGACGCCCGCACGCCGTAGGTAAAGACCTGATCGACAACGCGGTGGTGCGTGGCCGCACCCGCGCCCGCCCATGGCGCACCGCGCGCGGCATAGGTCGCCTCGGTGATCTCGCCCAACACGTCCTTCTGCGCCCCGACCGCGTGGATGCGCGGATGGGTCGCGCAGGCGAAGGCGCTGCAGGTTCCCTCGTTGGTCAGCGGTTCCAGCACATCGCGACCGGGGTGGCCATCGATCACGACCGGCACGCCGATGCCCTCGAAGTAGGACTGCCGCCCGCCGATCGCGAACCCGGGCGCGATGTCTCCGCGCTGGATCTGCAACACCAGATCGACAGTATCGTCGGTGGTGTTGGTGATGCTCAGGCGCCAGTCTCCTGCCGGGGCGACCGGCAAGTTACTGTCGATGCGCCGGGTCGGCGCAATGGCGAGGTTGTAGAAGCCCAAGGTGTCCGCCCGCCCCGCGAAGGCCCTTTCGGGCGCGTGGTAGAGTCGTGCCGCCGCGCCCGTCCGATGCGGGCCGAGAGGCGGCACCGCTGCGCCGGGCGGCGGCGAGGCGCGGATCGCCTCACGACCATCGGGAGACAGCAGCGTCACTTCCAGCCCCTCGGGAAGGCTGGCAAGACGCGGCACGCCGGTGTTTCGCAGGGCGCGGATCTCGAGGAAATTCGGGACCGGGTCGTCCGGTTGCACCACCCAGACCAGCGGTTCGGAAGCGGCCCCCGGAGGCACGCTCAACCGCGCGACCTGCTGGCTGTTCAGGCTGTTGCCGTAGGCATAGACCACGTGCACTTCCTGGCCCAGCGCCTCGGCCAGGGAGACCTCGCGCGCCACCTGTGCTTCGAGGAACTTGCCGCCATCCTTCTGCCCCGCCAGCACGCCGTAACTGATGTTGATGACAAGGCGGGACCGGGGCGCGCGCCTGCGCGCCTCGGCGCAAAGCCAGCGCACCCCCTGGACGATAAAGCTTTCGCTGTAGCTTCCGGTGGTATCGACAGCCGCTTCGGGGGGCAGCTGAACCGCCATCAACGGTACGGAACACCCGTCGGGCGTGGCACAGTTGTCCTGCCCGAAGGCCAGATCCGCCACGGCCGTGCCGTGGGTGTGCGCGGGCGGAGCGCGCCGAAACGGATCCCAGACGTGCAGCGCCTCGTTGATGTCCTGATAGATCCGCATCTCGTCGCGCGGATCGTCCCGGATCATCGCGTCGATCTCCGGCTTCCGCAGGAACCGGCCCAGCTGGACCGCGTTCACGGGGGGAAACGGTGTGCTCGCCAGACATTCCCGAGACTGGAGCCAGATCGCCTCGAACCGGGTTTCGCCGGCGTTCGGGCCGGCGCGGTGGCGGAACGTGCTGTTCAGAAATCCGATATCGTTGTCGATGACTGCGCCGATCACGGGCGAATCGAGCGTATCCGCCCGCGACGCCTGACCGGCTTGCATGAAAGGCGCCGGACCGTTGCGCAGCAACACTGGCGCACCCACGTCGATCACCTCGAACAGGGCGTCGTGCCGGTGGTGGGCCGCCATGCTGCGGGCGATGGGCCGGTAGAGAAAGAACTCCAACGGTGCGTTCGCCACCAGCGCATGTTCGAGACCGATGAGCAGGTCGTCCAGGTCGAAGGCGAGGTCGGAGCCGGAAAGGAAACCGACCTCCGGCAGGGCCAGTATGCCTGCACTGTCGCATGGGACGGCGCCCTGCTGCATCTCGGCGACCCTTCCTTTCGAGGCACTCAGAAGCGGCCTGCGCAGCCGCACGAATACAGGTTCGTAGACCGCCATCGGCGTCCCGGATGCCACCCGACCAAGAGAGGGCGCAGGCCCGTCCACGGCCTCGTCCATCAGGTCGGCCCAGTGCAGATACCCGTCCCAGAAGTAGTCCTGCGTGTTTTCAACCATCGTCCACCGTCCTGGCCCCGGCAGGTGCCGGGTTTCGTCCGCAAGTCTGGGCGCGGCCGCCGCCTGCGGTCAAGCGGGTAGACCGCCGGGGCAAATGATTAACGGTTTACTGACGCGCGAAATCTCTGCCGTCAGGTAAACTGGCGTCGGCTGTCTAGGCTGGTGTTCGTGGCCCGAATGGAGGCAACACCGTCGTCCTGTTCCGGGCAGCGCAAAATGTCCGGGACAGGCTCGCGGCGGGGGCGCTTCATATTTCAATCCACGCGGGACATGTTCGCCTGGCGCACGCGGGATGCATTACATCTTGCGTGTGCCACCTCCCCACAGGGGATGACGGGGCGGTCGGGTCGAAACCCGGCGGCTGTCGTATGGTCGCGGCAATTTCGCCCTGCGGCCTGATGCCGGGTCCGACCGCGCATCGTTAAAGAGTTGGCATCACGATCCGTGGTGATTGAGACACGGAAGCGATGCCCCCCGACACCTCCCCGTCGGGGACGGCCGGGTCGGTCCAGAACGGACCGGCCCGGACCTTTTGCCGCCGCGCGGCACCGCGGCTGCGCGCCGCGACACCCGCCCCATGCAAAAAGGGAACTGCGTCGGCCCCCCGCACTTGACTTCCCCTGCGCCAAAAGGTGTACCTGCGCCAATTCATTCAGCCCTGAGGGGGACCGCACATGCACGCCTACCGCAGCCATACCTGCGCCGATCTGAACCTTGCCAACAAGGGCGAGGAGGTTCGTCTTGCCGGATGGGTTCACCGGGTGCGAGATCACGGCGGCGTCCTGTTCATCGACCTGCGCGATCACTACGGCATGACGCAGGTGCTGTGCGACCCCGACAGCCCGGTGTTCGCCGAGGTCGAGAAGGTGCGCGCCGAATGGTGCATCCGTATCGACGGGGTGGTCAAGGCGCGAGCCGAAGGGCTGGTGAACCCCAAGATCCCGACCGGCGAGATCGAAGTCTACATCCGCGGCATCGAGGTGCTTGGCCGTGTGAACGGCGACCTGCCCCTGCAGGTATTCGGGGATCAGGAATATCCCGAGGAAACGCGCCTACGCTATCGCTACCTCGACCTGCGCCGCGAAAAGATGCAGAACAACATGGTCCTGCGGTCGGACGTGGTGGCCTCCTTGCGCAAGCGCATGTGGGATCAGGGCTTCAAGGAATTCCAGACCCCGATCATCACCGCGTCGAGCCCCGAGGGCGCGCGCGATTTTCTGGTGCCCTCGCGCCTGCATCCGGGCAAGTTCTATGCCCTGCCGCAGGCCCCGCAGCAGTTCAAGCAGCTGCTGATGGTCTCCGGTTTCGACAAGTATTTCCAGATCGCGCCCTGCTTTCGTGACGAGGACCCCCGCGCCGACCGGTCGCCCACCGATTTCTACCAGCTCGACATGGAGATGTCCTTTGTCGAGCAGCAGGATGTGTTCGACACGATCCAGCCGGTCATCGCCGGCGTTTTCGAGGAATTCGGCGGCGGCAAGAAGGTGGACCAGACGTGGGAGCAGATATCCTACAAGGATGCCGCTCTCTGGTACGGGTCGGACAAGCCGGATCTGCGCAACCCCATCCGGATGCAGGTGGTGAGCGAACATTTCGCCGGGTCCGGTTTCGCCATCTTCGCCAAGCTTCTGGAACAGGAAGGCACCGAGGTTCGCGCCATTCCCGCGCCCACCGGCGGGTCGCGCAAGTTCTGCGACCGGATGAACGCCTTTGCCCAGAAGGAAGGGCTGCCCGGCATGGGCTATATCTTCTGGCGGGAAAAGACTGCCGACGCGGTCGCGCAGGAAATGGGCATCAGCGTCAAGGAAGCGCAGGCCAAGCTGAAATCGGGCGAAGTCGAAGGCGGCATGGAAGCCGCCGGACCGCTGGCCAAGAACATCGGACCGGAGCGGACCGAGGCGATCCGCCAGCAGCTTGGACTGGGGATCGGGGACGCGGCATTCTTCCTTGGCGGAAAGCCCAAGACGTTCGAACCGATTGCCGGGCGCGCCCGCAACATCATCGGCGAAGAACTCGGCCTGACGGAAAAGAACCGCTTCGCCTTTGCGTGGATCGTCGATTTCCCGATCTACGAGAAGGACGAGGAAACCGGCAAGATCGACTTTGAACACAATCCCTTCTCCATGCCGCAGGGCGGGATGGAGGCGTTGCAGGGCGATCCGCTGGACGTGCTCGGCTTCCAGTACGATCTGGCATGCAACGGCTACGAGCTGGTGTCGGGCGCCATCCGGAACCACCGGCCCGAGATCATGTTCAAGGCCTTCGAGATTGCAGGTTATGGCGAAGAGGAAGTGCGCAAGCGTTTCGGCGGCATGGTCAACGCGTTCCAGTACGGGGCACCCCCGCACGGCGGCTGCGCGGCCGGGATCGACCGCATCGTCATGCTGCTGGCCGAGGAACAGAACATCCGCGAGGTGATCCTGTTCCCCATGAACCAGCGCGCGGAAGACCTGATGATGAACGCGCCGAGCGAGCCCACGAGCGACCAGCTGATGGAGCTGGGACTTCGGGTGATTCCGCAGGATTGATGCCTCAGGGCACTGCTTGCCGCCTCCTTTTTCGGCGGCAAGCAGGGGCAGATCCCTGCGCAGGCCGTTTCCAGATCCATATAGACTGGATCAAGACGCGCCGTCGCCAGTGGCGTCGTCAGTCCTCCAGCGAATCTTCCTTCTTCTCGTCGATCAGATCGCGCTCTTCCTTCTTGCGCGCTTCGAAGCGTGCGCCGTAGCCTTCGATCTCTTTCTCGTCGATCACTTCCTTGGCGCGGGCAAAGACTTCGTCTTCCTCCTCGTCCATGTGATGTTCGTAATCGTGCTTGAGCGTCTTGAACTTCGTCAGCCACCCGGACGAAGACATGTCCATCTCGTTCAGCTCTTCCATCAGATCGTCTAGTTGCTGATGTTCGTGCACCGAATGGCGCGCGGCATCCTGGCCCCAGGTCTTTGAAATGAGCTTGGAATAGAAGGTCTCTTCCTCTGCCGCGGCGTGCGATTTCACATCGTGGTAGAATGAGTTCCAGGCGTTCTGACGCGCGGTGCTGTCCCCGCTTGTCTCGCCGATCTCTTTCAGAAGGGTGCGGTGCTGGTCGTGATCGGCTTTGATTGCGTCATAGATCGTGGGCATTGGACGTCCTTTCGTTCGATCCTGCCTAACGCGCTGGCGCACGGGCTGGTTCCCGGCCAAAAACGGCCTGCCCCCGAACAGGCCGGATGCAATTGGCCCCGCGACGCATTATTATGCGCGCAAGGTCGGCTCAGGAGATCACATGGGCTTTTCACCACATCTTGCCGAAAGGCGGTTCGGCTACGGGAGGTCGCCGGTCATCCCGGCGCCTGAGAGCACCGCGGCAATGCTCGACACCCTGCGCGGGCCCGACCTGATGGCAGAGCGTTTTCCGGTGCCCGGCTTTCGCCCGATCCAGGACGCCCACATCGTCAAGAGCCGGTTCGACTCCTTTGCCAAGAAGCCGACGACCCCGGCCGATCAGGCCGAGGACGCGCGGCGGAAATCGGATGCGATCGTGCATGACTTCCTCCGGCAGCGGTTCGACACCTTCGGCCAGCTTGAGCTGCGGCGCATTCATGGGCGCGACAGTTTCCGCGAAAGGCTGATCGCCTTCTGGGCAGATCACTTCACGGCACAGGGCAAGGCGGGACTGTTCAAGCTGGCGATCCCCGCCTACGTCGAAGAAGCGGTGCGGCCCCATGTGAACGGTCATTTTTCCGACCTTCTTGCCGCCTGCATCATGCATCCCGTGATGCTGGAATATCTGGACCAGAGCACCTCGATCGGCCCGAACAGCAAGCGCGGCCAACGCAAGGGCAACCGCCGGGGGCTGAACGAAAACCTCGCCCGCGAGCTTCTGGAGCTGCATACCCTGGGCGTCGGCGCGGCGTATTCGCAGGCGGACGTGCGCGAGATGGCGGAGCTGCTTACCGGCCTGTCACGGACGCGGGACTACAGCTTTGCCTTTCGCAAGGGCTGGGCCGAGCCGGGCAGTGAGACCATCCTCGGCAAATCCTATGATGGCCGGCCGGGTCTGGCACCTATCCGCGATGCGCTGCGCGATCTGGCTCTGCATCCGGACACGGCGGCGCACCTCGCGCGCAAGCTGGCGGTTCACTTCATTTCCGACAACCCGCCGGAGCGGACCATCGCGCGGCTGACGCAGGCCTACCTCGACAGCGAGGGGGATCTGATGGCCCTCTACGAGGCGCTGCTGACCGACCCCGCGTCATGGGATGCGCCCTTTACGAACATCCGCCCGCCCCAGGAATACATGAGCACCGCCCTGCGTGCGCTGGCGGTGCAGGCTGACCGGTTCGCGACACTGGAACCGAAAGAGACACGCCGATGGTTCCTGCGTCCGCTCAAGATCATGGGACAGGATTGGGACCGCGTTTCCGGGCCGGACGGCTGGCCCGAGGCGGACAGCGCGTGGGTCACGCCCCAAGGCGTCGCCGCGCGGCTCGACTGGGCCGTGAACGTCCCGGCCCGCCTTCTGCCGGAACTGCCGGATCCGCAGACCTTGCTGGAGGACGTCATCGGTCCGGACGTGACCGAGCCGCTCGAATTCGCCGCGACGGCCGCGGAAACCCGCGCGGTGGGGGTCGGGCTGATCCTCGCGTCCCCCGCCCTGCAGCGTCGGTAGGAGAGAGCCACGTGACGAGAAACGGATATTCCCGCAGACAATTCCTGACCCGTGCCGGCGTGATCGGGTGTTCGATCGCCGCCAGCCCGCTTTTCACGCCGATGAGCTTTGCGCAGGCGCCCTGGGACAAGCGCCTTGTCGTCATCATCCTGCGTGGCGGCATGGATGGTCTGGACGTTGTGCGCCCGGTCGGAGACCCCGCCTATGCCGCGCTGCGTCCAGGGATTGCGACGGCGGGCGCGCAAGACCTCGATGGATACTATGCGCTTCACCCGGCACTGTCGGGGCTGTTGCCGCTGTGGCAGCGCGGAGAGCTTGGGTTCGTACATGCCGTGTCCACCCCCTACCGGGACAAGCGCAGCCATTTCGATGGTCAGGACCTGCTCGAAGCCGGGACGGCCGACCTGGGGCAGGGTGTGCGGGACGGATGGCTCAACAGATTGCTTCAGGAAATCCCCGGCGTGGAGCGGGATACGGCCTATGCCATCGGCACCACGCCCCTGCCGGTGCTTGACGGGCCCGCCCCCGTGGCGAACTGGGCCCCGGAGGCCGACCTGCAGATCAGCCCGCAGGCGATGCGACTGGCCGAAATGGTGATGGAGGAAGACCCCGCCCTTCACGCGGCACTGGCCGAGGCACAGCTTCTGGCGGAGAACGGGCGCGACGGTAAGGGAGGCCGCGCCCATCGTCAGATCGCCCACTACGCGGCGGGCCGGTTGAAGGCCGACGCCCGTATCGCCGCGTTTTCGCTGGGCGGTTGGGATACGCACCGGGCGCAGCACCGCGTGCTGCCGCGCAGCTTAGCGACCCTGCAGGAGTCGATCCTTGCGCTGCGCGACGGGCTGGGCGCAGACATCTGGGGCAAGACGACCGTTCTTGCCATGACGGAATTCGGCCGCACGGCACGGGAAAACGGCGCGGGCGGAACGGACCACGGCACAGGCGGTCTGGCGATCCTCGCCGGTGGCGCCATCCGGGGCGGGCAGGTCAGCGGCCGCTGGCCCGGCCTCGAAGAGGGCGATCTCTATCAGCGGCGCGACCTGATGCCGACGGGCGACGTGCGCGCCGTTGCGGCCTGGCTGATAAGGGGCATGACGGGTGTGGACAGGGCCACGCTGGAGAACAGGGTATTTCCCGGCCTTGAGATGGGGAACGATCCCAAGCTGCTGGCCTAGAAGGACACAGAGCTGGTCATGTAGCTGCCGAGGTAGGCGACGAGCCCTGCCTCGCCGGCCTGGATCGACGCGGCGAGAACGATCAGAATGCCGATCAGCGACACGGTCAGAACGATCCAGTCCACCTGTCGTGGATCCGGATCCGTCTTCTTCCGAGTGATGCGGGTGATCCGTGACATCGGTCGGCCCTGGCTGGTGCTGCATTACCCACATCTGAGCAAAGGAATAAGGCGGAAATGAGCCTGGATGATGCCGGTTCGACGGCGAGCGCCCGGTATCCGTCGATCCCATCTGCCGCGCTGATCGTGCGATATGCTCTTCCCGAACGGCGTGGGCGCGCCTATCGTGCTGCCATGAATGGCCCATCATCCGACGCGCGTCCCGTGGGCGCGCCCCTCGCAAACTGGACACCGCCGCCCCGCCCCTCCGGCGAGGTTCTGACGGGGGCCTATGCGCGCCTTGCGCCCCTGTCGGCCGAGGGTCACGCGGCACTTCTGCACCGCGCCTTTGTCGAAAGCGACGCGGTCTGGGATTATTTGCCTTACGGGCCGTTCTCTTCGGCGGCCCAGTACTACCGCTGGGCGCGCGAACATGAAGGCCGGTCCGACCCGTTTTTCTACGCCATCAAGAACCTCGAAACCGGTGCCTGGGAGGGCGTTGCAAGCTTTTTGAACGTCGTACCGGGCGGAGGATCGATCGAGGTCGGCCACATCAACTTCAGCCCGGCACTTCAACGTACCCGAGCCGCCACCGACGCGATGTACCTGATGATGAAATGGGCCTTCGAGGCGGGGTATCGGCGGTACGAATGGAAATGCGATGCCCTGAACCGGCCGTCCCGGCGCGCTGCACAGCGTCTGGGGCTGAGCTACGAGGGCGTGTTCCGACAGGCGACAGTGGTCAAGGGGCGGAACCGAGACACCGCATGGTTCGCGGCCATCGATTCAGAATGGCCCGCGCTGAAAGAGGCCTTCGAAGCGTGGCTTGCCCCGGCCAACTTCGATGCGGACGGATCACAGAGAGAACGGCTTGCCGATCTGACCGGGCTGGTGCGCGCGGCAAGCGATCCGGCGCTTTGACACGGGCCGCAAAGGTTTTGTCCCGCGTTCGCTAGATTGCAACCTTTTCCGACATACGCTCTTGCAGCATCCCCGCCAGCGTTGCGGTTTCTGAGCGGGCAGCCTCGCCCAAAGCACGCTTTGCCGCGAGAGCGACCGCTGCGTCCTCCAGCTTCTTGTCGCCCGCCAGCCGTGCCACGCCGGTCAGGAACTGGGTGGCGTAATCCAGCGATCGGGGATCGGGCCATCGCTCGAGCACTTCGGCGATATGGGCGATATCATCCTGAAAGGCCATGCGGTCGGGCGTGACACCGGAGGTGTCGAGCAGGCGCGGCCCCGGGGGCTGACGATCATCCGGCAACAGCGATAGAAGCTTTGACTGGAAAGTGGCGATTGACAGGATCGGCTTGGCGAGGAAACCATCCGCGCCGGCGGCGAGCGCGTCCGCCTCGAGATGCGCATCCCCCGACACGGCCAGAAGCGCCTCGATGCGCGGGGTACCGCTTGCCAGTTCCGAAATCAGGTCGATACCGCTGCCGTCGGGCAGGCCCAGGTCGATCACGACGACGGAGGGCCGATAGACCTGCAGGTGGCGCCGGGCCGAGCGCAGGCAATCCGCCCGCCGGATGCGTGCGCCGGACCGCAGGCACAGAAGGCGCATCGCCTCGCAGGCGTACCTGCTGTCCTCGATCACCAGAACGGTGAGGCCAAGAAGTGGTCGCGCGCCGGTGGGTTGCGGAAGCTGCGCGGAAAAAGGATCGGTATCGTCCATTGTCGTCTCCCCTGCGGTGGCGAGTCGGACCGTAGCCAAGGATGCCTAACGCGCCGTTAATCCGATCCGGAACCGCGCGCGCAGGTGTCACATTGCCCTCGGAGAAGGGAGGAGTCATAACGCGGTGACACATCGGAAGGAGTCATCATGATCGGACGTTTGAACCACGTGGCCATCGCTGTTCCGGACCTCGAGGCCGCGGCGGAGCAGTACCGCAACGCATTGGGTGCCAACGTGGGCCCGGCGCAGGACGAGCCCGACCACGGCGTGACGGTAATTTTCATCGAGCTGCCGAACACCAAGATCGAGCTGCTTTATCCACTGGGCGAGAACTCCCCGATCCAGGGTTTCCTCGACAAGAATCCCTCGGGCGGCATCCACCATATCTGCTACGAGGTCGACGACATCATCGCCGCCCGCGATCACCTGAAATCCACGGGCGCGCGCGTGCTTGGCACAGGCGAGCCCAAGATCGGCGCGCATGGCAAGCCCGTCCTGTTCCTTCACCCGAAGGATTTCAACGGCGCGCTGGTCGAACTGGAACAGGTCTGAACCATGGGTATCGTATCGGGCCTTGTGCTCTATGCCGTGATCTGGTCGCTGACCTTCCTGATCGCCCTGCCGATCCGGGTTCAGACCCAGGGCGACCTGCAGGACATCGTGCCGGGCACCCATGCCGGAGCGCCGGAGCACCATCACCTGAAGAAGAAGGCGCTTTGGACCACCCTTGTGGCCGCCGTGATCTGGGCCATGGCCGCCACTGTGATCCTGTCGGATTGGATCAGCGTGGACGACGTGGAAAGCTGGTTCAGGGCCGGTGCCTGGTCAGGCCGTGGTACAGATGGGTGAACGTCGCGGCCCCCAGTATCGGGATCACCAGGTTCAGGAGCGGCACGGATAGAGGCACCGCCATAAGCGTGCCGGCAACCCAGATCGTGGCAAGATGCTCTCTCCGCAGGGCACGCGCCTCGACCCGCCCGACCCAACGGATCGCGACCATCGTGAAATATTCGCGCCCCAGCAGGAAGCCGTTCATCGCCCAGAAGATCACGGGAGCCAGCGGCGGGAACATCACGTAGAGAACGATCGCGAAGATATTCGCGACCAGCAACACGCCGAGAAAGTTGATCGTATCGAGCAATGCCTCGCCGAAAGAGGCCGATTCCGCCGGGGGGAGATCGGGATAGTGCCGCGCCTCCACCGCGTCTGCCACCTCGTCCAGAAACAGCGACGTGATGGCCGAGGCAACCGGGATCATCAGGAACACCGAAAGCCCCAGCAGCAGGAACGCCGCCCCCCAGGACAGCAGGTCATCGATCCACTGCACATCGCCCAGTATCGGAAGCCAGACCTCGTCGGGGGTGTATGTCTCGATCAGCCAGGTGAAACCCGCCGTGAACCCGATCAGCAGGACGAGCGACAACACCACCCCCAGAAGGAAAACCCGACGGAACCGGGGGTCGCCGATTTGCCCGATGGCGCGAAAGAAAGCGTCGAAAATCAGTCCGATGGCCATGTCGTGATGCTTTCGATGTCGGGGCGCGGGCGGTCCGGCGGGGTAGCTTTTTCGGTTCCGATATGGATTATTCCCGCGATCCGTTCGTGGTCCTCCAGCCCCAGCCCCTCGCGCATGAACCCGCGATCATGGGACGGCCAGCCGGAAAGCCAGTTGGCGCCCCAGCCACTCGCCAGGGCGGCGTTCAGAAGTGCGAGGCAGACCGCGCCGGCAGAATAGGTCTGTTCTATCGCCGGGATCTTGTCCGACGGCTTTTGAACCTCGATGACCGCGACCGCCAGCTGCCCCTCGTCGAACTGGCTGCGTCCCTTGGCGATCTCCTCCGCCGGCAGGTCCAGCGCGGCGCCCCGTACATCGACCACGGAAGACAGCCTTTCCATCGCTCGCCGGTCGAGCACGATGAATCGCCAGGGCTCCAGCTTGCCATGATCCGGCGTCCGTGCCGCGGCCGTCAGCAACGGCACGAGGCTGGCCCGGTCAGGAACCGGCTGACCAAGCGTCTTGGCCGGTCGAGACCGGCGGGTCTGCAGGAACTTCACCGCTTCGGGATTGGCGTCTGGCATGTTCGCTCCTCAAAGTCCGAGTTTGGCAGCCATGTCATCGATGGACCGGCGCAGGAAGGCATCGAAGGCTGGCGAAGGCTGGCGGATGTCGAATGATGGCAACATCGGATCGGGTGCCGCAACGGCACTGCCCGCGAGTGTCGCGATCGTGGCATGGCCGCAGAACGGCACGTAGGCTTCGGAATAACCGCCTTCGTGGACCAGCACCAGCCGCCCCTGGCAGAGGCGGTCCGCCGCATCCTTGATCCTTTGGGTCATGCCCGCGTAGGTCGCCGAGGTGGCCTGCATCCGCGCGAGGGGGTCCACCATGGACGCGTCGAAGCCGCAGGCGACGATGATGATGTCGGGTCTGAAAGCCTCCAGCGCGGGAATGGCGACCCGCTCCACCGCGTGCAGGTAGGCCGTGTGCCCGGAACCCGCGTGCATCGGCAAGTTGATGTTGGCGCCCTCACCCGCACCTTTTCCCCGATCCTCGATGCCGCCCGACGTTGGGGGATAGTTCCCTTCCTGATGGAACGAGATGGTGAGGACGTCGTCCCGGTCGTAGAAGATCTTTTCCGTCCCGTTGCCGTGGTGCACGTCCCAGTCCAGCACCGCGACCCGCTTGACCAGATTGTCCGCAAGCGCGGCCTCAATCGCGATGGCGATATTGGCCAGCAGACAGAACCCCATCGGCGCGGCGGGCTCGCAGTGATGGCCCGGTGGTCGGGTCAGCGCATAGGCGTTGGCCAGCGTACCCTTCGCGACGTCATGGACAGCGGCGCAGGCAAGCCCGGCGGACAGCGCGGCAATTTCGAAGCCGCCCCGGCCGAAGGGGGCGTGATGACCGATCTCTCCCCCGTGGGCTTCGGACAGGTCCTTGAACGCGTCGAGATATGACGCGGGGTGCACGCGCTCCAGCGTTTCCCGATCCGCCGGGGCGGCGCTGCGCTGGTCCAGCTCCGCGCTGAGCCCCGTGACATCCATCAGGTTCTTGAGACGTCGCTTGGTTTCCGGGCTTTCGGGCAAACCGCCGCTGACCTGTGGTTGCACCAGGCCCCCAACGGGAAGGGTCAGGGCATAATTGCCGCCTGCGTGCCAGAAACAGCGTTCATCCCAGTAAAATCCTGTTGCCATGGTGTTCCTCCGTCTCGCGCTTTGCGCAGAACCTGACGCAGCCCGCCATGATTGTCCATTGCAGGAAAGACGTTGCCCGGCTCAGGACGCCTCTTTCAGCAAGGCGTCGAGATCCAACCTGTCGTTGACCATCCGCAAGGCCCCGTCAGCATCCCGGGGCCAATCCCCTTCGGGCCGGTCGCGGTAGATCTCGACCCCGTTGTCGTCCGGGTCGCGCAGATAGATCGCTTCGCTCACCCCGTGGTCGGCCGCCCCTTCGAGCGGAATGCCGGCCAGCACGATCCGCTTCAGGACCACCGCAAGGCTACGCCGATCGGGATAGATGAATGCAGCATGGTACAGGCCCGTATGACCCGGCGGCGGCGCGGACGCCCCCCTGCTTTCCCAGGTGTTGAGCCCGATATGGTGGTGATAACCGCCCGCGGACAGAAACGCGGCCTGGTTTCCGTACTTCTGGGTCACCTCAAACCCCAGAATGTCGCGGTAGAACGCGATGGCGCGATCGAGGTCGCTGACCCGAAGGTGAACGTGACCGATGGTGGCATGATCCGGCATATTGGCCCCTTTCCTGTGTCCAAGAAAGGTAGGACGGGAACGCCGGAACCACGAGTCCCCGAAATGCAGGGACACCGTGCAAAAATGCGCCACCGCACCCCGGGCGCCGCAGGACCGGGGTAGCGTTGCGAGGTGTTCGGTGATTGTCTTGGTTGCGGGAGTAGGATTTGAACCTACGACCTTCAGGTTATGAGCCTGACGAGCTACCGGGCTGCTCCATCCCGCGCCAAGAACCGTTGTCTACGCCGGATTCGGCGGAACAGCAAGGGGGCAGCGGTGAAAAATTAGGATTTTTTTCTTCTCAAAATCAGTTGCTTGTGGAGAGCCCCCCAGATCGGACCGACGAGCCGGCAACTGCCGGGCCATTCGGGCTCACTGGCGGCGGTAGCGGTCTAAACGGAAGGGATACCGGAGGCGTGGATGGTCGCCGGCGACTCAACGCGTCACCAGAACGGGGTCGCAATGGGATCAATTTAAATGAGATTGCGGGGCATTCCTCCCCGGATCACTCGTTGAGACGAGGGGGGCTTTCGCGTGATGTCCTTTCACGCGCCTATGGCTGCGCCCTGCGGGTGACCTGCTCCCCTGAAAAGTCCGCGGTTTGAAGTTAGCCTGTTCTTCTAACGAGGAGACAGACGATGAAGAGAAGCCGGTTCAGCGAAGAGCAGATCATTGGCATCCTGAAGGAGCATCAGGCCGGGCTGGGCGCGAAGGAGCTGTGCCGCAAGCACGGCATCAGCGACGCAACCTTCTACAAGTGGCGCTCGAGATATGGCGGCATGGAGGTGTCGTACGCCCGGCGGCTGAAGGCGCTGGAGGCCGAGAACGCGAAACTGAAGAAGATGCTGGCAGAGCAGATGCTCGATGTCGCGGCGCTGAAGGAGATGCTGGGAAAAAACTTCTGAGGCCCGGTTCGAGGCGGCGTGCCGCGGATTGGGCCATCAAGGAAAAGAGCTATTCGCAGCGGCGGGCCTGTGCCCTGGCCGGGATCGACCCGCGCGTGTATCGGCGGCAGCCGACCAGGCCGGAGGACCGAGAGTTGCGCGAGCGGCTGCGGGAACTGTCCGGCGAGAGGCGAAGGTTTGGCTATCGGCGTCTGCACATCCTGTTGCGGCGGGAAGGCTGGGCGCTGAACTGGAAGAAGCTCTACCGGCTCTACCGGGAAGAAGGCCTAACAGTCCGTAAACGGGGCGGTCGCAAGCGGGCATTGGCAACCAGGGCGCCAATGGCGATCCCCCAAGGGCCGAACCAGCGCTGGTCTCTGGACTTCGTCTCGGACAGTCTGAGCGATGGCCGCCGCTTCGGCATCCTGTGCGTGATCGACGACTTCAGCCGCGAATGCCTGGCGACCGTCGTCGACACCTCGCTCTCCGGCCACCGCCTCGCCCGAGAGCTGGACCGGATCGCCGAGGTCAGAGGTCATCCCTGCATGGTGGTCAGCGACAACGGGACTGAGCTGACTTCGAATGCCATCCTGACGTGGCAGGAGGACCGTAAGGTCAAGGGTCTCGAGCCCGCCGCCGGTCGAGGGCATCCCTTATATTCTGCCCCACGCGGCATCTGCCTGATCGCAGAACCGGGTCAGCGGATACGCTTGGCGAGCAGCTGCGCCGACGGGTCTGTACTTGGGGTGCGGTGTTGTGAGGAGGTATGGGGTGTCATCGAAGAGAGATACGGATCAGAGGACTTGTTAGGTTTGGCGATGACCTACTCTCCCACGTCTTGAGACGCAGTACCATCGGCGCTACGGCACTTAACGGCTGGGTTCGGGATGGGACCAGGTGTTTTGCTCGCGCTATGATCACCAAACCAAACAAATCCTCTGAGTGTCCAAGTCATGCACAGTAACATGATGTGTATGCTTTTGATTGATAAGCAGAAGTCTCGCTTCTACTGGATCAAATCAAGCCTATCGAGCAATTAGTACCAGTCAACTGAACGTGTTACCACGCTTACATCTCTGGCCTATCGACGAGGTGGTCTACCTCGGCTCTCAGGGATACCTTGTTTTGAGGGGGGCTTCCCGCTTAGATGCCTTCAGCGGTTATCCTGTCCGATCATAGCTACCCTGCACTGCTGCTGGCGCAACAACAGGTCCACCAGTGGATCGTTCACCCCGGTCCTCTCGTACTAGGGGCAACTCCTCTCAAGTATCCTACACCCACGGAAGATAGGGACCGAACTGTCTCACGACGTTCTAAACCCAGCTCACGTACCTCTTTAAACGGCGAACAGCCGTACCCTTGGGACCTGCTCCAGCCCCAGGATGAGATGAGCCGACATCGAGGTGCCAAACACTGCCGTCGATATGGACTCTTGGGCAGTATCAGCCTGTTATCCCCGGCGTACCTTTTATCCGTTGAGCGATGGCCCTCCCACTTGGGACCACCGGATCACTATGGCCGTCTTTCGACTCTGCTCGACTTGTCAGTCTCGCAGTCAGGCTGGCTTCTGCCATTGCACTCAACGAGCGATTTCCGACCGCTCTGAGCCAACCTTCGCGCGCCTCCGTTACGATTTAGGAGGCGACCGCCCCAGTCAAACTACCCGCCACACAGGGTCCCGGATCCGGATAACGGACCGCGGTTAGACATCAAGCAGAACAAGGGTGGTATCTCAAGGGAGGCTCCACCGAGACTGGCGTCCCGGTTTCAAAGCCCACCACCTATCCTGCACATGTTCGGCCTAATGCCAGTGTGAAGCTGTAGTAAAGGTGCACGGGGTCTTTCCGTCTAACCGCGGGAAACCTGCATCTTGACAGGTAATTCAATTTCGCTGAGTCTATGTTGGAGACAGCGGGGAAGTCGTTACGCCATTCGTGCAGGTCGGAACTTACCCGACAAGGAATTTCGCTACCTTAGGACCGTTATAGTTACGGCCGCCGTTTACCTGGGCTTCAATTCAGAGCTCTCACCCCTCCTTTTAACCTTCAGGCACCGGGCAGGCGTCAGACCCTATACGTCGTCTTGCGACTTCGCAGAGCCCTGTGTTTTTAATAAACAGTCGCCACCCCCTGGTTTGTGCCCCCAGCCCCTAGTTGCCTAGGAACCGGGCCTCCTTCTCGCGAACTTACGGAGGTATTTTGCCGAGTTCCTTCAACATAGTTCTCTCAAGCGCCTTGGTATTCTCTACCAGTCCACCTGTGTCGGTTTAGGGTACGATCTAGCGATGGAGCTATTTCCAGGGACCTCTAAGCAGCCCATTCAATCCAGTAAGGATGAACTACCCTCGAGATCCGTCACTTCCATCTGGCCCAGGAATATTAACCTGGTTCCCATCGACTACGCCTTTCGGCCTCGCCTTAGGGGTCGGCTTACCCTGCTCAGATTAGCTTTAAGCAGGAACCCTTGGACTTTCGGCGAGAGTGTCTCTCACACTCTTTGTCGCTACTCATGTCATCATTCTCACTAGTGATCTCTCCACCGGATCGCTCACGCGCCGGCTTCACAGAAAACTCCGCGTCTCCAATATCCCCGAGGGGAGTAAGGAGACATGGAATTATGTCACACTACGCTCTGCTACCATGCAACTAGTGCATCCTCAGCTTCGGCTCATGGCTTGAGCCCCGTTACATCTTCGCCGCAAGACAGCTTGATTAGACCAGTGAGCTGTTACGCTATCTTTAAAGGATGGCTGCTTCTAAGCCAACCTCCTGGTTGTTTTGGCCGTCTCACCTGCTTTCCCACTTAGCCATGAATTAGGGGCCTTAGCTGGAGGTCAGGGTTGTTTCCCTCTTCACGACGGACGTTAGCATTCGCCGTGTGTCTGCCATCTAGTACTCCTCGGTATTCGGAGTTTGGTTAGGATCAGTAAGCCTGTGGGGCCCCATTACCCATCCAGTGCTCTACCCCCGAGGGTATTCGGATGACGCTCTACCTAAATAGATTTCGCAGAGAACCAGCTATCTCCGAGTTTGATTGGCCTTTCACCCCTAGGCACAGCTCATCCCGATCCTTTTCAACGGATGTGGGTTCGGTCCTCCAATAAGTGTTACCTCATCTTCAACCTGGCCATGCCTAGATCACTCGGTTTCGGGTCTGATCCCACGAACTCGACGCCCTATTAAGACTCGCTTTCGCTGCGCCTACACCTAACGGCTTAAGCTTGCTCGTGAGACCAAGTCGATGACCCATTATACAAAAGGTACGCTGTCAGGGCGTAAAGCCCCTCCAACTGATTGTAGGCGTTCGGTTTCAGGTACTGTTTCACTCCCCTCGTCGGGGTGCTTTTCACCTTTCCCTCACGGTACTGGTTCGCTATCGGTCAGTAAGGAGTACTTAGCCTTCGAAGGTGGTCCTCCGATCTTCAGACAGGATTTCACGTGTCCCGCCCTACTTAATACGTCCAATCATGCTTCTTATACGGGACTATCACCCACTCTGGTTGCGCATTCCAACGCATTCTAACCACACTCATGGCTCGGCTGGTCCCCGTTCGCTCGCCGCTACTAGGGGAGTATCAATTGATTTCCTTTCCTCCGGGTACTTAGATGTTTCAGTTCCCCGGGTTTGCTTTTCTAAACCTATGTATTCAGTCTAGAAATACCTGTTTCACCGCATTATTGATCGCCGCCGAAGCGGGTGACAATAACACAGTATCAGGTGGGTTGCCCCATTCAGAGATCCATGGATCAAGGCCTATTCTCGGCTCCCCATGGCTTATCGCAGAGTATCACGTCTTTCATCGCCTCTTACTGCCAAGGCATTCACCAAACGCCCTTTTCGCGCTTGATTTGATCCAGAAAAAGCAAGACTTGCGTCCTGCGCGACGGTCAGAAGCTGGTAAGAAACTGACCCTCCTTATCCTGGTTCAAAAGCATACTTTCCCGCCCGGGCGTGCGCCCGGACAATGAGACACGCTGATAGCCGCAGCCCGTGCAGGGTGCAGCGTCATGCCTCTGGTTAGTGTACTTGACTTGGACAACACGTTCGTTTCGGCAGGCATACGTCCGGTCGGCCGAGGAAACAGCCTTGCAAACGCTCGCTCCGGACCGAAGCCCGCAGCACCAAACCGAGGTCATTCCCTTACTCGGGACAACCAAACAGTGTTGTTATTGTATCTCTCTTTACGATGTCAATTCGTCCAGATTGGACGCGTAAGAACGCCTGAGCGTTCTTACGGATCTAATCCGTGTCATTTCTGCCAAGTGATGGTGGGTCGAGGAGGACTTGAACCTCCGACCTCACGCTTATCAGGCGTGCGCTCTAACCACCTGAGCTACCGACCCATCTTTCGGGGACCAGGCTAAGTGGTGGAGCCTAGGAGGATCGAACTCCTGACCTCCTGAATGCAAATCAGGCGCTCTCCCAGCTGAGCTAAGGCCCCATGCTTTGGAACCCAGCGCTTGTTGCGCGGGACCTAGTTTTCTGAAGAGATATGAGGACGGCTCGGTCCTGAGGGACATCTGTTGATGCCCTGATATGGACAGTTTTGATTACTGTCCTGCTAAGTTTTCCACGATCATGAGCGAGCTCGATGATGCCAGGAAAATCCTTAGAAAGGAGGTGATCCAGCCGCAGGTTCCCCTACGGCTACCTTGTTACGACTTCACCCCAGTCGCTGATCCTACCGTGGCCGCCTGCCTCCCGAAGGTTAGCGCAGCGTCGTCGGGTAGAACCAACTCCCATGGTGTGACGGGCGGTGTGTACAAGGCCCGGGAACGTATTCACCGCGTCATGCTGTTACGCGATTACTAGCGATTCCGACTTCATGGGGTCGAGTTGCAGACCCCAATCCGAACTGAGATAGCTTTTTGGGATTAACCCATTGTCACTACCATTGTAGCACGTGTGTAGCCCAACCCGTAAGGGCCATGAGGACTTGACGTCATCCACACCTTCCTCCCGCTTATCACGGGCAGTTTCTTTAGAGTGCCCAGCCGAACTGCTGGCAACTAAAGATGTGGGTTGCGCTCGTTGCCGGACTTAACCGAACATCTCACGACACGAGCTGACGACAGCCATGCAGCACCTGTCACTGCGTCCCCGAAGGGAACGTCCGATCTCTCGGAGTGGCACAGGATGTCAAGGGTTGGTAAGGTTCTGCGCGTTGCTTCGAATTAAACCACATGCTCCACCGCTTGTGCGGGCCCCCGTCAATTCCTTTGAGTTTTAATCTTGCGACCGTACTCCCCAGGCGGAATGCTTAATCCGTTAGGTGTGTCACCGAACAGTATACTGCCCGACGACTGGCATTCATCGTTTACGGTGTGGACTACCAGGGTATCTAATCCTGTTTGCTCCCCACACTTTCGCACCTCAGCGTCAGTATCGAGCCAGTGAGCCGCCTTCGCCACTGGTGTTCCTCCAAATATCTACGAATTTCACCTCTACACTTGGAATTCCACTCACCTCTCTCGAACTCTAGACCAGGAGTTTTGAAGGCAGTTCCAGGGTTGAGCCCTGGGATTTCACCCCCAACTTTCTGATCCGCCTACGTGCGCTTTACGCCCAGTAATTCCGAACAACGCTAACCCCCTCCGTATTACCGCGGCTGCTGGCACGGAGTTAGCCGGGGTTTCTTTACCAGGTACTGTCATTATCATCCCTGGCGAAAGTGCTTTACGACCCTAGGGCCTTCATCACACACGCGGCATGGCTAGATCAGGCTTTCGCCCATTGTCTAAGATTCCCCACTGCTGCCTCCCGTAGGAGTCTGGGCCGTGTCTCAGTCCCAGTGTTGCTGATCATCCTCTAAAACCAGCTATAGATCGTAGACTTGGTAGGCCATTACCCCACCAACTATCTAATCTAACGCGGGCCGATCCTTCTCCGATAAATCTTTCCCCCGAAGGGCGTATACGGTATTACTCATCGTTTCCAATGGCTATTCCGTAGAGAAGGGTACGTTCCCACGCGTTACTAACCCGTCCGCCGCTCACCCGAAGGTGCGCTCGACTTGCATGTGTTAGGCCTGCCGCCAGCGTTCGTTCTGAGCCAGGATCAAACTCTCAAGTTGAAATGCTGTTACCAGCATATCCTTGACGTCGAACCTCTGCACATCGTCCTGCATCCATTACTGAAAGATGCAGAACAGTCTCTGTTTGCGTGCTTCAGCTACAAAGTAGCGAAAGCCGTACAAACAGTGAAGCTGACACTCCATCATCGGCCGAAGCCTAAGAGCGCGATATACAGACGTTGATCCATCGAATGAACCAAACCGCCCACATATCTCTTCAGATACTATCAATTTCAAAGAGCGTAGAGACAAAACGAAATGAGATGCGCCCTAACTTCATGGCGCGCCCCGCCTCGCTTACCTCTGATTTTCTTATCCGCCTCGTTACCCTCCGACCGCGTCTCCGCTTCCGTCCGGCCCGTCTGGCGCCCCGTCGGTGCATCTCAGCGCCGCCGGTGAGGGGGGTTCTACGGTTAGTAGCGGGTACCCGCAACCCCTTTTTTCAGGAAATACGAATTTTTTGCGACAGGCCCGCACTTTTCAATGATTTCATAGGCTTGCATCAACAAAATTTCGGGAACCCGGCTTTTTGCGCAGCTTTTTTGCGCTGCCCATGGGTCAACTTTGGCAACCTATTTCCCACATATAGCGTTATCCACAGCGTTACCCCCAACCGGGGCCGAGACTCACGCCGTTTGCGCCAACATTTTCGCCGCTGATTCCGCGATTCACGCCACCACATGCGCGACTCCGCTGCCAAGTCGGGTGCGATTCACCGGAATCGCGGGTCCGACTCGCCGATTCCGGGGGAGGCTTTTTCGCAGAATGTCCGACCGAAGTGCGTTGAGCCCGTTCCAAAGCCGCAGCTGGACCCGGATTCGCCGCGTCCGCGAACCGAGCCCTTGGTGAATCGCCGTTCAGCTGCGGGACGCTCGCCTGCTTGCCAGAATCGGAAGGCGCAGACCGAGGAGCGCCATTATCACCGCCATGTAGACCAGCGGCTCCAGCTGGATGCCCTTCACCAGCCAGATGTAATGTACGCCGCCCAGAACCACGGCGGCATAGGTGAGCTTGTGCAGTTGCCGCCACCGGGGGCCGAGCTTGCGCACCGACCAGTTGTTCGAGGTGGCCGCCAACGGCACCAGCAGAACAAAGGCCGCCATCCCGATGGTGATGTAGGGCCGCTTTATGATGTCTTCTGCCACCCGCGACAGGGTCTGCACATCCAGAAAGGCCCACGTCAGCAGGTGCAGCGTGACGTAGGTGAACGCCAAAAGCCCGATGGCACGGCGAAACCGGATCAGGTTCACCCCGACGAACCGGCGCAGGGGCGTGATGCAGAGGCCGATGATGAGAAGCTGGAGCGCGATCTCTCCCAGCTCGTGCTCCAGCGCCTTGACCGGGTCGGGGCCGAGCCCCCCCGTTACCCCCTGGTAGAACAACCAGACCGCGGGGAGGAGATACACACTATATACAACCCAAGTCGGGATGCGCCGTGCAAGGCCGTTGATCCTGTCGACGATCCCGCTCACAGGGGCGCTCCGCAGTCCGTCCGCGCAGCGCGCCCGCCGCGCCCGCAGTTTATCTCCCCTTGCCCGGACATCAGAAGAACTTCGCCAGGTCCATGCCTTCGTACAGGCTGGCAACCTCGTCGCCGTAGCCGTTGAACATCAAGGTGTCCTTCCTGCCGGCAAAGAGCCCCCCACCCAACGGCCGCTCGGTGGCCTGAGACCATCGCGGATGGCTGACCTCGGGGTTCACGTTGCTGTAGAACCCGTATTCGCGCGGATTGGCCTTGTTCCAGGCCGTTGGCGGTTCGCTGTCCGTCAGCGAGATCCGGACGATCGACTTGATCGACTTGAAGCCGTACTTCCACGGCACCACCAGCCGCAGCGGTGCGCCGTTCTGGTTCGGGATGTCCTTGCCATAGATGCCGGTCGCCATGATGGTCAGCGGATGCATCGCCTCGTCAAGGCGCAGTCCTTCGACGTAGGGCCAATCGAGCACCGGGAACTTCACGCCCGGCATCTCGTCGGGGCGCAATGCCGTTTCAAAGGCAACGAACTTCGCCCCCGACTGTACGCCGGCCATGTCGAGCAGGTCCGCCAGTTCAAAACCGTTCCAGGGAACGACCATCGACCAAGCTTCCACGCAGCGGAACCGATAGATACGCTCCTCGACCGTCATCGCCTTCATGATGTCCTCGAAGGCATAGTCGCCCGGCTTGTCCACCAGGCCGTCGATCTTCACCGACCAGGGTTCAGTGGTCAGGGCATCCGCGTATCGGGCGGGGTCGCCCTTTCCGGTGCCGAATTCATAGTAGTTGTTGTAGCTCGTGATGTCTTCGAAGCTGTTCGGTTCCAGCGCGTCCTGCGCCATCGCGCGATGGCCGCCGATCCCGGCCAGACCGACACCCGCCACGGCACTCGCCATCAACTGTCTTCGGTTCAGGTATACCTTCTCCGGAGTGACGTCGCTTTCCTTCAGTGTGTTCTTCCACCGATGGGCCATTGGGGTCTCCTCAACTCGTTCCGTTACGCAATAGGTAGGCTTGCTGCCTGCCTGGACCAAAGACTTTCCCCTTCATTTCAGGCGAAACACCAAATTGTCACCTTGCGCAGCAGCGCCACTTGCCCGCCGCCGGTCACGGCACATTCACGAAAATCCGGTCGTTTCTCACTTTGATTTGAGTGGTCGCGGCAAAACCATCGGGCTTAGTTCCCGCGACGCTTCGGTCAATGCGCGGCAGTATCGCACAGGCGGGATTCCCCCGCCTTTTCCCGCAGCAGGCAAGCCTCATCTTGGGCGTCATTAGCGTTGCAGTGACACCAGCAACGACACCAGAGAGGAGAACGAAATGCTACGCAGAACCGTACTGACACTGACCGCCGCAGCCGCACTGGCCGGCACGACCACCTTCGCCTCGGCCCAGGACATGGATCTCGTGGATACCGCGTCGGACGCCGGCAACTTCACGACGCTGCTCGCAGCAGCAGAGGCCGCGGGCCTCGTGGAAACGCTGAAAGGTGAAGGCCCCTATACCGTGTTCGCCCCGACGGACGAGGCATTTGCCGCGCTTGAAGACGGTACGGTGGATTCCCTGCTGCTGCCCGAGAACAAGGACATGCTGACCAGCGTCCTGACCTACCACGTCGTGCCGGGCAAGGTCATGTCCACCGATCTGGAAAACGGGATGGAAGCGGAAACGGTCGAAGGTTCGACCGTCACCATCAACCTCGACAACGGCGTGATGGTGAATGACGCCACCGTCACGACCCCGGACATCGAGGCATCGAACGGCGTGATCCACGTGATCGACAAGGTGCTGATGCCCTGAACGGGCGCGAAACACTCCCGCCTGCCCGGCGGGAGGTGCCAAAACGAAAGGCCGGGGAAACCCCCGGCCTTTTTTCTTGCGCATATACAGTCCGGATCAGTGAACCGTGGCGTCGTTCGGCTTGGGCCGGTTGCTGGCCGCCACGCGGTCCCCGATGATCAGGCCATCAGCGCCCGCGGTCACGGTGATGGTGTCACCGTCCCGGATGTCGCCGGCAAGGATCATCTCGGCCAGCGGATCCTGCAGCGTGCGCTGGATGACCCGCTTGAGAGGTCTCGCCCCGAAGACGGGGTCGTACCCCTCGTCGCCCAGCCATTTCTTGGCGCCCTCATCGAGGTCGAGCACGATCTTGCGCCCAGCCAGCCGCTTGAGCAGACGCTGAAGCTGCACGTCCACGATCCCGGTCATGTTTTCCCGGCTCAAACGGTCGAAGATGATCGTTTCATCCAGCCGGTTCAGGAACTCGGGGCGGAAGTGCGCCCGGACGGCATCCATCACGTCACGCTTGGCCCGCGCCATGTCGCCGCCCTCGGGCAGCTGACTGAGCGCCTGCGCACCCAGGTTCGACGTCAGAACGATCAGCGTCTGCTTGAAGTCGACCCGGTGACCCTGTCCGTCGGTCAGAACACCGTCGTCCAGCACCTGAAGCAGAACGTTGAACACGTCCGGATGCGCCTTTTCGACCTCGTCGAAGAGCACGACCTGATAGGGCCGGCGCCGCACCGCTTCGGTCAGAACGCCACCCTCGTCATATCCGACATAGCCCGGAGGCGCACCGATCAGACGCGCGACGGAGTGTTTCTCCATGAACTCCGACATGTCGATGCGCACCATCGCGTTGTCGTCGTCGAACAGGAACTCCGCCACGGCCTTGGTCAGTTCGGTCTTGCCCACACCGGTCGGCCCGAGGAACAGGAAGCTGCCCAGAGGACGGTTTTCGTCGTTCAGACCCGCGCGCGCACGGCGTACCGCATTCGCGACCGCCTTCACGGCCGAGTCCTGGCCGATCACGCGGGCATGAAGCTGTTCTTCCATGCGCAGCAGCTTGTCGCGTTCGCCTTCCAGCATCTTGCCTGCGGGCACACCGGTCCAGCGTTCGACCACGCTTGCGATCTGCTCGGGGCGCACGGCCTCTTCGACCATCATCCCGTCCTCACGGGATTCGGCAGCCTCCAGTTCCTTTTCCAGCTGCGGGATCACGCCATAGGAAAGCTCACCCGCCTTGGCGAGATTGCCCTCCCGCTTGGCGATGTCGAGATCCGCGCGGGCACGGTCCAGCTTTTCCTTGAGGTCGCGGGCACCCGCCAGCTTGTCGCGCTCCGCCTGCCAGGCGGCAGTCATTTCTGCCGCACGTTCCTGCAGATCGGAAAGGTCCTTCTGCAGCGTGGCAAGCCGATCTTTCGACGCCTGGTCGTCTTCCAGCTTCAGTGCTTCCTCTTCGATCTGAAGCTGAAGAACCTGACGGTCCAGCGCATCGAGCTCCTCGGGCTTGCTGTCGACTTCCATGCGCAGACGGCTTGCAGCCTCGTCCATCAGGTCGATCGCCTTGTCCGGCAGGAACCGGTCGGTGATGTACCGATTGCTGAGCGTCGCCGCTGCCACGAGGGCGGAGTCGCTGATCCGAACGCCGTGATGCAGCTCGTACTTCTCCTTGATGCCCCGCAGGATCGACACGGTGTCCTCCACCGTCGGCTCCTGCACCATGACCGGCTGGAAGCGACGGGCCAGGGCCGCGTCCTTTTCCACGTACTTGCGGTATTCATCCAGGGTGGTCGCACCGACGCAGTGCAGCTCGCCCCGTGCAAGCGCAGGTTTCAACAGGTTGGAGGCATCCATCGCGCCATCGGTCTTGCCCGCGCCCACCAGCGTGTGCATCTCGTCGATGAAGAGGATGATCTCGCCCGCAGCTTCGGTCACCTCGGTCAGCACAGCCTTCAGCCGCTCCTCGAACTCGCCGCGGTACTTGGCGCCAGCGATCAGCGCGCCCATGTCGAGCGCAAGCAGCCGCTTGTTGCGCAGGCTCTCAGGCACGTCGCCGTCGACGATCCGCAAGGCAAGGCCTTCGGCGATGGCCGTCTTGCCGACGCCGGGCTCACCGATCAGCACCGGGTTGTTCTTCGTCCGACGGGACAGCACCTGCATCGCGCGACGAATTTCCTCGTCCCGCCCGATGATCGGGTCGATCCGGCCTTCCTCGGCCCGCTGGGTCAGGTCGGTGCTGTACTTCTTGAGGGCTTCGTAACCGTCCTCTGCGCTGGCCGTGTCGGCAGTACGCCCCTTGCGCACATCGTTGATGGCCGCATTCAGGGCCTGCGCGCTCACCTGCCCCGCCTCGAGCGCGGTTTTCGCAGGCGACTTCACCATGCAAAGCGCCATCAGCAGTCGCTCCACAGGGACGAAACTGTCGCCCGCCTTCTTGGCAAGCGCCTCGGCTTCGGCCAGCACCTTGGCGGTGGTATTGTCCAGATAGACCTGCGCGGCATCGCCGGTGACCTTCGGCAGTTTGCCCAAAGCCAGTGCAAGGTTCTCAGTCACGCGGCGCGCGTTCCCGCCGGCAGCCAAAATCAGGTTCGACGCGAACCCCTGCTCGTCGTCCAGCAATGCTTTCAGGATGTGTTCGGGGGCCAGCCGCTGATGACTTTCGCGAATGGCAATCGTCTGCGCCGCCTGAACGAAGCCGCGCGATCTTTCCGTGAACTTGCTCAAGTCCATGGGTCTCTCCTTTTGTAAAGCGTCCGTGGGCGGACGTGCCCGGCTTGGCGGCACACGTCCTGTCGGACCTCGATCTGAATTTGGGGAGACCGAACCGGTATTCAAGAGGTCAGACCCTGAATTACCACCCCGTCGCCACCACAACATGTTGGGGCAAAGCTGGACTGCATCCACTACCGGAACAGGCTGACTTCGTTGCACAATCCGGCGGTTATCAGCAAAACCGAGTTCTGCAAGAAAAATTTAATACCTGTCTACTTGACTGAAATCACGAAATAAATTATGTTTACCAACAAGGGAAAGCGAAAAATATGAAACCATTTCGCAACACAATCGTTGTTCATGAAAGCAAGAAAGACTTCATGCCATAACGATGATGACCCTTGAGGTGATAACCATGCAGAATTCGAGCATCCAACTTGCAGACGTGATCTATAACCCGGCCGAACAGACGTTCGAGGCATTGGTGACCGTGAACCGCGACGGCGTAACAAGGACATATCCCTGCGCAATCAACGCACCCATCACCATGACTTTCGAGCAGGCGGCCCAAGGGCTGCGCAAGCAGGCGGAGCGCCGTGACGCCAAAGGCGGCGGTATGTATTCCGAGCAAGTGCTTCGCGCCGCCAAGCAGCGTGCCGGCCGTCCCCGCTTTGACCCGCGTCGCTGGCTTGAAAGCCTTGTGGCCCTGCCGGGCAACCGCGCCGCCTGATCTGACACATAGTTTTTCGCGCGTCACCTGCCTGACCGCGAATGCAGGGTGCTGCATCTCTGTCCCGTAGCCACCCTGCCCTCAGAGACCAATGCCTGCCTGCACTGTCTCTGATACACTGGCCCGGATACCGTACATGCGGATCCGGGCCTTTTTTGTGCCGCGCCCGCCTGCTGGAAGAAGACGTGCCGCTTTTCACTGGACACGCGCCGTACAAAGGGACTACGACCCGGGCGTTTGTCCAAGCCAGAGAGGAATGCCAGATGACCGATGACCGTCTCATCGTCGCGCTCGACGTACCCGATGCGCTTTCGGGTCTATCCTTGGCGGAAAAGCTTGGCGACGCTGTCGGTTTCTACAAGATCGGCCTCGGCATGCTGACGGGCGGCGGGCTTGCCCTCGCGAACGAGCTCAAGCAGGAACACGGCAAGCGCATCTTTCTGGACATGAAACTGTTCGACATCGGCGCGACCGTCGAAGCGGCGGTGCGCGGACTTGCCCAGTTCGACCTCGACTTCCTGACCGTTCACGGTGATCCCTACGTCGTCTCGGCTGCCCGCGAAGGTGCAGCGGCACGCGAAACGAAGATCCTTGCGGTGACCATCCTCACCTCGCTGGACCGGGCCGACCTCGACGGCGCGCTCATGCGCGAAGGCGCCATCGCGGATATCGTTCAGGCCAGGGCCGGCCGCGCGTTCGAAGCCGGCGCCGACGGGATCATCTGTTCCCCGCACGAGGCGGCGCTGGTGCGCGGGCTGCCGGAAGCGGCTGGCAAACTGATCGTGACACCGGGGGTCCGGCCCGTCGGGAGCGACGCGGGAGACCAGAAACGCATCATGACGCCCGCCCAGGCCATCGCCTCAGGCGCGGACCACGTCGTCGTGGGCCGGCCGGTCTGGAAGGCCGCCGATCCACGCCAGGCGGTGGAGGACATTCTTGCCGAGATGCAAAGCCCCCAGGCTTCCCATCCAAACGGCAGGACCTAGCCGCGTGAATCCGAAGCGCAGGCTGCACAGATTTCAACCGCAGACTGTAACATAAATGACAACAACGGGCCGGCGGGCGGCAGGTCGGGAATTCCCGACTATGTGCAACCCTCCGCTTCATGGTACCTTGGGGAAGGTGATACTCCCCGACGAACTGGTTCTTCCTGAAGTTCGTCAACTCCCCCCCGCTTGGATGAGCGGGGGGCTTTCTTGAAAAGGATGGTCAGGCCTTTTCACTCCTGTTCCGCCCCAGAAACAGACGAAGCCGCGCCTGGAAGGCGGGAACCGCCTTGGGGTGCGCCAGAAACTCTTCCGGCGTCATCAGCGTCCACCGCTGCCCCTCATCGCCAAAGACGATATCCCCTGCGACCGCCGCGGGCTGCTCCGCCACGAAAAACCACTTCACCTGCCTGTCCTCGTGGAACGCCTGCCGCCAGATGACCGCCGTTTCCGGTACTTGCAGGCCAAGCTCCTCCCGGCATTCCCGCAAGGCGCAGCCGAGCGGAGTCTCCGCCCCCTCGCGACCGCCTCCGGGCAAATCCCAATACCCTGCAAAAGGCAGCCCCGGAATGTCGTCCCGCAAGATCACGACCAGTTTCGCACCGATGAAAAGCGCGAGCTTGGCACCGTCAAAGGCGTCTTCCTGCCCCATGTTCTTTCCTTTGCCCACACGCTACATTGGCAGATAACCCTTCTTATCCGTGTGCCAAGATGGCGAGCCTCTGTCGTGATTGCCTGAAAGAAATTCCTGCCGTGGCGCGGTGCACCGCCTGCGGCAGTCCGCGCATCCTGTCCCACCCGGAATTGATGGAACTGACCATCGCCCACATGGATTGCGACGCCTTCTACGCATCGGTCGAGAAGCGCGACAACCCGGCCCTTGCCGGCAAGCCGGTCATCATCGGCGGCGGTCGGCGCGGCGTGGTGTCCACCGCCTGCTACGTGGCCCGCATCAGGGGCGTGCGCTCTGCCATGCCGATGTTCAAGGCACTTCAACTCTGCCCCGAGGCCGTCATCATCAAGCCTCGCATGGACGCCTATGTCGAAGCCTCCCGCGCCATTCGCGCCATGATGGAGGATCTGACACCGGCGATCGAACCGCTCTCGCTGGATGAGGCCTTTCTTGACATGACCGGCACCACCCGGCTGCACGGCGCCGCCCCCGCCGTGATGCTGGCCAGACTGGTGCGCCGGATGAAGACCGAACTGGGCCTGACAGGTTCCATCGGACTGAGCCACAACAAGTTCCTGGCCAAGGTGGCATCCGACCTCGACAAGCCGCATGGCTTTTCCGTGATCGGGCGCGCCGAAACCGGTGCCTTTCTGCGGAACAAGCCCGTCAGCATGATCTGGGGCGTCGGTGCCGTCACCCAGGCGGCGCTGGAAAAGGCCGGTGTACGCACCTTCGCGGACCTTCTGCGCTGGGAAAAGGACGACCTGATCCTGCGCTTCGGCGGCATGGGGGAGCGCCTGTGGCACCTCGCCCGCGGACAGGACCACCGCCGGGTCTCCGCCCACGAACCGGTCAAGTCCATCTCAAAGGAAACGACCTTCGGAGAGGATACCGGCAATCCGGACATCCTCGACGGGCATATCTGGCGGTTGTCGGTACAGGTCGCGGACCGCGCCAAGGCGAAGGGAATGGCAGGCCGTATCGTGACGCTGAAGCTGAAGCGCGCGAACTTCAAGACGCTGACCCGGCGGGTGTCCCTGCCGGACCATACCCAGCTTGCGGACCGGATCTATCGCCACGCCCGCGCGCTGTTCGATCAGCTGGGCGATCCGGGGCCCTTCCGGCTGATCGGGGTCGGCATTTCCGACCTCGGAACGCCGGATGGCGCGGACCTTGCGGGCGATCTGCTCGACCCGCAGGCCAGCCAGCGCAGCCGCGCCGAACGCGCCACCGACAGCATCCGCAACCGATTCGGGGAACAGGCCATCGTCAAGGGACGCGCGCTGCGCTAAGCGGTTGCCATGCCCGGCTGGTGCGCAGGGACGGCACCTGTTCCGGACGGCTACTCCGCCGCCAGGGGCATCCGGCCCTGGCCGATCTGGGCAATCTCGCTCACGACCTGTCGCAATGCCGCGCGGATGGCTTCGAAATCGCCGTTCGGCCGGATCAGGTCTTCGTTCATGTAAAGAGAGCGGTCGATTTCCACCTGCACGGTGTGCTGCCCCCGCGAAGGTCTTCCGTAGGCCTGCGTGATATAGGCACCGGCAAACGGCGTGTTTCGCGTGACAACGAAACCGGCGGCGACAAAGGCCGCCTCGATCCTGTCCACGACCTCGGCCGTGGCGGAGGCGCCAAAGCGGTCGCCCAGGACAACGTCGGGCCGCCGCATGCCCGACCGCGCCACGCCGTCCATCGCCTCGTGCGGCATCGAATGGCAATCCAGAAGGACCGCCTGCCCGTGTCGCTGGTGCGCGGCATCCAGAAGCTTCTGCAGCATGTCGTGATAGGGCTGCCAGTACCGGTCGATGCGCCGCTGCGCTTCTTGCAGCGTGATCTTGCCCCGATAGATCGCCCGCCCGTTGGCAACCACGCGGGGCACGACCCCCAGCCCGGAGGCGACACGCGGGTTATGCCCCTGCCGACGCACGCCTTCTATCAGGGCGGGATCCAGTTCGTCCGAGGATCGGTTCAGATCGACGAAGGCACGCGGCGCCCCGGCCTTGATGAAGGCAGCCCCGAAACGCGGGGCGCAATCGAACAGCATATCCACGAAAGCGTCTTCCGAGGACCGGATTGCGTGTTCGTCCAGCACCGTGTTGCGCAGAAAGGACCAGGGATAGTCGCGCCCGGAATGGGGCGAGGCAAAGACCACGCAGGACCGGTTGCGATCCGGATGCAGAACTTCGTAGGCGGACTTTGGCATGGCAGCCCCTTTCGGTTCGAACATAGCGCAGAAACTTGAGATGCCAAAAGCCCTTGATCATGTGTCCGACTCCTTTTATAGCACCCCACACGGCGCGGGTTCTCGCGCCCCATTTTGTTTTGGGGCCGTACGTATCCCGTGTTTCAGTGTGGGTGATTAGCTCAGCGGTAGAGCACTTCGTTGACATCGAAGGGGTCACTGGTTCGATCCCAGTATCGCCCACCACCGAAATTCACCGGCCCGACCGCCCCGGCGTGTCTGGCTGCCCCGCAACCCGGCGCTGGTTCGCGCCAGACAGAAAGATGGAGATGGACATGAAAGTTCGCAACTCGCTCCGCTCGCTCAAGAACCGGCACCGTGATTGCCGCGTTGTGCGTCGCAAAGGCCGCGTTTACGTGATCAACAAGACGCAGCGCCGGTTCAAAGCCCGCCAGGGCTGAACTCAGTCAGCAATTGCATTTCAAGGCTGTCCTTCGGGGCAGCCTTTTTCTTTGGGGTCAGCACAGGCGCGGGCGCACCTCGTAGCGCGGGATGCGGTCGTCCGGTCCGTCCGGGTACGGGCCCGGCACGCTGAGCCACCGATCCTCCGGCGCCAGACGCAGCGTCTGGCACAGGCCCTGCGGCGCCGTGCGTATCGCCTCTGCATCCTCCAGGGCCTGGCGCAGGTCGATGACGTGACCCTGCCGCCGGCTGAGGCCCCTGATCCTGAACGTCAGCGGCGTTTCAAGGTCGAAGACCCGTGTTTCCGGCCCGAAAAGGCGCTTCTCCCCCTGCCATTCCCGGCCCGCTGCGATCGAGACGTTGAAGGTGCCGGGCGGCACCAGCACGCGAAAGAACTCTCCACCGTGCGCGTAGGCTGCAAGCGCCGCCGCATCGTCATCGACCGGGGTCAGCATCACGCGATAGTCCAGTCCCGGCGGTGTGCGCAGTTGCAGCGGAAAGACCGCCGGCAGACCGGTCCGGTTCCACATCAGCCCCGGTTCGGGTGCAGCGCGCGACGACGCCGCCAGAAGGGCGACCATCACGGTCAGAAGAACGCGGCACGCGGTGAGGTATCGGCAAAAAGGCATCGGCATCGTGATCTCGCAGCGCGTTGAAGGGTTTCGCCCGGCCTTGCCACCGGGGCGACAAGGAATAGGGTGCCAGAATAGCTGCAAACAGGAAAGGTCATCGCATGACAACCTACACGCCACCCGAGGTCTGGACACAGGACGAAGCAAGCGGCGGCCGCTTCGCATCCATCAACCGTCCTGTCGCGGGGCCTACTCATGACAAGGAGCTGCCGGTCGGCAAGCACCCCTTTCAGCTCTACTCGCTCGCCACGCCCAACGGGGTAAAGGTAACCGTCCTGTTCGAAGAGCTTCTTGCCGCGGGACATGCAGGTGCGGAATACGACGCCTGGATCATCGACATTTCCGAAGGCAACCAGTTCGGCTCCGGCTTCGTCGATGTGAACCCGAATTCCAAGATCCCGGCGCTGATGGATCATTCCGGCGACACGCCGCAACGCGTCTTCGAATCGGCGTCGATCATGATGCACCTCGCCGAGAAGTTCGGTGCCTTCGTCCCCGAGAACCCGTCGGACCGGACCGAGATGTTCAGCTGGCTTTTCTGGCAGATGGGCAGTGCGCCCTACCTCGGCGGCGGCTTTGGTCACTTCTATGCCTATGCGCCGGAAAAATGGAAGTATCCCATCGACCGCTTCACCATGGAAACCAAGCGCCAGCTCGACGTTCTGGACCGTCATCTGGCGGACAAGGAGTGGATGGCGGGCAGCTATTCCATCGCCGACATGGCGATCTGGGCATGGTACGGGCAGCTCGTTCTGGGGCGCCTGTATGACGCGGCGACGTTCCTCGACGTCAAATCGTACAAGAACGTCATGCGCTGGGCCGAGGCGATCGACGCGCGCCCGGCGGTCAAGCGGGGCCGCATGGTCAATCGTGCCTTCGGCGACGACCTGTCGATGCAATTGCATGAACGACATGACGCCAGCGACTTCGAGAACCGGACGCAGGACAAGCTGCAGGACGACAAGGGCTAAAAACTTCGAAAAAGGGTCTGGGCCGCAGCGCGCCTCAGACCCGCCTGCCCCGCCCGACCTGGCGGCAGATCAGGATCACCGGCAACAGCCCCATCGCGACGATCACGAGGCTGGGTACGGCAGCCCCGCCCAGCCGTTCATCGCTCGCCAGCCGATAGGCCTGAACGGCCAGCGTGTCGTAGTTGAACGGCCGCATGATGAGCGTCGCCGGAAGCTCCTTCATCACGTCCACGAAGACGATCAGCAGCGCCGTCAGCAGGCTTGGCGCGAGGATCGGCAGGTGAACCCGCCGCAGCGTGCCCATCGGCCCCTCGCCAAGCGATCGCGCGGCGGCGTCCATGTTGGCATGAACCATCGCCTGCCCGCCTTCGTAGGCCCCGAGTGCAGCAGCCATGAAGCGCACCATGTAGGCCGCCACCAGCAGCCAGATCGAGCCTGTGATCAACAGGCCGGTGGACACGTCGAAGGTGGCGCGCATCCAGGCGTCCAGCGCGTTGTCGAAGGCGGCAAAGGGCACCATCAGTCCCACCGCGATCACACCGCCCGGCACGGCGTACCCCAGCCGTGCGACATAGGCCGCGCCTCGGGACAGGCGGCCGGGCTGCAGCCTGCGAAAGAAGCCGACGCAGATTGCCGCAATCACGGTGACCACCGCTGCGACGCCCGCAAGCGTGACCGAGTTCCGGACAAAACCCAGGTAACGGGGGCTCAGCAGATCCTGCTCGGATCCGAGGCCCATGGTGAGAAGGATTACGATCGGCAGCACCGCGCCGAACGCGACGGGAATCCCGCACAGCACCACCGCCGCAAGGCTCGACCAGCCGCCAAGCTCGATCGGCGGCATGCTGGGCGCTCGGCGGGCGGGATCGTGGTACTTCGCCTTGCCGCGCTGAACCCGTTCCAGCATCGCAAGCAGCAGCGCAACCGACAGCAGGCACAGCGCCAGTTGTGCCGCGCCAGCCCGATCGTAAAGCGAGAACCAGGACGTATAGATGCCGGTGGCGAACGTCTGTACGCCGAAATAGGCCACGGTGCCGAAATCGGCGATGGTCTCCATCACCGCCAGCAAGACGCCGCCCGCGATCGCGGGCCGTGCAAGCGGGAGGCTGACCTTGAAAAAGGCGGCAAAGGCCGATGATCCCAGCGCCCGCGCGGCAAGGAAGGTCGTGCCGCTTTGCTGCAGGAACGCGGCGCGCGCCAGCAGGTACACATAGGGATAGAGGACGAGGATCAGCATGATCGCCGCCCCGCCGAGCGACCGCACATCCGGAAACCAGTATTCCCGGGGGCCCCAGCCCGTCATCTCGCGCAGGGTGGTTTGCACGATACCGGGGTGATCAAGGATGTAGGTGTAGGCATAGGCGAGCACGTAGGCCGGAAAGGCCAGCGGCAGCACCAGAACGATCTCGAAGAACCGCACGCCGGGAAAGCGTGTCATCGTCACCAGCCAGGCCGCACCGACGCCCACGGCAAAGGTTCCCAGCGCCACCAGCACCACCAGCTTGAACGTTGTCCAGGTATAGGCGCCCAGAACGGTCGAAACGAGGTGCCTCACCGTGTCGGTGCCGCCACTGAGCGCCGCGATCAGCACCGCGATCATGGGCAGCGCACAGGTCACCGCGACAAGCAACGCCACGGTCGCCAGCCCCCGCATCCGGTCCGTCCGGGCGGGGCGCTTTTGCACGGTCTGGGCAGGGGCATGGGTCATGCCCCTATTTCGATGATTTCAGTCAGGAATGCCAGACCTCCGCACCCGCCCAATGGAACAATTCAATCGGCTGGGTGGTTTCCCGGACATGAAGGATGATCGCCAGACCGACAGACAGACCGCCACGCTTTACCGCATGGTGATGCCCGATCACCTGTGTCCCTTCGGCCTCAAGGCGAAGGATCTGCTTGAGCGCGAAGGTTTCGAGGTCGAGGACCATCATCTGGAAACGCGCGAAGAGACCGACCGTTTCAAGGACCGCGAGAACGTCGAGACCACACCGCAGGTCTATATCGGCGGCCAACGGATCGGCGGATACGTCGAACTGCGGGTTCATCTGGGGCATGACGATGCCGAAGACGACGGCAAGAGCTACCGGCCGGTCATCGCGCTGTTCGCGATGGCTTTCGCCATGAGCATGGCGCTGTGCCTGCTGTCTTTCGGTACGGTGCTGACCATCATGGTTCTGCCCAAGTTCGTCGCCACCGCGATGTGCCTGCTGGCGCTGCAGAAACTGCAGGACGTGGAAAGTTTCTCCACCATGTTCCTCAACTACGACCTGCTGGCCCGCCGCTGGGTACGCTACGGCAAGATCTATCCCTACGCCGAAGGGCTGGCAGGGGTGCTCATGCTGGCCGGCGTTGCGACATGGCTTTCCGCGCCGGTTGCGTTTTTCATCGGCACGGTGGGGGCCGTATCGGTCTTCAAGGCGGTCTACATCGACAAGCGGGAATTGAAATGCGCCTGCGTCGGTGGAGACAGCAACGTGCCGCTTGGGTTCATTTCCCTTACCGAGAACCTCATGATGGTCGCCATGGCGATCTGGATGACCGCCACGGCACTGTAACTCAGTCGTAGCTGCGCTGATCCTCGATCACCAGGCCGTCCTTGGGCAGGGTGCCCGGATCGACGATCACGACCTCTCCTTTCAGCTTGAGCAGGCTGGCCACCGATTGCGCGTAAAGCGTCGCATCGCCCCCCGAAGCCTCGATGTGGACTGTCATCACGTCCTTCTCGCCGGCGCGGCTGGCGACCACGCGCGCCTTGTTGATCTCGTCGTGCTGGGCCACCAGCGCCGCCACCTGCTCGGGCCGGACGAACATCCCCTTGATCTTCGTCGTCTGGTCCGCGCGGCCCATCCAGCCCTTGATCCGGGTGTTGGTGCGTCCGCAGGGGCTTTGCCCCGGCATCAGGGCAGACAGATCCCCGGTGGCAAACCGGATCAGCGGATAGTCCGGATTCAGCGACGTCACGACAACCTCGCCCACCTCGCCCGGCGGAACGGGATCACCGGTGCCGGGCGTCACGATCTCGACGATCACCCCCTCGTCGACGATCATCCCCTCCATCGCTGCGCTTTCATACGCGACATTGCCCAGATCGGCGGTGGCGTAACACTGCAGGCAGGAAATGCCACGATCCGCGTAGTACTGGCGCAAGCTGGGAAACAGCGCACCGCCGCCGACCGCCGCCTTGGTGATGCCAAGGCTCACGCCCATCTCGTCCGCCTTCTCGAGGATGACCTTCAGATAGTCCGGCGTTCCGGCATAGGCTGTCGTGCCCACGTCGCGGGCAGCGGTGACCTGCAGTTCGGTTTGCCCGACGCCAGCGGGCAGCACCATCGCCCCCACCGCCCGCGCGCCGCTTTCGAACATATGGCCCGCCGGGGTCAGATGGTATCCAAAGCAATTCTGCACGATGTCATCGGGCCCCAGCCCCGCCGCGTGCAGGAACCGCCCCATCCTGAACCAGTCCGCGCTGCTGCCGCCGGGTTCATAGATCGGGCCCGGCGACTGGAACACGTGCGTGGCGTTGCGCACCGCCATCCCGCCGAAGGGAGGCGCCGCCTTCTGCCGGCCGGAGAGGTCGGATTTGCGCAGCACCGGCAGTTTCGGCAGATCCTCGGGCCCCGTCACGCGCGCAGCCGCTTCCCGCCAGGCGTCGTCGGCATCGCCGAGACCTGCAAGAACCTGCCGCAACTGCCCGGCCTGCGCCGTCGCCCGTTCATCCGCGCTGCGGGTTTCCAGTTCATCGAAATAGGATGCGGACATGATTTCGACCCTCGTGTTCCTTGAAAGAAGGGCATCGCGCCCGATTGACACTCGTTCGTCCCGGCGAGGCGTCTGCCTGCCGCTCAGGAAAGCCATCTCTTGCGGCGGCGGTAGCTGCGCACGTCGCGGTAGCTCTTGCGGCCCTCGTCGGACAAACCGAGGTAGAATTCCTTCACATCCTGATTCTCGCGCAGGTCGGCAGCCGGCCCGTCCATGACCACGCGCCCCGATTCGAGGATGTAGCCGTAATGCGCAAACCGGAGCGCCACATTGGTGTTCTGTTCGGCCAGAAGAAAGGTCACCCCCTCCTTCTCGTTGATCGTCTTCACGATCTCGAAGATCTGTTCGACCAGCTGCGGTGCGAGCCCCATCGATGGCTCGTCGAGCAGGATCGTCTCGGGCCGGGACATGAGCGCACGGCCCACGGCGCACATCTGCTGCTCTCCGCCCGAGGTATAGCCGGCCTGGCTCCGGCGGCGCTCCTTCAGGCGCGGAAAGTAATCATAAACCATTTCGAGGTCGGCGTTGATCTGCGCCGTGCCGTCGGTCCGCGTGTAGGCCCCCGTCAGCAGGTTCTCCTCGATCGTCAGGTGTTCAAAGCAATGGCGGCCTTCCATCACCTGCACGACACCCTTCTTCACCGTTTCCGCGGGGTCCGCATGGTGGATCGGTGCGCCGCGGTACTTGATCGACCCTTTCGTCACTTCCCCGCGTTCGGAGGCCAGCAATCCTGAAATCGCCTTGAGCGTGGTGGTCTTGCCTGCCCCGTTGCCGCCGAGCAGAGCGGTGATACCCCCCTTCGGCACGTTCAGGCTCACGCCTTTCAGCACGAGGATCACGTGGTTGTAGATCACCTCGATGTTGTTGACCTCCAGCACGTTGTCCACGGCCACATCGGTGGTATCAGTGTGATCCAGCATGATTTTCGTCTTTCAAACAGGGTCGGGTGGGTGCCCGGCCCGCGCCACTGCGCGGACCGGGCTGTCAGCTCAGTTGCAGCCGGGCTCGATGTTGTTCTCCGCGGCATAGGCGGCCGAATCTTCCTCGATCAGCGGCCCCACCACCTCGGCATCCGTTTCCGAGAAGTCGGAGATCAGCGTCCACTCCTTCGCTTCGGCATCCCACTGGGTCACACCGACGAGGCCGTTGCCGCCATGGTTCTCGCAGCTCACCTTGAAGGTCGGGCCAAAGCCCGGCAGGCCGAGTTCGGTCATCTTTTCCTCGGTGATGTCGAGGGCTTCCATGCCGTCACGCATCATCGCGGGCGTGATGTCCTTGGTGCCGTGGATTTCCATCGCGTTCTTGGCAGCCTCGGCGGCCAGCATCGCGGCGTAAAGCCCACGGTTGTAGAGCACCGTACCGATCTGGTCGCCAGCACCCGCGGCAAGCCCCTTGTCCACGACATGCGTCTTGATGTCGTCGAACACCGGGAAGTCGCTTCCCACGCCATGGAAGGTCAGCGCCTTGTAGCCGTCCGCGGCAGCACCGGCCGCCAGCACGTCGTTCTCCGAGCCGGACCACCAGATGCCGATGAAGTTCTCCATCGGGAACCGGATGTTCGCCGCTTCCTGAACGGCGACCTGGTTCATCACGCCCCAGCCGTACATGATGACGTAATCCGGCTTGTCACGGCGAATCTGAAGCCACTGTGACTTCTGCTCCTGACCCGGATGGTCCACCGGCACCTCGACGAATTCGAATCCATGCTTCTTGGACAGCTCCTGCAGCGTGCGGATCGGTTCCTTGCCGTAGGCGGAGTTGTGATAGACCAGCGCGATCTTCTTGCCGCTGAGGTCGCCACCGTTTTCCTTCAGCAGGTAGCTGATCGCCGCAGAGGCGCCATCCCAGTAGTTTGCGGGATAGTTGAAGGTATGCGTGAAGACGGCGCCGTTCTTGGCCGAGGTCCGACCGTAGCCCATGGTGTGCATCGGGATATCGTCGGCGGTGGTTTTCGGAATCAGCTGGTAGGTGATCCCCGTCGACAGTGGCTGATACACGAGGCCGCCGCTGTCCTTGAGGGATTCGTAGCACTCCACGCCCTTCTCGGTGTTATAGGCGGTCTCGCATTCCGGCACGCTGGTCATCACGCCGTTGATGCCACCGTCACGCTCGTTCAGCATGGTGAAGTAGTCGGCATAGCCATCCGCAAAGGGAATCCCGCCCGCGGCGTATGGGCCGGTCCGGTAGCTCAGCGACGGAAAGACGAGATCCGCCATCGCCGGGGCGGCGGCCATCATGCCCGCGACCGCCAGTGTTGCCAGTTTCAGTTTCATCGGTGTTTCCTCCCTTGGATTTTGTCCGACTTTCTTCTGCATTGGGTACGAGTTCTTTTTCGCACCATGGCCGCCCCTAGTGCGGGAAGGGCCACAATCTGAGTTTTTCCTTGGCCACCCGCCAAAGCTGGGCGATGCCGTGCGGCTCCGCGATCAGGAACAGGATGATGAGCGCCCCCACGATCACCAGCTGCAGGTGTGCCACGATATCCGTGGGCCAGCCCAGCCAATCCACGCCGACAACCTTCAGAAGGACCGGCAGCAGCACCAGGAAAGCCGCCCCCGCGAAGGAGCCGAAGATGCTGCCCAGCCCGCCGATGATGATCATGAACAAAACGAGGAAAGACTTCTGGATGCCGAAAGCCTCACCCACTTCGACCGCGCCAAGGTAAATGGCAAAGAACAGCGCCCCGGAAATCCCGATGAAGAACGACGAAATTGCAAAGGCGGTCAGCTTGGCTCGCAGCGGATTCACACCGATGATTTCCGCCGCAATGTCCATGTCACGGATCGCCATCCACTTGCGCCCCACAGACCCCCGGGTCAGGTTACGCGCCACCAGCGCGCTGAAGATGGTGAAGATCAGGCAGAAAACGTAGGTCGCCCAGGCCTCGGCATTGGGGCCGGTGATGACGATCCCGAACACGTCACGCTCGGGCGCGTTGATCTGGCCGGAGGCAGAGTAATTGTAGAACCACGGAAACCGGTTGAAGAGCCAGACGAGGAAGAACTGCGCCGCCAGTGTCGCCACCGCCAAGTAGAACCCCTTGATCCGCAGCGACGGCAGGCCGAACAGCACACCGACCCCCGCGGTGATCGCACCGGCAAGGATGACGTGAATGAACATGCTGACTTCGGGCATCGCGGTCATCAGCTTGTAGCAGGCATAGGCCCCCACGGCCATGAAACCGCCTGTCCCGAGGCTCACCTGTCCGCAGTATCCCACGAGGATGTTCAGTCCGATCGCGGCAATGGCGTAGATCAGAAAGGGCAGCAGCAGCGAATTCGCCCAGTAGTCATTGATGACGAAAGGGACCACCACGATCGCGACAAAGAGCACGATGTAGTAGCGGTACCGGTCGAACCGGATCGGAAAGGTCTGCTGATCCTCGGCATATGTCGTGCGAAAATCGCCCGCTTCACGGTAGAACATCAGCGTGCCCTTTCTTCAGATAGTGCTTCAAACCAGATCATTAGCAAGCACACTCCGGTAACGCCGGGTAAGGAATAGAGCACGAAGTCACCACTATCAGAGACCGAAAGAAGAACGCTGACGATCAGGAGAAGTGCGCCTATTCCAAGGGCGGCAAAGGTGAATAGACCCTTCAGAGGCGGATCGACCGAACGAGAAACAAACAAGGCGAGCACTGCGATTCCAAGGATAACCGTGCTGGCCGGCAGAGCGGCGGATGCCACCACAGAGTCCGGATTGTACGAAAGCGCCACACTCCATCCCAGATAGGCCATGACCATTGTCGCAAGTGTCGTAATCATGCCGACTGCGGCAGCAAGAGCGTACATCAGGAACCTCCTTGCGCTTTCCGAAACTTCAAACCCGCTCAATGATCCGCTCCCCGAACAGGCCCTGCGGCCGGAATACCAGGAACAGCAGTGCCAGCATGTAGGCAAACCAGTTCTCCGTCGCCCCGCCGAGGTAGGGCGCGCCGATCAGGAACTCGAACAGCTTCTCGCCCACCCCGATGATCAGCCCGCCCACGATCGCGCCGGGGATCGACGTGAACCCGCCCAGCATCAGCACCGGCAATGCCTTGAGCGCGATCAGCGACAGCGAGAACTGCACGCCGGACTTGGCCCCCCACATGATCCCCGCGACCAGAGCCACGAAACCGGCCAGCGACCAGACCAGCACCCAGATGAAGTTCAGCGACACGCCCACCGACAGCGCCGCCTGGTGGTCGTCGGCCACGGCACGCATGGCGCGGCCCTGCTTGGTGTACTGCGCGAACATCACGAGGCCGATCACCAGCACCGCCGCCACGATCGACGCGACGATATCCAGGTTGTCGATGAAGACGCCGGTGCCAAGGGCCTCGAACGTGGTCTCGTCCAGCCACATGTTCATGCCCTGCGGCAGGCAGGCCCCCTCGGCCGCGCAGACGTCCAGCGCCTTCAGCTCGGACCCCCACATCAGGTCCGCCACCCCTTCGAGGAAATAGGCCAGCCCGATGGTGGCCATGAACAGGATGATCGGCTCCTGCCCGACAAGGTGCCGGAAAACGAACTTCTGCACCGCCCAGGCGAGCACGATCATCACCACCACCGTCAGCAGGATCGCGACGAAACTGTGCACGGTCCAGCCAAAGCCGTGTACGTCCGTGCCGAAGACGGCGTTGATGAGGTGCGCAAAGGGCACCTGCCCGTTCTGGATGCCGACCAGCGTCATCGCGGCGAAAAGCGCCATGACGCCCTGCGCATAGTTGAAAATTCCCGAAGCCTTGTAGATCAGGACGAACCCGAGAGCCACGAGCGCGTAGAGCACCCCGGCCATCAGCCCGTTCAGCAGCACCTCGATGGTGTAGACCAGTTGTTCAGGCATCAGCTCATATCCCTTTCGCATCGCGTTGAGCCACTGCCGGACAGCAGCGCCATGAATACGGGTCCGCGCGTCTGGTCCAGCAGAAGCGTCACGTTGTAGTGCTGTCCGTTCCAGCCGCAGCCAAGATAGGTGGCTTGCGTGTCAGTCTGTAGGAAAGGCTCTCCCAACCGCTTGTCCGCGACCTGTGTCTCGGCCCAGGCCCGCAACGTGCCGAATGCCGCATCGCCAAAGCGGCCCGGGGTCGCATTGCCGCAGGCGACGAAATCCGGGGTGTCCGACACGGCGCCCATCGGTGCCGATATGCGCAGCAATACGGGCAGCTCCCCCTCCGGCGTCTCACCGGCCAGAAATACATCCGGGTTGCCGCACAGGCCGCTGTCGCACTCCACGACGGCGCCATCCTCGCCAACCTCTACCGGGGTCAAACCGTCGAGTTCGGCAAGCCGGCCGGTTTCGAGGTAGCGCAGGCAACCGTCCAGCATTGCCACCGCACCGTCCGCCCGCGCCACGGCCCCCCCGAGCAGGGCCGCGCCGACGATTCCGGCGATCCAGAGAGCGCAAAACCTACTCATGCGCCACCCCAAGGTAGGCGTCGATCACGTCCTGGTTGTTGCGTACCTCTGCCGGGGTGCCGTCGCCTATCTTCTTGCCGTAATCCATCACCACGACCCGGTCGGAGAGGTCCATGACCACGCCCATGTCATGTTCGATCAGCGCGATTGTGGTGCCGAATTCGTCGTTCACGTCGAGGATGAAGCGGCTCATGTCCTCCTTCTCCTCCACGTTCATGCCCGCCATCGGCTCGTCCAGCAGCAGGATCGACGGCTCCGCCGCCAGCGCCCGCGCCAGTTCGACCCGCTTTTTCAGGCCATAGGGCAGCCGCGCCACCGGCGTCTTGCGGATCGCCTGGATCTCGAGAAAGTCGATGATCTTTTCCGCGACTTCCCGGTTCTCGATCTCCTCGCGCTCCGCCTTTCCCTTCCAGATCGACTGCGCGAACATTCCGGTACTCATGTGCGGCAGGCGGCCGGTCATCACGTTGTCCAGCACGCTCATCCCCTCGAACAACGCGATGTTCTGGAACGTGCGGGCAATCCCCTGCTGCGCCACCTGGAACGGCTTCATCGTCGGGCGGCGCGCGCCCTTGTACCAGACCTCGCCCTCCTGCGGGACATAGAACCCGGAAATCACGTTCAGCATAGAGGATTTGCCGGCGCCGTTCGGCCCGATGATCGCGCGGATCTCTCCCTCGCGGATGTCGAAGGAAATATCCTTGATCGCCTCCACCCCGCCGAACCGCAGCGTGATGTTCTTCATCTCCATCACGACGCCGCCGATCTTGCGGCCATCGGCAGTGACGTAGCCTTCGGTCTGGTCAAGCATCACGACATCTCCGTTTCGCAAGGTACAAGTTCGTCCTTCCGCGCCAATCCGGCGTTCATGGCGGCGATGGGAAACGACGGCAGCCCCCAGACCACGGCCGACACGGCCCGTTCTTCGTCTATGGATTTTCGCAGCACCAGATTGAGCTCTTCGTCCTGGTTCGCCTGATCGGCGCAGACTTCATAGCCCCGCCCCTGCATCTTCTCGACAAGGCCCGGCATATCCGCCGTCATCGCCTCGGCCTTGCTGCGACGGCCTGCCCGTTCCTCGGCGCGCCGGTCGTCAGGCAGGACGTAATCGTCGCGAAATGCGACGATGCAGGAAACACCCCCCGCCGCGAGAGTCCTCCAGCGCAGGACATGTGTATCGGTTACAAGCCGCTCGCTTTCGGGCGGGTTTGCTCCTTCTTCAATCACCGGGAGGCACTCGTCGAGAAAGGCCTGCATGGCTTCATCCATGTCCGCGAACGCAGGGCCGGCAAAAACGGCTGCCAGTACGCCCATCACGGCGTTTCGGCTTGCGGCCATCACTCTGCCGCCTCCAGCACCGGCGCATCCGCGGCCTGGACCTCGGCATCCACGATCTTCAGCGTCGCCTTGATCGAGCCCTTGCGCCCGTCCTCGTAGGTCACTTCCGTCACCGTGCTGACCGTCTCTGACCCGTCATACAGCGCCGCGATGATGTCGTCGTATTTCTCACCGATGATCTTGCGGCGCACCTTGCGGGTGCGTGTCAGTTCGCCATCGTCCGCGTCCAGTTCCTTGTGCAGCACGACGAAGCGGTGCACCTGGCATCCCGACAGCATTTCGTCACTGGCGATGGAGGCGTTGACCTCCTCGACGTGGCTCTGGATCGTGGCCAGCACCTGCGGATGTTGTGCCAGCTCCTGGTAGGAGGCGTAGCCGATGTTGTTGCGCTCGGCCCAGTTGCCCACGGCCGACAGGTCGATATTGATGAACGCGGTGCATTCGTCGCGCCCATTGCCGAATACGACGGCTTCGAGGATGTTCGGATAGAACTTCAGCTTGTTCTCGACGTACTTGGGGGCGAACAGGGATCCATCCGCCATCTTGCCCACATCCTTGGCACGGTCGATGATGCGCAGGTGACCCGTGTCTTCCTCGATGAAACCGGCGTCACCCGTGGCGACCCAGCCCTCCGCATCCTTGGTCTCGGCCGTGCTTTCCGGGTTCTTGTAGTATTCCACGAACACCCCCGGCGACCGGTAGAAGACCTCGCCGTTTTCGGCGATCTTCAGTTCCACGCCGGGACAGCTCACCCCCACCGTGTCCGAACGCACCTCGCCATCGGGCTGCGCGGTGATGAATACCGTGGCCTCGGTCTGGCCATAGAGCTGCTTCAGGTTGATGCCCAGCGCGCGGTAGAAATCGAATATCTCCGGCCCGATCGCCTCGCCCGCGGTATAGCCCACGCGCACCCTGCTCAGGCCCAGCGTATTCTTGAGCGGCCCATAGATCATCACCTCGCCCAGCCGGTATTTCAGGCGGTCAAGGGTTCCGACCTTGCGGCCATCGAGGATCGCGGGGCCGACCTTGCGGGCATGGGCGAGGAACGTGTCGAACAGCCACTTCTTGAACCGGCCCGCGTCTTCCATCCGGATCATGACGTTGGTCAGCTGCGTCTCGAACACGCGGGGCGGCGCAAAGTAATAGGTGGGACCGATCTCGCGCAGGTCCACCTGCATCGTATCGGCGGACTCGGGACAGTTGGTGCAGAACCCGGTCCACAGTGCCTGCCCCACGGAAAAGATGAAATCGCCCACCCAGGCCATGGGCAGATAGGCCAGAATATCGTCGGTCTGCCGCAGCCCGTCGAACTGGGACGAGGATTTCGCCGTTTCAATGATATTGCGGTTCGACAGCACAACCCCCTTGGGCTTGCCGGTCGTACCGGACGTATAGAGCATCACGCCGGTGCTGTCGTAAGCGAGCTTGGCCTGCCGCGCCTCCATCTCCTTGATGTGCTTTTCCCGGTTTTCCCGCCCGATCTCCTGCACCCGGCTGTACTGGGCCAGGGCGGAATGATCGTATTTCCGCAACCCCCGCGGATCGAGATAGATCATCTGCTCGAAAGCGGGCAGCCGGTCCTGCACCTCGATGATCTTGTCCACCTGCTCCTGATCGCCCACCACCGCGAACCGCGCGCCGCAATGGTCCATCACGTAGGCCATCTCCTCGGCATTCGAATCCTGGTAAAGCGGGACCGGAATCGCCCCGACCATCTGCGCCGCCATCATCGCCCAGTAGAGGTAGGGGCGATTGCGCCCGATGATGGCGATGAAATCGCCCTCCCGGGCGCCCATTTCCATCAGACCCAGCGCCAGGGCCTCGACCTCGTCACGGGTCTGCGACCACGTCCAGCTCTGCCAGATGCCGTATTCCTTTTCACGGTAGGCAGGCGAATCCGCAAACTTCTCGGCGTTGCGGTGCAAAAGCGCCGGAACGGAAGCGGGTCCGTCGGCGCGCGTCAGCGGCTTGGCCAAATTTCGTTCCTCCCAGTGCCGCATTCCCGCGGCGCGATCACTTTGCGCGATTCTTTCACCCGTCAAAGGTGATGATCCGATGCTGTCGGTCAACTTTTTCCCGATGATTTCCAAATCCTTTCGAATTGTAACAGCGCCGAATTGCGCTTGGCGCAGGGGCGATGCCGGTGCTACCTCCACTCGGGGAGGGGCCATGCAGATCACCAACGACCAGACCAAGGCGATGACGACCGCGGGGCTGAACCTGATCGCCCAGGCGCTCACGATCTACGATTCGAACCTGCGCCTGGCCGTCTGCAACGCCCGTTTCCAGCAGATGTTCGACCTGCCGGACCGGCTGGTCACACCCGGCGCGACCTTCCGCGAAACGATCCATCACCTGGCGACCGAAGGCGAATACGGCGAGGTCGCCGACATAGACGCCTTCGTGCAGGAACGTGTCGAGCAGGCGCGTGCGTTCGAGCCGCACTACATGGAACGCACCCGTTCCAACGGGCACACCATCTCTGTCGAGGGGTCGCCCCTGCCGCAGGGCGGCTGGGTCACGGTCTATACCGACATCACCGCCGCAAAGAAACAGGAAACGCTGCTGCGGGCCCGTGCCGGTGCGCTGTCCAACCAGCTGCTCGCCCACGCCGAGCAACTGTCGCAGACCAACCGCGAACGTGCCGCGATGATCGCAGCGCTGGAGGAGACAAAGCGTCAGCTGACCGAAAGCGAGGCGCGCACCCGGCTCACGACAGAGATGATGCCCGCCCACATCGCCCACGTCGATGCCGGCGCACGCTATACCTATTCCAACCGCCGCCTCAGCAGCGTGATGCCGGGGCGGCCCCGCAACATCGTCGGCCTGCACATCTCCGAGGCGCTCGGCCCGCGCGCCTTTTCCCGGATCAAGCCGGCGCTGAACCGCGCGCTCGGCGGGGAACACGCCACCGTCGAATTCACCGACCCCGAAAGCGCGCGGCGCATCCGCGGCTCGTTCACCCCGGACGGGCAAAACGGCGCCTACGTGATGTCGATGGACATCACGGAAGAGACGCAGACCCGCGAGGCGCTGCAACAGACGCGCAAGCGGGAGCTGGCCGCACAGATGATCTCCGGCCTCGCGCACGACTTCTCGAACCTGCTGACCATCATCATGGGGCTGCAGGCGCGGCTCGCCCGGCTTCCCGGCATTCCGGCCGACGGCAGCACACTGATCGACGGCACGCTCGCCGCGGCGCGCCGGGGCGGGGCGCTGTTGTCCACCATCGCGGACATGACCGGGCCGGGCACCCTGCGGCCGACCCCTGTCGACCTCGACAGCCTGATCGGCGACCTACATACGCTGGCAGCCCCCACGCTGCCCGCACGTGTGAGGCTCTTCATCACCAACGAGGCGCCGGGCATCACGGCGCTGCTGGACCGCGGCCGCCTGAACGACAGCCTGCTGAACCTGATCCTGAATGCGCGCGATGCCATCGGGACCAGCGGCACGATCACGCTGACACAGCGGCTCGTGCACGACACCTGGATCGAATGGGTCGTGACCGACAGCGGGCCGGGTTTCTCGCCCTCCGCCCTCGAAAGGGGGCTGGACCCCTTCTTCACCACCAAGGGCAGCGAAGGCTCGGGCCTCGGACTGCCGATGGTCTACGACATGACGAAGTCGGCGGGGGGCGACCTGCGCCTTTCCAATGCCCCCGACGGCGGCGCGCAGGTGACACTTCGGCTGCCCTACCGCCTGGCGATCCCCGCAACCGGCGGCCTGGTGCTTCTGGTCGAGGACCACGACGATATTCGCGCCTCTGTCCGCGACATGCTGACCGGTCTGGGGCATTCGGTGATCGAAGCCACCAGCGCCGACGAGGCGACAGCCCTCCTGGCGGACCTGCCCGACATCGCCTTTGTCCTCTCGGACATCCAGCTCATGGGCGAAGCGACGGGGCTCGATCTCGCCCGGCGGATCGACGGCACGACACCGATCTGCCTGATGACCTCTCTTCCCGGAGATCACGAGATGTTCACCGAGGCACAGCGCCTTGCCCCCGTGCTGCGCAAACCCTTTGCCGAACAGGATCTGGCCGCGCTGATCCAGCCGGCCCTCCAACAGGGCAGATGAAGATGACCGCCAACGACCGCCCCCTCGTCACCATCCTCGACGACGAGCCTGAAATCCGCACCATGCTGGCCGAAGCGCTCGAGGAATCGGGTTTCGACACCCTCAGTTTCGGCCGTGCCCGCGCGTTCGAAGCCGCCCTCGCCCGGCACCGGCCCGATGTCTGCCTGGTGGACCTCAGCCTGCCCGACACCGACGGCCTGACGCTCGTGCACCGGCTGGCGCTGGAACAGGGCGCGATCGTCATCATCATCTCGGGCCGGGCCGAGGTGCAGGACAGGGTCACGGGCCTCGAGCTGGGAGCGGACGACTACATCATCAAGCCTTTCGAACCGGCCGAGGTGGTCGCGCGGATCCGCGCCCGCCTGCGCGGCGCCCGCCCCACGCCGCAATCCGGCAGCACCGCCCGCTTCAACGGGTGGACCGCCCACTTCGACCGCTACGTGCTGGAAAACGCCGAAGGCGAGGAAACGCCCTTTTCCCACGCCGAAGGCGAAGTCCTGCGCCTGTTTCTCGACAGCCCCAAACGGCTGATCAGCCGGGCGCAGATGCAGGAAAGCCTCGGCGGGGCAGCCTCCGAAAGTTTCGACCGCGCCATGGACGTGCGCATCTCGCGCCTGCGTACCAAGCTCAGCGAAGACCCGAAGAACCCGCAGCTCATCAAGACGATCTACGGCGCGGGCTACATCTTCCTTGGCGATGTGACATGGAACTGACACCCCGCAGGCTTCGGGCCCAAGACCCGGATCTGCCCGCGATCCTCGCCCTGATCCGACGCGCCTTCGCGCCGATGGAAGGGCGCATTGACCCGCCGTCATCCATGCTGCGCATGACGCTGGAGACCCTGCGCGCGGAAGCCGAAACGGCCGAGGTGTGGTCGCTGGGCGCGCCGCCGCTGGCCTGCGTGATCCTGACACCGAAACCGGCCGCCCTTTACCTCGGCAAGCTTGCCGTGGACCCGGACGCCCGGCGCCTCGGACTGGCCCGGCATCTGATCGACCACGCCGAACGGCGCGCAAGGGCGCTGCGCCTGCCGGCCGTCGAACTGCAGTGTCGCGTCGAACTGGTTGAAAACCACGCGCTCTTTGCCGCCTGCGGCTACGCGGAAACCGACCGCACCGCGCATCCCGGCTTCGACCGGCCGACCTCGATCACCTTTGCAAGGACCATCGGCAACTGACAGTCAGCCCAATACCGCCACGGCCCTGGCCAGCACCTCCACCCCGGCGACGAGATCCTCCTCGGCGGTGTCTTCCTCGAAAGCATGGCTGATCCCGTCGATCGATGGCACGAACAGCATCGCCACCGGCATCAGCCGCGACACGTTGGTCGCGTCGTGCAAAGCCCCCGACGGCATGGTCCGCCACTTGCCCGGGGCGACCGTCTCGGCCGCTTCCTCCAGTGCGCCGCGCAGGCGTCCGTCCATCCTGACCGGCTCCAGTCCCAAAAGCGGCCCGAAGGACATGTCCATCCCGCGGCTTTCCGCGACTTCCTGCGCCGTGTCGCGGATGATCGCTTCCATCCGCGCGAGCCGGTCCGGGTCGCCGTCGCGCCACTGCATGGAGAAGACGGCCCGCCCCGGCACGATGGAGGACGCGTTGGGATGCAGCGACAGGTGTCCGATCGTCCAGACCGTCGCGGGGGTCACCACGTTCCGGAACCGCTCGGCCAGCAGCGTGTTGAACGCCGACACCGCCTGGAAGGCATCCTTGCGCAGATGCATCGGGGTGGTTCCCGCGTGGTTCTGCTGGCCCCCGAAGGTGATCTTCATGTCGCGAATGCCCACGATGTCCGACACGACACCGATCTGTTCCCCGGCACTGTCCAGCGCCGGACCCTGCTCGATATGCATCTCGATGAAACCGGTGAACCGCGCGGGATCGACCGGACCGGTGACCATTTCAGACAATGCGGCCCGCGCGTCGGCCAGCGTGACGCCCGCGTGATCGGTCAGCCCGTCTGCCTCGGGCTGCGCCAGGTGCCCCGACCAGACGGCGGAACCGGTGGTGACGCCGAACCGCCCTTCCTCGTCCTGGAACGACACCACGGAAATCGCGGGCCCGCCCGCTTCCCGGCTGGCCCGCGCGACCTCCAGCGCCGCGATCACGCCCAGTGCACCGTCCAGCCAGCCCCCCTCGGGCTGGCTGTCGGAATGCGACCCCATCAGCAGGGATTGCCCCCCGGCCAGACCGAACAGGTTTCCCATCCCGTCGACCGCAACTTCCAGCCCGGCGTCCTCGAACCGCCCGGCGAGCCAGCGCCGTGCCGCGACGTCGCTCTCCGTATACGCAGGCCGCACCACGCCCTTGCCGACACCCGCCGCACCTATGGCCCGCAAGGCATGAAGGTCCGCCAGGAATCTGTCCCCATCGATCTGCATGACGCACCCCTTCTTTTTGCCCGAAATACTCCGGGGAGTTTGAGGGGCAGCGCCCCTCATCGGCAAGGATAAAATGGAATGCGCGCCCCAGGGGGCGCGCACCGGCAGATCACGCCTGCAAGCCGCTCACTCCGCCGCGACGGCATCCTCGACCGCTTCGACCCGCACGGCCGAGAACTTGAACTCCGGGATCTTGCCGTAGGGATCGACCGCCGGATTGGTCAGGATGTTCGCCGCCGCCTCGACGTAGGCGAACGGCAGGAATACCATGTCGGGCGACACGGCCCGATCCTCGCGTGCCATGATCTCGATGCTGCCGCGCTTGGTGCTCAGCCGCACGTGCTGGCCCGGGGTCACCCCCAACTTGCGCAGGGTGCTGGGATGCAGGGAACAGTTCGCCTCGGGCTCCAGGCCGTCCAGCACGCTGGACCGGCGCGTCATGGATCCGGTGTGCCAGTGTTCCAGCTGCCGCCCCGTCGTCAGGATCATCGGGAATTCGGCGTCCGGCACGTCATCCGGCGGAATGATCGACGCGGGCGTGAACCTTGCCCGGCCGTCAGGGCGCGGGAACCCCTCGGCAAAGACAATGGCCTGACCGGGATCGGTCTCGCTCAATGACGGGTAGGTCACGGCGTTCTCGCGCTCCAGCCGGGTCCAGGTGATGTTGTTGAGCGACCGCATGTTCAGCTTCATCTCGGCAAAGACATCCGCCGGGCTCTCGTAGGTCCAGCCGAGCCCCAGACGCTTGGCCAGTTCCACCTCGATCCACCAGTCCTCGCGCGCCTCGCCCGGAGGCGCCACCGCCGCACGGCCCATCTGGACCTGCCGGTTAGTGTTCGTCACCGTGCCCGATTTCTCGGCAAAGGCACTGGCAGGCAGGATCACGTCGGCGTAGTTCGCCGTTTCGGTGATGAATATGTCCTGCACCACGAGATGGTCCAACTTGGCCAGCGCGTCCCGCGCATGTTCGACATCCGGGTCGGACATCGCCGGGTTCTCCCCCAGTACGTACATGCCGCGGATGCTGCCCTCGTGGACCGCGTCCATGATCTCGGTCACCGTCAGGCCCTTCTCGGCGGAAAAATCCTCCGACTGCCAGACCTCGGTAAAGGCCGACCGCACGCCGTCGTCCATCACCGACTGATAGTCCGGCAGGAACATCGGGATCAGCCCCGCGTCCGACGCGCCCTGCACGTTGTTCTGCCCCCTGAGCGGGTGCAGTCCCGCGCCGGGCCGCCCGACCTGCCCGGTCATCAACGCAAGGCTGATCAGGCAACGGGAATTGTCGGTGCCATGGATGTGCTGACTGACGCCCATGCCCCAGAAGATCATCGCGGCCTTCGCGCCGGCAAAGGTCCGCGCCACATCGCGCAGGGTCTCGGCGTCGATGCCACAGATCGGTGCCATCTTCTCGGGGGGAAATCCTTGAGGTGTTCCTTCTCGGCTTCCCAGTTCTCGGTGTAGGCTTCGATGTACTGCTGGTCGTAGAGTCCTTCCTCCACGATCACGTGCATGATCGCGTTGAGCATGGACACGTCTGTGCCGGGCCGGAACTGGAGCATGTGGCTCGAGAACCGCTTGAGCGCCTGGCCGCGCGGGTCCATCACGATCAGTTTGCCGCCGCGCTTGGTGAACTGCTTGAAGTAGGTCGCGGCGACGGGGTGGTTCTCGATCGGGTTGCAGCCGATGGCGATGGCCACGTCGGCGTTCTCGATCTGATTGAACGTGGCGGTCACGGCCCCGCTTCCGACGTTTTCCATCAGGGCGGCAACCGATGACGCATGGCAAAGCCGGGTGCAGTGGTCGACGTTGTTGTGGCCGAAACCCTGCCGGATGAGCTTCTGGAACAGGTAGGCTTCCTCGTTCGTGCACTTGGCCGATCCGAAGCCAGCGACGCCCTTGCCGCCGATGTCCCTGAGCCCCTTGGCGGCGGCATCCAGCGCCTCGTCCCAGCTCGCTTCGCGAAAGAACTCGGACCAGTTCGCCGGGTCGACGTTCAGCCCCTTCGCCGGGGCGTCCTCACGCCGGATCAGCGGCTTGGTGAGACGATGAGGATGGTGGATGTAGTCGAAACCGAACCGCCCCTTCACGCACAGACGACCCTCGTTCGCCGGTCCGTTGATGCCTTCGACGTATTTGACCTTGCCGTCCTTGACCTTGAGCGAGATCTGGCAGCCCACGCCGCAGAAGGGGCAGATGCTGTCCACTTCGGAGTCGTAATCGGCTGAATCGCCGACCTGGTTTTCATCCACGACGGTCGCTTCCATCAACGCGCCGGTCGGGCACGCCTGAACGCATTCGCCGCAGGCCACGCAGGTAGAGGCCCCCATCGGATCGGCCATGTCGAACGTCGGATAGGCGTCGTGGCCCCGGCCCGACATGCCGATCACGTCGTTGACCTGCACCTCGCGGCACGCGCGCACGCACAGCCCGCACTGGATGCAGGCGTCAAGGTTGACCCGCATCGCGACATGGCTGTCGTCCAGCAGGGGAATGCGGCCTTCCTCCAGCTTCGGAAAGCGGCTGGCCTCGACGCCGTTCATCGCGGCCATGTCCCACATGTGGCTCGACTTGTCGTGACTGACCTCCCGCGCGGGATGGTCCGCCATCAGCAATTCCACGACCATCTTGCGCGCGCTCTCCGCGCGGGCGCTGTTCGTGGTGACAACCATGCCTTCCTGCGGTTCGCGGATGCAGCTTGCCGCCAGCACGCGCTCGCCCTCGATCTCGACCATGCAGGCGCGGCAGTTGCCGTCGGGACGGTAGCCGGGGGCGGGCTTGTGGCACAAATGCGGGATCTTCAGCCCGCGCCCGTTCGCGACCTCCCAGATTGTCAGGCCGGCCTCTGCCTCCACGGTTTCACCGTCGAGCGTGAATGTGATCTTCTCAGCCATGGCCGTCTCCTCGCATCTGCATCCGACGTATATCGAAAACCGCGCCCCCGCAGGAGTCCCAATCCCGACACACCCACCCGGTTTTGCGCCACGCGACGTTTCCGATAGGGGTCACGGTTTCACGCTCCCGGACGATCGCGGGTGAATACCGCACTTTCCCCCCGCTGCCGCGTCGCCTATCAAGACGGAAAAGATCAGGTGCCGCATGTCCCACATCACGCTTATCCGTCACGGTCAGGCGAATTCCCACGCCAAGGACGAACTGAGCTACGACAAGCTGAGTCCGCTGGGCCACGAACAGGCGGCATGGCTGGGCGCCTACCTGCGCCAGACCGAGGCACATCACACAAGGCTTTATACGGGTACGCTGACCCGGCACATCGAAACAGCCGAAGGCATGGACACCGGCCTCGAGCCGGTGCGCGATCCGCGGCTGAACGAGCTGGAATACTTCACGCTTGCCTCCCTGCTCGAGGCCCAGCACGGCATCGCCTTTCCCACCGAACAGGGCGCCTTTACCGCGCATCTGCCGTCGGTCTTCCAGCACTGGCAGGATGGCATGATCGAAGAAGCGCCGGAAACCTGGGACAATTTCCACAGCCGCATCGAGGACGCGCTGAGGGAAATCGCCGCCGGTCCGGGGCCCGCGCTGGTCGTCACCTCGGGCGGCCTGATCTCGATGGCGATGGCGCAGGCCATGGGGCTGGGCATCCCGGCGATGGCGCGCATCGCGCTGGCAATCATGCACACCTCCATGCACCGGCTGTTCCCGATCGGCGGGCACTGGTCGCCGGTGCTGTTCAATGCGGTGCCCCACCTCGACCGGCCCGACCGCCGCAGCGCGCAGACCCACATCTGAAAGGAAAGACGGATGCTGAAACTCTATTATACCCCCGGCACGATCTCCATCGCCGTGGCCATCACGCTCGAGGAAGCGGGCCTGGCCTACGAAACCGTCAAGGTCGACTTCGCAAGCGCCGAACAGACCAAGCCCGCCTACCTGGCCGTGAATCCTAAGGGACGCGTACCGGCCATGACGTCCGATGACGGCCGGATCATGACCGAAACCGGCGCATTGCTCGAATACGTCGCCGCCCTCGCCCCCGATGCCGGCCTCTTGCCTGCAGATGCGGTCACGGCTGTCCACATGCGCGGGGTGATGTACTACATCGCCTCCACCATGCATGTCGCCCACGCCCACAAGATGCGCGGCCATCGCTGGGCGGACGCGCAGGCCAGCTTCGACGACATGAAGGCGAAAGTTCCCCAAACGATGCGCGCCTGCGCCGAGTACGTCGAGGCCGAATGCCTGCGCGGCGACTATGTCTGCGGGGATGCGCTGACCATCGCCGACCCCTACCTGTTCATCGTCTGCAACTGGCTCAAGGGCGACGATGTCGTCCTGTCCGACTTCCCCCGCATCGAAGGATTCCTTGCACGGATGGAAGCGCGCGCCAGCGTCAGGAAGATGCGCGACACCGGGATGCTCTGACCCGCCGCGTCACGAGAAGATGCGGAAATAGAGCCAGTCCGGCAGGAACTGGCTGATGCGGAACACCAGCGAGAAGAGCCACGGAAAGCTCTTCTTGAAAGTGTCGGAGCCCATGTGCTCGATCACCTCCTGCGCGGCGTCTTCCGGTTCCATGATGAAGGGCATCCGGAAGTCGTTCTTGTCGGTCAGCTGCGTCTTGATGAAACCGGGGTTGATGACCTGCACCTGCACGCCCGTCTTTCGCAGGTCGGCGTGCATGCATTCGGCAAGCGACATGGTCCCGGCCTTGGACGCCGTGTAACCGATGGAACCGGGCAGACCGCGAAACCCCGTCAGGCTGGACGTGATGACGATATGGCCCCTGTCACGCGCCACCATCGCGGGCACCACCTGCCCCATGACCCGCATGAGCCCGGTGAAGTTCACGTCGGCCATGATCGTCGCCTGCTCGGCATTCCATTCCCGCGCGCTGAACGGCCAGTAGGCCCCGGCGAGGTAGACGATCCCGTCGATTTCGCCCACCGCCTCGGCCGCGGTCTTGACGCTGTCGTCATCCGAAACGTCGATCAGCTGGTAGCTGGCCTTGCCCGGCAGGTCCTTCACCAGCGCGGCCAGCTTGTCCTCCGACCGGGCCGACAGGATCACCTCGGCGCCGGCACGGCTCAGCTTGTGGGCCAGAGCGGCGCCCAGACCATCGCTGGCACCGACCAGCCAGTACCGTTTTGCCTGAAAGCTCTTCATGGTCACTCCTTCGGTCGTATCGTGGCGATCAGCTCCGCCACCTTGATTCCATACTTCCGGAACTGGCTGCGGTTCACGATGGTTCCTTGAGGCGTCAGGTACATCCAGTCCACGGTCTGCAGCCGGTGTCCGCCGCTCTCCGGCGGCAGGATGATCTCGTAGCGCAACTGCGCGGCGGATCCCGACAGGTGGCCGTGCCCCTCGCCGGGCACATCGTCGGCACGCACGGTGAACGCCCCGTCGGTGCCCAGCGCGATGCGCCATTCCCTGTCCTGAACCGACCCGTCGTTGTAGCGGAACCGCTCCGACATCACGCCATTGTCACCGGCCCACGAAATGTCGAAATCCGCGACGAAAGAACTGGTCACCCGGCCCATCGGTCCGAATATCACGCCCTCGCAGACCATTTGGCCGTTCAGGTGTGTCTTGAGGTCGAAGCCGGGGAAGCCCTCGCTGTAGTCGTCCGGGGTCTGGCCGGGAAATTCGGCAAAGCGGCGGCGCACCAGCACGACGAGGATCCCCAATACGATCCCGAGCGCTAGGAAAACAAACGCATCCATCAGGTTTCCTCAGTTGTCTTCACGCGACTCAGCAACCCGATCGCAAGCACCTTCAGCAGGCAGGGCACCCCTGCGTAGAAGATAATCAGCAAGCTGACAGCCTGCGGCGGGCTCTCTTCTGCGCCGCTGCGCAGTCCGGCCGCCTCAAGCAGGGGAAGTAGGGCGACCGCCGCGAATGCCAACGTGAATTTGGACACAAACGACCAAAGGCCGAACCCCTCTGCGGCCGAAGGCGAGATCCGCGCCATGCGCGTGGCGAACATGGCGGGCAAAAGGGTCAGATCCGCGCCAAGGACAGCCCCCGAGGCGACGCAGACGACGGCGAAGATCCAGACATCGCCCGGCCCCAGGAACAAGGCACCGCCGAAAGACAGGATTCCCAGAACCATCGCGGCCAGCAGAACCCGCTTCCCGCCGAACCGCTCGGCCATCATCCCCCAGAACGGCGCGGCCCCCGCGGCGGACAGAAAGAACAGCAACAGCAGCGGCCCCTCCCATCCCTGTGCCTCGAGCGCGATCTCGACATAGAAAAGGAAAAGCGTCGATGTCACGGCAACGGGCGCGGCGTTGAACAGAGCGATCAGCAGCAGTTGCCGCGCCTCCGGGTCGCGCAGCACGGTCCCGAACCCGGTGGCCGGGGGCAGCCCCGCGTCCCGCCATTCGCCTGCCATGGCCACCACACTGGCCAGCGCCAGCACCGCAAAGCCCGCCGCGAACCCGGCAAAGGGCGCGCCCATCACCGCGCCAAGGCCCACCGGCGCAACGGAGGCCACGCAGACACCCAGCAGCGCACCCGTCTCGCGCCAGCGGGCGAGCGACAGATGGCCCCGCCCCGGCAGGCTGTCCGCCTTGGAGACGCCCTGCGCATAAAAGCAGATGGTCAAGAAACTAAAGCCGGAGAATACCAGCGTCAGCATCAGGGCGAACCACGCAATCGGCAGAAAGGGCGGCGGCACCGCGAACAGCCCCAGCATGGCGGCGGCCATCACGCCGGCGCCGACCGTCACCGCCATGCCCCGATGGGCATGCAGGCGTTCGGACAACCGCCCCAGCAGGGGGTCCTGCACAACGTCGAGCAGGCGCAACCCGAAGAGCACCGCGCCCAATGCCGCAAGGGATACCCCGTACTCGTCCACGTAGAACTTCGGCGCGTGAATGTAGATCGGCAGACCGGCAGCCGACAGCAGGGCCGCGAACAGCGCATAGGCAGGCAGCCGCTGCGCCATGACCCGCATCAGCGGCTGACTTCGTTTTCGGGTGGCAGGGGGCGCGCACGGAACGCCGCGCCCTTCCACCAAAGCTTGACCGCCTGCCAGTGGATCAGCGCCAATACCCGCCGCGCCCCCAAGGGGCGCCGCAGCATCGCGCGCAGGATACCCGCGTTCGTCAGCGGCTTGCGCTTGCCGGTCAGCGTGGCGATCAGCCCGCCATTCCCGGCGGTGTAGTCGATCCAGATACCGATCCGGTCCGCCCGGATATCGAACCGAAAGGTATAGGATCCTTCGATCGGCTGGAACGGCGACACATGGAAGATCTTAGTCGCCGTCAGGTGATCTTCGGCTGTGATCGGCCGCAGGTCATCGTGATGGCAAAGATAGCAGTGGCGGTCGCCATAGGTGTTGGTCACCTCGGAAATCACGCAGGTCAGCGCGCCCTTTCCGTCGCGGCAAAGCCAGAAGCTCACGGGGTTGAAGACGAAGCCCAACACCCTTGGCTGCGCCAGAAGCTCGACGGTCGCGACGCCCGCGATCCCATGCGCCGCAAGCACCTCGCGCACCCATGCGGCCCCCCGCCCGTGGTGGGGGGCGCCGCCGTGATCCCGGTCCAGCAGGGACGTCAGCCCCGACCGGTTCCGCCGGAAAAGCAGCGGCGTCTTCGGCGCCTCCTCCGCATCGCACAAGACGTAGTCGATGGAATAGCGAAAGGCATTGTCGACCTCGCCCTTGCGCCCGTGAAAGGTATGGCCGGCGATATGATCGACCGTCCCGGTCATTCAGCGGCGATGGGCAGCGCCGCGGTACGCTCGATCATCCGGGCGACCTCCAGCGCGCTAGCAAGGCCGTCCTCGTGGAAACCGTTGCGCATCCAGGCCCCGCAGAACCACGTGTTGCGGTTGCCGTTCAGTGCCGCGATCCGCTTCTGCGCGTGCAGCGCCGGCAGGTCGTAGACCGGATGCCGCAGGGTCACCTGATCGTAGATCAGTTCTTCGCGGATCGTGCGCTTGGTGTTCAGCGTCACGAAATGCGGGTCGTCCATCGGAATCGGCTGAAGCGAATTCATCCAGTAGGTCAGGTCGATCCTGTCCGACTTCGAATCACGGTCCTCGGTATAGACCCACGAGGCCCAGGTGGATCGCCGTTTCGGCATCATCCGGTCGTCGGCATGCAGGGTGATGTCATTGGGCTGATATCGGATCGCCCCGAGGTTGGCGCGTTCCGCGGCGTCGGCGTCTGACAGCAGGGCCAGCGTGTCATCCGAATGGGTGGCAAAGACCACCTCGTCGAACCGTTCCCAGTCGCCGCCGGGTGATTTCACGTCGACACCGGGCAGCAGCCGGCGAACGGCCTGAACCGGCGCATTCAACCGGATGTCGACGCCCCGCGCGCGCATCGCGGTCTCCAGCCGGTCGACATAGCTGATGGAGCCGCCCTGCACCGTGTACCACTGATGCTGGCCGGAATAGCCCAGCAGGGCATGGTTCCGGAAGAAGTCCACCATCGCGTAGGCGGGAAAATCCATGATCTTTTCCGTCGGCGTGGACCAGATCGCCCCCGAGAGCGGCGACAGGTAATAGTCCTTGAAGTACCGCCCGGTGCCCAGCACCGACAGGAATTCTCCGATGGTGCGGTTCTGGTCCTCGTCAGCGAGCCGGGTCGCATGCTTGTTGAACCTGAAGATGTCCCGCAGCATCGCGATGAACCGCGGGTTCAGCATGTTCCGACGCTGGGCAAAGACCGCGTTGAGGTTGGTCAGCGCATATTCGATCCGCCCCCCGTCGATGGAGGCGCCGAAGCTCATGTTCGACTTCACCACCGGAACGTCCAGTTCCGCGAACAGCGCCGCAAGGTTGGGATAGTTCGCATAATTGAAAACGATGAACCCGGTATCGACCGGCTGGTCCCCGTTCCTGCCCGCCATCACCGTGCGGGCGTGGCCGCCCAGCCGCGAACCGCTTTCGAACAGAACGACGTCGTGCCGTTCGGCCAGACTGTGCGCCGCGCCCATGCCCGAAATTCCCGCGCCGATCACGGCAATTCTGCGCCGGGGCCGCGTGCCTTGCCTCGGCTCGATTGCTACAGCTTCAAATGGCATGTGGTGTTTTGATCCTGTCTTTCATTTCATCTGGCCGTTCTCCCCCGTAACTACGAGGGCGGAAGACCAAGAGTTGCAAAAAATCCCGCCGGGCGCAAAGCTCATCTGCCCGTGCTGTCGACACCCCGACAGGATCGCCCTTGTTTCACGCTTCTGGAATTAGACCGGATGTCGCGGGTTCAAGTTTCTGACGCACTTGTGACAGGTCCGTGTTCAGCCTGCCGGCGCTACTTCTTCTCCAGTGGCACGGCCATGCGCGGCGCCTCGTCCTTGGCCAGTTCCTCGAAATCGAAGTTGTGCAGGCGCCCGGCACGTTTCGCCGCCTTCTCCGAACTTATCATGATCTCGTCCACGTCCTTGCGCGCCTGTCCGAAGTGACGGTCAAGGTTGCCGACCCGTGTCACCAGCCGCTCGACATCGCCATGCAGGGCGCCAAGCTCCTTGCGGATGGCACCGGCCTGTTCGCGCATCCGCGCATCCTTGAGGATCGCGCGCATGGTGTTCAGCGTGGCCATGCAGGTGGTGGGCGACACGATCCAGACCCGCGCGGCGAACCCCTCGCGGATCAGTTCGGGAAAGTTTGCATGCAGTTCGGCATAGACGGCTTCGGACGGCAGGAACATCAGCGCACCGTCCGCAGTCTCACCCTCGACGATATACTTTTCCGAAATGTCGCGGATGTGCTTCTTGACCGCGACCTTCATCGAAGAGACCGCGTTCTTGAGATCCCAGTCGGTCTTGGCGTTGCGCAGCGCCTCGTAGGCTTCAAGCGGGAACTTGCTGTCGATCACGATGGGGCCCGGCGGATTGGGCAGGTGAATCAGGCAATCCGCCCGCTTGCCGTTGGGCAGCGTATGCTGAAGGCTGTAGCTGTCCGACGGCAGTTGCTTGGACACGATATCCCGCAGCTGGATCTCGCCGAAGGCGCCGCGTGTCTGCTTGTTGCTCAGGATATCCTGCAACGACAGCACGTCGCCCGACAGCTTGGTGATGTTGTCCTGCGCCTTGTCGATGGCGGCCAGCCGCTCCTGCAGTTGCGTCAGGCTGGTGGTCGTCTGCTTGGCCGAACCATGCAGGGTCTGGTTCATCCTCTCCTGCATCTCGGTCAAGGCCCTCTGGGACCGGGCGGCGTTGTCCGCCAGCCGTTCCTGCATCTGCAACTGGACGGTGTTCAGCCGCGTCTCGACCGACTGGATCAGCTGGCTTTGCGCATTGGCCTGTGTGTCCGAGACCATCTGCAATCCGCCGCGGAGCTGCTCCTGCCCCGCGCCAAGCTGCTGCACGTGGCCGCCCAGAACCTGTATCTGCTGCGACAGCGGTGCCGCGAGACGCGCTGTCCGCCCCGCTGCGCGCACCGCCGCGATCAGCAGGATCACGATCAGCACGACCAGCGCGGCCGCCCCAAGGACAGCCAGCCCAAGTGGATCATTCCACTGGTAGATTGTGCCGCCGATCTCGATCATGTGCGCCCGAACAGCCGTTCGATATCGGCCAGCTTGAGTTCCACGTAGGTGGGCCGCCCGTGGTTGCACTGGCCGGAATGGGGCGTCTCCTCCATCTCGCGCAGCAGGGCATTCATTTCTTCCGCCCGCATCCAGCGGCCCGACCGGATCGAACCGTGGCAGGCGATGCGGCTCAGGATCGCCTCGATCCGCGCCTGCAGGAGGGTGCTGTCGCTCTGGTCGGCCAGTTCGTCCAGAATATCCAGCAGCATCGCGCGCGCATCGACGGTCCCCAGGATCGCGGGCGTCTCGCGCACCGCAACGGCATTCCCGCCGAACGCCTCGATCCCCAGACCCAGCCGCGCCAGATCGTCGGCCACCTCCAGCAGGCGCGCGCAATCGCCCGCCGACAGTTCCACGATCTCGGGGATCAGCAGCGCCTGCGCCGCCACGCCATTCTCAGCCATCTGGCGCTTGAGCCTTTCATAGACCAGCCGTTCATGCGCGGCATGCTGATCTACGATGACCATGCCCGTCGCGGTCTGCGCGATGATATAATTCTCGTGCACCTGCCCGCGCGCGGTGCCCAGCGGATAGTCCGACGCAGGCGCGGCAGGCTCGGTCACCGGCTCGGCAGGGGTTTCCACCCGGCCCCACATGCCCGCGGTTTCGGCAAATCCGGCAGGGGCCTGCGCCTGATGCGCCGCCCCCCGTGCGCCAAGGCTGGGCCGGTCCATCTGGTAGACCCGCGCACCCGTGGGTTCCGGGCGCATGGCGCCAAGGGTCGCGCCCGCGACCGTGGTCGAGGCGCGGTGTCCCGCCTCCGCCAGCGCATGGCGCAGGGCGGATACGATCAGCCCGCGCGCCAGCCCCGGATCGCGGAAACGTACCTCGGACTTCGCCGGATGCACGTTGACGTCCACAAGCATCGGGTCGCAGTCGATGAACAGCGCCGCCGCCGGGTGCCGGTCTCGGCTCAGGAAATCGTGGTAGGCGCCGCGCAGCGCGCCGATCAGCAGCTTGTCCCGCACCGGGCGGCCATTGACGAAAAGATACTGCGCCACCGCCGAGCCCCTCGAATAGGTCGGCAGCGCCGCGAAACCGGTCAGATGCAGCCCCTCGCGCTGCGCGTCGACCGGCAGCGCGTTGTCGGCAAATTCGCGGCCCAGCACCTGCGCCAGACGGCCATGCAGCGCCTCGAACAAGTCTCCCTGTTCGGCATCGGCGCGAAAGACCTCGCGGCCCGGTCCGTCGCCGGACACGTCCCGCAGCGTGAAGCGGACAAAAGGTTCGGCCATGGCGAGCCGCTTGACCACATCGCCAATCGCCTGTGCCTCCGCCCGGTCGGTCCGCAGGAATTTCAGCCGCGCGGGCGTCGCATGGAAAAGGTCGCGCAGTACAACGATCGTACCGCCGTTCAACGCTGCCGGGCGCACGTCACCGTGCCGGCCGCCGCTGACGGTGATCTCGGCGCCCTCTTGCCCGGCGGCGCGGCTGCTGATCGACAGTCGGCCCACCGCCCCCAGCGATGGCAACGCTTCGCCTCTGAACCCGAAGGTGCGGATGTTCAGAAGATCCGAGCCGTCGATCTTGGACGTCGCATGACGCGACAGCGCCAGCACCAGATCGTCCGGGGTCATGCCGCAGCCGTCGTCGGTGACACGGATCAGGGTCTTGCCGCCGTCGGCATATTCCACCGTGATCCGCCGCGCGCCCGCGTCGATCGCGTTTTCGACCAGTTCCTTGACGGCCGACGCCGGCCGCTCCACCACCTCGCCCGCGGCGATGCGGTTGATCGCGGCGTCGTCCAGCTGCCGGATGACGGGGCGAATATCGGCTATTTTGGGGTTGGCGAATGACATAGCCCAAGACCTAGCATGGCACCGCGCGATTCTGCCAGTGGGAAACCGGACGTCAGCGGGCCGTCGCGGCCTCGTACCAAGCGACGATCTCTGCCCGCTCTACGGGCTGCATATAGCTGAGATTCGCAGGCGGCATGGCGTGTGTCAGACCCGCCTGAAGGTAGATCTGCCTCGCCGCCATCGCGATCTGGTGCTCCGTCTCCAGCCGCACGCCTTTGGGCGGCCAGTGCAGCCCCTCCCACGAAGGCTCCGCCGCGTGGCACATCGAACAGCGGCCCGTCACGATGTCCTGCACCCGGTCGAACCCGTCCGCCTGCGCGAACCGTTGCGCCGCCGGGCCGGTCGCCTCTGTCGGTTCATCCCCCCGGAACATCGGCGCGGTGGACAGCCACATGATCGCGATGAAAAGCAGTGCCGTGGCCAGCCAGGTCCAGATCGGGTCGCCCGTGCGGGCGTGCTTGCTGTTGAAATAGTGCCGGATCGTGACCCCCATCAGGAACACGAGGGACGCGATCAGCCAGTTCGCCTCGGACGCGAAGGCGAGCGGATAATGGTTCGACAGCATGAGGAAGATGACCGGCAGCGTCAGGTAATTGTTGTGCGTGCTGCGCTGCTTGGCGATCTTGCCGTATTTCGGATCGGGTTTCCGCCCCGCCTTGAGGTCCGCGACCACGATCCGCTGGTTCGGCATGATGATGAAGAACACGTTGGCCGACATGATCGTCGCGGTGAACGCTCCCAGGTGCAGCAGCGCGGCCCGCCCCGAGAAAACCGAGGTGTAGAACCACGCCATCCCGACGAGGATCACGTAAAGCAGGATCATCAGCCGCGTGTTGTCCTCGCCAAAGCGGCTTTTGCAGATGAGGTCATAGGCGATCCACCCGAAGGCGAGCGACGCGAGCGAGATCGCGACCGCCTGGAACGTCGACAGGTCCATGACCGCCGGATCGATCAGGTAGAACTCGGCCCCGAGATAGTAGACCAGCACCAGCAGGGCAAAACCGCTGAGCCAGGTGGAGTAACTTTCCCACTTGAACCACACCAGGTCGTCCGGCATCCGCTCGGGCGCGACAAGGTATTTCTGCACGTGGTAGAAACCGCCGCCATGCACCTGCCATTCCTCGCCGTCGGCGCCGGAAGCAAGGTCGCGGTCGCGATGCAGCCCGAGGTCCAGCGCGATGAAGTAGAAGGACGACCCGATCCAGGCAATGCCCACGATCACGTGGGTCCAGCGGACCGCGAACTCGATCCAGGCGGACATGGCGGCAAGGTCGTACATGGGTGTCCCCTTGGAAAAAAGGTGCCGGTTGCACCGTTGCGTCTGGATGTCCGGACCCGGAAGGAAGCTGGGCCGTCGCGCGGTCCGCGTGGCCTAGCCGGGGTGCGCGCGGATCACATAGGGCGGGTCGAGCGGCCATTCGTCAAGGTTCGGTGTATCGCCGATCCGGTCGACGACGGCGAACAGTCCGGGGGCGGCAAGCGGCGTCAGGACCCCGTGCCATGTGCCCCGGTGCAGGTTGATCCCCTGGTGCGGTGCGGTGAGAAAGGCACGGGGCACACCGGGCCGGTCTCCCTGGTCCGGGGCCACGATCACCAGGAATGGATGCGAGGTCATCGGCAGGAAGGCCTGCGAGCCGTCGGGATGCCGTTCGAGCAGGTCGAGGGTATAGGGCAGGCTGCGCGGCTCCGCGTCGAAGATGCTGATGCCCGCGCGGCCGTCGGGGCCGAAATCGAGCGCGGCGCGATCGTGGTGACGCCCGCACAGACCCGCGTTGATCAGCCGGTCGGGGGTGCCGGCGGCGTCCAGCACATCTCCGAAAGGGGCGAACGCCGCCGCCGACAGCTTCTGTGCGATGATCTCCTGCGCGTCGGTCATAGCGGCATGTGCCGGTTCACGTCCTTGTAGAGCAGATACCTGAAGGGGCCGTCGCCGGTGGCGATGCAGGCCTGCGGGCAGAACGCGCGCAACCACATGAAATCGCCGGGCCCGACGCCGACCCAATCCTTGTTCAACAGGTAATCCGCGGTGCCCTCCAGAACGTAGAGCCCGTGTTCCATCACGTGCGTCTCGGCAAAGGGGATGCGCCCGCCGTGCCGGAACGTCACGATGTTCACGTGCATGTCATGCCGCAGGTCCGAAGGATCGACGAACCGCGTGGTTGACCAGACCCCGTCGCAGTCCGGCATCTCGATCGGTGCCACCTCCTTGTCCGAGGTAACGAAAGCCTCCGGCGTATCCACGCCCTCGGCAGGCTTATAGCGTTTCCTGATCCAGTGAAATTGCGCCACGGACTCGCCGTCGTTCCAGACGGTCCAGACGGCATCGGGCGGGATGTAGGCGTAGCCGCCCGGCGCCATGATGTGCCGCTGCCCGTCGATGTTCAGCGTCACCTGTCCCTGCGCCACGAAGATCACCGACTGCGCCTCCGGGTCCGTTTCGGGCGCGTCTGACCCGCCACCGGGCCGCAATTCCACCGCGTATTGCGAAAAGGTCTCGGCGAAACCCGACAACGGCCGGGCCAGCACCCACATCCGCATGTCGCGCCAGCCGGGCAGGTAGCTGGTGACGATATCGCGCTGCGTCACGGCGGGAAGCACCGCATAGGCGGGGGTGAACACCGCCGTCCCTTCCGGATCGACCGACTGGTCCGGCAATCCGCCGGGGGGAAACGCGTAACTCATGACATGTCCTCCAACCGCAGCCGCGCGATGCGCTCCACCTGCCCGCAGGCGGTGGCGAATTCGGTCGCGGTGTCCTGTGCGATCCGCGTCTCGAAGGCGCGCAGGATTCCGGCCTTGTCATGGTCGCGGACCGCGATGATGAACGGAAAGCCGTGCTTGGCCACGTAATCGGCATTCAGCGCCTCGAACTTTGCCCGCTCGGCATCGGTCAGGGCATCCAGCCCCGCGCTGGCCTGCTCCGCCGTGCTTGCCTCGGTCAGGCGTTTGGCGTTCGCCAGCTTGCCCGCGAGGTCGGGGTGCGCCTGCAGGACATCCAGACGCTCCGCCTCACTGGCGGAACGGAACATCCGCGCCAGCGCGTTGTGCAGCCCTGCCGGACAATCATGGGCGGGGCCCAGTTCCAGCGCATGGGCCCTTTCGGCGATCCAGGGGGAATGCTCGAAGATGCCGCCGTAGGCCTCGACAAAGGCGTCACGGTCCATCTGGCTGGGCCGCACCCGATCCGGCTGCGGCGGATGCTCGGCGCGCCAATGATCCGCGATGTCGATGCGGCGGGGCGTCCAGACCCCTTCGAACCCCTTGATGTATTCCACGAACCGTTTCAGTGCCTGGATCCGGCCGGGCCGCCCCACCAGCCGGCAATGCAGACCGACCGACATCATCTTGGCCGCGCCTTGCGTGCCTTCGGCGTAGAGCGCATCGAAAGTATCGCGCAGGTAGGCATAGAACTGGTCACCGGAATTGAACCCCTGCGGCGTGGCGAAACGCATGTCGTTGCAGTCCAGCGTGTAGGGAATGATGAGCTGATCGCGCGGACCCACCCGCATCCAGTAGGGCAGATCGTCATCGTAGGTGTCGGAGACGTAGTCGAACAGACCCGTGCGCGCGGCCAGCGCCACGGTATTGACCGAGGTGCGCCCGCAGTACCACCCGCGTGGCGCTTCGCCCACCACCTCGGTGTGCAGCCGGATGGCCTCGTCCATGTCGGCCTGTTCCGCCTCGGCGGTATGGTCTTTGTAATCGATCCATTTCAGCCCGTGGCTGGCGATCTCCCAACCGGCGTCCCGCATCGCCTCCACCTGCCCGGGGGCGCGGGCGAGCGCGCTGGCCACGCCATAGACGGTCACCGGGATGCCGGCATCGGTGAACAGCCTGTGCAGCCGCCAGAACCCTGCCCGCGCGCCGTAATCATAGATGCTTTCCATGTTCCAGTGCCGCTGCCCCGGCCAGGGCTGCGCGCCGACGATCTCCGACAGGAAGGCTTCCGAGGCGGCATCGCCATGCAGCAGGCAGTTCTCGCCGCCCTCCTCGTAGTTCACCACGAATTGCACCGCGATACGCGCGCCTCCGGGCCATCGGGCATCGGGGGGCGTGGGGCCGTAGCCGTGGAAATCGCGGGGATAGCGGTTCATGTCGGATGTCCTTGTCTTGCGCGGCCCACACTGCACAAATCGCGGGGGAGGCGCAATTTTCCTTCTGCCGCAAACAGCGGTCGGGCTGCATCCGCAGGGGATGCAGCCCGATGCCAGATTGACTGCTGCGGCCTGTGTTTATGGATTAGACTGGGATTATTAGGCGCGGGCCAACCTGAGTGACTGCCGGGGCATGACGCGTTTCGCGAGACATTGCTGAATACATGGAGCTGACAAAAATCAACGTGGCGTCCCCCCAGACGACATATCGGAACCCCGATCATGCACGTATGGCGTGCAGATTGCGGGGTTGGACCCATATATAGGCAAAGGATGATTCGCAGGTCAAAGGAAAACGAATCACTTCGACCGGAAAATGCGAATCACCCGCGTTCATGGCCGGATTCGCGGCGTGCCCGCACCGACCCGGCATTGACGCCGAGGGGTGCGGCCTTATCCTGTGATGCGTTCCCGACCCTGCGCAGGAGACCTTGATGGCCGACGGATACCTGACGACCCATGTTCTGGATACCGCGATGGGCCAGCCCGCCCGCGCGCTGGCGGTGACGCTCTACCGGATCGAGGGCGACGCGCGGATCAGGCTGGCGGATATGCAGACCAATGCCGATGGGCGCACGGACACGCCGATCCTCCCGCGGGAGGGGTTCGCGCCCGGCACCTACGAACTGGTCTTTGCGGTCGGTGCCTACTTGGACCGGGTCGGCAGCCCGGCCGAAAGCCCGCGGTTCCTCGATGAGGTGCCGATCCGTTTCGGCATCTCCGACGCCACGGCGCACTACCACGTGCCGCTGCTGTTGTCGCCCTACGGGTATTCAACCTACCGGGGCAGCTGAGCCGCGCCGCCGGTGCGGTCCGCCCAGCGCCGCCAGCGCGAGGATCAGGCCGGATACCGTCGCGATCATCCCCGCGGCCGACACGCTGTCCTGCAGGCCGATCCACAGCGGGCCGTAGCCCGCCAGCACGTAGCCCAGGATCGCCGATAGGGTGGCAAAGCCGACGGACCAGGCGATCTGATGCTCCAGCCGGTTGGTCATCAGCCGGGCGGCGGCGGACGGACAGATGAACATCGCGATCACGATGATGCTGCCGACCGCGTCAAACGCGGCCACCGCGGCAATCGCGGATATGATGACGAGGGCCAGTCCCAGTGCCCCGGTGCGCAACCCGATGGTGCGCGCGAACCCCTCGTCGAACGTGCTGATCTTGAGAGGCCGCCAGAACAGCGCGATGAAAGCCGCCACGAGAACCAGCGTCGCCGCCATGCGCGGCAGTTCCACCGGGAGGGCACCCAGCGCCTGCGGGTCGAGCAACGAGCCCCAGCCCGTCGCGTCCAGCCAGATCAGGCTTTCGAGGTTGCCGTAAAGCGCGTGCTCCACGTCCAGATGCACGGAGGACGTGTCGGATTGCTCCAGCAGGAGCACGCCTGCCGCGAACATCGTGGTAAAGACGACCCCCATGGCCGCGCCGGTTTCGATCCCGCCAAGGCGGCGTACCGCCTCGATCGCACCCACGGCCAGCACCGCCGCCCCCGCGGCCCCCAGAAGCATCGGCAGGGTGCCGACCGAGCCGCCGATCAGAAAGGCGACGACGATTCCCGGCAAGACGACGTGGCTGATCGCATCGCCGATCAACGCTTGTCGCCGCAGCACGAGGAAATTGCCCGGCAGGGCGCAGGCCACGGCCACGCAGATACCCGTCAGCAACGGCACAAGGCTCAACGGAACGAATTCCTCACCGCTCATGCCGGCATCCCCACCTTGGGAAGGCGCGCGTCCACCTCGGCAAGCTGATCGGCGGTCAGCACCGTTTCGATGTCCGTCAGCCCGTCGTCCTGCGCCGCGGCGGCCTCGAACGCGGGGTCGCTACGGATCACCTGCCAGCGGCTTTCGTCACGCAGGGCGCGCGCGGCGCGGGCGCGTCCCCGGTCGGTCGGCACCCCGTCGGGCAACGCGAGCCCCCGCGCCTGCAAGAGCCGCAGCGTCATCCTTTCGTAGATCGGCTGGCCATGCGCCAATGCCAGCAGACCCTGACGCAGGTGCACCCGGCGCTGGTGCGCGCGGTGCCGGACAAGCGCGGACACGACCCCGCGCCCCGGCGCCGCCAGCAGCGAAAGTGCGAAAAGGGCAAACCCGACCAGAACGATGATCGGTCCGGTCGGCAGATCGGGGATGGCGGCGGACAGTGCCGCGCCGACATAGGCCGACACGCCGCCCACCGCCCCCGAGATCACGACGACCCGGTCGGTCCGTTCGGTCCAGAACCGCGCGGTGACCGGCGGTATGATGAGCAATGCCACGATCAGGATCAGGCCGACCAGCTTGAGCCCCACCACCGTCACCGCGAGGACCAGCCCCATCATCGCAAGGTCCGTGCGGGGCACGTTCTGGCCGATCGACGTCGCGTACTCCGGATCGAACGAGGCCAGCGTCAGCGGCCGGCGCATCAGGACCACCAGCGCGAGGGTCAGCGCGGCGGAAACGGCGATGATCAGCGCATCGCTGCGCAACATCCCCGCGGTGGAGCCGAGCAGGAAACCTTCCAGTCCGGCCTGCCGGCCCGAGGACATGGTCTGTATCACCGTCAGCAGCACGATACCGAAACCGAAGAAGACGGACAGCACCGACCCGATCGCGGCATCCTCGGCAAGTCGGGTCCGGCCGGAGAGCCAGGACACCAGCAGCAGACCTGCCACCGCAGACAGCGCCGCGCCCGACAAGAGCCCCACCAGATTGCGGCCGTCGCCGCCCAGCGTCACCATCACCATGAAGGCCAGCGCCACACCCGGCAGGGTCGCGTGGCTTATGGCATCGCTGACCAGTGCGCGCTTGCGCAGGAACAGAAAGGTGCCCCCGACGCCCGCCGCCATCCCCAGCAACGTCGCCCCCAGTGTCACGAGAGTGGCGTTGTAGCCCAGTTGCAGCAGCAGCGCTTCCGCGATCATGACAGGGCCAGCGCCTCCATCTGCGCGCCGGCCAGCCGTCCGCCGTAAGCGTTCTGCAGGTTCGCGGTGACAAAGGTGGTCGCCACCGGCCCTTCCGCGATCCGCCGGGTGTTGATGAGAAAGACGTTGTCGAAATAGTCCGTGACCGTTGACAGGTCATGGTGAACCGCCACCACCGTCTTGCCCGCGTCCCGCAGCGACTTGAGCACGCCGATGATCGCCTTTTCCGTCGCCGCATCGACCCCGGCGAAAGGTTCGTCCAGCAGGTAGAGATCCGCATCCTGCGCCAGCGCCCGCGCGAGGAAGACACGCTGCTGCTGCCCGCCGGACAACTGGCCGATCTGCCGGTCCGCGAAATCCTCCATCCCGACCCGCGCAAGGCAGTCCCCGGCCCGCGCACGGTGGGTGGGGCGAATGCGCCCCAGCAGACCCAGTTGCGGATAGAGCCCCATCAGCACGACGTCGATCACGCGCGTCGGGAAATCCCAGTCCACGCTGGCCCGTTGCGGCACGTAGGCGATGCGATGGCGCTGTTTTTCCACCGGCTTGCCGTAGACGGTCGCGGCGCCCGCCAGCGGCGTCAGGATGCCCAGCGCCGCCTTCAGCAGGGTGGACTTGCCCGCGCCGTTGGGGCCAATGATGGCCGTCATCCGCCCCGGTTCGACCGTCATGTCGACGGAGAAGATCGCGGGTTTCTGGCCGTAGGATACCGTCATACCACGCACCGCGAGCGGGCTGGAGTCGCGGTGATTCGCATCGGTTTCCGGCGGTCGTTCGGTGGCGAGCCTGAGGGACATGGATCAGCTTGCCCCGGACAGCTTGCCCGCCATGCCGCCGGCGGACAGATCCGCGCCCAGCGCCCGGGCGATGGTGGTGACGTTGTGGTCGATCATCCCGATGTAGGTTCCCTCGTAGGTACCCTCCTGCCCCATCGCATCCGAGTAGAGCGATCCGCCGATCACCACCTCGTGCCCCCGCGCGGCGGCGCCTTCGATGAGCGCGCGCATGTTGCGATCCGAGACCGATGTCTCGACGAAGACAGCGCCGATCCGGCGCTCCACCAGCAGGTCCACCAGTTCGGAGATCCGGTTCAGCCCCGCCTCGGAATTCGTGGAAATCCCTTGGATGCCGATCACCTCGAACCCGTATTCCCGGCCGAAATAGCTGAATGCGTCATGCGCCGTGACCAGCACGCGGGCCTCTTCGGGCACGCGGGCCAGCGCGTCGCGGGCATAGCCCGACAGCGTGGCAAGCTCGCGCCGGTAGTCCTGCGCGTTGGCGGCAAAGGTTTCGGCCATGTCGGGGCGCACGTCCGTGAGGGCGACAGCGATCTCGGTCACCACGTCGGACCAGATTTCGGGCGTCATCCAGACGTGCGGATCGTAGCGGCCCGCGTAGTCGGGATGTTCCAGCAGCCTGCCCTTGTCCAGCGCCTCGGCGACCGCCACGACACTGCGCTTGCCGCCCAGCTCCTCGAAGAACCGTTCCATCTGCGCCTCGAGGAAGAGACCGTGCCACAGGGTCAGGTCGGCCCGCGTCATCGCCACGATGTCGCTGCGGGTCTGGCGGTAGCCGTGCGGGTCGACGCCCGGTCCCATCAGGGCCCGGACTTCCACCGCGTCCCCGCCGACCCGGCGCGCGCCGTCGGCGATCATGCCAGTGGTCGCCACCACGTTCAGCACGGGCGCCGCGCGCAGCGCGCTCGCCGTCGCCAGCAGCGACAGGCCGCCCAGAAGGGTGGCGCGGCGGGTAAGGTTCAGGGTCCGGGGATCAATGCTCATGCCGCATATATGAGCGTGCTTTCGCGTTCCGTCAATGCAATTGCGAATTATTCGCAATATTGATCGAGCGTCAAAATGATATCTCGAACACCGCGCCACCCGGGGCGGGAAGGTGCGCGATGGTCCCCCCGTGCGCCCCGATCAGCGCCCGCACGATGGCCAGCCCCATGCCGGTGCCGCCCTGCGCGCGCGTGGTCGTGAAGAACGGATCGAAAAGGCGCGCCCGGTCGCCCTCGGCGACGCCGCGCCCGTTGTCGGACACCCTGAGCCTGCCTCCCGCCCAATCGAGCGTGATGCGGTCCGCACCGTGGCCCGCCGCGTTCTGCGACAGCTGCCGAAGTACCGCGACGAGGTCGTCCTCCGGCATCGGCACCTTGCCGTCGCGGCCCAGCGCGACCGACAACCCGGTGATCTGTGCGGCGGCGACGGACAGCAGCACCTCTCCGCCCTCGCGTGCGAGACCCGCCGCCGCGTGGCGGCGCAGGTCGCTCAGCAGCTGATCCATCCGCGCCGCGGAGTCCGCGATGGTCGCGGCCAAGGCACGGCGCTCATCGTCGGTCGCGTCCTCCAGCAGCTCCGCCGCCCCGGCGATGGCGGTGAGCGGCGATTTCATCTCGTGGGTGACGTGGTCGGCATAGGCCCTCATCGTGGCCGCCCGGTTCTGCAGGGTCGCCCCCATGTCGATCACGCTCTGCCCGAGTTCGGAGAATTCCGGGGTGCCGAAATGGGCGGGTGGCGGGCCGGCGCGCCCGGCCTTCATGTCACGGGCGTGTGCCGTCAGCGCGGTCACCGGGCGCAGCACCAGTCGCCACAGCAGAAACCCGAGGATCGCGGCCGAGACCACCGCCAGCCAGAGGATCAGCCATGCCGTTTCCGCCCAGCCGAGCACGTTGCCGGCGACCCGGAAATAGGTCAGCCCCAGCACGGGCACCGCGACGATGCCCGCCATGGCACCGGTCACGATCAGCGCCAGCGGCGGCCGCCACTTGCGTGTCACCTCCCCCGGCATGGACCCATCCTGATCCCGACGCCGTGAACCGTTTCGATGGCATCGGCGCAGCCTGCCTCGGCCAGCTTGGCGCGCAGGTTGCGCAGGTGGCTGTCGAGCGTGCGATCGGAGACGTGAACGTGCGCGCCGTAGACCGCATCGGTCAGCGTGGGCCGCGGCATCACCTGGTCGGGTCGGGTCATGAGATGAGACAGGATCTTCATCTCGCGTGCCGTGAGGGCCACGGCCTGCCCGTCCACGGCACACCCGTGACGCCCGGTATCCAGAACCAGCACACCCCGCGACAGCCCGGGTTCCTCCGCCGTCCGCCCACCGGCGCTGCGCCGCAGGATCGCGCCGATCCGCGCCGTGAGTTCACGCGGAGAGAAGGGCTTGCTCACGTAGTCGTCGCCGCCCAGTTCGAAGCCGAGCACCCGGTCGATCTCGTCGTCCCGCGCGGTCAGGAACAGCACCGGCGTCTGGTCCGTGCGTCGCAGCGCCCGGCACAGGGCGAGGCCATCCATTTGCGGCAGACCGATATCGAGCACGATCAGGTCATAACGCCCCGACTGCGCCTTGCTCAGGCCTTCGGCCCCGTCGCCGGCCTCGTCGCTTTTCATCCCGGCCTTGTCCAGCGCCATGCGGAGCACGGTACGGATCTGCGGGTCGTCGTCTACGATCAGGATATGCGGGGCGGTCATCGGCGGGCCTTCGACTGGATGACCGCAAGGCTATTGCGGGCGCGTGCGGTACGAAAGCCCCATTCGCGCCAGTCGCGCGGCGCGGCAATACGGTGGCCGCCGGGGCACAGCCGATGCCCCCGCGCGACTTCCGCCGCCGCGATCACCGGCCGGGCGGAAGGGCCCAGGCCGCAGAGATAGGAGTGGTCCTGCGTCACCGGGTGCGAGAGGTTGAAGCGCGCGATGACGGCGTCGAAGCTGACGAAGGCGCAGGCGTAGACCACGGCGAGCGCCATGCCGCCGCCGCGGACCATCAGCCACTGGTTGTCCCGGGACCCGCAGACCTGCCAGAAGATCAGCATGAGCCCCGCGGCCGTGAGCGCCATCCAGATCCCGGCGGCAAGACGCAGGTGGGTCAAGCCGTAGACACCGACGTAGAGGTCCAGCCGCACCAGCGACGACACGACAAGCGCCACGTTCTGCGCGACCCAGACCAGCAGTAGCGCCCGAAGCAGCCTGTCATGCGTGGCCCAGCGCCGTGTCAGCAAGGCGAACCCGCCTGCCAGAAGGCCGGTCACCACGAGCGGATAGGCGCCCCGGTGCGCATATTCGGCATAGGTGATCCCGTCGGGCAGTCCGACCCCGCCGTAGAGATAGACAAGGTCCAGCACGGTCTGCACCGCGAATACGGCATTGAACAGGACCAGCGCCCGCGCGGTGGAGGCGGGGTTGATGAGCCCCTCGCGCCGGGGGGTGGCGGGCCGCGCGCCGGGGGCGGCCGCCAGCCTTTCGCGCAGCGCGGTCAGGCGCAGGGCGGTCCAGACCAACGGCACGAGGCACAGCCAGAAGCCCAGCCGCTCTGCCTGCGGGAGTGCGGGATCGACGGCGGCGATGTCGGCCAACCAGCGGTCGGCCACCGGGTTGGCCATGAGCAGGAGGGCGATGAACACCAGTCCCAGCAGGATCGGCACCAGCCAATGCCGAATCGCCTGCCGTGCCCATCCCGCCATCCGTGCCCCGTCGGCGGTGCCGACGGCGTCGGTCGCATCGCGTATCGATTGCTGCAGGCCCAGCGGCCAAAGCCGAAGCACGGCGCGCGGCACCTGCGCCGGTATCAGCCCCGCGATCACCGCCAGCACCGCGGACCCGCCCGCCACGGCGATGGCGAACGACAGCGGTTGAACCAGTTCGACCAGCGGCAGAAAGGACAGCAGGCTGCCCGCTGCCGCGACCCGGAGGCGCCCGGGCTCCACGCGGCCCGCCGCGACCATCGCCACAAGGACCATCGCGACCCCGAACACCGCCAGCGACAGTCCAGGCGTCACCTGCCACACCATCGCGTCGCCGAGCGCGATCAGCGCCACCAGAAGCCCCGCGCGCCAGCCGGGGAGCCTCGACGCAGGGGTTCTGCCCCGCGCCGACGGCGGCGGTGGCGCGTTCAGCCACCAGCCGTCCTGCTGCATCGACAGGGGCACGCCCCGGATCAGGAATGTCTTCATCTTCTGGCCCTCGTTTCATTTCTTGCAACGCCCGTTCTGCCAGCCCGCCGTGCAGACTACCGGAGCCGTTCGTGCAGTTTTCGCGCAGGGGACGTGGCGGCAGCGCCGCTTGCCAAAGGGGCCGCGGGCATGGCACCTTCGTCTCCTGACCTCGAAGCGGAGAGACCCGATGGCACAGTCGCCAGCCCAGGCCCAGACAGACCTCGCCCGGACCGAGCGGACCCACCTGCCGCAGGTCGCCCTGCCCCGTAATCCGGGCATGCCGCTGGACCTGAACTGGGTACTGGGTGCGCGGGCGAACACCTCGGCGATCGAGCGGCGCGCGGCGGCCCTGCCCGCCCGCCGGTCGGTCAAGAAGGCGCATCAGGCGGCATGGCTGCTGCGCGCGGTCACCTGCATCGACCTGACCACGCTGTCGGGGGACGATACCGCGCGGCGTGTGGGACGGCTGTGCGCCAAGGCGCGGCAGCCGGTTTCCCCCGCGCTGCTGGACGCGCTGGGCATGGGGCCGATTACCACGGGCGCCGTCTGCGTCTACCACGAGATGATCGCGCCGGCGGTGGCCGCGCTCGACGGTACGGGGATTCCCGTCGCCGCTGTCTCCACCGGGTTTCCGGCGGGGCTTTCGCCGTTTGAACTGCGCCTCAAGGAGATCGAGATGAGCGTCGCCGCCGGGGCCAGTGAGATCGACATCGTGATCTCGCGCCGTCACGTGCTGTCGGGCGACTGGCAGGCATTGTACGACGAGATGCGCGCGATGCGCGAAGCCTGCGGCGAGGCGCACGTCAAGGCGATCCTTGCCACGGGCGAACTGGGATCGCTGCGGAATGTCGCGCGCGCCAGCCTCGTGTGCATGATGGCGGGCGCGGATTTCATCAAGACCTCGACCGGCAAGGAAAGCGTCAACGCCACCCTGCCCGTCAGCCTTGTGATGATCCGGGCGATCCGCGATTACCACGACCGCACCGGTATCCGCGTCGGCTACAAGCCAGCGGGCGGAATTTCCAAGGCCAAGGACGCGATCACCTACCTCGCGCTGATGAAGGAGGAGCTGGGCGACCGCTGGCTCAAGCCCGACCTCTTCCGCTTCGGCGCGTCATCGCTGCTGAACGACATCGAGCGGCAGCTGGAGCATCACGTCACCGGGCATTATTCGGCGGGCTACCGCCATGGGACCAGCTAGGCCTGTCCGCGGACAAGGTGATGAAATCGTTTACGAATAACCAACGGGAAAGCGCGCAGATGACCGTCTCCGAGATCTTCGACACCATGGACTACGGCCCCGCCCCCGAAAGCGCCGCGGATGCGCTGGCGTGGCTGGTCGACCAGGGCAGCCGCTTCGGCCATTTCATAGACGGGGAGTTCACGAAACCCGGCGAAGGCTTTGACAGCACCAACCCGGCGACCGGCGAGGTGCTGGCGACGCTGACGCAAGCGACGCAAGCCGACGTGGACGCCGCCGTGAAGGCTGCGCGCCGCGCGCAGCCCAAGTGGGAAAAGCTGGGGGGCCATGGCCGGGCGCGTCATCTCTACGCGCTGGCGCGGCTGTTGCAAAAGCACGCCCGGCTGTTCGCGGTGCTGGAAGTCCTCGACAACGGCAAGCCGATCCGGGAGGCGCGCGACATCGACGTGCCGCTGGCGCAACGCCACTTCTACTACCACGCCGGCATGGCGCAACTGATGGAGGCCGAGCTGCCCGACGCGCAGGCGCTGGGGGTCTGCGGGCAGATCATTCCGTGGAACTTCCCGCTGCTGATGCTGGCCTGGAAGGTCGCGCCCGCACTGGCGATGGGCAACACCGTGGTGCTGAAACCGGCGGAATATACCTCGCTGACGGCGCTACTGTTCGCCGACATATGCCGGCAGGCGGGGCTGCCGAAGGGTGTCGTGAACATCGTCACCGGCGACGGCGCGGTGGGCGAGATGATCGTCGGCCACGACGACATCGACAAGATCGCCTTTACCGGTTCCACCGCCGTGGGGCGCCGCATCCGCGAGGCGACGGCCGGCAGCGGCAAGGCGCTGACGCTCGAGCTCGGGGGCAAGTCGCCCTACATCGTCTTCGACGACGCCGACCTCGACAGCGCGGTCGAGGGGCTGGTGGATGCGATCTGGTTCAACCAGGGGCAGGTCTGCTGCGCGGGGTCGCGGCTGCTGGTGCATGAACCGGTGGCCGACGGCTTCTACGCCAAGCTGCGCGCGCGCATGGGCAAGCTGCGGGTCGGCGACCCGCTGGACAAGAGCGTGGACGTGGGTACGCTGGTGGACCCGGTGCAGCTGCGGATGGTCAGCGAGATGGTCGAGGCCAACAGCGCGGGCGAACGCTACGTGGCGGAGACCGACATGCCCGAGGGGGGCTGTTTCTACCCACCGACGCTGATCACCGGGCTGAACCCGGCGGACACGCTGATGCAGGAGGAGATCTTCGGCCCGGTGCTCGTCTCCACCACCTTCCGCACACCGTCGGAGGCGGTCAGCCTTGCCAACAACACGCGCTACGGGCTGGCGGCGACCGTCTGGTCCGAGAACATCAACCTCGCGCTGGACATCGCGCCGCAACTCGCGGCGGGCATCGTCTGGATCAACGGGACCAACCTGATGGATGCCGCCGCCGGTTTCGGCGGCGTGCGCGAAAGCGGTTTCGGGCGCGAGGGCGGGTGGGAAGGGCTGGCCGCCTACACCCGGCCCCGGACAACACCGAAACCGCTGAAGGCGATCGAGCCCTTCACCGGCGAAGGCGCACCGCAGGATCCCATCGACCGAACCGCGAAGCTGTACATCGGCGGCAAGCAGACGCGGCCCGACGGCGGCTATTCGGCGCCCGTCTGGGGCAAGTCCGGTGCGCTGCTGGGGCATGCGAGCCTCGCCAACCGCAAGGACGTGCGCAACGCGGTGGAGGCGGCGCAGGCGGCGAAGGGCTGGAGCAGAAGCACCGGCCACCTGCGGGCACAGATCATCTATTACCTGGCCGAGAACCTCGCGGCGCGGGCGGAGGAGTTCGCGCATCGCCTGGATACCCTGCAAGGCGGCAAGTCGGGCGCCAAGGAGGTGGAGGCCAGCATTCGGCGGCTCTTTACCTACGCCGCATGGGCCGACAAGTACGACGGGCAGGTGCATGGCGTTCCGATCCGGGGCGTGGCGCTGGCGATGAAGGAGCCCGTGGGCGTCATCGGCGCGCTTTGCCCTGCCGAGGCGCCGCTGCTCGGCCTCGTGTCGGTCATGGCGCCGGCCATCGCGATGGGGAACCGCGTGATCCTCGCGGCGTCCGAACCCTACCCGCTGGCGGCCACCGATTTCGTGCAGGTGCTGGAAACGTCGGATGTGCCCGCCGGGGTGGTGAACATCCTGACCGGACCCCATGCCGACCTTGCCGACACGCTGGCCCGGCACCTCGACATCGACGCGGTCTGGTCCTTCGGCGCGGCCGAGTTCAGCGCGACCGTGGAGAAGGGATCGGCATCGAACCTCAAGCGGACCTGGGTCAACAACGGCCAGGCCCGCGACTGGATGGGGCCGGAAGGCGAGGGCCACGCCTTCCTCAGGGCCGCGACCGAGGTGAAGAACATCTGGGTGCCGTACGGGGAGTGACGCCGCGGCGCGGGCCGGAGGATTCATCACCTCCTTCCCGGTCCTTCGCAGCCGGTCAGTTGCTGGTGGCGGAGTCCAGACCTTCGGGCTGTCCTACCACCACGAAGTGCAGGCCGTCGGGGTCCAGCAACTCTCCCGCGACACGCTTCACATCGTCCAGCGTCACCGCCTCCACCTTGTCGTTGCGGGTCGCGACATAATCGATCGGCAGGCCCAGCAATTGCATGCCGACAAGGATGTTCGCGATCGGCGCGTTGCCGTCGAACCGAAGCGGATAGGCGCCGGTGATATATGTCTTGGCCGCGTCGAGCTCTTCCTGCGTGACGCCGTCCGCCGCCGCCTTGGCCCATTCATCGCGGATCACCTCGATGGCGTCGGCGATGCGGTCGTTCGAGGAACTGACAGACCCCATGTAGACCTCGGCGAGGTCGCGGGACACGAGGTAGGAATACACACCGTAGGTCAGGCCGCGTTTCTCGCGCACCTCGTCCATCAGGCGGCTTTCGAAAGACCCTCCGCCCAGAACGTGATTGAGCAGCAACGCCGCGAAGAAATCCGGGTCATCCTGCGCGATACCCTTCTGACCGAAGACGGCGACGGACTGTGGCGTGGGGAAATCCACGACGGTCACGCCGCCGGGGATCGTCACGTCAGCACGCGGGGGCATCGGGGCCCCGGTCTCCGGCAGGTCGCCGAGCAGATCGTCGACCAGCTTGCCCAGTTCCTCGGGGGTTATGTCGCCCACCGCCCCGATATAGACGCGGTCGCGCGCCAGCACATCGTTCTTGGCCGTGACCAGATCGTCGCGGGTCAGGCCCGCCACGCTCTCCAGCGTTCCGTTCAGCGAAGTTGCGTAGGGATGGTCGCCAAAGGCGATCTGGTCGAAGGTGTCGCCGGCGATGTCGTCAGGATCCTTGGCATCCGACTGGATGATGGACAGGACCTGCCCGCGCACCCGGTCGATCGAAGACTGGTCGAACGTCGGTTCCTGAAGCGCCGCCCGCAGGAGCGCGACGGAGGCGTCCCGGTTTTCCGTCAGAAAGCGCGCGGAGACCGACACGTCGTCACGCGACGCGTCGAAGCCGAAAGAGGTCGCCAGCGCCTCGGACGCCTTGGAGAATTCGCGCGCATCCATGTCACCCGCGCCCTCTTCGAGCAGGGCGGTCATCAGGTTCACCGCACCCCGCTTGCCGGGCCGGTCCAGCGACGCGCCCCCCCGAAAGCGCAGCTCGAGCGCCACGAAGGGAATCGAATGGTCCTCGACCAGCCACGCGGTCAGGCCGCCGGGGCTTTCGACGGACTGTATGTTGACCTCTGCCCGCGCGGGCAGGGCGAGGATGATCGCGACGATCAGGCCGTAGAACAGTCTCATTGTGTGACCTCCGGTTTCATCAGCCAGCCGGTGACCGACCGTTTCCTGTCAAAGACGTCCCGCGCTGCGGCCATGATGTCGTCCGCGGTCACGGCTTCCAGCACGTCCGGCCAGTTCTGCACGTCCTCGACGCTCAGCCCGGTGGCCAGCGCCTGACCGTACCGGTTCGCGACGGAATCGGCGTCGTCGCGGGCATAGATCTGGCTGGCGCGGATCTGGAGCTTGATCCGGTCCAGCTGTTCGGCATCCACGCCCGTCTGCATGAAATCGGCCAATGCCGCGTCCATCGCGTCTTCGGCCTGTTGCAGACTGACCCCCGCGGCGGGCACCACGGCAAGGTCGAAGGTCGTGTCGTCAAGCGAGACCCCCCGGTAGAAGGCACCGGAATAGGTGACGAGCTGCTGGTCGAACTGCAGTTTCTCGGCAAGGAAGGACGTGGTGCCCCCGCCGAGGATCTCGGCCAGCAGGGTCAGGGCGGCGGCCTCCTTCTGGTCGCCGGGATCGCGTTCGGGCGCAAGGTAGGACCGGCTGACATAGGGCTGGGCGACGCGTTCGTCGCGGAAAATCAGCCGCCGCTCGGCGGTCTGGGGCGGCTCCTGCGTGCGCACCCGTTCCGGCAGGTCGGGGTTCGCGGGGATCACGCCGTAGTATTTCTCGGCCAGGCGGCGGACCTCGTCGGGCTGCACGTCACCGGAGACGACCAGGATGGCGTTGTTCGGCGAATAATAGGTCTGGTAGAAAGACAGCGCATCCTCGAGGTCCAGCGCTTCCATCTCGTGCATCCAGCCGATCACGGGGCTGCCGTAGCGGTGGTTGAGGTACTGCGCCGCGTTCATCTGTTCGCTCATCAGCGCGCCGGGGCTGTTTTCGGTCCGCTGCTTGCGTTCCTCGATGATCACGTCGCGTTCGGTGCTGATGTTTTCCGGGGTCAGGCGGATGTTGCGCATCCGATCGCTTTCCATCTCCATCATCAGTTCCAGCCGGTCGGCCGCCACGCGCTGGTAGTAAGCGGTGTAATCGTAGCTGGTGAAGGCGTTGTCGCGTCCGCCGTTGGCCGCGACCGTCGCCGAGAACTCTCCGGCTTCCATCTTGTCTGTGGCCTTGAACAGCAGGTGTTCGAGAAAGTGCGCCACCCCCGAAGATCCCTTGGGTTCGTCGGCAGAGCCGGCCCTGTACCAGACCATCTGCTGCACGACCGGCGCGCGATGGTCTTCGACGACGACGACATCCATGCCGTTGTCCAGGGTAAAGGTCGTCACCGCCTCGTTGTCCTTGGCCTGCGCCGCGACGGGCATGACAAGCGCAAGGACAGCGCCGAGAATGTGCAGTCTATTCATGGCCGCTCCTATAAGTCCGACAGGGACAGAGGTACGCATGCCGCCCGCATAATCAAGGCAACTCACAGATAAATGAGACAGGCGCGGCAGTCGCCCCGGCTCAGCCCGGATTGAAGCGGCGGTCGCGCGGCGGCGCGGAGGGGGTCCGCGCCCCGGCACGGCGCCACCGTTCCGCTTCGGCGGCGGGGTCGAGGGCCTGCCGGCGGTAGGCCTGGGCGTAGCGGTCCACCGGCACCAGCCGGATCTGGGTGAAGCGCCCCTTCCGGCGGCGGAAGTCCGCGTCGGCCTCGGCGAGGATCGCACGGATGCCCGGGGTCACGCCACGACGGCTGGCGTGGTTGACCAGCGCGCCGTCGCGCGCGTCGATGCCGCCCTGCTTCGCCTGCGGGTTGCCGCCGAAGGCGGTGATGCCCTCGTTCACGGCGGAACGATCGGTCAGGTTCGCCTGGCCCGGTGTCGGAGGCGGCAGCGTGTTGTAGCTGGCCGGCTCCTGCAGCGGCGCGGAGGGGGTGATCATGAATTCGTCCGGTCCCTTGGAGTCGGTCCGGAGGTCGCGCAATCCCTGGTTGGCGCAGGCCGAGAGAGCCAGCGGTATCAGGATCATGAGGACGGTACGGCGCATGGTGCGTCTCCTTTGGGTCTGCCCCTCAATATCGCAGGGGGGCGGGCAATGTCACTTAGGTTTTTTCCGCGGCTGCCGGGCGGCGGATTTCCCGTCGCTGCTGAAGAAGATCAGGCCCAGTGCGCCCGCGAAGATGAACACGTCGGCGATGTTGAACACGAAGGGATTGTCGATGCCGCAACAGGACATGTTCAGAAAGTCCAACACGTATCCGTAGAGCAGCCGGTCCAGCACGTTTGCCAGCGCGCCGCCCACCAGCAGGCCGCCGCTGATCCGGGCCAGCCGGGGTTGGGCGGACCGCATCAGCCAGACGGTGACGGCGACGCAGATTACCACGGCCAGCGCGATCAGGATCCACCGGCTGGATTCCGATCCGCCACCGAACAGCCCGAAATTGATGCCCCGGTTCTCGCCGTAGCGGAAGTTGACCAGCGGCGGCAGCACGTCGATCGACCGGATACGTGCCAATTCCATCGTGTGGATGACCAGGTACTTGCTGAGCTGGTCGATCACGAAGGCGAGAATGCCGGAGACGAGAAAGCTGCGCATGATCCCCTGCGCCTCAGTGCCGGAAGTGGCGCATGCCGGTGAATACCATGGCGAGACCGGCCTCGTCCGCCGCGGCGATCACCTCGTCGTCGCGCATCGACCCGCCCGGCTGGATGAGCGCGGTGGCCCCTGCCGCCGCCGCCGTCACCAGCCCGTCCGCGAAGGGGAAGAAGGCGTCGGACGCCACGACCGATCCCTGCGTCAGCGGCGCGGGCAGGCCCATTGCCTCGGCCATGTCCTGCGCCTTGCGCGCCGCGATCCGGGTGCTGTCCACGCGGCTCATCTGCCCAGCCCCTACGCCGACCGTCGCGCCATCCTTGACGTAGATGATCGCGTTCGACTTCACGTGTTTCGCCACGGTCCAGGCGAACAGCATGTCCGCCAGTTCCTGCTCCGAGGGTTGGCGCCTGGTGACCACCTTCAGATCGTCGCGCGTGATGCGGCCGATGTCCTTGTCCTGCACCAGCCAGCCGCCCGATACCTGCCGCACCGCCAGCGCCGCCGCGTCGTGCCGCGCAAGCCCGTCGGTCGTGAGCAGACGCAGGTTTTTCTTTTTGCCAAAAATACTCATGGCGTCTTCGTCGGCACCCGGCGCGATCACCACTTCGGTGAAAATCCCGCTGATGGCCTCGGCGGTTTCACCGTCCAGCGGCTGGTTCAGGGCGATGATGCCGCCGAAGGCCGAGGTGCGGTCGCAGTCGAAGGCGCGGGTGTAGGCCTCCACCATGGTCGCGCCGGTCGCCACGCCACAGGGGTTGGCATGCTTGATGATGGCGCAGGCGGGTCCGTTCTCGGGAGCGAATTCGCTGACCAGTTCAAAGGCGGCGTCCGTGTCGTTGATGTTGTTGTAGCTCAGTTCCTTGCCCTGGTGCTGACGCGCGGTCGCCACGCCCGCGGCGCCCGACCCGTCCGTGTAGAAGGCCGCGGCCTGGTGGGGGTTCTCGCCATAACGGAGTGTTTGCGACAGCGTGCCGCCAAAGGTGCGGCGGCGTGGCGTGCCCCCGACCTGCGCGGCCATCCAGGTGCTGACGGCGGTGTCGTAGGCGGCCGTGCGGGCATAGGCCGTCTGCGCGAGCCGCTGGCGCAGGGCGTAGGTCGTCTGCCCGCTGTTGGCTTCAAGCTCGTCGATCACGGCGGCGTAGTCCTCGGTATCCACCACGACGGTCACGAAGCCGTGGTTCTTGGCCGCGGAGCGGATCATCGCGGGACCGCCGATGTCGATGTTCTCGATCACCTCGTCATAGGCCGCCCCCTTGGCCACCGTCGCCTCGAAGGGATAGAGGTTGACCACCACGAGGTCGATGCCGCCGATGCCGTGTTCCTGCATCGCCGCGACATGGTCGTCCTTGTCGCGCAGTGCCAGCAGGCCGCCGTGGACCACCGGGTGCAGCGTCTTGACCCGACCGTCCATCATCTCGGGAAAGCCGGTCACCTCGGCCACGTCCTTCACGTCCAGCCCCGCATCGCGCAGCGCCCGGGCGGTGCCGCCAGTGGACAGGAGTTCGACCCCGTGGGCGGCAAGCGCCTGGCCGAGCTCCACCAGGCCGGTCTTGTCGGATACGGAAAGAAGGGCGCGTTTGACGGGGGAAAGATCGGGCATCTGGCAGGGTCCTATTGTTCGTCCGGGTCAGTATGATCCGCCAATGGATCGTCCATCGAGAGATCACGCACGCCAATCGCAGTTTCCTGCGCCTTGGACAAGGACCACCTGACCCGCGTGGCATAGGTAAAGGCCATCCCGGACAGCACGATCTGCTGCGTGGCGCGGGGTTTGAGACGCGTGGTTTCGAGGTAGGCGCCCGGTTCGAGCGAGAGATTATGCGTACCGTCGTGCCGGAACACCCAGATTTCCCCGCTCTTGAGCGCCATGGACACCGCCGCGCCGCCGAGATCCAGCGTCGCATCCACGTCGGGGTGCAGGTGAAAGCGGATGTCGAAGCGCAGGCCCTTGAGCTTCGCCGCGTCGAGCGCCTTGTCGAAACGGCGTTTCTCGGCATCCTCCAGCGCCAGCAACATGTCCTCGCCGGCCAGTCCCCGCCCGTCGAGCGTGAGTTCGAGGGTCCGCGCATGAGTCAGCCCGTGAGAGCGCACGTATCCGTTGTGCCCGCCCTGAAAGCGGATCCCGTCGCCGGCGGAACTGATCTCGACCGGGACATGGGTCGGCCCGTCGATCAAGGCTTCCCGGCCCGTGATGCGGTCGGGCTCCGCCAGCCGCGCGCTGGAGTAGCCCCCGAGGCACAGGGCGGAATGCGACGGTGTTGCCCGCCCCGCGCGGCGCCACTCCACGCCGAAGGACGCCCCCGATCCGCAATTGACGATCAGCGGGCGCCGTCCCGATGTGAGCTCGAAAGCCAGGGTGGAGGCATGGGCATTGCCCGAAGCCGGCCCGCCGGGCGGCGAGGCCGCGTCGATGACCACCGATGTCCGGCCGCCCGACAGCCGGGCATAGCCCATCGACAGCCCACCTGCCGGGGCCGCGCGCACCCTCGATGCCGCCAGGGCGTGGTCCAGCCACCCCTCGACCCCGCGGCCACCGCCGTGGAACCGGGCCAGCCCGCCGTCCGCGTGGCGCAGCGCGCGCAGGGTCGGCGCGATGCGGGCGATGGCGGCCAGGTGATCCTTTGGCGTGCCGCGTCCCGCATCGCTGAGCGCGGCCGCCGCCCATGTGAGCAGGGTGAAGACGGCCAGCAGTTCCTCGGGATTGCGGGTGGGCAGGCCGCCCTGCATGTCGATCTGGCTGCGGCATTCGCGCGACAGCGCCTTGATCGCGGGGTCGGCCAGCGCTTCCTGCCCCTCGAGCGCGAGGCCCGCGTAGATCAGGCCCGTCAACGCCTCGAAGCGCGGCAGGCCCGGTGCCGCGCCGTGCCAGCGCCGGGACAGGAATTGCGTCTGCTGGTCGAGAGACGTGTAGAACGCCCGGCTGTGTTCAGATTCCTGCCCCCGCAGGCAGAAGATCGCGTGGTTGATCCAGCGGATCAGCCGCCGGCCCGTCAGGTCCGGTGTCCACCCGGGGCCGCGCCCCTTGCCGAAGCGGTCGATCCAGTCCCAGAGCCAGTGCTGCGCGACCTGGCGCGCCGTGATGTCCCCCACCGCCGCGAGGTCGTCCAGCCAGGCGAAGCCGTGCAGCTCGGCGGCATAGGCGGCATCCGGTACGTCCAGTTCCCACAGCGTGTGGCCGGGCGCGTTGATGAGCGTGCCCGCGAAGAGGTAGTTGCCGCCGATCAGTTGCCGCCCCCGCGCATAGGAGCCGATGGTCCGCGGTTCGGGAGAGGAAACGAACCCCCGGACGTGGTTCTGCGCGCGCGGACGGGTCGCGGCACGGGCGTGCCACCTGTCGAGGAACCGCGCCCGTTGCGCGGTCAGGCCGGGGATGCTGAACATGTTTTGCTGCCCTTGACGCTCTGCTGGCGTTTGCGGGCAGCATAGCGTCTGACCCGTCGGGTGTCACCGCTTTTTGCCCCGCCGTTCCGGCACCGGCGTGAAAGGTCGCAAACGGGCTGTTCCCGATGCTGCGTCCTGCCTATCGTGGCGGCATGATCGCAAGCCTGATGATGTACCTCAGACCGGAGACGGAGGCGGCGCACCTGCGCTACTGGGACGCGCTGCGCCGCGCCTTGCGCGCGCGCGGCGTTCCGGCCCCCGCCGAGATGTGCAACGCGGCGGAAGCCTTCTCGGTCTGGACCGCGCCGGACCTTGTCTTGAGCCAGACCTGCGGGATGCCCTTCCGGACCCGTCTGCACGACCGGGTCACCCTTGTCGGCACACCGGATTTCGGCGTCGATGGCTGCCCGCCGGGATATTACCGCAGTGCCGTCGTCGTGCGGGCCGACGACGCGCGCCCGTCCCTGCGCGATTTTGCCGATGCGCGGTTCGCCTTCAACGATGCGGGATCGCAATCGGGCCTGGCCGCCATGCATGCCGTGGCCCTGGCGGAGGGTTTCTGGTTCGGCGACCGGCGGCAGACGGGCGGACACCGCGCCTCGGCCCTTGCGGTAGCCGAAGGCGAGGCGGACATCGCGGCGCTGGATGCGGTGACATGGCGGCTGATCCGGCGGTACGACCCTTTTGCGGCAGGGTTGCGGGTATTGACCTGGACCCCCCCGACGCCCGGCCTGCCCTATATCACGGGGCCGGGCATGGACCGTGCGCAGGTGTTCGACGCGGTGGTCGAGGCGATCGAACATCTGACGGAGGCCGATCGGGATGTGCTCGGCCTGCTGGGGCTGGTGGATATTCCGGCACGCGATTACCTTGCGATCCGCAATCCGCCACCCGGCGACCTGTGACAGCACGATGCGCCCCCCGCGCGGGAGCGCCGGTTGGCTTTCCTCAGCCCTGCTTGCGCAGGCAAGCGACGTAGAATCCGTCCATGCCGCCGATGTCCGCCCAGTAATCGGGGCGCAGGCGCAGACCGCCTTCGGCTGTCAGCCAGCCGCTGTCCACCCCCGGCACCATCGCCGCGTCGCGATCCACCTGCATGTCGGGGTGCCGCTGAAGTGCTTCGTCCACCTGGACCTCGCCCTCGTCCGGCAGCAGGCTGCAGGTGCAGAACACCATCCTGCCGCCCGGTTTCAGCAGGGACCATGCGTGGTCGATCAGCTCGGACTGGAGATCGATCAAATCGCCGAACTCGGACCCGTCCTTGGCATAGGGCAGGTCCGGATGGCGGCGCAGTGTCCCGGTGGCGGAACAGGGCGCATCCAGCAGGATGCCATCGTAAGTGCCGGTCACCGCGCGGGCGTCCTGGGTCAGCAGATCGGCCTTCAGCCTGGTCCGGTCCAGGTTCTCGCGCACACGCGCCATGCGACCTGCCGAGGTATCGACAGCCGTGACGGCCGCCCCCGCGGCGGCGAGTTGCATGGTCTTGCCGCCCGGCGCCGCGCAGAGGTCCAGTATCGTCTCGCCCGGTCGCGGCGCGAGAACCCGCACCGGCAGCGCGGCTGCAGCGTCCTGCACCCACCAGTCGCCCGCGGCGAACCCGGGCATCGCGGAGACCTGCCCCGCGTCCGTCACGCGGACGGAGCCGGTGGGCAGCAGCGTGCCGCCCGTCACCTCGGCCAGGGCCGCGGGGTCGCCCTTGGCCGTGATATCCAGCGGGGCCCCGGCGAAATGGGCCTGTTCCATCGCGGCGATGGCCTCGGCGCCCCAGGCCTCGACCAAGGGGCCGCGCAGCCATTTGGGCAGGCGCGGCGCGCGCAGCGCGGGCCACGCCTCCGGACCCTCGGCGGCGATCTTGCGCAGGACAGCGTTGGTCAGCCCCTTCAGGTGCCCCAGACTGCGGTGGCCGGACACGAGGTTCACCATCGTGTTGACGACGCCATGCGCAGCCCCACCCTGGCACAATTCGACCGTCCCGACCCGCAGGACGTTGCGCACCGTCAGCGGCGGCTGCTTGCGCAGGTGCTTTTGCAGCAGCCGGTCGGCGCGTTCGAGCCCGCGCAGGGTATCCTGCGCCAGCCGCTGCGCGCGGGCCCGGTCGTCGGGCGGCAGCCTGTCCAGGGTTCCGGCGGCCAGCAGTTCCGACATCAGGCGCGGCTCTTCCCCCAGGATCTGGTCGAGAAGGTAAACCGCGCTCCTGCGCGCCTCTGCGCCGGTGTCTGCCATGCCATCGCCTCTTGTGGTGGGGGGACCGGGTTGTCCTGCCCTCGGGGCGGCGTATATCAAAGGCATCAGCCGCTCAAGAGGATGCCATGTCAGAGCCCGTCGATATTCCGAACCCCGCACCGGCGCCCAAGCCGATCCCGGACACGCCGAACGATCCGACACCGACGCCCGAGCCGGACCTGCCCCCGCAGCCGCAGCCCGATCCCGCGCCGCGCCCTATTCCGCCTGCCGCGCAGCGCGCGCTGGCCGAGGCGGAGGCCCGCCGCCGCGAGGCCGCCGACCTGCGCCTGCCGCCCGAACTGGGTGGCCGCGACGGGCCCGAACCCGTCCGTTACGGTGACTGGGAGAAGAAGGGGATCGCGGTCGATTTCTGACGCCGCGCGTCAGCGCAGGCTGAAATCCGCGGAACGTCCCGTGCCCTTGTCCGAGGTGATGCGCATGTTGTTGCCATCCACCTTGACCTCCTGGCAGTTGTAGCCAAGGTCGTCGCCGCCCCATTCGAGACTGCGGCACAGGTACTCACCCTGCCATTCCCATTGGCCCGTGACCTCCCACGCGGCGCCTGTCCCCGCGATCTGGCCATCGGGCAGCACCTGAATCTTGACCAGCGGACGGGTCAGCGTCTTGCCCCCGACCAGCGCCATGAAATCGTCGCGGGTGGTGACCTTCTGGAAATCCGCCAGAGCGGGCAGCGCCGACGCGGTAAGCGCGGCGGCAAGTGTGATCGCAAGGGGTCGCATCGAACTCTCCTTTCAGCGTGAATTGCACTATACACGCCGAAAGAGGGCCCAAAGTTTCACAATAGCGTCAGCAGGCGGTCAGCCCGCGTCGCCGAGACCCAGCACATCCAGCATGTCGTATGCGCCCGGTGCCCGGCCGATGCCCCAAAGCGCGGCCTTGAGCGCGCCGCGGGCAAAGACCGATCTGTCGGAGGCGACGTGGCGCAAGATGATGCGCTCTCCGTCGGCGGCGAACATCACGTCGTGTTCGCCCACGATGTCGCCCCCCCGGATTGCCGTAAACCCGATGTCGCCGCGACGCCGTGCGCCGGTCATGCCGTCGCGCCCGCGATCCGAAACTTCGGCGAGGGACACGCCGCGCCCCGCCGCCGCAGCCTCGCCCAGCATCAGGGCGGTGCCGGAGGGTGCATCGACCTTCCTGTTGTGATGTGCCTCGATGATCTCGATGTCGAAGTCGGCGTCCAGCGCCGCGGCCACCCGGCGGGTAAGCTGGGTCAGCAGGTTGACGCCGAGGCTCATGTTGCCGGCGCGGACGATGACGGTCTTTTCCGCGAAGGGTGCCAGCTGCGCGATTTCCGCGTCGGTCATGCCGGTGGTCCCGATGACATGGACCGCCCCGGCGGCGGCGGCATGGGCCGCGAAATCCAGCGTTGCGGCGGGCGCGGTGAAATCGATCACGGCGTCGGCCGCGGAAATGGCGGCCTTCGCGTCGTCGGTCACACGGATCCCGATGTCGCCACCGCCCATGGCTGCCCCGACGTCCTGGCCCACCCAGGCGTGATCCGGCCGTTCCACCGCGCCGACAAGCCGCAGGCGGTCGGAGGCCTGCACCTGTCTGATCAGCATCTGGCCCATGCGCCCGGAAGCGCCGGTAATGGTTACGCCGGGAAGTTCTGCCATCTTGTGCACTCCTTTGCCGGGGCCGGTGTACCGCGCAATCGCCGCCTTGGCAAAACACTTGCAAGGGCTTAGATGAGGCCCATGGCCAGAAACAAGTTTCACGAGGGCACGGGCCCGTCCCAGCGCCAGTTGCGCGTCGGCGAAACGATTCGCCGCGCTCTGTCGGACGTTCTGGCGCGCGGCGACGTGCATGATGTCGATCTCAACCGGATGTCGGTGACCGTGGGCGAGGTGCGGGTCTCTCCCGATCTCAAGATCGCGACCGCCTATGTCCTGCCGCTTGGCGGTCAGGGCCAGGACGAGCTGATCGACCTGCTGGCACGGAACAAGGGCGAATTGCGCCGTCAGGTCGCCAAGAAGCTGACGCTCAAGTTCGCGCCGGACCTGCGATTCCGGCTGGACCAGACCTTTGACCAGATGGACGAGACGCGTCGCATGCTCAATCAGGATGTCGTACGGCGGGATGCCGACGCGGACAGCGACGAATGAAATTCCTGCTTTGGCTTGGCCTGGTCCTGGCCGCGGGGGGCGCGATGGCAACGGAATGCCGGCAGGAAGAATACGCCGGCAACCGCTATTCGATCTGCGAGGTGGACCTGACCCGCGAGCGGCTGGAGCTTTTCCTCGCCGACGAGGCAGGCAGCGTCTATGGCCATTTCGGCACCCTCGACAAGGCGCTTGCGGCGCGGGGGCAGAGGCTGGGCTTTGCCATGAACGCAGGCATGTATCACGACAACCGCGCGCCGGTCGGCTACTTCGTGGAAAACGGGCGTGTCGTGCAGGATGTGATCCAAAGCGAGGGGCCGGGCAATTTCGGTCTGCTGCCCAACGGCATCTTCTGCATCGGCGAGGGCCGCGCGGACGTGTTGGAAACCAAGGCGTTCCTCAGGTCGGAACCCGCCTGCCGCTATGCCACGCAATCGGGGCCCATGCTGGTGATCGACGGCGAGCTGCACCCCCGTTTCCTGAAGAACAGCACGTCCCGCTACATCCGCAACGGGGTCGGGACCACGGCGGACGGCACCCGGGCGATCTTTGTCATTTCCGACAACACGGTAACCTTTCACGAGTTCGGAAGCTATTTCCGGGATCGGCTGCAACTGCGCAACGCGCTCTATTTCGACGGCAACGTGTCACGCCTGAGAGCCCCCGCGCTGGGGCGCGACGATGCGGGTTTCACGACGATCGGTCCGATCGTCGGTGTGGTCGAAAGCGACTGACCGGACGCGCGGCCAGATAATTGCTGGGCACCGGCGGCGCCTGTCTGTATAGGCTCCCACGCGAAACAGACAGGTGAGACATGGCGCGCAAACGCAAGGGCAGAGATATTTCCGGATGGCTGGTGGTGGACAAGCCCGCCGGCCCCACCTCGACCGCCGTGGTCAACAAGGTCCGCTGGGCGCTCGACGCCCGCAAGGCCGGCCACGCCGGGACGCTCGACCCCGAGGCGACGGGCGTGCTGGCGGTGGCCCTTGGCGAGGCGACCAAGACGGTTCCCTACATCACCGACGCGCTGAAGGCCTATGAATTCACCGTGCGCCTTGGCATCGCCACCAACACCGACGATGCCGAGGGCGAAGAACTGGGCACCTCCGACCTGCGCCCCGACGACGCCGCGATCAAGGCGGCACTGTCCGATTTCGTGGGCGACATCGAACAGGTGCCGCCACAGTTCTCGGCCGTGAAGATCGACGGGCAGCGCGCCTACCAGCGTGCGCGCGACGGCGAATCGATGGACATCGCGGCACGTCCGCTGTTCGTGGAAAGCCTGCTGCTGATCGACCGGCCCGATGCGGACCACGTGACGCTCGAGATGGTCTGCGGCAAGGGCGGGTACGTGCGGTCCATCGCGCGCGACCTGGGCCAGAAGCTGGGATGTCTGGGCCACGTCCGCGACCTGCGACGGGTCTGGTCCGGCCCGTTCGACGCGGCCGACGGGCTGACACTGGCGCGGATCGAGGAACTGGCGCGCACACCAGAACTGGACGCGCATCTGCAGCCGCTGGAGGCCGGCCTCGACGACCTGCCGGAGGTCAAGGCGACCGCCGAGGGCGCCACCCGGCTGCGCAACGGCAACCCCGGCATGGTGATCGCGAGCGACATCGACTACGGCGAGGAATGCTGGGCCTCCTTCGAGGGGCGGGCGGTGGCCGTGGGGCGTTTCAAGGCAGGCGAGCTCCACCCCTCCCGCGTCTTCAACCTGCCCCAGGGCAGCGCCGACTGACGCCGCCGCACCCCCGCATGATCACCCGAAGCCACACCAAGGGCGACGCGCCCTCGACCGCCGTCTATTCCGACTGCGAGGGCTACCGCTACAGCCTCACGCGGACGTGGGACGCAAGCGCGCGGAAGGTCATGTTCGTAATGCTCAACCCTTCCACCGCGACGGAGGTCCAGAACGACCCGACCGTTGAGCGGTGCGAGCGGCGCGCGCGGCACCTCGGGTACGGCGGTTTCCGGGTGACCAACATCTTTGCCTGGCGCGCCACCGATCCGCGCGACATGCGCGCCGCCGCCGATCCGGTGGGGCCGGAGAACGACGCGACGCTGGCCGCAGGGTGCCTTTGGGCCGATCACGTGATCGCCGCGTGGGGCGTGCACGGGGCGCATATGGGACGGGGTCCGCTGGTTGCCGCCCGCCTGATGGCCAGCGGCAGGCCGCTCTTTCACCTCGGTCTTTCCAAAGAAGGGCATCCGCGCCACCCCCTCTACCTGCCCTACGCACGCACGCCGGTGCGCTGGCACGCACCCGGCACGCCTGAAACCGCGCGTTAACCACGCCGCCGGTTTGATTTTGACCGGTCGGCGGTTCTGTGGATGATGGCGCCGGGGTGGTGCGTGGTGCGCCCCTTGTGGTTCGGCGGTGTGCGGCGATGCTTTTTCTTGCGGGCTTGATGGGTCTGATGGCGGTAAGTGCCGTCGTGTACGTGGATATCGGCGGCGCGTCCGAGGGCGAAATCCTGTCCGGTACAGACGGGGATGATACGCTGACCGGCGGAGATGGCGACGACCAGATCGGGGCCTACGACGGCGACGACCTGGTTCATGCGGGCGCGGGAAACGACGATCTGCACGGCTCCGGCGGCAATGATACGATGGACGGCGGCACGGGCGACGACACCTTGCACGGCGACGACGGGGCGGACGACATCCTGGGCGGGGCCGACAACGACAGCATCGCCGGGCACAACGACGACGACGTGATCCACGGCGAGGCGGGTGACGACAGCCTGATCGGATCGGCCGGGGACGACGTGATCTATGGCGGCGCGGGCGACGACGCGCTCTTGGGCGGGCTGGACGACGATTTTCTGCACGGGGGCACGGGCCAGGACACCCTTTTCGGTGGCTGGGGCGACGACACGCTGTCGGGCATCGTGGACGACCCGCAGACTTTCGAGGTCGAGGACGGCGATGCCGGCGACTTTCTGAACGGCGGCGGCGGCGACGACGTGATCATAGCCGGCGAGGACGACATCGTGACCGCCGGCGACGGCGCCGACCAGGTGGTGCTGGGCGACTGGATGGACGGCGACGGCCCCGCGCAATTGCTGGATTTCGACCGGCAGGAGGATTCGCTGCTCTTTGTTTGGGACGACAGCGCGGAGGACGCGGAGGAGCCTCCGGTTGCCGTGATGCCCGATCCCGAGGATTCCGACTGGCTGCAGATCGTCATGGGCGACAGGGTGCTGGCCACCGTTGCCGCCGACACAGGGCTCACCCCCGGCGACATCGCGCTGATCCCCTACAGCACGGCGCAGGATCTGGGTTTCCTGCGCTGATCCCGGCCCGAAGGGCGAATAACCCTTTGCCAAAGCGCGGCGATTTTCCTATACGCCCCCATCGGCGCCGAATCCCTTTCGGTGTCGGTATCTCCATGGGCCTGAGCTGGACGACATCCCGGCCTGTGCCATTCCGATCAACCCTTTCAACGAAGGAGCCCCCGATGTCGATCACTGCAGAAGAAAAGACACGCCTGATCAAGGAATTCGGCGCCAAGGAAGGCGACACCGGTTCGCCCGAGGTGCAGGTTGCCGTACTCAGCTCGCGGATCGCGACGCTGACCGAGCACTTCAAGACCCACAAGAAGGACAACCACGGCCGCCGTGGCCTGCTCAAGATGGTGGCCACGCGCCGCAAGCTGCTGGACTACGTCAAGAGCAAGGATGAGGCACGCTATCAGGACCTGATCAAACGGCTGGGCCTGCGCCGCTAAACGCCGCGCCGCCGTTCGTCATGCCAAGGCCGCACCTTTCGGGGTGCGGCCTTTTGCTTGACCGCAGTGCTTCGTTGCGAAACGGGCCATGTTTTGCCACACTCATCCAAGGGCCTGAAAAGGGCGACTCGCGATGGAATACGCTTTGGACAGGGAAGAACGCATATACCTGGCCGGGGAATTCGCCCTCGGGCTTCTCGACGGTGACGAGAAGCAACGCTTCCTGCGCCTGATGCGAACCGACCCGGACCTGCGGGCGGAAGTTGGATTCTGGCAGGAATCGATGCCGCGCATGATCCCCGACACGGACGAACGCCCCTCGCCCCATGTGTTGCGCAGGTTGAAGACAGAGCTGTTCGGTGAACCCGAAAGGTCGCTCTGGCAGGATCTGATCGCCCCGGAGAACAGGGGACTGCTGGTCGGAATTGTCGCGCTGAAAGCCGCCGTGATCGCCGCCGTGCTCTGGCTGATCCTCGGCGGCTGAGGTCGCTCAGGCTTGGATGTAGTCCTGCCGCAGCGCCCGGCCCAGGTAGCCGGTCAGCAATACCGCGGTGACGACTGTGGCGCCCAACGCCGCCCCCAGTACAAGGCCGTCACCCTCGAACCCGTTAGCGCCCATGATGACACCAAGGGTCAGCAAAGGAATGTGCGACAGGGCAAAGCAGACCAACTGGATACGCCTAACGGAATTCTCTGACACTTTATCGCTCCCTCCGTCGGGTGGATCGTGAACGAAACACCGGCCCGAGGCCGATATTTCTGGCCGCAAGAATCGCAAACTCTAGCGTGTATTGCAACTGCCCTTTCCCGCACGCGCCGGATTTTGCGCGGGGTCCGGCCGCTTCGGATCGGTGGTTTCGTGACACGGAATCGCAGGACAGCTCTTGCTTCCATTCCCGCGCGAAACCTTGTAAGGGCGACAAATCTGAAAGCCGGCGCCCGGACTCCAGCGCCTGACAAAGAAGATACCGGAGTCAGAGGGAATTCGCCCTCTATGCAATGGCCCGCGGGCCAACACAGGATACGTAGATGTTTAACGTAACGACGAAATCAATGCAGTGGGGCGAGGAAACGCTCACGCTCGAAACTGGAAAGGTGGCCCGCCAGGCGGACGGGTCCGTGATTGCCACGCTGGGCGAAACCAGCGTGATGGCCAACGTGACTTTTGCACGCCAGCAGAAGCCCGGTCAGGATTTCTTTCCGCTGACCGTCCACTACCAGGAAAAATACTATGCCGCCGGCAAGGTGCCGGGTGGCTTCTTCAAGCGCGAAGCGCGTCCGACCGAAAAGGAAACGCTGACCGCGCGCCTGATCGACCGTCCGATCCGCCCGCTGTTCGTCCCCGGCTTCAAGAACGAAGTGCTGGTGATGTGCACCGTGCTCTCGCACGATCTGGTGAACGACCCCGACATGGTGGCGATGATCGCGGCCTCGGCTGCTCTGACGCTGTCCGGCGCGCCCTTCATGGGTCCGATCGCAGGGTGCCGCGTGGGCTTTGAGGATGGCGAATACGTCCTCAACCCCACCGTGGACGACATGCAGGATCTGCGCCTGAACCCCGACCAGCGCCTCGACCTCGTGGTCGCCGGCACCAAGGAAGCGGTGATGATGGTCGAATCCGAAGCTTACGAGCTGTCGGAAGAGGAAATGCTGGGCGCGGTGAAGTTCGCTCACGAGCAGATCCAGCCGGTGATCGACCTGATCATCGACCTTGCGGAAGAGGCCGCCAAGGAACCCTTCGATTTCCAGCCGGTCGACTACTCAGACCTCTACGAAGCCGTGAAATCGGCGGGTGAGACCGAGATGCGCGCGGCGTTCGCCATTGCCGACAAGCAGGAACGCACCGCGGCCGTCGCCGTCGCGCGCGAGACGATCAAGGAAAAGCTCACCGAAGAGCAGCTGGAAGACGGGAACCTCGGTTCTGCCATGAAGAAGCTCGAAGCTTCGATCCTGCGCGGTGACGTGGTCAAGACCGGCAAGCGTATCGACGGGCGCCGCACGGACGAGATCCGTGACATCGCGGCCGAAACCGGCGTCCTGCCGCGGACCCACGGGTCGGCGCTGTTCACGCGCGGCGAGACCCAGGGCCTGGTCATCACCACGCTGGGCACCGGCGACGACGAACAGTTCATCGACGCGCTGCACGGCAACTTCAAATCGAACTTCCTGCTGCACTACAACTTCCCGCCCTATTCGGTTGGTGAAGTCGGGCGTGTGGGCCCTCCGGGACGTCGCGAGATCGGTCACGGCAAGCTGGCATGGCGTGCCCTGCAGGCGGTTCTGCCCGCGGCGACCGACTTCCCCTATACCATCCGTGTCGTGTCCGAGATCACGGAATCGAACGGCTCGTCCTCGATGGCGTCGGTCTGCGGCGGTTCGCTGTCGATGATGGACGCGGGCGTTCCGCTGAAATCGGCCGTGGCCGGTGTGGCGATGGGCCTGATCCTGGAAGAGGACGGTTCCTACGCGATCCTGTCCGACATTCTGGGTGACGAGGACCACCTCGGCGACATGGACTTCAAGGTCGCGGGTACCGAAAACGGCATCACCTCGCTGCAGATGGACATCAAGGTCGCGGGCATCACGCCCGAGATCATGGAGAAGGCCCTCGCGCAGGCGAAAGATGGCCGGATCCACATCCTTGGCGAGATGAACAAGGCACTTTCGGGTGCGGCGGACTTCTCGGTTCACGCGCCGCGTATCGAGACGATGCAGATCCCGACCGACAAGATCCGTGAAGTGATCGGATCGGGCGGCAAGGTCATCCGCGAAATCGTCGAAGTGTCGGGCGCGAAGGTCGACATCAACGACGAGGGCATCATCAAGATCGCAAGCCCGAACGGCGACGCGATCAAGAAGGCCTATGACATGATCCATTCCATCGTGGCCGAGCCCGAAGAGGGTGCGGTTTATACCGGAACCGTGGTCAAGATCGTCGACTTCGGCGCCTTCGTGAACTTCTTCGGGAAGCGTGACGGTCTGGTGCACGTCAGCCAGATCGAGAACCGCCGCCTGAACCATCCGTCGGATGTTCTGAAGGAAGGCCAGGAAGTGAAGGTCAAGCTGTTGGGCTTCGACGATCGTGGCAAGGTCCGCCTGTCGATGAAAGTCGTCGACCAGGAGACCGGCGAAGAGATCAAGAAGGAAGAGAAGGTCGAGGACTGATCCTCCATTCCTCCTGAAAAGACCGAAGGCCCCTGCGCGATGCGCGGGGGCCTTTTGCGTTGCGGTACGCCGCGCCCCGAGACCGGGATTTCCGCATTTGCCCTGTGGCCCGGTCGGGTTATGTTGAGCGGAAATATGGACCGCGCGTGAGGACGACACATGGCATTGATGAACCGCCGCCACCTACTGATGACCGGCGCCGCCGCGCTTCTGGCCCCGTCGGCCGTTGCAGCCGCCGAAGGTTACCAGATTCCCAAGCACATGCAGGCACGGATCGTGCGCATCCGCGACGGTTTCGCCCCCGGCGAGATCCACGTCGATCCCGGTCAGTTCGCGCTTTACTGGACGCTCGATGGCGGCAAGGCGATCCGCTATCCCGTCGGTATCGGCAAGGAGGGGCGTTATTACTCGGGCACGTTCCGCGTGGGCCGGAAGGCGGAATGGCCGCGCTGGACGCCGACGAAGAACATGATCCGCCGGGAGCCTCATATCTACGCCAAGCATGCCGCCGGGATGCCGGGCGGAGGACCGAACCCGCTGGGGGCGCGCGCGCTGTACCTTTACAACGGGGGGCGCGATTCCCTGCTGCGCATCCACGGCACCCCGCAGCCGGAGAACGTCGGGCGCGCGGTGTCGAACGGCTGCGTCAGGATGATCAATGCCCATGTGATCGACCTGGCCAATCGCGTGCCGAACGGCACCCGCGTGGTGTTGCACTGACCCGCGGGGGTCTGCCCCGGATGCAATCGCTGATCATCCACATGGCCGGGCCGGGCGCGCGGGCCGACAACGTAGCACGCCTGTGCGAGGTCTTGCCGTCTGCCCGCATCGTGCCGGCCGTGAACGGACGCGAGGCGCTGGCGCAGGGCGGTGTCGCGGTCCACAGCGGCGACCGGCACGCGCCACGCTACCCCTTTCCCCTGTCGCCGGGAGAAGTGGGGTGCTTCCTCAGCCACCGCAAATGCTGGCAGGAGATCGCGGACGGGTCGGAGCCTTTCTCGCTGATTGCCGAGGACGATCTAGTAATCGACCGGCCGGTTTGGGACCGGGCGCTGGCGTTGATCGAGGCGGAAGCGACCGAGGACAGCTTCATCCGCCTCCCGGCGAAGAACCGCGAGACACCTGCTGCGGTGCTTGCCGAGGACACGGGGACCGCGCTGTTCCTGCCACGGGAGGTCGGCCTCCAGACGGTCTGCCAGGTGGTCGGGCGCGCGGCGGCGCGACGGTTGCTGGCCGCGACGGACGAGATGGATCGTCCGGTCGATACGACGCTGCAGATGCACTGGATCACCCGACAGCCGGTACACAGCGTCTGGCCCAGCGGCGTCGGCGAGATGCCGGGTGCGTCGACCATCCAGAAACGAACCGGTGCAGGCGGCAAGCTTGCGCGGGAATTGCGGCGCGCGATCTACCGGGCGCGGATCAGGGCACGACCGCAGCAGGCCTGAACGGCGGCGAGGTCAGGACAGCGCGTCCTTGAACTTCAGAAAGGCAGGATCCCGTGCGACACGGGCGTTCATCGCGTCCCGCAGCGCGCCCACCGACTTATGAGGGCGCATCACCACTTCGAAATGTGCGATCAGTCCGGCCTCATCGAGGGTGACGAGGTCGACCCCCACCGCGTCGAACTCCCCGATCTTGCACTGGAATTCCAATGCCCAATCCCGGCCCTCGCCCATGATGCGGCGATAGCGGAAGTCGGTGAACACCTGTCCCACATGGCCCAGCACAGCAGCGACGGCATCACGGCCGGTCCATGTCTTCCAGTAGGTCGGCGGCAGGAAGGTCACGTCGGTCGCCAGCAAAGGGGCGATGGCGTCGTGATCGCCCGAGGCGACGACGGTCTGCATTTTCTCGATCGTGGGGTGCATTCGCGGGGCTCGCTACGACGGGTGGGTTGAAAACGCAGTCTACATCTGAGACGGGAAGGAATGGAAACGGAATATGACCCGCCACAGGCGCCGCTGGCGATCCTGCACGAAGATGCGGAAGTGCTGCTGGTGGACAAGCCAAGCGGCCTGCTGAGCGTGCCGGGCAAGGGCCCGCATCTGGCCGATTGCCTGCTCGGACGGGTGCAGCAGGTGTTTCCCGACGCGCTGCTGGTGCACCGGCTGGACCGGGACACGTCGGGCGTGATGATCTTTGCCCTCACGCCCCATGCTCAGCGGCACCTCGGCCTCCAGTTCGAGAAACGCATGACGCGCAAGACCTACGTGGCGCGGGTCTGGGGCGTGCCGGAGGACACCTCCGGCAGAATCGACCTGCCTCTCATCGTCGATTGGCCGAACCGCCCGCGCCAGAAGGTCTGTCACGACACCGGCAAGCCCGCGTTGACCGAGTGGAAGCGGATCGGGGACGATGGCGAAACCGCCCGCATCCGGCTTTTCCCGAAGACGGGCCGCAGTCACCAGTTGCGGGTGCACATGTTGAGCATCGGGCACCCGATCCTGGGGGATCCCTTCTACGCCACCGGTCCGGCGCGCGACTATCCCCGGCTGATGCTGCACTCGGAGGAATTGCGCTTCAACCACCCGCAGGGCGGGCGGTCCACCAAGGTACGGTCAAAGGCGCCTTTCTAGCGCCGTTTGCCGGACATCCGGTGTGTCAGCCGATGGGAATCCAGTCGTCCGGCAGGATGTCGGGATTGCGCTGGTGATCGTTGGCGAACCAGCGGGCGGGCGCAGCGACCCGCCGGCCCGCGTGGGGGTTCAGCCACGCAGACCACCAGCTGAAGGTGGAATTGGCGATGACGTTGTGCTGGCACAGCGACATCAGGCGCATGTCCTCGTGCGCGGTGGCCCGTCCGTTGAGGTCGACCACCACCTTCTCGAACGGGATGGAGAGATTGTCGCGCGCCCAGTCGGGATCGTCCGAAAAGACGAAGACCGTCGGCGACACAGACAAGCCCTCGGTCACGGCGGCCAAGGCCGCGTCATAGTAAGCCTGGTCGCAGACGGCGGTCGCCCCGAGCGCCACGTAGTCGCCCCGCCGGACGTGCAGAGCGACGGAGGGACCGCTGGCAATCCGGTCCGCCATCGCCGCGTTGGCGGGCGACATCTGCGGCACCATGGTAAAGACGTCGCGCAGGTGATCCTTGATCCCGGCGAAGTATGTTTCGCTTTGCCAGTAGCCGTGAAGGTAGCTTTCGTCTCCCCATGTTTCGAAATCGGGATCGTATCCCAGCCCCTTTTCGCGCCGAAGACGCGGGGTTCCGCCAAGGTAGCGCCACAGGGTATAGGCGACCGGCCGGCGGCGGCGGTCTGGCGGCAGGTGGGCGGGCGCCACCACCGGCAGGTTGAAAATGCTGGTCAGATTGCCCTGGCCCTTCTCTTCTGCCCGGCGCGGATCCAGCGCAACCGGCACCTTCAGGCGAGCGGCCAACTGCGCCGCCGCGGCGTACTGGAACATCTGATTGCCGAGAAAGCCGTGCAGCCGGGTATAGATCATGGGTGCCTTTCGCCATTGCCTTGGGGCTTTCTATGCGAAAGATTGCGCCTTGCGCCAGATGCAAAGGAACCCCGGCCATGTCGATCTCGAGCGAACTGCACAAGATTTGGAAGCTCGCCACGGATCCGGAGTTCCGCGCCTACAAGCGTCAGGTGCGCGCCTTTTATGCCGCGCAGGGGCGGGGTACGCCGGAACGGTACCAAGGGTTGAAGCCCGGTGACACCGTGCTTGACGTGGGTGCCTATCGGGGCGACTGGGCCGAACGGATGACGACGCTCTACGGTGTGCGGGTCCATTGCTTCGAGCCGCATCCAAGGTTCGCGCGGCATCTTCATGACCGTTTCCGGGAACGGGAGGACGTAGCGGTCGAGGGTTATGCGATGGGCCGGTCGGCAGGCGTGCTCAAGCTGTCGGACGACGAGAACGCCTCCTCTGCCCTGGTCACCTCGGGCGACCCGGTCGAAGGCGAGGTCCGCCCGGCATCGGAGGTTTTCGACACGCTGGGCCTCGATCGCGTCGCCTGTATCAAGATGAACATCGAAGGCGGGGAATACGATCTGCTGCCGGCGATGATCGACGCGGGGCTGATGCCGCGCGTCGACCGGTTGACGGTGCAGTTCCACCGCTACGGACCCGAACAGGAAGCGCAACGCGACGCCATTCGCGCCGACCTGGCCCGAACGCACCGTTGTGCGTGGGAATACCCCTTCATATGGGAGGAATGGGTGCGTCTAGACGCCTGATCGCGCCCCGGCATGAAAAGGGCCGCCCCGGGGGCGGCCCTTTCGTCGGATGTGAGCGGGCTTATTCGGCGGCCCAGCCGGACACGGCCTTGATCTCGGTGAAATCCTCGATCCCGTAGAGACCGCCTTCGCGCCCGTTACCGGACCGCTTCATGCCGCCGAAGGGCGACCCGGCCGCACGGCTCTGGCCGTTCATCTCGACCATGCCCGAGCGCAGCCGGCGCGCCAGACGGTTGCGGCGCTCGCCATCCCCGCTCTGGACGTAGTTTGTCAGCCCGTAGACGGTGTCGTTGGCGATCTCGACCGCCTGTTCCTCGGTCTCGAACTTCATGATCGACAGGACCGGGCCGAAGATCTCCTCGCGTGCGATGGTCATGTCGGGTGTCACGTCGGCAAAGACGGTCGGCTTGACGAAGAAGCCGCGGTTCAGCCCGTCAGGCCGCCCGGTGCCTCCGGCCACCAGCCGCGCGCCTTCGTCGATGCCCTTCTGGATCAGGTCCTGGATCTTGTTGAACTGTACTTCGTTCACCACCGGACCGATGTGCCGGCCTTCTTCGGACGCGGGGCCGACGGTAACCTTGCCGGCCACTTCGCCCGCCTCCTCGACCGTCTTGTCGTAGATGCTTGCTTCGACCAGCATCCGGCTGGGCGCGTTGCAGGACTGGCCGGTGTTCTGCATCATGTGCATCACGCCGCGCTTGACCGCCTTCTCGTCCGCGTCCGCGAAGATGATGTTGGCGCCCTTGCCGCCCAGTTCCAGGTGGACCTTCTTGAGCGTGTCCGCCGCGTTCTTGGAAATCGCGGTGCCGGCACGTGTCGAACCGGTGAAGCTGATCATGTCCACGTCCTCATGTGCCGACAGCTGCGTGCCGACGCCGGCGCCGTCACCGTTCACCAGGTTGAAGACGCCCTTGGGGAAGCCGGCTTCGTGCATCAGCTCGGCAAAGATCATCGCGTCCAGCGGGCTTTCCTCGGAGGGCTTCAGCACCATGGTGCATCCCGCCACGACAGCGGCGCCGACCTTGAGCGTGATCTGGTTCATCGGCCAGTTCCAGGGCGTGATCAGACCGGCAACGCCGACCGCCTCGCGGATGATGCGGTCATTGGGGGCGTGATCGCCAAGGGGTGCCTCGAACTTGAAGTCCTTTGCAGCCTTGATGAAATTGTCGAGATGGTAGGTACCGGCGCCGACCTGGCTGGAGCGCGACATGTCGATGGGCGCGCCCATTTCCGTGCTCATCGCCTTGGCGAGGTCTTCGGCCCGCGTCTTGTAGACCTCGAGCAGCTTTTCGAGCAGCGCGATACGCTCTTCGGGCGGGGTCGCCATCCAGCCGGGCAGTGCCGCCTTGGCCGCGGCGACGGCCTTGTCGGTGTCTTCCTGTCCGCCGAGAGAGATCACCGCGCAGGGTTCCTCGGTGGAGGGGTCGATGACATGGTGATCGTTCTTCTTGGCGGGGGCGACCCATTCGCCGTTGATGTAGAATTCACGTTTCTCGAGCATTGGAAAACTCCTTGTTGTTCTGGCGGTCAGGGTGACCCTGCCCGGTTCGGCGCTACTCTGTCAGGGCCTGCGGGGGCCTGCAAGAGAGGGGATGGAAACTCCTGATTTAATCCTTACCTTAGGGGAAAGCAGAAATTCACCCGGAGGATATCATGGGCTTGCGCATCAACGACACGATTCCCGATCTGACCGTCGAAACCGATCAGGGCACCCTTTCGCTGCACGAATTCGTCGGTGACAACTGGATGGTCCTGTTCTCCCACCCGAAGGACTTTACCCCTGTCTGCACGACCGAGTTCGGTGCGGTCGCAAAGCTTGCCGACGAGTGGGAAAAGCGCGGCACCAAGGTGCTGGGCGTCAGCGTCGACGGGGTCGAGGACCACAAGAAGTGGAAAGGCGACATCGAGAAGGTCGGCGGCGCCAAGGCGGGCTTTCCGATCATCGCGGACGAGGGGCTGGAAGTGTCCAAGGCCTTCGACATGCTGCCCGCCGAAGCCTACATGCCCGATGGCCGCACGCCGAATGACAGCGCAACCGTGCGATCCGTCTTCATCATCGGGCCGGACAAGAAGCTCAAGCTGTCGATGACCTACCCGATGACAGTGGGCCGCAATTTCGCCGAGGTGCTGCGCGCGCTCGACGGGCTCCAGACCTCGACCGGAAAGGGCGTGGCGACGCCGGCCAACTGGAACGTGGGCGACGACGTCATCATCCCGACGTCGGTATCGGACGAGGATGCCAAGGCGAAGTTCGGCGAGTTCACGACCGTCCTCCCCTACCTGCGCACCACGAAGCTGTCGGGCTGACACCCGGCCCGCATCGCGCACAAGACGACAGCCCCCGGCTCCCGCGCGATCCGGGGGTTTTCGCTTGCGTCACCCCGCGCGGGCCGACCGCATTTGCCGCCACATCACGGTGGAATAGATCACCAGCGCCGCCCAGATCATCGGAAAGGCGATGGCGCGGGCCCGGCCGAACGGTTCCTCGAACACCAGCACGGCGCAAAGAAAGATCATCGTCGGCGCGATGTATTGCAGGATGCCGATGGTGGACAGGCGCAACAGCTTGGCGCCGTTGGCATAGATCATCAGCGGCACCGCCGTGACCACGCCACAGCCGATCAGAAGCCAGAAGTCGCGCCCCCCGTCAAAGCGGAAATGCGCGGTCCCCGTCGCGGCGAGGTAGCCGAGGTAGCCCACGGCAGGCGCGAGCAGGATCAGCACTTCGAGCAGGAAACCCTGGTTCGGCCCTATGGGCAGGCTTTTCTTGCACAGGGCATAGAACCCCCAGGAAACGGTCAGCCCCAGCGCCGCCCAGGGCATCCGCCCCGCGTCGACCGCCAGAACCAGGACCGCGCAGCCGGCCAGCGCGATGGCGACCATCTGCGCCCGGTTCAGGCGTTCCCCCAACAGCATCGACGCCAGGAAGATGCTGAACAGGGGATTGATGTAGTATCCCAGCGCCGCGTCGAGCGCGTGGCCCGAATTGATCGCCCAGACATAGATGCCCCAGTTGATCGAGATCAGCGCGGCGGTGACGCAGCCCATGGCCAGCATCCGCGGCGTGCGAAGCGCCTCGCGCAGGGTGTCGGTCCGGCGCAGCACGATCAGCACGGCTGCGGCGATCGGCACCGACCACAGGATACGGTGCGCGACCACCTCGGCCGCCGGAATGTGGGACAGCAGCTTCATGTAAAGCGGCAAGAAGCCCCAAAGCCCGTAGGCGGTGATCGCAAGGGCCAGACCCTGCGGGGTGTCCTCGTTCCCGGTGGGGGGCAGGGTATCTGGGTTGCGCATCCGGAAGTCTCCTCTGGTCCAGCCCTAGGCAAAGCGTCGGGCAGAGTGAAGGCCAACTTTGTACCCGTTACATTTTCGCCCGCGCACCTGCAGGATCGTACATCGGTTTCAGCGATGCTTCGGCGCGCACGCGCGTCCCCGCCACGTCGATCTCGTAGGTGGATGCCAGCAGATCGGCCGCCGTCTCGCCCCGGCAGGGCACGTAGCCCAGCCCGATCGCCCCGCCCAGCGCATGCCCGTATGCGCCGGAGCTGAGGAAGCCGACGATCCGGCCGTCCCTCAGGACCGGCTCGTTGTGGTACAGAAGCGGTTCGGGATCGGTCAGGCGGAACTGCATCATCCGCCGCTCCAGCCCGGCGTCGCGCTTGCGCAGCACCGCGTCGCGGCCGATGAAGTCGGGCTTGTCCGTCTTGACGGCGAAACCCAGCCCGGCCTCCAGCACATGGTCCTCGGAGGTGATGTCATGCCCGAAATGGCGGAACCCCTTTTCGATGCGGCAGGTGTCCATCATGTGCATGCCGCACAGACGCAGGCCCATCTCCTGTCCGGCCTCGGTCAGCACCTCGAACACATGGGCGGCCATGTCGGTGCCGACGTAAAGTTCCCACCCGAGTTCGCCCACATAGGTCACCCGATGCGCACGGGCCAGGCCCATGCCGATCTCGATGGGCTGCGCGGTGCCAAAGGGGTTCGTGTCGTTGCTGAAGTCGTTGGGCGACACGCGCTGAAGCAGTTCCCGCGACCTTGGGCCCATGACGGCCAGAACACCTTCGCCCGCCGTGACATCGGTGATGACGACGTCGAAGTCTCCCACGTTGCGGCGCATCCAGGTCTCGTCCGCCAGGCGCGTGGCGGCCGGGGTGACCACCAGATAGGCAAGCTCCGACAATCGCGTGACGGTCACGTCCGCCTCGATCCCGGCGTTGCGGTTGAGGAACTGCGTATAGACGATCCGCCCCACGGGCACGTCGTACTGCCCGCCGCCGATATGGTTGAGAAAGGCGGTCGCGTCGCGCCCCTCCACCCGGATCTTGCCGAAGGACGACATGTCGTACATGCCGACATTCTCCCGTACCGCCATGTGTTCGGCGGCGACGTTGGCAAAGAAGTTCTGCCGCTTCCAGCCATAGCGATAGACCGGATCCTGCCCGGGTTCCGCGAACCAGTTGGCACGTTCCCATCCCGCGAGTTCACCCATCACCGCGCCGCGTTCCAGCAGGTGCGCATGAAACGGGGTGCGGCGCACGCCCCGTGCCGTCGCCTTCTGCCGGTAGGGGTAATGATCGGCATAGAGCAGGCCGAGGGTTTCGGTGGACCGCTCCGCCAGATAGCGCCTGTTTCCCTGAAACGGCTGCATCCGGCTGATGTCCACATCGCCAAGGTCGAAGGGTTTCTCGCCCGTATCCATCCATTGCGCCAGCGCCATGCCCGCACCCCCCGCAGACTGGATCCCGATCGAGTTGAACCCGGCGGCCACCCAGACGTTGTCCATCTCGGGCGCGAGACCGAGGTGGTAGGCGTCGTCGGGCGTAAAGCTTTCCGGCCCGTTGAAGAACGTGTGGATACCGGTCTGCGCCAGAACCGGCATCCGGTTCACAGCCGCGTCGAGGATCGGTTCGAAATGATCGAAGTCCTCGGGCAGCTGGTCGAATTCGAAGTTCGCCGGTATGCCATTGAGGGACCATGGCTTTGCCACCGGCTCGAATGCGCCAAGAAGGATCTTGCCTGCGTCTTCCTTGTAGTACGCGCATTCGTCGGGCACCCGCAGGACAGGCAGCCGTGTCAGTCCGGGGATCGGCTCGGTCACGACGTAGAAATGTTCGCAGGCCTGAAGGGGCACGTTGACGCCCAGCATCCTGCCGACCTCGCGGCCCCACATGCCGCCGCAGTTCACCACCGCCTCGCAGGCGATGTGCCCGCTCTCGCCGCCCTGCTCCCACGTCACACCGGTGATGCGACGGCCTTCGCGCGTCACACCGGTGGCCCGGATGCCTTCGAGGATCTGGCCACCGCGCTGCCGCGCCCCCTTGGCCATGGCGAGCGCGATGTTGGCCGGGTCACCCTGCCCGTCCTTGTCCAGGTAGACGGCCCCGGTCACGTCACCGACGTTGAGATGGGGATACCGGTCCTTCACCTCCGCGGGACTGATCTCTTCCACGTCCACGCCGAAGGCGCGTGCCATCGCGGCCTGTCGTCTGATTTCCTCCAGCCGTTCACCGGTCAGCGCTGCCGTGATCGACCCGCAGCGCTTGAAACCCGTTGCGACCCCCGTCTCTTCCTGCAGGCTGCCGTAAAGCTCCTGACTGTACTTGGCGAGGCGGGTCATGTTGGCGCTCGCACGAAGCTGGGCGATCAGCCCGGCCGCGTGCCAGGTGGTGCCGGAGGTCAGTTGCTTGCGTTCCAGCAGCACGACGTCCTTCCATCCCAGTTTCGTCAGGTGATAGGCGACGGAACAGCCGATGACGCCGCCGCCGATAATGACGACGCGGGCGTGAGAGGGCACTTGGGTCATGGGTTTTCCTTGTCGAATGCGGCGCTCAGGTCGCGCCAGCCGTGAGGTGCTCTGCCCCGGTCATGCCAGGTACCGGAAAGGTCGAACAGCGATGAAAGTGCGGATTCCGTTTCGTCCCGCGTCACGTCGGCGGCGGGCCGCAGCACGATCTTTTCCAGACGGGCGGTACAGGTGACGGCGAAACCGGTATCGAACTCCGAGCGTCCTTCGGCCTGCAGCGCATAGCTGTCGCCATCGAGGTAGGCCAGCGTCAGCCGGAAGCTGTCAACCGTGCCGTAGCTGCCGTCGTAGATCGCCGCGGGGGCCTCCGTGTCCAACCCGCCATCGTCCTGCCAGTCCACCACCAACCCGTCGAGCGCGGCGGCATCCCGGCTGCGGAGGTCGGATCGGTGGATGTTCAGCCATTGGGTCGTCAGGTCGTGATGCCGCAGATACGGGGGATCGTCCGGGTAGTCGGGGTCGCGCTCTTCCAACGGTTCGGTGGTGATCGTGATGTCGAGCGCGATCCTGCCCTCGTTCAATGGGACTTCTGCAAACAGCACCATCCGTGCTTCGGCAACCCGCAGGGTCAACGGTTCGCTGCCGTTCCTTGTGCGGGTAAAACAGGGCGCTGACGGGTCAGAGGGTGTCACGGTGCGCGCCTTCGGCCGAGCGGGTCGCGGCCGTTCGCGGACAGCGCCGCGCGCCGGAACCGACGAGGTGGGTGTCGATGCTCATGCCTTCAACCTTTCGTTTTCGGGATCCCAAAGCGGCTTGTCCGGCTGCACCACGGCCGGACAGAGCCTGCCGAAGATATTGATCTGCACCTCCGTTCCCGGCTGCGCGAGGTCCGCGCGGATGGTGCCCAATGCGATGGAGCTGCCGACCCGGTAACCCCAGTCGCCACTCGTGGTCTCACCGACCACCTCGCCGTCGTGGAAGACGGTGGACATGTACGGCGCATCGTGATCGCCGGCATCGACCAGAAGGGTGACGAACCGCTTCTTCACACCCGCCTGCTTTTCCGCCAGCAGCGCGGCCTTGCCGGGGAAATCAACCGGTTTGTCGAGCTTCACGAACCGGTCCAGCCCCGCTTCGAGCATGGTGTAGTCCGTGGAAAGATCACCCTTCCATGCGCGGTATCCCTTTTCGATCCGCATGGCGTTCAGGGCCCACATGCCAAAGGGTTTCACCCCTGCCGCCAGCAAGGCGTCCCAGATGGGTGGCATCGCCTCGGGCGCCGCGTGGATTTCCCAACCGAGTTCCCCGGCGAAGGACACCCGCACCAGCGCGGCTTCCTGTCCGGCCACCGTGCCGGTCATGCTGACGGACAGCCAGGGGGCATTCAGGTCGTGCCCCGCGGTCAGCGGCGCAAGAACCTCGCGCGCCTTCGGCCCGGTGACAAGCAGGCAGTCCACTTCGTCCGAATGGTCGGTGACGGTGATGCCTTGCGGGGCCTGCCGGCGAAAGAACTCGGCGTCGTGCCACTGGGCGACCGCAGCCGTGATCAGGCCCACGTCGTCGGGCGCGTGCACCATCACGCTGGTCTCCGTCACGATCCGGCCCCGGTCATCGGCGAAATACGCCAGTCCGACGCGCCCCGGCCCCGGCAGGCGCGAGGCGGTCAATCCGTCGATGAACTCCCGCGCGCCCGGCCCTTCGACCTTGAGCCGGGTGAAACCGCTGATCGGCAACATGCCGCAGCCGTCGCGCACCGCTTCCACTTCCTCGCGGATACGCGGTGCCCATGGGCCATTGCGATCCCAGGTCTGGGTCGCTTCCTCGGAGGTGTCATCGCCGGGACGGGCGAACCAGTTTGCCCGCTCCCACCCGTTGTAGGCACCGAACTGTGCGCCCGCTTTTTCGAGCCGTCCATGCAGCGAGGACAGGCGCTTGTTCCGGCCTGCGGGCCAGGCGTGGCGCGGGAAATGCATGGCGTATTCGTGGCCGTAGGTCTCCAGCGCCTTGGCGAGGGTATAATCGTGATCGGCGTATCCGGTATAGCGGCGCGGATCGACCGCCCACATGTCCTGCTCGGTCTGGCCATGCATGATCCACTCGGACAGGACCTTGCCCGCGCCGCCGCCCTGGGCGATCCCGAAGGTAAAGCAATGCCCTTCGAAGGCATTGCGCACACCGGGCATCGGGCCGACCATCGGCAACCCGTCGGGCGCATAGGGGATCGGGCCGTTGATGTTGCGGCTGACCCCCGCGGTGCCGAGGATCGGCACCCGCGCCATCGCATCCTCGATGTAGTATTCCAGACGCTCAAGATCGTCGGGGTAAAGCTGGAAACTGAAATCCTCCGGCATCGGATCGTCCGGCGTGACCCAGTGAGCCTTGCAGTTCCGTTCGTAGGGACCGAGGTTCAGGCCGCTCTTGTCCTGCCGCAGATAATAGGACGTATCCACGTCGCGCAGCAGCGGCACCTTGTGGCCCTTCTCGCGGGTCCAGGCCTCGAGTTCGGCGATCGGTTCCGTGAGGAAGTACTGGTGCGACATGACGACCATCGGCACGGTGCGCCCGCCGAAGGGCTTGAACATTTCGCCCACCCGCTGGGCATAGTAGCCCGCGCAATTGACCACGTATTCGCAGCGGATATCGCCCTTGTGCGTCTTCACGATCCACTCGTCGCCATCGCGGTCGAGGCCAACAGCCGGGCAGAACCGTTCGATCCGCCCGCCCCCATCCCGCGCGCCCTTGGCCAGCGCCTGGGTCAGCTGTGCCGGGTCGATGTCGCCGTCCAGCGGATCCCACAAACCACCCTTCAGGTCGTGGGTTTCCATGAAGGGATGCTTCTCGCGCAGTTCCGCCGGTGTGCATACCGCCATGTCGAGGCCCTGGTATTGCCCCATGGCGGCGACGCGTTCGAATTCCTGCATCCGCTCCTTCGAATGGGCCAGCCGGACCGACCCGGTGACGTGATAGTTCATCGGGTAGCCCACGTCCTCGCCCAGCGTCCGGTAGAGCGCCGCGGCGTAGCGCTGCATGTTCATCACCGCCCACGACCCGGCGAAGTTGGGCACATTTCCGGCAGCGTGCCAGGTGGACCCAGCGGTCAGCTCGTTCTTTTCCAGCAGGACGCAATCGGTCCAACCCGCGCGGGCAAGGTGGAAGAGCGTGGAGGCGCCCACCACCCCGCCCCCGATGATGACCACGCGGGCGGTTGTCGGGAATTCACTCATCGTGCCGTACCTCCTGCCGGGACGTCCCCGGAATGTCGTAGTAATCGCCCTTGTCGGCGGTGAAGATATGCCGTTCCAGCAGCAACCCCGTGTCGCCGTCCAATGCCCCCAGGGCCACGCCGATCTCGTCTTCGTCGTTGCTTTTCCAGAACAGGAAAGATCCGCAGGTGGGACAGAACCCGCGCCTCGCGTTGTCCGATGCCGCATACCAGCGGACCGGTCCCTTCATGCTGAAGCCCTTCATCCAGACGTTGACCGAGGCCCAGTAGTGGCCCGACTGCTTGCGGCACTGGCTGCAGTGGCAGGCAGCCGGATCGCGCGCGGTGTCGGTGGCGGTGAACGTGATCTTGCCGCAGAGGCAGCTTCCCTTGAGCATGGTCAATTCCTGATCGGTGTGGTGGACGTACCCAAAAGGGCGCCGTAGACGACGAAGCAAAGCGCCATCACGCGCCGGACCCAGACATTGAAAACCGCCCCCAGCGCCGCACGGCCGATGCCCGCGCCAAGGGCCGTGAAGAAGGTATAGCTGAGCGCCGTCAGGGTCAGCGCCGTCGGCACGATGACCGTCATCTGTTCCCAGATCGGGACGTCCGGCTGCACGAACTGGGAAAAGGCGGCAAGGTATCCCGCCACGCTCTTGGGGTTGATGGTGGCGATGGCCAGCGCGCGGAAATAGACCGACGTCGCGGGCCTGTCCGATACCGTGACCGGCGTGCGCGCCGTCATCCAGCCGCGAACCCCGAGGTAGACGAGAAAGGCCGCGCCGATCCACTTGGCCACGGTGAAGGCGGTCTGCGACGCCGCGAGCAGCGCCGTGACGCCCAACGCGGACAAGAGCAGGAACAGTGTGGCCTGTGTAAGAATGGCCAGCACCGCCACGATACCGCGCCGGAACCCGATGGTCATGCCATTGGTGATGCAATTGACGGCATTCGGCCCCGGCGTGGTCACGAACACTACCCAGAACAGGGCAAAGACGGTCCAGGCTTCGAAACTCATGATGGCTCCTAGTAGACGGGCGGTGCGATCACCCAGATCGCGACAGCAGGCGTGTCGAAGGGGTTGGCCCAGCGGAAAGCCTCTCCGCGGATGCGGAAACTGTCACCGGGATTTAGGACATGGGTGGTCCCTTCGATCTCGATCTCGAGCCGGCCGGACACGAGGTATCCCACCTCCTGCGTGGGGCGCGTGACGCTTTCGGTGATGCGGCTGTGCGGCTGGAAAGTGGAATGGACCACCTCGAAATCGTCGGTCAGATCGGGGGACAGCAGTTCCTCGACCAGTCCCGCGATGTTGGAACCGATGGGCCGCCGGGCGCCCTGCCGTACCACATGGCCCGCTTCGTGCGCGGGGGCCGCGGCATGGCGGAACAGCATGGAGACGGACACCCCCAGACAGGCCGCGATGTGCCGCAGATCGGTGATCGACGGCTCCGAGATGCCCCGCTCCACCTGGCTGAGCCAGCCGACGGAACGGCCCAGCGCGGCGGACATCTGCACAAGGGTCAGATCCCGGCTCTTGCGCAGGGCGCGCAGATCGGCACCTAGCGATGATGTGGAATCCGGGTGGCTGTGCTGCATCTGGGGACTGATGAAAATTCAGGCTTCATTTTCACGCTACCACGGAAAATGAAAAATTCCAGCATTATTTCACGGCCCCGAAAACCGAGCGCAGGATGCCATCCAACGCGTCGGCATCCGCCTCTCCAAAGGCATCGGGCTGGTCGCTGTCGATATCGAAAACGCCGATCAGCCTGCCGCTGGCGTCCGCCACCGGCAGGACAAGTTCGGACCGGGTCGACGAGGCGCAGGCGATGTGGCCGGGAAAGGCATCCACGTCCGGGACAAGCTGGATCTCGCCCGTGCGCGCCGCCGCGCCGCAGACACCGCGGGAGAACGGGATGACAAGGCACCCGTGGCCGCCCTGGTAGGGTCCGATCTTGAGCAGTTCCGGCGCCACGACGCGGTAGAAGCCGGTCCAGTCGAAGCGGTCGTCTGCGTGGTGGACTTCGCAGGCGACCGTGGCCATCAGGGCAACGACATCGTCCTCCCCTTCCGTGAGGGAGGCGATGCTGGCGGCCAAGGCGCGATAGTCCACCTGCCCGCTGCCGGGCGTGGCCTCCCGGGTGTCATTCTTCATGCGTGTCTCTCCTGTCTTGAAAGCGTGATGCCAATCCCCGCAGGCCGCGCCTGACAAGGGCCGTTCCACGGCGAAGTTCGGTGACGGTGCCAGTCCGGTCGCCCGCCGCCCGGCGGGCGCGGTTGCGCTGGATCATCAGCGCCTCGGACAGTTGCCCGATCAGGGCGTCGGCGACCGCCGCAACGTTCCAGTCCGGCTCTACCGCGGAGACCGGGATCGGCATGGGCACGTCCAGTTCCTTTGCCACGGCCTTGACGACCTCGCCCACTTTCAGCGCCTCCTGCCGTGGCAGGGCATGTTCGGGATAGGGCCAGTCCGGCAGCAGCGTGTCGATACAGGACAGCACCATGACCGGGCGGGGCGTGCGCCGCGCGGGATCGGCGGCGGCGCGCCGAAGCCAGGCGTCCAGCGCCTTCGCGTCCAGCGCGCGCGCCGGCCGGTTGGCACGCAGCACCCAGAGCACCATATCCGCCGTATCCAGTGCTTCCTGGACAACTGCGTCGGTCGCTGCGGTCCCGTCGAGGCCGGGAAGGTCCAGCAGAAAGCAGTCCGCACCGCCCAGCACGATGGGATGTGCGGTGGCACGATCCGTTGTCGCCATGGCGTCCGTCTCGGCCCGGTCGAGGCGCAGCAACGCATTGATCAGCGTCGATTTGCCGGCGCTCGTCTGTCCCGCCACGGCGATGCGCAGCGGCGCATCCGGCGCCGCCAGCCTGAGATGATCGCGCGCACCGTCCGCCACCTGCATCTCGAGCAGTTCCGCGTCGGAAAACCGCAGCCGGCCCGAGTAGAGATCGACCGCCGCCTTCGCGACTTCCTCCAGCAGGATGATCTGACCCAGCGCCATGGCTTCGGCCGTGATATGGCCGGAATGACCGCCCGCCAGCAGGTTGTCGATTTCCTGCATGATGCCCACGGGCGGATTCTTGATCAGCCTGATCACCCGCCAAGCGCCGTATCCCGTCCGGGCCAGATGCCGTGCGCGATCGCGATTGCGCCAGATCCAGACAAGCGTGCGCAGCCGCACGCTATCCGAGAAAGGCACCGCCTCGCGCATATCGGCGCGGAATCGCGAGGCCACCCGCTCGATCAACAGCAGGGCCTCGGGCAGGGTGAAATCCAACGCGCCCTTGGCCCGCTCACCGGACCGCGCGGCCACGGTCTCCACCACTTCGCGCCCCAAGGTTTCGAGATCCGCCCAAGGCACCGCCACGTCGATACGCCGCCGGATCAGGTCACGCGCCGCGTCGAAGGCCGCGGTTTCCCGTTCGCCCCAGTCGGGATCGGGCTGCACCCCGTCCTCAGGCGGGAGCCCGGTATCGGAAACCTCCGCAGGGTTCCTGCGCCGGAGCCGCGCAATGCGCTTGACGAGGTAGACTGCGCCGCCGATGCCGATGCAGGCCGCGATGAACCACAGGAACCAGCCACGTTCATAGAGCCAGATGAACCCAAGGACCGATGTCACGGCAAAGGGCAGCGCCAGGGCGCCGATGGTGATCACCGCATCCCATCGCAGCAGTCGCGCGCGTATCCTACCGAGATCGGCCACGTACCGCTCCGTCCAGTGCATCACGGTAGACGCGGCGCAGATCCGCCGGCGCCATGGCTTCGCCTGTGCGGTGATGGTGCAGGAAATACGCGGCCGCCCGCCCCAGCGCAAAGGTGGTCGCGAAGCTGACCGTGCCCGACGCGGCCGCGACGGCGGTCTGGCCGACCAGCGGCACCAGTTTGCCCACCTGCCGCAACCCGAAGAGCGCCGCATAACGCGCCGCGACGCCGAAACCCAGCGCCCCAAGGAAGGAAGCCGACATCGACCGGGTCCATTTCTGTTCGTAGTGGCGGCCCAGTTCGGCCAGCATCCACGCTTGGGCGGCCGGCACGGAAACGGCACCGATCAGGGGCGCGACGTCGGATGTCCCCGCCAGCCCGGCGTAGAACAGCACCCTTCTGCGCACCCGATCGAAGGCCTTCCCCTCGGTGCTGCGGGCCGTCCGGGCCGCCAGCAGAAGGGCGGCCTGGGGCAGCACATCGGCGAGGGCCGCACGCAGGTCACCGAGATCCGGCTCCCCGCCGGGCGGCATGGCGACCTCGACCGCGTCGATCTTGCTGCCGGTTGCCGCGTCGAACTGGCGGCGGATGGCCGCCGCGGCGCGCGCACGGGCGGCGGCGTCGGGCACGAGATCCGCGCCCGTCAGACCGAGGATCACCGGCATCCTGCGCCGGTCGAGCACCTTTGCCAGCGCATCGGTCACCTCTCCCTGCACGGGGTCGTCGAGGCGCGCCAGCACGATGATCGCATGTGCCCGGCCCTCGCAGACGGCAATGTCGCCAGCCGGATCATAGCCCGTCTCGCCGAGGCCGCGCGTATCGAGGAACCGCAAGAGGGGCTGTTCCGGCGGATAGTCGAAGACTTCCGCGGTGCGGGTGCAGGGCATGAAGCCATTCCCCACTTCCGCACCGGAAAGACCAGTGAGGGCCTGAACGAGGCTCGACTTGCCCGCCCCCGTCTTGCCCAGCAGCCAGAGCACCGGGATCGCCGCATCGGGCAACTTGCCGGGCGCGGCACCTTCAGGCGGTTTCGGGCGGCGAAAGGGCAATCTCATCGGGCGAGGCGGTCAGAGCCGCTCGATCGCGATGGCGGTACCCTCGCCTCCACCGATGCAGATCGCGGCGATACCGCGCCGCAGGTTGCGTTTTTCCAGAGCGTTCAGAAGGGTGACCATGATGCGAGCGCCGGACGCGCCGATGGGATGGCCCAGGGCGCAGGCCCCGCCGTTGACGTTCACGATCTCGTGGTCGATCCCCATTTCGTGCATGAAAGCCATCGGCACCACGGCGAAAGCTTCGTTGACTTCCCAAAGGTCCACGTCTTCCTTCTGCCAGCCGATCCGGTCCAGCAGCTTTTGCGCGGCGGGAACAGGCGCGGTGGTGAAAAGCCCCGGTGCCTGCGCGTGGCTGGCATGACCGAGGATGCGGGCGCGCAGCTTGAGCCCCTGCGCCTGCGCCGCGTCCTCGGAGGCGAGGACGAGCGCCGCTGCCCCGTCGGATATGGAAGAGGAATTGGCCGCCGTCACGGTGCCGCCTTCGCGGAAGGCGGGCTTGAGCTGCGGGATCTTGTCGGGGCGCGCCTGACCGGGCTGTTCGTCAGCCGCAATCGTGTCGCTGCCCTTTCGCGATGTCACGTCGATCGCCGCGATCTCGGACGCGAAAGCGCCGCTCTCCTGCGCCGCGATGGCGCGGGACAGGGAAGCCAGCGCGTAGTCGTCCTGCCGCTCGCGGGTGAACTGGTATGTCTCTGCGCAATCCTCGGCGAAGGTGCCCATCAGGCGGCCCTTGTCGTAGGCGTCCTCGAGCCCGTCGAGGAACATGTGGTCGATCACCTGCCCGTGGCCCAGCCGCGCGCCGCCGCGCATCTTGGGCAGCATGTATGGCGCGTTGGTCATGCTTTCCATGCCGCCTGTCACCATCACGTCGGACTGCCCGAGCGCGATCTGATCGAAGCCCATCATCGCCGCCTTCATGCCGGAGCCGCACATCTTGTTCAGGGTGGTGGCGGGAACATCCTCGCCCAGGCCCGCCGCGAAACTTGCCTGCCGCGCGGGCGCCTGGCCCTGGCCGGCGGGCAGGACGCAGCCCATCAGCACTTCCTGCACCACGGCGGGGCCGGCATCCGCCAGCGCCGCCCTGATCGCGTGACCGCCGAGCTCTGCCGCCGTCAACCCCGCGAAGGCACCCTGAAAACCACCCATGGGGGTCCGCTGCGCCCCCGCTATCATGACTTGTCGCATCGCCATCTCCTTTTCCGGACAGAGTTACCCGATGCTAATCTTTGGACCATACGGTCGGGCATCAGCTTTTGGCTCTGGAGGCCTGTCTATGGAAGTTTCCATCAAAACAGAAGATGACTTCTGCGTCATCACCCTGCGCGACCGGCGGATCGACGCGGCGGTGGCGCTGGATTTCAAGGAAACCATGCGCCGCGCGACGCGGGACGGGCCGGCGCACATCATCCTCGATCTGGGTAGCGTGACGTTCATCGATTCCAGTGGTCTCGGCGCGATCGTGGCGACGATGAAGTTTCTCGCGCCGAACCGGTCGCTGATCCTGGCCGGCATGACTCCGCCGGTCGACAAGGTGTTCCGGCTGACGCGCATGGATACCGTCTTTGCGATCCATGCCACGGTGGATGACGCACTGGCCATGCAGCGCGTCTGACCCGATGATCATGGCCAGCCAGCCGGCCCCGGTGTCCGATATCCCATCGTTCCGATTCACCTTCGACGTCGACAGCAGCCAGATGGCGGTGCGTGGCGCCCTTCTGCGCCTGCGCGGCGCCTTGTCGCCGCTGTCGCTGGAGCCAGAGGAACTCGAGACACTCGAACTCGTCCTTGCGGAGATCCTCAACAACATCGTCGAGCATGCCTATGCAGACCACCGACCGGGTGACACGATCACCGTGAGCGGCGAGCATCGGACGGATGGCCTGCACCTGAGGATCAGGGACCGCGGCAAGGCGATGCCGAACGGCCAGCCGCCACTGGGCCGCCCCGCCTTCGGCATACCCCGATGCGGCGCGGAGAGACTGCCGGAAGGGGGTTTCGGCTGGCCCCTGATTCGCGATCTTGCCCGCGACCTGTGTTATCGCCGCCTCGACGGAGAGAACACGCTGGACCTGCGCGTTGCCATCGCCCGGCAATCGCGCGCGGACGGGTCGCCGCCGCGCTGCTGACAGCGGACCGGACCCGGCACGCGTGCCCGGATAGGCTGGCAGTCACAAAGAAGCCCCGCCACCGCGCCAAAACGCCTCATTATGATCATATTCACGCCACCGTTCCGGTACATCTTCGGCCTCGTAGCTGCATATGGCTTCCCTCGGCGTCGCGTTTAACAGCCCCCACCCAGTGCGCGGCGTCGAGGTACTTTCACTGTTTCCCGAACACATTGGCACCCGTGACGCGACACGCTAGGTTGCGCGCGAACAGACAATGTTGGGATACTCTATGCGCGATTTTCACCTCCCCGGACGGTCCCCCGTCATCGCAGCGAACGGCATGTGCGCCACGTCACATCCGCTGGCCGCCAAGACTGCGATCGACATCCTCGAAGGCGGAGGCAACGCCATGGACGCGGCGATCGGTGCCGGTGTCCTGCTGGGGATCTGCGAGCCCCAGATGACGGGAATCGGGGGGGATTGCTTTGTTCTCTACAAGCTTCCGGGCAGCGACGAGGTTCATGCTCTGAACGGGTCCGGACGGGCGCCTGCCGCCGCCGATGCAGCCCAGCTCCGCGACCGGGGGCAAAGCGCCGTGCCGGTCCACGGCGTCGAGGCGGTGACGGTGCCGGGGGCCATCGATGCCTTTTGCCACTTGTCGGAAACCGTGGGCAAAGCCGGGCTGGAGGCCGTCCTCGCCCCCGCGATCCGCTATGCGGAAGAAGGGGTTCCGGTGGCGCCGCGGGTTGCCTTCGACTGGGCGCAGGAGACCGAGAAACTCAAGGGCGCGGCCCGCGATCATTTCCTGCTGGACGGCAAGCCGCCGGTGGTGGGGCAGGTGTTTCGCGCGCCGGGTCAGGCTGAGGTTCTGCGCCGCGTGGCGAAAGACGGGCGGGACGCCTTTTACACCGGCGAGATCGCGGAGGACATGCTGCGGGCGCTGAACGAGATGGGCGGCGTCCACACGGCCGAGGATTTCGCGGCCGCCGCGGCGACGCAGAGCACGCCCATCGCCGCACCCTACAAGGGTATCGAAGTGGTCGAGCATCCGCCAAACGGACAGGGCGCGACGGCGCTGCTGATGCTCAACATTCTCGAACAGTTCGACATCGCGTCCATGGATCCCTTTGGCGCGGACCGGGTGCATATCGAAGCCGAAGCGACAAAGCTCGCCTATGACGCGCGCAACCGGTTCCTCGCGGACCCGGACCATACCGCGCGGCTGGAGCACATGCTGGCCGTGGAGACCGCCAAAAAGCTGGCGGCGCTGATCGACCCCAAGCGCGCGATGCCTTCGCCCGCCGCGCTGTCCGAACAGGTTCACAAGGATACGATCTACATCACGGTGGTGGACGGGGACGGGATGGCGGTTTCGCTGATCTATTCGATCTACCACGGTTTCGGATCGGGGATCGCGTCCGAGAAGTTCGGCATCCTGATGCAGAACCGGGGCGCCGGTTTCACGCTGGAGGAAGGCCACGCGAACGAGTTGAAGGGGGGCAAGCGGCCGATGCACACGATCATTCCCGGCATGATCCGCAGGAACGGCAAGGTCATCATGCCGTTCGGCGTGATGGGCGGGGCGTACCAGCCCTGCGGCCACGCGCGGTTCGCATCCAACCTCGAGGATTTCGGGATGGACCCGCAAACCGCCATCGACGCGCCGCGCGCGTTCTCCGACCAGGGCACGCTGAACGTCGAGCGCGGCTACCCCGACGCGGTGCGCGCCAAGCTGACGGAGATGGGACACACCGTTGCGGTGCCGAACACCGCCATCGGCGGGGCACAGGCGATCCTCATGCGGGAAGACGGCACCCTCGAAGGGGCGAGCGACCCTCGCAAGGACGGATGCGCCCTGGGCTTCTGAGCGGGAGAGACAGTGGGCGACGCGCGACCCTGCGCGCCATGGCGTTCTCGGGCAAGGCCCGGGAACGCTTCCGGCGACCGGCCGGGACGCGAGTTCAATTCAGCTGAAAGTGCAGCGGGTAGGCGCCATCGGTGAAAGGGCCAAAGAGGTCGGGGATGTCGGGATGATCCACCGGCTCACCTGAATAGTCCGCGACGAGATTCTGTTCGGACACATAGGCGACGTAATAGCTTTGATCGTTTTCGGCCAGCAGATGATAGAACGGCTGATCCTTGACCGGGCGGTTTTCCTTGGGAATGGATTCGTACCATTCTTCCGTGTTCGCGAATTCCGGATCGACGTCAAAGATCACCCCGCGAAACGGGTGTTTCTTGTGCCGGACAACCTGCCCGAGATGATATTTCGCGCGCGTACGTAGCATAACATTGCAGCCCCTACCTTTCGTTAGTAATCGGTTCAAGGGGCATTTGTCCAATCACGCCTGAATCGCCAAAGGAAACAGACTGTTGCCCCTTGCCCTGATGGTCCTTGAAATCGTGGCGCCGGTTTTCCTGCTTGCGGGCATCGGTTTCGTCTGGGTCAAGCTGGGGTTCGAATACCGGATCCAGTTCGTCACACAGCTGGCGATGACCCTGTCCGTCCCCTGCCTGATCTTCGTTTCCCTGATGCAGACGGAGATCGACCCGGCCGCGCTGACCGCACTGTCGCTGGCAAGTGTCGTGGCCTATGGCGCCATCAGCCTGGCGGCGGGGCTGCTGGTGGGTGTGATGCGACTGGACAGGCGCACCTACATGGCACCGCTGATCTTCGGCAACACCGGCAACCTGGGGCTGCCGCTGGCGCTGTTCGCATTCGGGGAGACCGGCCTTGGCTATGCTGTCGTGGTCTTTGCCATCATGGCGATCTGGTCCTTCACGTTCGGCATCTGGCTGGTCGCCGGCGCAGGCTCCCTTGGAAAGGTCCTGCGCGAACCGCTGGTCTGGGGCACGCTGCTGGGCGCGCTGTTTCTCTGGCAGGACTGGCAGACGCCGGTGTTCCTGACCAACACCCTGCGGCTGATCGGCCAGATCGCGATTCCGCTGATGCTGATCACGCTGGGAGTCGCGGTGGCGCGCCTGAGCCCCGGCGGCGTGATGCGGGCGATCTTCCTGTCGCTGGTCAAGCTCGCGCTTTGCGTCGGGATCTCCTGGGCCGCCGCGGAAGCCTTCGACCTCGACCGTATCGCCTTTGGCGTTCTGGTGTTGCAGGTTGCCACGCCGGTGGCCGTGACCTCCTACCTCCTGGCCGAGAAATACGGCGCCGATTCGCAGGCCGTCGCGGGCCTCGTGGTGGTCTCGACCCTCATGTCGGTCGGCGCATTGCCGCTTTTGCTCGCAATTCTGCTGTAAATTTGTGATGTGAACTGCCGCCGAAATACCGTATATTACCACAAAACAAAAAAACGACCGAGCGAGAGAGGCAGATGAGCAAAACTCTTCGCGCTATGATTATCGTACTGATGGTCGCCTCCTGCGGGGGCGGGCAATCGCCTGCGCCGCGCGACCTGGACAACGCCTGTACGATTCTCAGAGAGCGCCCAGAATACTACAAGGCGTTCCGCAACGTGGAACGCAAATGGGGTGTGCCGGTGCATGTGCAGATGGCCACCATCCACCAGGAAAGCAAGTTCGTGTCGGACGCGCGCACGCCGTTCAAATACGTGCTTGGCGTCATTCCGATGGGGCGCCAGTCCAGCGCCTTTGGCTATTCGCAGGCCCTGGATGCCACGTGGGACGAATACCGCAACGCGCAGAATCGACGGTCGGCAAAGCGCGACCGGATCAACGATGCGACGGACTTCATGGGCTGGTACATGAACCAGACCCGTGACAGGAACGGCATCGATCTGCACGACGCGCGCAACCAGTACCTCGCCTATCACGAGGGCCACACCGGGTTCGCGCGGGCCAGCTACAATCAGAAATCATGGCTGGTGGCGGTGGCCGGAAAGGTAGAGGCGCGGTCGCTGATGTATCAGCAGCAGATCGCTTCCTGCCGCCTGCGCTGAAGAACAAGGCCCCGGAGATCATCCGGGGCCCATCCTTCCGCTTTATCTTCTGGGTGCATTGCCGGGGCTGCCGGTATCGAAAAGGCTGTTGGGCAGCGACCCGCCGGTCTGAAGATCGCCCAGAACCACGGTGGTGGCCGTTCCGTTGCCATCGTTGATGATCCATTGCCGCAGTTCCACGGGGTTGCCGGTGAACTTCAGCTGGATGTTGCCGTATTGCGGATTTGCCGGATCCTGCGCCGTGACCACGGTGGCGGTGCCATCGTAGGAGTGGCCGGTGACCATGTTCGCGCGACCCAGATCCACCTGCGGCGCGAGGATGATGGACAGCGGGGTGCGAGACAGCGGATAGCTTTCGGCCGGCTGGTTCGACTTCTTGTCGTAGATCACCACGGTATTCGCGCCCGCAACGACCAACCCCGACTCGGGCGGGTTGTATTCGAACCGAACCTTGCCGGGGCGCTTGATGTAGATGGTCCCGGTGCTGATCGACCCGTCATTGTTGATCTGCGTGAACTCGCCCTTGGCCGTCTGAAGCTTGTTGAGATAGGCCGAGATGTCGTTCAGCGGCAATTTCTGCGCCGCGGCCGCAACCGGGCTGAGCAGCGCGAACGCCAGGGCGATGGATGTCATCAGTCGCATTGAGATCTTCCTGTGTTTTACGTTGATCCAGAGATAGGGCGGAATGGCCTGATATGCGATAACAGGCCGCGGTTTTCTGCCTAGAGCACCCAGATGTAGATGCCCCAGAGCGCGAGAACCGACGCCACCAGCCCCAGCGCCATGATGATACCGTCCTTGAGGGTCAGCGCGAGCCCCAGCGTCCCGACCGCCGACATCGGCAGGAGCGCGGCGAAGGGAATCAGCTCGGCCGGAGGCACGAAGGCGCAGAGTGCGACGATGATGATCGCGACGATGGTTTCCATCGGCGGGCCGGTCAGGATGGTCAGCCGGTTGCCCATGTGGGCGTCCATCCAGCGGGCCACCGGTCGCACACGCTCGACGGCCTTTTTCACCCGCCCGTCGTCGACCGCGCGCGATCTCAGCATGTCCGGCAACCACAGGTGTTTGCGCTGGAAGATCACCTGCACGGCGAAAACAGCGATGACGACCGCCATCAGTGTCGGCAGCAGGGGAATGCCGCCAAGCGGTGAGATCACGATGAGGGCAGGCAGCACGATCAGCGGGCCGAAACCGCGGCCGCCCAGCGCTTCGGTCACGTCGCCGATGGTCACGTCGTCGTCGCGGTCCGCCAGATCGTCCAAAGTGTCGAGGATATCGGAGACCGAAGTTTTCGGGTTGCTCATGGGTGCCTGCCTTTATCGGTTTACAACTTGCCCGGCCTTGCGAACGTTCCCTCGGGCCCACGAAAAAAGCCGCCGGAACCGTTCCGGCGGCTTGGGGTGCATGAGCGAACAGGGATTCCGAGGAGGTAAGCCTTAGCCCTGTTCCGGCACCAGTATTTCGCGTTTGCCCACGTGGTTGGCGGGCGAGACAAGACCCTCTTCCTCCATCTGTTCCACGAGCCGGGCGGCCTTGTTGTAGCCGATCGCCAGCTTGCGCTGGATGTAGGAGGTCGAGCACTTGCGGTCCTTGATCACGACCTGCACGGCCGTGTCATAAAGCGCGTCCTCGCCATCCGTGTTGCCGCCGGTGTTGAGGCCCAGAACGGCGTCGATGTCGCTTTCCTTGTCTTCCGCCGGCCCCTGAACCACGCCGGACACGTAGTCGGGTTCACCGAACTGCTTGAGGTGGTTGACGATTTCCTCGACTTCCTCGTCACTGACGAAGGGGCCGTGGCAACGGGTGATCTTGGCGCCGCCGGCCATGTAGAGCATGTCGCCCATCCCCAGAAGCTGTTCCGCCCCCATCTCGCCCAGGATCGTGCGGCTGTCGATCTTGGAGGTCACCTGGAAGGAGATCCGGGTGGGGAAGTTGGCCTTGATCGTGCCGGTGATCACGTCGACCGAGGGGCGCTGCGTCGCCATGATGAGGTGGATGCCCGACGCCCGAGCCATCTGCGCCAGACGCTGGATGCAGGCCTCGATCTCCTTGCCCGCGACCATCATCAGGTCTGCCATCTCGTCGACGATGACGACGATGTAGGGCAGCGCCTCGGGTGTGGTTTCCTCGGTCTCGAAGATCGGCTCTCCGGTGTCCTCGTCAAAGCCGGTCTGCACGGTGCGGCTGAACAGTTCGCCCTTGGCCAGGGCATCGCGCACGCGACCGTTGTAACCCTCGATGTTGCGCACGCCCATCTTGGACATCTTGCGGTAACGTTCCTCCATCTCGCCCACGGTCCACTTGAGCGCGACCACGGCCTTCTTCGGATCGGTCACCACGGGCGACAACAGGTGCGGGATGCCGTCATAGACCGACAGTTCCAGCATCTTGGGGTCGATCATGATCAAGCGGCATTCCTGCGGCGTCAGCTTGTACAGCAGCGACAGGATCATCGTGTTGATCGCGACGGACTTGCCCGAACCGGTGGTCCCCGCGATCAGCAGGTGGGGCATCTTGGCGAGGTTGGCGACGATGGGATCGCCGCCGATGTCCTTGCCCAGCGCCAGCGGGAGGCGGTGATTGCCATCGCCAAAATCGCGCGACGACAGGATCTCGCGCAGGATCACCTTTTCGCGGTTCTCGTTGGGCAGTTCGATGCCGATCACGCTGCGCCCCGGCACGGTGGAGACACGCGCTGACAGCGCCGCCATGGAACGCGCGATGTCGTCGGCGAGGCCGATCACCCGGCTGGCCTTAAGACCCGGTGCCGGTTCCAGTTCGTACATCGTGACCACGGGACCGGGACGCACCGCTACGATCTCGCCCTTGACGCCGTAGTCGTCGAGCACGGTTTCGAGCATGCGCGCATTTTCCTCGAGCGCTTCGTCGCTAAGGTGCAGGCGTTCGACCTTCTCGGGGCTTTCCAGCAGACTGAGCGGGGGCAGTTCGAAACCGGGATGGGTATCGTCGAACGTCAGGGTCGGCTGTGCCTCGGCCTGGGCTTTCTTCGATGGTTGCACCGGCTTGCGTACCGGCTGCTGCACCACCCGACGCGGTTCGGCCATGGGGATGCTGGGCGCCTCCGGCGCGGCCTGTCGCAGCGGCAGCGCGTCGGCGTCGGCATCGTATCCGTCATGGCCGTAGTCGTAGCTGTCGTCTTCGATCAGGTCGTCATCCTGCGCCATCGGCGCCTCGGCCACGGGAGCCGGGGCCGCCACCGGCGCCGGGGAAACGGGTGCCGCGGACCGTGCGGCGGCTGTCAGCGGCGGCTCGGCACGTACCGTCGGCCCGCCTGTGAGCGGTGGCTCGGGCGGCAGGTGAGCGGCGGGAGCCGTGTTCAGGACCAAAGGATCGGGCCCCCTGCCCCGCCCGCGGGTCAGCGGCGCGGTCACCGGCGTATGCACCGCCTTGGTGCTGCGGACGCGGTTCTTGATCACATCGGCGATCTTGGACTTGATCCGGTCGCTGCCCGGCTCTTCCTCTTCGACCACCACATCCGGCCAGGTCTCGACCAGCTCGGGCTCGGGCATCTGTTCGGGGCGCTTGATGAGGCCGGGCATGCGACCCAGCAGGCCCGCCTTGGGCGGCTCCGCCTCGGCGTGCAGGGCCGGTTCGGCCCGCGGCATGTTGCGCTGAACTGTCCGGGCCGACAGCTCCTGTTGCGCGGCGAAAGCGGCGTTCTCCTCGGCCTCTATCCGCAGGCGCTCACGACGCTCCGACTGGCGCGCCTGAAGGGTCTGCGCCGCCTGCACGGCACCCGTCGCCCCACGGCCCAAAAGGCTCATCATCGTGGCGTAGGCCATGATCGTTCCCACGAGTAGGAAGCGGGCGATACGGTTCAGTTCCGCCCTGTTGAACCCGAGCACGAAGGCGCCGAGCGCGACGATCCCGAAGCCCATGACCAGCGACATGAACTTGACCGTAAAGGCGGAGCCGATGGGCAGCACGGTCAGCAGCGCGCCCATGACGGTATCGCCGAACAGACCGCCCAGCCCGAAACTGTGGGTCTGAAGCCATTCCTGCCCCGGTGCCAGTGTCGCGGCGTAGATCGACCCCAGCGCAATGGCGATCGGCGCAAAGATCAGCCGGCCCAGTGCGCGGTCCTGCCCCCAGTGCAGGGCAAAGCGCATGCCCCAGGCAAGCAGGATCACCGCAATGCCCCACGCGCCCCATCCCACGATCATGAACAACGGTGCGGCGATGGACGCGCCCACGCGCCCCATCCAGTTCTGGACCGGCGCATCGGTCGACACCATCCAGTTGGGATCGTCGGGCGTGTAGCTGGCGATCATCATCGCGGCCATCACCCCCAGCATGATCAGCGCCAGACCCAACAGTTCCTTGCCGCGCTTTTCAAGCGCCTCGGTCATGTTGCTGTCCAGCAGGGGATCACGCCCACGGGTCTGATATGCCATTGTTCGTTTCCTCGTTCTCAGGTCGGATAGAGGCAATCGCGGATCAGCTCCAACCCGCGTGCCATTTCATCCTTGGGCGCCACCAGGGCGACCCGGATGTATTTCTTGCCGGGGTTTTCCACCCCTGCGACGTCCTGCGCGAGGTAGCCGCCGGGCAGCACCTTGACGCCGGTCTCTTTCCACAGCTTCAGCGCCGCCTCCTCGTCGTCCTCGACCGGAAGCCAGAGGAAGAAGCCCGCTTCCGGACTGGTATAGCCGGGCACGTTGCCCAGGATCCGGTCGGCGATGTGATACTTTTCGAGGTAGAGTGCGCGGTTCTCCTCCACGTGCGCTTCGTCGTCCCAAACGGCGGCGGCCGCCGCCTGAAGTGGCAACGGCAGGGGCGCGCCCGCATAGTTGCGCAGCTGCTTGATCTCGCGCATCGTGTCGGGGCCGGACGCCACGAAACCCGACCGCAGACCGGGCAGGTTCGACCGCTTGGACAGCGAGTGGAAAATCACGACGCGGTTGCGGTCGGCCCCCATTTCCTCGGCCACCTGCATCGCGCCGACGGGCGGCGTGTCGCGGTAGATCTCGGAATAGCATTCGTCGGCGAAAATCTTGAAATCGTGTTTCTCGGCCAGCTTGATGAGATCCGCCCAGTAATCTCGCGATGCGACAGCGCCCTGCGGGTTGGCCGGAGAGCAGATGTAACAGGCGGTGGTCCGATCCAGAATTGCCGGATCGACCGCATGGAAATCCGGCAGATGGCCCGTTTCTTCGGTCGCGTTCACCATGATCGGATCGGATGCGCCTGAAATGGCCCCGATCATGTAGACCTGATAGAAGGGATTGGGCATCAGGATCGCGGGCCGCGCCCCGTTTTTCGTTTCGGGGCAAAGCGCCATGACCGCATTGTAGAGCCCTTCGCGCGTGCCGTTCAGGGCCATGACATCGGTCTCGGGGTCCATTTCGACACCGTAACGCCGCTTGATCCAGTCCGCGATCGCGCGGCGCAGTTGCGGCGAACCGTCGTTCGGCGGGTAGCTGTTGAAGCCCTCGGCGGCTTCGACGATCTTGTCGGTCACCCACGCCGGAAAGGCATGTTTCGGTTCGCCGATGGTCATCTGAATCAACGGTCCACCACCTTCGTGCACGTCCAGAAGGGCGCGCAGGCGCGGCCACGCATGGGCCGGAAGGTTCGAAAACCGCTCAGGATAAAACATTGCTACTGCCTCGGATCGGGATCGTTCACGCCCCGTTTCGATCAAAGTACCGAACGTCCCGCCTGTCGTCCAGAAAAACCGGCGCGGCTACAGCATGTTGTGGTATTTAGGCCAACCTCAAGCCAGGGCTTCTTCTACTGCGGCGCCGACCCGCAAAAGCTGTTCTTCCATATTTGGTGGGCACATCAGCATGAGGCCACAAGAGGGTGTAGCGGTGGGCACCGTCAGGGCGGGAACGCCCATCAAATTGCCGATGCGCGTGTTGCGCAGCGTCAGCAGGTTTTCCGATACGTAGAAGTCATGGTCCTGCTGCAGCTTTTCAAGCTGCGGCGGCAGCAGCGCCGCGGTGGGCAGCAGCACGGCGTCGAAGCCCGCCACCGCCGCGTCGTAACCCGCGCGCAACGCGTCGAGCTTGGCCCATGCGGCAACGTAGTCGGGGCCGGAGAACCCCTTGCCCAGTCGGAACCGTTCGAGGATTTCGCGGTACATTTCCTGCGGGTTCGCCTCGATCACGTCGCGCCAGAGGCCGTAGGCTTCGACGGTGAACAGGCAGCCGCTGAGCGGCATGGCTTCCGTCACCTCGGGCACCTCGATCTCGACGATCTCGGCCCCGGCCTCGGCGAGCGTGGCAATCGCGGCTTCGAATGCGGCGGCGGGTGCGTCGCGCAGGTCTTCCAGCGCCACCGTTCGCAGCACGGCAAGGCGACGACCGGCGAGGTCGCTGTGCTGCAGATCAGCGGGCTTGGCCCCCTGCAGCGCGGCAAGCAGAAGGCCCGCGTCCTCGACCGAGCGGCAGAGCGGCCCCACTGTGTCGAACTTGAGCGCCAGCGGCACGACCCCTTCAAGGCTGAGCCGTCCCGACGTCGTCTTGAGCCCGACAAGGTCGTTCCAGGCGGCGGGCACCCGGACGGAACCGCCGGTATCGGATCCGATCGCGGCAGCGGCAAGCCCGAACGCCACCGAAGCGGCGGCGCCGGAAGACGATCCGCCCGAAACGGCGGCTTCGTCGTTCACGCAGGGTGGCGTTGCGGTACTCGGGTTGAAGCCCAGCCCGGAAAACGCCAGTTCGCTCATGTGCGTCTTGCCCAGACAGACAAGCCCCGCGGCGGTGGCATTGGCGAGCACGACCGCATCGCGATCCGGCACACGGCCCTTCAGCAGTTTCGATCCCGCCTCGGTCGCCGTTCCGGCCGTGTCGAAAAGATCCTTCCATGAGATCGGCACGCCGTCGAGCGGCGAAAGACGCTGGCCCGCCTTTGCGCGCGCGGCAGAGGCGGCGGCCTCCGACATGGCGCGTTCGGCGGTGACGCGTGCATAGATGCGGTCGCGCAGCGGATGCGCCGCGATGGCATCGAGATAGGTCTTGCACAAGGTGACCGGGTCGATCTCTCCCCTGCCGATGGCCCGCCCGAGGTCCGCCGCCGTCATCTTCAGCCAATCTTGCATGTCTCGTCCCCTTTTTCGGCAGACGGTAGCGACGAGAGCGCACATGGACAATCCCCGAGCGCGCGGCATATCTAGGCACATGGAATTCGATACCGATATCGCCATCGTCGGCGGCGGCCTCAACGGCCCGGTGCTGGCCCTCGCACTGGCAAGCGCCGGCCTGAAGGTGACCCTGATCGACCGGCTGAACGTGAAACTGCGGCGCAATGCGGCCTTTGACGGGCGGTCCTATGCGCTGGCGCTGTCCTCCACCCGGATGCTGGCCGGCCTTGGCCTGTGGCAGGGGATCGCGGACAAGGCCCAGCCGATGCTGGAAATCAAGGTGACGGACGGCCGGGCAGGTGAAGGCCCCTCGCCGTTCTTCATGCACTTCGACCATGCCGAGATCGAAGAAGGCCCGATGGGCTACATGGTCGAGGACCGGCACCTGCGGCGGCATCTGCTGGACGCCGTCGCATCGGATGACCGGATCACGCAGTTGAACGGCGAGACGGTGACAGGCCAGGCGGTCGATGCCACGGGCGCATCGCTGACCCTTGCCGGCAAGGGCACCTTGCGGGCGCGTCTGGTCGTGGGCGCCGACGGTCGCGGCACCGGCACGGGACGGCGCGCCGGGATCAGGCGTGTCGAGTGGAGTTATGGCCAGACCGCGCTTGTCTGCGCGATCGAACACGAGGCACCGCACCACGGGGTGGCGCACCAGTTGTTCATGCCCCCCGGCCCGCTGGCGATCCTGCCGCTGACCGGGAACCGGTCCTCCATCGTCTGGAGCGAGAGCGACACGGCGGCCCGGCGGATCGATGCCTTGCCCGACTCCGCCTATCTCGACGTGCTGCGCCCCCGCGTGGGTGACTTCATGGGCGCGATCAAGCTGGCAGGAGCGCGCTACAGCTATCCCCTCGGCCTGTCCCTGGCGATGCAGATGACGGCACCGCGCATCGCGCTGGTCGGAGATGCCGCCCACGGGGTGCATCCCATCGCGGGGCAGGGGCTGAATGCGGGACTGCGCGATGTCGCGGCGCTGGCCGAGGTCATCGCGGACGCGCGCCGCCGCGGCGAAGACATCGGATCTGAGGCTGCGCTGGCGCGATTCCAGGAATGGCGGCGCTTCGACAATGCCACGCTCGCGCTCGCGACGGACAGCTTCAACCGCCTGTTCTCGAACGACAATCCCCTGGTTCGGATGGCGCGTGACATCGGCATGGCCACCGTCAATGCCCTGCCCGGTCTTCGCCGTGGCTTCATCCGGGAAGCCGCCGGCCTGACCGGGGATCTGCCGCGGTTGATGCAGGGGAAATCACTGTAATCCAGTTTTGGACAGGTTCCGGGGTGGCCCCCGGCGTTCAGTCGAGGGTGCGGGCTTCGTCCACCAGCATGACGGGGATGCCGTTGCGGATCGGGTAGGCTAGACCGGCGGCCTTTGAAACCAGCTCCTGCCGTTCCGCGTCATACTCCAGCGTCGTCTGGCTTCGCGGGCAGATCAGCGCCTCGAGCATGCGACGGTCGAACTCCTGCGTGTCTGTCATTGCATCAACCCTTCGTCGTGCCCGCCGCGCATGGCATACTCTATCAACGTGACCAGCGTTTCTCGGCGAGTCTGAAGCGACGGGGCTTCGAGCAGCGCCTGTTTGTCCTCGGCATCGAAGTCGAGCATCATGGACAAAGAGTTGATCAGCAGCTCGTCCTCAGCCTCCTTCAGCGTGTTCCAATCGGCGGAAAGCCCGCGCGTTTCGAAATAGCGGCCCAGCAGGTCCATCAGTGGTTTGCGGCTGAAACCCGAGTCCTGCTCCTCCGTGCCGAGGTCACGCTCGAATCCGTCCCAGTTGACGTCGCATTTCCGGTAGGGACTGAAGCCTTCGACCTCGCGCACGACCCGGAACCGGGAAACGCCGCTGAGGGTAATCATGTAGCGGCCATCTTCGGTTTCGGAAAACTGGGTGATCCGGCCCGCACACCCGATGCTGTGCAGCCCGGAACCCGCCCGCCCGGGAACCTGGTTTGGCTGGATCATGCCGATCAACCGCCCGTCGGTCTTGAGGGCGTCCGCAATCATCTGGAGGTACCGCGGTTCGAAGATGTGCAACGGCAGCCGGGAACGGGGTAGAAGCAATGCTCCCGCCAGTGGAAAAATCGGGATCGTATCTGGCAGTTCTGTTTGCTTTATCATGCCCCTGCACCTAGCGCGCTGGCAAGCTCAGGCAAATATCATCGAACTCAATTTTCGCCGGCCGTTCAGCACCACGGGGTCGTTCGGCTTGAGCGCATCGAAGATGGTGAAAAGCTGTGTCTTTGCAGCACCTTCGTTCCACTCCCGGTCGCGGCGGAAAAGGTCGAGAAGATGCGACACCGCGCCCTCTGCGTCACCCTTGGCATAGAGTGCGCGGGCGAGGTCAAAGCGCGCCTGGTGATTGTCCGGCTCTGCCTCGACCGTGGCCGTGAGTTCGGCGACCGGACCGGCGTTCTCGGCCTGACGGGCAAGCTCAAGCTGGGCGTGGGCTGCCTCCAGTTCCGGCGCCCTCGAAATTTCGATCGGGGCCCCGTTCAGCAGCGCCTCGGCCTGGTCGAGTTCGCCCATGGCGATGTGGGCGCGCACCATGCCGCCGTAGGCGCCCGCGTGCTGCGGATCCTCGCCCAGAATGGCGGCAAAGGTCTGTGCCGCATCCTGCGCTGCGCCTTCGGCCAGCATTTCCTCGGCTGCTTCGACGGCATCGGCAAGCGCGTCGCCGGGGGCCTCGCCGCCCGCCGCCTTGATCACGCGGTCGACGAAAGCCCGCACCTCGGATTCCGGCAGCGCGCCCTGGAAGCCGTCGATCGGTTGCCCCTTGTGAAAGGCATAGACCGTCGGGATCGACTGAATCTGAAGCTGGCCCGCGATCCTCTGAGCCTCGTCGACGTTGACCTTGGCCATTTTCACCGCGCCCTTGGCGGCAGTCACGGCAGCTTCGAGTTGCGGTCCCAGCGTCTTGCAGGGGCCGCACCAAGGCGCCCAGAAATCCACGATCACCGGCACGGTTTGCGATGCCTCGACCACGTCGGCCATGAAGGTCGCTTCGGACACGTCCTTGATCAGGTCGGCATCGGGCGCGTTGGCGGTCAGGTTCAGTTCCATTGTCTATTCCTCGCTTGGCGGCGTTTCGGTTTATATGAGCGCTCGGGCGTCCGAATCAAAGGTCAAAGGTGGCAAAAACCGGGGCGTGATCGCTGGGTTGCTCCCAGCCCCGCACCGCCCTCTGGATATGGCTGGAGTGTCCGGCGCCCGCGATGTCGGGGGTGGCCCAGATATGATCTAGGCGGCGGCCCTTGTCCGCCGTGTCCCAGTCGGGGGATCGGTAGGACCACCAGCTATAGAGGTTGCCCTCGGGGATGTCCTTGCGGGTGACGTCCACCCAGCCGCCCGCGTCCTGCGTGGCACCCAGCGCTTCGACCTCAACCGGGGTATGGCTGACCACCTTCAGCAGCTTCTTGTGGTCCCAGACGTCATCCTCGCGCGGGGCGATGTTGAGATCGCCGACGAGAATGGCGTTACGCGGCTTCTCGGCGTGGAACCAGTCGCGCATCTCGGCCAGGTAATCCAGCTTCTGGCCGAATTTCTCGTTTATGGTGCGGTCGGGTTTGTCGCCCCCCGCGGGTACGTAAAAATTGTGGATCGTCGTTCCGTTCTCGAGCGTCGCAGCCACGTGCCGGGCATGACCAAGGGTTGCGAAATCCTTGTCACCCGCATCCTTCAGCGGCAGCTTGGACAGGATGGCGACGCCGTTGTAGCCCTTTTGCCCCCGTGCGACCATGTGGGTGTATCCCGCAGCCTTGAAAGCCTCCATCGGGATCTTGTCCACTGGGCTCTTGCACTCCTGAAGACACAGGATGTCCGGCCCGTGTTCGGCCAGCATTCTCAGAACGAGGCCTTCGCGCAGGCGAACGGAATTGATGTTCCAGGTGGCGAGGGTGAAGGGCATGGCGTTCTCCGTTTTTGACCGGAGGACAGGTTAACCGCTCCCCCCGGCAAGCGCCATGGGATCAGAGCCTCCCTGCCGGACTATCCGCCGGACGAGGTAGGATCTTAGCGGAAAAAAAGGCCGGGCAAGAAGCCCGGCCGAGTCCAACAGGGAGGTATGCACCAATACCCGGGCGCAAACTTCGGGGTTCAAACCGAGGTGCGGGTCATGAAAACCCCGCCTCTCAGGAGCCTAACGGCAGAGGTGCGGATTGGTTCCGCGCATCAGCTCATTAATCTGTAGCCTCCAGATTCCGTAACAAGAAGGCGGGCATTTGACGGATCCGGTTCTATTTTCTGGCGCAGGCGATAAATGTGAGTCTCGAGCGTGTGGGTCGTGACCCCCGCGTTGTAGCCCCAGACCTCGTGCAGCAGCACGTCGCGCGGCACCACCCCGTCGTTGGACCGGTACAGGAACTTGAGGATGTTGGTTTCCTTCTCCGTCAGGCGGACCTTCCTGTCGTCCTCGGTCACCAGCAGTTTCATCGAGGGCTTGAAGGTGTAGGGCCCGAGCTGGAAAACAGCATCTTCGGACTGTTCGTGCTGGCGCAATTGGGCACGGATGCGGGCAAGGAGGACGGGAAACTTGAAGGGTTTGGAGACATAGTCGTTGGCTCCCGCGTCAAGGCCGAGGATCGTGTCGGCATCCCCGTCATGACCGGTCAGCATCATGATGGGGCTTTTCACACCCTGCTTGCGCATCAGGCGGCACAGTTCCCGACCGTCGGTATCGGGCAGACCGACATCCAGAATCACGAGGTCGTAGATCGCCTCCCTGGCGCGGTTCATGGCGTCCGCGCCATTGCCGGCCTCGAACACGTCGAAGTCCTCGGTCATGATCAACTGTTCGCTCAGCGCCTCGCGCAGGTCCTCGTCATCGTCGACCAGAAGAATTTTCTTGAGCTGCGCCATCTTTAACCTCCACACGGTTTCGTTAAGAAGTGTGTCCAACACCCGTATTCGGCAAGGTGTGGCCCCCCGGTTTCACGGGCTCGTGTGGCAGAAGGCCGCAATGTTTCATTTTCGGCCGGCTTGGCATAGTTAGGTTTCAGCCGTCCCTCGGAGTTGTAACACGAATGGCCCTCGCCCCCGACATTACCGAACAGCTGGCGCGCGCGCGGGCGGACCTGCGCATGGGCCTCCCGATCGTCCTGACCGGAGAGACCCCGGTGCTCGTTCTCGCGGCGGAAACCCTTGTCGCGCAGCGGCTGGCAGACGTGCTGGCGCTGGGGGGCGAACCGGTGCTGGCCGTGACCGCACGCCGTGCAGGGACGCTCAAGGCGCATGCCTATGACGGCGACCTCGCGCGGATCGTGCTGCCGGCGGCGGCGACCCCCGCCTGGATTCAGAGCGTGGCAGACCCTGCGGACGACCTGCGCGCGCCGCTGAAAGGGCCCCTGAAAAGCGCCCGCGGCGGTGACGCGGCGGCACATCGGGCGGCGTTGCATCTCGTGAAATCGGCGCGGCTGCTGCCTGCCGCGCTGGTGCTGGACTTGCCCAACGCCGAAGAAATCGCCACCCGGCACGCCCTGACCAGTCTCGACCTCGCGGCGGCCGCTCCGGCACTGGCAGAGCGCAGTCCGCTGCATCCCGTGGTCAACGCACGCCTCCCGATGGAAGTGTCCGAAGCGGGACGGTTGCACATCTTCCGCCCCGAAGACGGTGGCGAGGAACATTACGCCATTGAGATCGGTCGCCCGGATCGGGGCGCGCCGGTGCTGGCGCGGCTGCATTCGGCCTGCTTTACCGGCGATCTCATGGGCAGTCTCAAGTGTGACTGCGGCCCCCAGCTTCGCGCGGCACTCGCCCAGATGGGCGCAGAGGGAAACGGCGTACTGCTTTACCTGAACCAGGAAGGGCGCGGGATCGGGCTGGCCAACAAGATGCGGGCCTACTCCCTGCAGGACCAGGGGTTCGACACGGTCGAGGCGAACCACCGCCTGGGTTTCGAAGATGACGAACGCGACTTTCGGCTCGGAGCGGACATCCTGAAATCGATGGGGTTCTCCGCCGTGCGGCTGCTTACCAACAACCCCCGCAAAGTGGAGATGATGGAGGCGTCCGGCATCTCGGTCGACGAGCGGGTGCCGTTGGCCGTCGGGGAAAATCGCCACAACGCCGCCTATCTCGCGACGAAAGCGGCGAAGTCCGGACATCTGCTGTGACCCCCGGCGACATGGTGCTGACACCGAAAGGCCTGCGCTTTGCCGGAAGGTACTGGCCCTGCACCATCGGGCGCGGCGGTGTGAGTGCCGCCAAGCGGGAAGGCGATGGCGCGACACCGCGCGGCGTACATCGCATCGTCGGGATGCTTTACCGTCCTGACAGAATGGCTCCGCCGACCGACTGGGCCGTGCCGATCGGGCCGGGCGACCTTTGGTCGGACGATCCGGCTGCGCCGGACTACAACATGATGGTCCGGGCCCCCTATCCCCACAGTCACGAGGTGCTGCGACGCGCCGATCCGCTCTACGATCTCGTGATCCTGACGGACTGGAACTGGCCCTACGCCATCTCCGGACGGGGTTCGGCGATCTTTATCCACCAGTGGCGACGGCCGGGCTATCCGACCGAAGGCTGCATCGCGCTGCGGCGGGCGGATCTGCATGCCATCGCGCCGATGATCCGGCACCGTACGCGGCTGATCGTGCCCTAGGCGTGGCGGGTCAGCCCTTCACTCGTTCCCCGAAGATGGCCGAACCGACCCGGACGTGAGTCGCACCGAGCGCGACGGCACGTTCGAAATCGGCGCTCATGCCCATCGACAGACCCTCGAGCCCGTTACGGGCGGCGATCTTGGCCAGCAGCGCGAAATGCAACGCGGGCTCCTCGTCAATCGGGGGGATGCACATCAGACCTTTCACCGGCAGGTCCAGTTCCCGGCATTCCCGTACAAAATCATCCGCCTGAGCCGGCAGGACGCCGGCCTTCTGGTCTTCCTCGCCGGTGTTCACCTGGATGAAAAGGTCGGGGCACCGGCCTTCTTCCTGCGCGAGACGGGCAAGGGTCCGCGCCAGCTTGGGCCGGTCCACGGAATGGATCGCGTCAAAGAGCGTGACCGCCTGGCGCGCCTTGTTGGTTTGCAGCGGGCCGATGAGATGGAGGTCGATGTCGGCAAAGTCTTCGCGGAAACCGGGCCATTTGCCAGCGGCCTCCTGCACCTTGTTCTCGCCAAAGCAGCGGTGGCCCTGCTCAAGCACGTGGCGCACCCGGTCGTTGGGCTGCACCTTGCTGACCGCGATCAGAGTGACCGACCCGGCCGCGCGTCCGGCGTCAACCTCGGCCTTCGCCAACTTGGTGGTGATGTCGTCCAGCCCCATGATCTTCCCCTTGCTGTCGTCAGGGGCAGACAACAACAACACGGCAGAAATGAAAAGGGGCAGACCCGAAGGCCTGCCCCAAACTCACGTGTACGAGTTCAACTTAGAAGTTGAAGCGCACACCGAAGTCGACCAGCGTGGTGTCGAAGCCGGTGGAGGAGATACCACCGCGCAGCGAGGTGCCGCCGCCCAGGTCGTGGTTGAAGTCGACACCGTAGGAGGTGTCGGTGAAGTAGTCTGCGTCTGCGACGTAGACTTCGACGTCGGTTGCTGCGCCAACGTCAAAGCGGCCAGCCAGAACCCAGTGGTCGCCGGTGCCGCCGATGACGCCGGTGTCGTCGCCGTTCTTGGCGTATGCCAGGGTCACGTCTGCCGGGCCGAAGGAACCGCCAACAGTTGCTGCCCACTCGGTGTCACCAACGATGTCGGAGTCCTGAGCTGCCAGAGCGAAGGTCCAGCCGTTCCAGGTGTAGGCAACGAAGCCGGCGATACGGTCGCCAACGTCGGAAGCCGACACGTGCACGGACAGGTCGCCTGCGGAGTACAGAACTTCGACGCCGTTCAGACCGGCTGCGCCGTTGCTGTCGGAGTCGTATGCGTCGCCGCGGAAGTTGTACGCGGTGTAGTCATAGGAGTGACCGGTCAGACCCAGGTCGATGGGATACATGCCGGGCATGAATTCCAGCGCGCCGTAGATGTTGCCGACACCGACTTCCAGGCCACCGGAGCGCGCGAAGAAGCGAACGCCGTTGATGCCGGTTTCCTGACGACCGCGGTAATCGATGTCACCGTCGCCGTCTGCGTCGATCGGGGTTTCCGGAGCTGCGGACACACCGTTTGCCAGACCGTCGTTGTCCTGCTGGATGCGAACGCGCGCACCGAAGACGACGCCAGCGTCGGATTCTGCGGTTGCGTCGATCTGCAGGCGGAAACGGCTGGTGACGTCGGTGGAGTCGACGCCTGCTGCCGTGTCACGGTACAGGATACCGAAGCGACCGTAGCCGCCGAAAGTAACGTCTGCTGCTGCAACGCCTGCGGTCGCGACCAGGGCGGTTGTAGCGAAGAGAACTTTTTTCATGAGTTTTCCCTCGGTTTGAATTCATATGCCCAGACCGGGGAATCCGGAAAGGGTATGAAGGGTGTTTGCACCCAAGCCCCCCGCTCTGGCAAGAAGCCTGAAACCTTCCGAGCCATTGCCGCAGCCAATGGTGCAGCTTTGCCACAGTTTTGTCGCCGCCCCACCCTCTTCGGGGTAGAGCGGGGCCACGAAAGCCATATTCGACAGGGGAATCGCGGTGCTACATATGCCTTGCCGTGGGTCCGGCACTTGGGTAGACCATTGTGCAAACAGGCAAAGGAAAGCTGAAATGGCGTACAGGACCGTTTGCAAAGGTGCGGTTGCACTTCTCATCATCGCGAGCCTCGGTGCGTGCGGCAGCCTAGGGCGCGAGGCGACGGCGCGGCCTGAAACCTACACCAACCCCAATAACCCCAACAACATCGAGACGAACCCGGACAATACCATCTGGTCCCTGTTCAACCGCAAGAGCGGCGATACAACCGTTTCTGTGAACAAGTATCTGTGGTCCGCTTCCCTCGAGGTGCTGGATTTCCTGCCGGTACAGTCCATCGACCCGTTCACCGGCGTGATCGTCACCGGCTACGGCACCCCGCCCGGCGGCGGATCGGCCTACCGCGCGACGGTGCTGATCGACGATCCCGCGCTGGATGCCCGGTCCTTGAACCTTGCACTGCAGACGCGCAATGGCCGCACGGTCAATACGGCGACCACCCGGGCGGTCGAGGATGCGATCCTGTCGCGGGCACGCGAAATGCGCATTGCCGACAACAAGTTCTGAACCCGACCCCTCCAACGACTCTTTCCGCGCCGGGCCCTGTGAGATGAACGGCCCGGCGCGATCCGTTTGAACGAAGGCACCCGCCATGACCCGCTATACCCCCGCTGAAATCGAAGCCCGTTGGCAGGCCGCCTGGGAAAAGGACGGCATCTTCAAGGCCGTGCGCGACGCCGACAGGCCCAAGTACTACGTGCTCGAGATGTTTCCCTATCCTTCGGGGCGCATCCACATGGGGCATGTGCGCAACTACACGATGGGCGACGTGATCGCACGCTACAAGATCGCCACGGGACATAACGTGCTGCATCCGATGGGATGGGACGCCTTCGGCATGCCTGCCGAAAACGCCGCCATGGCCATCGGCGGCCACCCCAAGGACTGGACCTACGGCAATATCGACGACATGCGCGGCCAGATGAAACCGCTGGGGCTGTCGATCGACTGGTCGCGGGAATTCGCCACCTGCGATCCCGAATACTATGGCCAGCAGCAGGCGCTTTTCCTCGACTTCCTCGAAGCCGGTCTCGTCTACCGCAAGAATGCGGTCGTCAACTGGGACCCGGTGGACATGACCGTGCTCGCCAACGAACAGGTGGAGAACGGGCGCGGCTGGCGGTCCGGCGCGCTGGTGGAGCGGCGTGAGCTGACCCAGTGGTTCTTCAAGATCTCCGATCATTCCGAAGAGCTGCTGGACGCGCTCGACAGTCTCGACAACTGGCCCGCCAAGGTAAAACTGATGCAGGCCAACTGGATCGGGAAATCGCGGGGCCTCCAGTTCGCCTTTTCCACGGTCGACGCGCCGGAGGGGCATGACAGGATCGACGTCTACACGACCCGGCCCGACACGCTGATGGGGGCGAGTTTCGTCGGCATCTCGCCGGATCACCCGCTGGCCAAGGTGCTCGAGCGGAACAACCCGGAAATCGCCGCCTTCTGCGCCGAATGCCGCAAGGGCGGCACGACGGAGGAAGCCATCGAGACCGCCGAGAAGCTTGGATACGACACCGGGATCACGGTACGCCATCCCTTCGACACGGCCTACGAGATGCCGGTCTACATCGCGAACTTCATCCTGATGGATTACGGCACGGGCGCGATCTTCGGCTGTCCCGCACATGACCAGCGCGATTTCGAATTCGCGACGAAATACGGCCTGCCGATCATTTCGACTTTCCTGCCTTCCGAGGAATCGCCAGAGGATCTGGACGCGGCCTTTGTTCCGCCGAAGACCGAAAAGGTCTTCTACAATCGCGGGTTCGCCGGGGAGCAGTGGCAGACCGGGCTCGAGGCCATCGACGCCGCCATCACCTTTTGCGAGGAAAACGGCGTGGGCCAGGGCGTCACGAAGTTCCGGCTGCGCGACTGGGGCCTGAGCCGCCAGCGCTACTGGGGCTGCCCGATTCCGGTGGTACATTGCGACAGCTGCGGCGTGGTTCCGGAAAAGAAGGAGAACCTGCCGATCGAACTGCCCTACGATGTCACCTTCGATGTTCCGGGCAACCCGCTGGACCGCCACCCCACCTGGCGCGACTGCGCCTGCCCCGCCTGCGGAGCGGCCGCGCGTCGCGAGACGGACACGATGGACACCTTCGTCGATTCGTCGTGGTATTTCGCGCGGTTCACCGCACCTCGCGCGAAGACCCCGACGAACATGGCGGATGCGCAATACTGGATGAACGTCGATCAGTACATCGGCGGTATCGAACACGCGATCCTGCACCTGCTGTATTCCCGCTTCTTCGCCCGTGCGATGCACCTCACCGGGCACCTGCCGGCCAGCGCGATCGAGCCTTTCGATGCGTTGTTCACCCAAGGGATGGTGACCCACGAGATCTACCAGACCCGCGACGACAGGGGCCGCCCGGTGTACCACCTGCCGGAGGACGTGACCGACGGAAAGCTCGCCGACGGGACGGAGGTCGAGATCATCCCCTCGGCCAAGATGTCGAAATCCAAGAAGAACGTGGTCGATCCGCTGAATATCATCTCCAACTACGGAGCGGACACCGCACGCTGGTTCGTCCTTAGCGATTCGCCCCCTGAACGCGACGTGGAGTGGACGGCGTCAGGTGCCGAAGCGGCCTTCAAGCACCTTTCCCGCGTGTGGAACATCAGCGACCGTATCGCCGCGATGTCTCCGGGCGCCACCGGCGAGGATGACGAAGGTCTGCTCCGCCAGATGCACAAGACGATTCACGACGTGACGATGGGTGTCGAATCCTTCGGTTTCAACGCGGCGATTGCCAAACTCTACGCCTTTACCGCCACCTTGCAGAAATCGAAGGCAGGCCAGGCCGCCCAGCGCGAGGCGATCATGACCCTCGCACAACTGATGGCACCGATGACACCGCACCTGTCCGAAGCGGTCTGGCAACAGCAGGGCGGCACGGGTCTTGTCGCGACGGCCCACTGGCCCGTGGCGGACGAGGCCATGTTGGTGGACGATACCGTGACGCTACCGATCCAGATCAACGGCAAGCGCCGTGCAGAGATCAAGGTGGCGGCGGACCTGCCGAAAGAAGAGGTTGAAAAGATCGCGCTGGCCCATGAAGCTGTGATCAGGACCCTGGACGGGGCCACCCCCAAGAAGGTCATCGTCGTGCCCGGACGTATCGTGAATGTCGTTGCTTGACCGTCGCAGCATCCTGCTGGCCCCGCTGGCCCTGGCCGCCTGCGGGTTCACGCCGGTCTACGGCCCCGGCGGCAGCGGCAGCGCGCTGCGAAACCGGGTCCTCGTGGACGAACCCGACGACCGGAATGGCTACCTGCTCACCCGGGAGATCGAGGAACGGCTGGGGCGTCCGAGCCCGGCTCGATTCGGGCTGGCGGTAACGATCGCCACCGTGGAGGAAGGGCTGGCAATCGATCCGGCGGGGAACACCACCCGCTTCAACCTTTTGGGCGCCGCCGACTTCGCCCTGCGCGATCTTCAGGGCGGTCAGATCGTCACGTCCGGCCGCGTCGAGAATTTCACCGGTTATTCGGCGACCGGAACCACCGTTGCCACGCTGGCCAGCGCGCAGGACGCACAGGAACGGCTGATGCGGATCCTTGCCGAACAGATTATCGCGCGGCTCTACGCTGCGCAGATCCCCGCATGAAGCTGTCCCCCCGCGAGGCCAACGGATATTTCGCCAAGCCCGACAAGGGGAAAGCCGGGCTGCTGATTTTCGGCAGCGATGCGATGCGTGTCGCCCTGAAACGGCAGGAATTCCTGAAAGCCCTGCTGGGCCCCGATGCGGAAGAGGAAATGCGGCTGACCCGTATTCAGGCCGCGGACCTGCGCCGCGATCCGGCGATGCTGCTGGACGCGATCAAGGCCGTGGGGTTTTTCTCCGGTCCGAGGGCGGCCTTTGTCGAGGATGCGAACGACAACGTGGCCAAACCGCTGCTGGAGGCCCTGGCCGATTGGCATCCCGGCGATGCGCAGATCGTGGTGTCCGGCGGCGACCTCAAGAAGACATCGAAGGTTCGGAAGGCTTTCGAAAGCCACCCCAATGCCTACGCGGCGGCCATCTACGATAATCCACCCGACCGGGCCGAGATCGAGCGGCTGCTGGCCGAAGCCGGTCTGCGCCCCGAGCCGGATGCCATGGGGGCGCTGGGTGAACTGGCCCGTACGCTGGACCCCGGAGACTTTCGCCAGACAATCGAGAAGCTGTCGCTTTACAAGCTGAACGATCCGGAGCCGCTGAGCTTGGACGATGTGAGCGCCTGCGCACCCACCTCAACCGAGGCGGAGGTGGACGACATCCTGCACGTGGTCGCAGAGGCCCGCGCCGGAGAGATCGGACCCGTGATGAACAAGCTGCAGGGCCAGGGCGTCAACCCGGTGACCCTGACGATCATGGCGATTCGCCATTTCCGCACGCTCTACCGGATTGCCGCGTCACCGGGCGCGCCCGTGTATGGCGTGCGCGACAGGGATCGCGCCATGCGGCAGGCCCGCGCCTGGGGGGCGGCCAAGCTGGAGACCGCGCTTGCGGTGCTGACGGACACGGATCTGACCCTGCGCTCCGCCGCGCAGACGGCACCGGCGCTCGCGCTGGTGGAACGCGCCTTTATCCGCCTCGCCATGCTGGGCGCTCAACGCTGAAAGGACTGAAGATGTACAAAGTGATCGGTTCAACGAAATCCCGGGCCTTCCGGGTCATGTGGATGCTGGAAGAAATGGGCCTGCCCTATCAGCAGGTGGATGCCGGGCCGCGGTCGGAAGAGGCGATGAAATACAACCCGCTGGGCAAGATCCCGGCACTGGTCGACGGCGACGCTGTGTTGACCGACTCGGTGGCGATCATGACCTACCTTGGCGACAAGCACGGCAAGCTGACTGCGCCCGCCGGAACCGTCGACCGCGCCCGGCAGGATGCGATGACCTTTTGGCTGATCGACGAATTCGACGCGATTCTCTGGGCAGCGGCCAAGCACAGCTTTGTCTTTCCCGAGGACCGCCGCGTGCCGGAGATCAAGGACAGCCTGAAGTCGGAGTTTCTGCGGTCTGCCGATGTGCTTGCCGACAGGCTGGAGGGGCCATTCCTGATGGGTGACCAGATGACCCATGCCGACATTCTCGCCTGTCATTGCGTGAACTGGTCCATCGGGGCGAAATTTCCCCGCGTCAACGACAAGCTGGGCGCCTGGGCGGCGGAGATGCGGGACCGTCCCGCGTTCAAGGCAGCACAGGAAAAGGTCGCCGGATAGGGCCCGTTTCGGTCTGCAGGTCTGCCGGCGATGAGCTTGGCGCCCGTCAGGTGCCGCCAAGCCCCGTCGGACCTGATCGGTCGCGTGACCAGTCCGCGGCCTTTTGCCCTGCCCAACGTCCCGTGGCGAGGCAGGCCGAGATCAGATAGCCTCCGGTGGGCGCTTCCCAGTCCAGCATTTCGCCCGCCACGAAGACCCCCGGCAGGTCGCGCAGCATCAGGTTGCCGTCGAGCGCGCCGAACGGAACGCCACCGGCCGTCGAGATCGCCTCGTCCATCGGCCGCAGTCCCTCGTGGCGGATTGGCAGCGCCTTGAGCAGGCGCGCCGTGGCGCGCAGCCCCTCTGGCAGGGGGCGTGCCATTTCCTGAACCAAGGCAATCTGCGCGGGCGTGAGAGTCAGCACCTTGCGCATATGGTTCGACAGGCTCGCCTTGCCGCGCGGCCTCGCCAGCCGTGCCGTGACCTCCGGCACCGGGAGATCCGGCAGCAGATCGAGAAAAAGGTCATGCCCCTCTCGCACGCCCCGCGATACCGAGTAGATTCCGCCACCTTCCAGCCCGCGGACGGAAAGGCTCGCCTCCCCGCGCGACACGTGGGGCCCGGCGGACCACGACACGCCCTTGATCGGCGCCCCGAAGTGCCGGGCCATGTGACCCGACCAGTTGATCGCCACACCGGCGTTCGCGGGCGCGAAGGGCGCGATCGGGATCCCCTGCTCCTGCAGGATCGCCGCCCAGGCCCCGGTCGATCCAAGGCGGCGCCAGCTCGCGCCGCCGAGGGCCAGCACCGTCACGTCCGGCGTCAGGGTCTCGGTCCCTTCCGGTGTGAGAAAGGCCAATTCCCCGTTCCGCCACCCTTGCCAATCCCGCCGGGTGCGGATCGTCACGCCCAGTTCGTCCAGGCGCCCCAGCCAGGCCCGGAGCAGTGGAGACGCCTTCATCGCCTTGGGAAACACGCGGCCCGTCGATCCGGTGAAGACCTCCTGCCCCAACCCCTCCGCCCAGCGCCAAACGGCTTGCGTATCGAAGGCCGACAGGATCGGGGCGAGTTTCCCGCGTGCCTCGGCAAAGGCCTCGAGGAAGGGTGTTTCGGGCTCGTCCTTGGTGAGGTTGAGCCCCGATTTTCCCGCCATCAGAAACTTGCGCCCGACCGACGGCTTCGCGTCGCACAGCGTGACCCGGTGCCCCGCCGCGCCCAGCGTCTCCGCGGCCATGAGCCCCGCCGGGCCCGCGCCGATCACCACGGCATGGGTCATTGCGGTGCCCGTGGGATCGTGGGCAGGGCAGAAAGGCCAATATCCGTCATCGGCATCTTGTCTCGGAGGGCAAACACGCCATCCTCATGCCTGCCCGGCCCCGGAGTATCAAGGATTTTACATGAACGAGAACATGTCGCGCATGTCCACCACGTCAGCGCCCAATACCTTTACCAGTATGCGAACCACGCTGCTTGGCTGGAAGACAACCGCCGCACCGACAACGGGACGCTGGCGCAGATTGTGGTAAGCAATGCGATGGGTTCGCCAGTATTGCGCCAATGGAAGGGCTACTGGCAGCGGGCGGATTGATGCACAATAGCTGGTGGGGGTGAAGCGTGAACAACACTAGACCTGCCAAGTGATTCATGGTAAACGAAAAATTGAGGCGGTCAGGTCACTACACCTGCCGCCTCTATTTCGAACTAGCCGTCGGGGGCTAGAGTTTGTGATCACCCCTTCTTTTTACACGGGTGAGCAACAGGGTCAAGTCTCCTGATGGCGTCAGTCCAACGCCAAAAAAGGAGATTTATCCAATGGCAAGCTACCTTCTCTCTTACGATCTTAATGGCCCGAATCCGTCTCACAAGGATATGGACGACCTGATCCGCTCGATATCTTCAAAAGCGGGCAGGGTTCTCGAAACAGTATGGTGGGTTGATTATGACGGGTCTGCGGTTCAACTTCGTGACCGCCTTCTCTCCACTCTCCGCAGCGAGGATCGTCTTTTTGTATGCGCTTGCAAGGACGCTGCATGGTTCAATACCCTGTTGAATGATGGTTCCCTCAAACAAGCAATAGAAGCCGCATAAAACAAGGCGACATATTGACTCGGCTGGCCCTACGGGGCCAGCCACAGCCGCCCCTCGTGCCTCACCAACCCACGCTTCTTCAAGTTCCACAGGCAGATGTACACGCGATGATAGGCCCGCTTATAAGTTAGCTGCTGCTTGCGCGCCTGCACCGCTCGCGCAATGTCAGCGCCGGTCTGCGGCCCATCCCTGAGCGCCTCCATCACCATCCGGCGCAACTCGCCCTTGCGGAAATCCTTGGGCGGCTTGGCGTGTTAAGCGCAAGCGGTTCGGCCCCGGAGTATCAAGGATTTTATATGAGCGAGACCGCGCCGCATCCGACCTGCCCGCTTTGCGGCCGCGAGATTCCGCCCGATGTGCCGCAGTCGTTGCACCATCTTGTGCCGAAGCTCCGCGGCGGCAAGGGCGGGCCGACCGTGCTGATGCACCACATCTGCCACCGCGAAGTGCACGCCACGCTGACCGAGACGGAACTGGCACGCAACTACAACACGCCCGAGGCACTTCGTGCGCACCCGAGGCTGGCAAAATTCGCAGCATGGGTGGCAAAGCGCCCACCCGGTTTCAGATCGAAGGTTCCCGGCGGCACGCGCAATCGCTAGTTGACGCCGCGACGCAGGAAAAGCAGGGTCCGCGAAACCCGAGGAGAACCCGATGCGCACCATCCTGATCCTGACGACCGTCCTGATGCTGGCCGCCTGCGACGTGCCATTCGTGCCGCTGATCTAGGTGCTGAACATCCGCTTGATCCCGGCGGCGATGTCGGGCTTGGCGGCCACCGTGTCCGCGACGATCATGCGGGCGTGATCCATGAGCGCCTCCGCGTCGATGATCCGGTCGATCAGGCCAAAGGCAAGCGCTTCGTCCGCGGTGATCTTCTGCCCTCCCATCAGGATCAGCTTGGTCCGGGCAGGTCCGATCAGCGCGGCCATGCGGGCGGGATCGGAGGGTTGCGGCAGGAAGCCGAGCTTCATCACCGGGTAGAAGAACTTTGCCGTCGGCACGGCGATCCGGATGTCGCAGGCCAGCGCCATTCCCATCGCGCCGCCCGCCAGCGTTCCGTTCAGGGCCGCGACGGTCAGGCCCGGAAGGCCCGCGATCGCACCCGAAAGCCGCTCCCAGACGTCGGAGGTGGCGAGCCCCGCGCGGGCGGCTTCGAGGTCGGCACCGGCGCTGAACACGCGCCCCTTGCCCGTCAGGATCACGGCCCGCGCCTCTTGTGCGGCCTCCATCACCTCGGCGAGCTCGGTCAGCATCGCATGGGTCAGCGAATTCGCCTTTTCGGGGCGGTCGATGGTGACAGTCCAGATGTCGTCGGAGCGGTCACAGGAAATCATGCGAGGCCCACCGCACCGCGAATTTCGTCGTCCCGCAGCGATATTTCGCCGCCCTTGAAGCGGTCGGCATCGGGGCCGCACATCCACAGAAGGCACTTGGCGGGCCAGTCCGGCGGAATGTGGTCCGACCAGTCGAGCCTGCTCACCGGGTTGATACCCGACGCCTTGATCTCGCGCTGCATCTGGGTCGCGACGGTGCCCGGCGACAGGCCGATGGCGCGGATCCCGTGCTGTGCCTCCTCGGTGTCGAGGCAGCGGTTCAGCATGTTCACGGCGGCCTTGGATGCGCAGTAGTGGCTCCAGCCTTCGATCGCGTTGTGCGCGGCCCCGGAAGAGATGGTCAGCACCGATCCGCCGCCGGTTTCGCGCATGATCGGCAGCACGGCGTGGATGCAGTTGAAGACGCCCTTGAGATTGATGTCGATCACCTGGCCCCAGTCATCGGGATCGGCTTCCGCCAGATGCGAGATCGGCTCGATCACGCCCGCGTTGTTGACGAGCACATCGAGCCCGCCGAAGGCGCTCTGTGTCGTGGCCACGGCCGACGATACCTCGCCGTAGCGCGCCACGTTGCAGGGGATCGCGATGGCCTTTTCGCCGATTTCCCCGACGAGGTCGGCAAGGGCATCCTGCGACCGGGCGAGCAGCGCGACGTTCGCCCCCGCCGCGGCGAAGACACGCGCGCTCTCGGCCCCGATGCCCCGGCTGGCACCCGTGATCATCACTGTCTTCCCGGTCATGTCCATGAAATCGCTCCTTGGTTCGGGGGATGTTTTGCATAGCGTCCGTGCCCTGTGGTAAAGCTGTGAAATGGGATGGTCCAGCCCCGACGACCCTTGACCCCGCGCGCCCGTTGTCGGAGGCTCCGGCCAGATTTGCGATAAGGATATTCTCATGTTTCGTATGAATTCAGCCTCCCTCGGCTTCGCAGTGCCTGCGATGCTTCTGTCCACCGCGGCCTGGGCCGACCTTACGCCGACGCAGGTCTGGGGAGATTGGCGGCAGTACATGGAGAACATGGGCTACGGCATCACCGCCACCGAGAACGACGCGGGGGGCACGCTGACGGTCAGCGACCTCGCGCTGGACATGCCCATGCCCGAAGAGGGCGGCGCCGTCTCGATGAACATCGGCACCCTCGAGTTCAGGGGCAACGGCGACGGCACCGTGGCCATCGTGATGCCGGACACGCTTCCCATGTCGATTTCCGCCACAGGCACGGAGACCGACCCCGGTTTCACCATGAACATGGATTACGCGCAGACCGATCACAGCATCGTCGTCAGCGGGAGCCCCGAAAACATGACCTATGCCTACGACGCGGGCACCGTCGGGCTGAAGCTGAAGGAGCTCATCGTCGACGGGCAGAGCTACGGCGCGGAGAACGCAAGGATCGACGTGGTCGCCAACGACTTCACCAGCCGGACGACGATGACGATCGGTGACACCAGGGGCTACGAGCAGACCGGCCAGATCGGCGGCGTCACCTATGATGTGTTCGTCCACAACCCCGAGCAGAGCGGCCAGCTTTCCTTCAAGGGCAGTATGTCGGACCTGACGCTCGAAGGGAACGGGACCATCCCGCTGACCACCGTGGATGCGGCGGACATGGCGGCGATGATCGCCGCGGGGTTCGACATGTCGGGGACCATCACCTACGGGTCGGGCAACACCGGGATCAATTTCGTGGACGAGGAGCAAGGCGATTTCTCGGCCGCGACGTCTTCGCAGGGTGGCGAACTGAGCGTGGCGATGGGCCCCGAGGGCCTGGCCTATGCCGGTTCCCAGAAGGACACGGAGATGAACCTGAAGGTGGCGGAACTGCCCTTCCCCATCGACATCAGCATGGCCCGGACGGGATTCAAACTGGAAGCGCCCGTGGTAAAGTCGGACGAAGCACAGGATTTCGCCTTTGGCATCACGCTCGGCGATTTCGTCATGTCGGACATGATCTGGGGTATCTTCGATCCGACGGGTCAATTGCCCCGCGATCCCGCGACGGTCGAGCTGGACCTGAGCGGTCAGGCGAAACTGCTGGTCGACTACATGGCCGCCGACGCGGCGACGCAGATGGCCGGCCCTCCGGGCGAGGTCGAGGCGCTGAGCGTCAACAAGCTTCTGGTGGATGCCGCCGGTGCGCGGCTTGAAGGCCAAGGCGATGTGACCTTCGACAATTCGGACATGACGACCATGCCCGGCATGCCCAAGCCCGTGGGCGCGATCGATCTGTCTCTCGAGGGCGGCAACGGCCTTCTTGAGAAGCTGGTGGCCATGGGACTGCTCCCGCAGGAGCAGGCGATGGGCGCGCGGATGATGATGGGACTGTTCGCGGTGCCGGGAAGCGAGCCCGATACGCTCACATCGAAGATCGAGTTCACCGAAGACGGACAAGTGCTGGCGAACGGTCAACGCATCAAGTGATGCGATCCGCGAGATCTGCAGAGGGGCGCGGCCTGGGCCGCGCCCCTCTGTCGTTGCGGCCCGTTCCTTGCAGGCGCGGCGTTGGGTCGGTGGCGCCCTTGCTCTCGACGGCGTAGGGCATTACCTCTGCGCGGACCCCGATTGGAGCCTGCCACATGTCACAGCCACTCGACGCGCTGACCGGATCGCTATTGCTTGCCGCGGAAAAGGCCGGTGCCGACGCTGCGGATGCCAAGGCCGTGCGGGCCACCTCCGTGTCGGTCGATGTGCGCGGCGGCACGCTCGAACAGGCAGAACGGTCCGAGGGAACGGACATCGGCCTGCGCGTTTTCATCGGCAGGCGCACCGCCACGGTTTCGGCCTCGGACACCTCGGAACGGACGATTGCCGAGATGGCGGAGCGGGCGGTCGCCATGGCGCGGGAAGCGCCGGAAGACCCCTACGCCGGGCTTGCGGAGCCTGAGCAATTGGCGCGGAACTGGGATGCCGAAGCCTTGGAACTGGTCGATCCCGCCGCGGAACCCTCCCCCGAAGACCTGCAGAACGATGCCGCCGCGACCGAAGCCGCCGCACTGGCGGTAAAAGGGGTAAGCCAGGTGCAGTCCGCATCCGCGGGATACAGCGCGCAGCAGATCTTCTTTGCCGCCACGAACGGGTTCGGGGGCGGTTTCGGCCGGACCAATCGGGGACTGTCGTGCGTGGCCATCGCGGGCAGCGGCACGGGGATGGAGCGCGACTACGACGGTGACAACCGCATCTTCCAGTCGGACCTGAGGGATGCAGGTGAGATCGGCCGCACCGCCGCCGAGCGGGCACTGGCCCGGCTGAATGCCCGCAAGCCGCCCACCGGCACCTATCCGGTCCTGTTCGACGAACGGATCGCCTCTTCGTTGATCGGCCATCTCCTTGGTGCGGTGAACGGCAACGCCATCGCACGCGGCGCGTCTTTCCTGCGCCACGCGCTCGGGGAGTCCGTGCTGCCGGATCACCTGTCGCTGATCGAGGATCCGCACCGCAAGCGCGTCGGCGGCTCGCGTCCCTTCGACGGCGAGGGCCTGCCGACGCAGCGCCGCGCGATCGTCGAGAATGGCGTTCTCAAGGGCTGGACGCTGGACCTTGCGAACGCCCGAAAGCTGGGGATGGCGCCCACGGGAAATGCGGGCCGGGGCACGTCCTCAGGGCCGTCGCCCACCACCTTCAACGTCGCGCTGACGCAGGGAGACGCCAGCCGCGAAGACCTGATCCGCGACATGGGCACCGGGCTGATCGTCACATCGATGATCGGATCGACCATCAACCCGAACACGGGGGACTATTCCCGCGGGGCGAGCGGCCTGTGGGTCGAGAACGGCGAGATCACCCATGCCATCAACGAATGCACCATCGCGGGCAACCTGCGCGAGATGCTGCGCGCGATCGTCCCCGCGAACGACGCCCGGCCCCACCTGAGCCGCGTGGTGCCTTCGCTGCTCGTGCCGGGAATGACCCTTGCCGGCGCATGATCTGCCTCTGCTGATCGACGCCGCCCGCGTTGCCGGGCGGGTCGCGACAGGCTTTGCCGGCAAGACCGCGCGCCGGTGGGACAAGCCCGACGACGCCGGCCCGGTGACCGAGGCCGACCTGGCGGTGAACGATGTCCTGCAGACCACCCTGCGCCTTGCCCGCCCCGATTACGGCTGGCTGTCCGAAGAGACCGAGGACAACGCACAGCGACTGGGCAAGGAAAGCGTCTTCATCATCGACCCGATCGACGGCACGCGCAGTTTCGTCGAAGGCTCCAATACCTGGGCACATTCGCTTGCGGTGGCCGATGGTGGCGAAATCACCGCGGCGGTTGTTTTCCTGCCCATGCGCGACAAGCTCTATGCCGCCGCCAAGGGGCAGGGTGCCACGCTCAACGGCGCAACCCTGCGCGCGGCCCGGCAGCCGGACCTGTCACAAACCACGGTGCTGGCTGCGAAACCGGCGCTGATGGATCACCTGTGGCATTCCGGCAGCGCGCCGACGTTCAAGCGCAGCTACCGGCCTTCGCTGGCTTACCGTCTCGCGCTGGTTGGCGAAGGGCGTTTCGACGCGATGCTCACCCTGCGCCGCAGCTGGGAATGGGACATCGCCGCTGGCGCGCTGATCGTGTCGGAGGCGGGTGGCGTCTGCTCGGACCAGAAGGGCGCACCGCTGGTCTTCAACAACGCGGACCCGCGCCTGAACGGCGTGGTGGCGGGAGGCGGGCCGACCCAGGCTGCGCTGATCGCCGCCCTTGCCTGAAACGCGCCATCTGGTACGACAGGAACACTCCCACGTGACAAAGGAAATCCAATGACACAGCGCTTGCATCTCGTCTTTGGCGGCGAACTGGTGAAACCCACGGAAACGGCGTTCAAGAACGTCGAGGACATTCACATCGTCGGCATCTTCCCGAACTACGCCACGGCCTTCGACGCCTGGAAGAACGAGGCGCAGCGCACGGTGGACAACGCGCATATGCGCTATTTCATCGCCCATCTCCATCGTCTGCGGGACGAGGAAACACCGGCATCCCCGACCGAAGAGCTGGGCTGACCCCGACATGAGCCGATCGCTGGGGCTTGCAGCGTACCGCGCCATGATCCGGCGCGGCGGCGGCGAGGTGGTGCCGCCGGATCAGGCCAGACCTCCGGGCGAGCTTGTCTGGATCCACGCGGCCGAAGGCGGGAACATGCTGGCCATTCAGGATCTCGCCATGCGTCTCTGCGCCGTGAGAGCCGGTCTGAACGTCCTGATTACCCTGCCCGAGCATGAGGACACGGCGGCGCTGGCAAGGACCGAGAGCCAGGTGATCGTGCAGACCGTACCGGCGGAACACATGGCGGCGGTCAAGGCGTTTCACGCCCATTGGCAGCCGGATTGCTGCATCTGGGTCTGGGGTGCCCTGCGCCCGAACCTCGTCCTCGAGACAGGATCGCAGGGTTGCCCCCAGTTCCTGATCGACGCGGACAGCCGTGGTTTCGACCGACGCCGCGACCGGTGGCTGTCGGATCTGACATACCGGTTGCTGTCGGAGTTCGATTTCGTGCTGGCGCGGTCCGAGGCAGGGCTGCAGCGGCTTCTGACCCTCGGCTTGCCGCGCCGCAAGGTCGAGGTCACTTCGCCCCTCGTCGCCGGGGGGCAGGCGCTGCCCTGCGTCGAATCCGACCTGACCGATCTGTCCGCCGTGATCGCCGGCAGGCCGATCTGGTTCGCGGCCCAGTTGCAGGCCAAGGAATTTCCCACGATCCTGTCGGCGCACCGGCAGGCCGTGCGCCTGTCGCACAGGCTTCTCCTCGTCCTGCAACCCGCCGACCCGGCCAAGGGCGCCGAAGCGGTGGAGCTTTCCCAGTCGCGCGGCTTTGCCACGGCAAACTGGAGCGATGGCACCTTCCCCGACGAGACGACGCAGGTTCTGATAACCGAGGACAGCGGCGACCGGGGGCTTTTCTTCCGGCTCGCACCGGTGTCGTTCCTCGGCTCGTCCCTCGTGCAGGGCGAAAGCGGGTGCGATCCGTTCGACGCCGCGGCACTCGGGTCGGCGGTACTCTATGGTCCCAAGGTGCGGGATTTCATGGGTTCCTACACGCGGCTGGCGGCGGCCGGGGCGGCACGGATCGTCAATGACGCGGACGCGCTCGGCACCGCCGTGTCGCGGCTGATCGCACCGGATCAGGCTGCCACCATGGCACATGCAGGTTGGGACGTGATCAGTCAGGGTGCGGCGCTGATGGACCGCGTGACCGATCTGGTGCAGGATGCGCTCGACGACAAGCTGAGGGCAGGCTGATGCGCGCACCGGGCTTCTGGCACAGGGCGCGGCCCGACTGGCGCGCGCGGCTGTTGCAACCGCTGGGCGGCCTCTACGCCCGCGCGACGGCGCGTCGCCTGGCGCGAGGTGACCGTGCGAAGCTCTCGATCCCGGTCGTTTGTGTCGGCAACATCAACGCGGGAGGCACGGGCAAGACGCCGACCGTCATGGCGGTGGTCGAACGGCTGAGGGACCGGTTTCACACGCCGCATGTCGTCTCGCGGGGATACGGCGGTACGCTGGAGGGACCGGTCCGGGTGGACCCTGCCCGACACACTGCCGCACAGGTTGGAGACGAACCGCTGCTGCTGGCCGCCTTCGCCGAAGTCTGGGTCGCGCGCGACCGTGCCGCGGGTGCGCGGGCAGCGGTCGCGGACGGGGCCAGCGTGGTCGTCCTCGACGACGGTTTTCAGAATCCGGCCCTGCACCACGACCTCGCCATCGTGGTGGTCGATGCGGAGAAGGGCTTTGGCAACGGCCTCTGCCTGCCCGCCGGCCCGCTGCGGGAACCGGTGGCCACCGGTCTGCGGCGCGCCGACTTGCTGCTGTCGATCGGGGATGACGCCGCGCAGGCGCGGTTCACCCCCCCATCCCTGCCCGCCGATGTGCCGCATGTGCGCGCCACCCTCGCACCCTTGCAGACCGGGATGAGCTGGGACGACACGACCGCGCTTGCCTTTGCCGGGATCGGGCATCCGGAGAAGTTCTTTGCCACGCTGAGAGGCCTGGGGGCGACCCTTGTGCATGCCGAGGCGCTTGACGATCACCAGCCTCTGACATCCGCCCTGATGACCCGGCTGGAAGCAGACGCCGCGGCCCGCGGCGCACAGCTGGTAACCACGGAAAAGGACGCGGTCAGGCTGCCGGCTGCCTTCCGGAGCAAGGTCATCACCCTGCCCGTGCGTCTTCGGATGGCAGAGGACAACGCGCTCTTCTCGGCGCTCGACGCGCTGCCGAGACCGGACTGACAGGCCCTGATCCTCTTCAGTTGTCCTCGCCCAGTTTGGGGGCGGGACGGTGCAACGCGAGCGTAGCGTCCGAAAATTTGAAGGGAGACCGCAGGCCGGGCACCCCGTCCAGTTCGATCTGCATGCCGCGTGCCACGACCTGAGGGTCCGCCATCACGTCCGAAAGATCATTGATCGGGCCGGCGGGCACGTTGTTCGCCTCGCAGGCCGCGAGAAGGTCGTCACGGCTGCGCTGGCGGGTGGCCCCATTCAGGCGGCGGATCATCTCGGGCCGGTTGGCGACCCGATCGGCATTCTTGGCGTAGTCCGGCGACTCCGCCATGTCGTCCAGCCCCAGCAACCGGCACAGGCGCTGGTATTGCCCATCGTTGCCGGTGGCGATGATGATATGCCCGTCGGAACACTCGAACACCTCGTAGGGCGTCAGGTTGGGATGCGCGTTGCCCATGCGACCCGGCGGCTTGCCCGTGGTGAGGTAGTTCATCGCCTGATTGCCCATGATCGACACGGCGCAATCCAGAAGCGCCATGTCGATGTGCTGCCCCTTGCCGGTGCGACCGCGCTGATGGACGGCGGCGAGGATTGCAGTGGTCGCGTAGATGCCGGTGAAGATGTCGGTGATCGCCATGCCCGATTTCTGCGGCTGACGGTCGGGTTCACCGGTGATGGACATCAGGCCCGACATGCCCTGGATGATGAAGTCGTATCCGGCACGGTGCGCGTAGGGACCGGTATGGCCGAAACCGGTGATCGAACAATAGATCAGGTGCGGGAATTCGGCCTGCAAACTGGCGTAGTCCAGGCCGTACTTTGCCAGACCGCCGGTCTTGAAGTTCTCGATCAGGATATCGGCATCCGCCAGCAAAGCCTTTACCTTCGCCACACCTTCCTCGGTACGGAAATCGACGGTGATCGACGCCTTGCCGCGGTTGGTGGAGTGGAAATAGCTGGCTGACTGGTCCTCGTCCCGCGTGACGAAGGGTGGGCCCCACTGGCGCGTGTCATCGCCGGCGGGGCTTTCGACCTTGATGACCTCGCAGCCGAGATCGGAAAGGGTCTGACCGGCCCAGGGCCCGGCCAGGACCCTGGCCAGTTCGACGACCTTCAGACCTGCAAGGGGTGCCTCCATCAGCCTTCGAGCTCTGCGTCGATCAGCGCCTTGAAGTCTGCATAGGGCATGTTCGACTGCTTGGTGCCGTTGATGATGAAGCTCGGGGTCGAGGTCACGTCGTCCCCTTCACGGTTCTTGGTTTCCCATGCGACGAGGGTCTGTGCCTTGTCCGCGTCCTGCAGGCAGGCGTTCAGGGTCTCGTTGTCCATCCCGGCCAGACGTCCGATCTTGCGCAGTCCCTCGACGATGGCGGTGGGTTCTCCCGCGCGGGCCCATTCGGATTGCCCCTTGTAGATCAGGTCGGCGATACCGAAGAACTTCTCTTGCCCGCCGCAGCGGGCGACCATCGACGCCCAGAGACCGGGACGGTCGAAATAGACCTCGCGGTAGATCATCCTGACCTTGCCGGTGTCGATGTATTCGGACTTGAGCTGCTTGAAGGGGCCCTGGTGGAAAGCCGCACAATGCGGACAGGTGAACGACGCGTATTCGATGATGGTCACGGGTGCATTCTCATCGCCCAGCGCCATTTCCTGAATGGATGACGTGTCGACATCAGCATCCGTCGATTGCGCGTTGGCCGCCCCGACGATGACGGTGGAGCCGGGCTGCGACAGGTTGCTTGTCAGGGCCCAGCCGCCGAGGCCGGCGACGGCGAAACCGCCCAGAATCAGATTTCTACGTTTCATGTGGTATTCCTTTGCTGCTGTCAGCGATTGTTCCTGTTGAATATGTTCTCGCCCAGACGTGCAAGAGCATCGCGCAACCCGTTGTCCGCCACCTGACCGGCGGTCGCCTCCGCTTTCCTGCGCAGTTCGGGGTCGGGCTCGGCCGTGGCGGCGGGCTTGCGGTGGCCGAACGCCACCCCGCCTTCGGCGAAACCGGTCGCAGCGGTCTGGGTGATGCGCACGCGCGCGATGGCGTTGTAGCCGTAGACCGCGTTCACCTTGGCACGCAGCTGTTCCTTTTGCATTTCGAGCACCGGCGCATGCGCCCCGGTAGTCAGCAAGGTCAATGTCGCGCCGAGACCGCCGCGGCCATAGCCGACCTCGACCGGCTCACTGATCGCGGCGATCTCCTCTCCGGCGATTTCCGGCCATTGCGTGAGCAGACGGGACTGGGCGAATCCCCGCGATTCAGACGCCTTGCGGATCTGGCCGGACAGGAGGCTGTCGGTACGCTTGAACCCATAGGTTCCGGTGCGGCGAGGTGGCATGGTCTTGTAACTCCGATCGTGACGCATACCATAGCGACCTGCTGCGACATCACCACCCCAACACCGCCCGAGGACCCATAAACATTGCGTGAAACAGCTTTCCCCGGCGACCTGCCGCGCATTCTGCTGGACTGGTACGATATCCACGCCCGCGAGATGCCGTGGCGCACCGGACCGGCAGACCGCGAGGCGGGCGTGCTGCCAGACCCCTACCGCGTCTGGCTGAGCGAGATCATGCTTCAACAGACCACTGTCGTTACCGTGCGGGACTATTTCGCCCGCTTTGTCGCCCGATGGCCCACCGTCGCCGATCTTGCCGCCGCCGAGGACGCCGAGGTGATGGGCGAGTGGGCCGGACTGGGATACTATGCCCGGGCCCGCAACTTGTTGAAATGCGCGCGTGCGGTGGTGGAACGGCACGGCGGCAATTTTCCCGCCGACCACGACTCGCTGCTCGCCCTGCCGGGCATCGGCCCCTATACCGCGGCAGCCGTATCCTCCATCGCCTTCGATCTGCAGCGGACCGTTCTCGACGGTAACGTGGAGCGGGTGATGGCGCGGCTGCACGATATCCACACCCCGTTGCCAGCCGCGAAGCCCGAGTTGATGGCCCGCGCGAAGGAACTGACCCCGGCCCACAGACCGGGCGACTACGCCCAGGCAGTGATGGACCTGGGCGCGACGATCTGTACACCGAGGTCGCCCGCCTGCGGCATATGCCCATGGCGCGATCCCTGCGCCGCACGGGCCGAGGGCACCGCCCCGCTGCTGCCGAAGAAGACGCCGAAGAAACCCAAGCCCGTGCGCCACGGCACCGTTTACCTGGCACAGCGGACGGACGGGGCATGGCTGCTCGAGACGCGGCCGGAAAAGGGCCTTCTGGGCGGCATGCTGGGCTGGCCCGGATCGGACTGGCTGGACGTGTCGGAGGATCGCCCCGCCGGCATCCCGCCGGTCACGGCAGACTGGCAGGTCGCGGCGGGCGAGGTGCGGCACACCTTCACCCATTTCCACCTTGTGCTCGCGATCAGGATTGCACGGGTCGGCATGGACGCCGAACCGGCGCGTGGCCAATTCGTGTCCCGCAGCGAATTCCGCCCCTCCGATCTGCCCACGGTCATGCGAAAGGCGTTCGATTTGTCGCAGGCGGCGCTTACGGCGGGTCTTTGACCCAAGGCCGACCTGCGCTAAGGAAGGACGTACGAGGCAACGAGATCCACCCCATGGCCCTTGAAGGCACCATCCTGCCGCCCACGGAACTGGCCCGCGCGACACGCGCGTTGCCCTTCTGGCTGTCGCTGGGCCTGATCCCGCTGGCCTGGGTCACTGCCCTTTACGGCGGCTGGACGGTAATCCTGTTGCCGCTGACGACGTGGTACCTCTTCACCCTTCTGGACGCCGTCGTGGGCCTGAACCTCGACAACGCGGATCTTTCGGCGACGGAAAGCGATCTCTTCTGGTACAGGCTGGTCACGCTGATCTGGGTGCCGGCACAGTTCCTGACCCTGTTCGGGCTGGTCTGGTACGTGCCCCAGGCCGAACATCTGAGCGGTTTCGAACGGTTCATGGTGTTCTTCGGCGTCGGTGTGATCACGGGCACGGTGGGGATCAACTACTCCCACGAGCTGATGCACCAGAAGAACCGACTGGAACGGTTCCTTGCCGACGCGCTGCTGGCCATGGTGCTCTACTCCCATTTCCGGTCGGAACATCTGCTGGTGCACCACCGCTATGTCGCGACGCCCCGTGACACGGTGACCGCGCGCTATAACGAGGGGTTCCATCGCTTCTATCCCCGCGTTCTGCGCGAATCGCTGATCTCTGCCTTTCGGGCCGAAAAGGCGATGCTCGCCCGCAAGGGGTTGCCCTGGACCGATCGCGGGAATCCCTTCTTCAAATACTGGGGGCTGCAGCTTTCATGCCTGGTCCTGGCGCTTCTGCTTGGTGGCTGGTCAGGGCTGCTCCTGTTCCTTGTTCAGGCAGGGGTCGCGATCTGGCAGCTTGAGCTGGTGAACTACATCGAGCACTACGGCCTGACGCGCAAGCACCTGGGCGATGGCAGGTACGAGCACGTACAGCCGCGCCATTCGTGGAACGCGGCGCACAAGGCATCGAACTGGCTGCTCATCAACCTGCAACGCCACTCCGATCATCACTACAAGCCTGACCGCCGGTTCCCCGTTCTGCAGAACTACGGTGCCGATGCGGCCCCGCAACTCCCGCACGGCTACCCGGTGATGACCATGGCGGCGATGTGCCCGCCGGTGTGGCGGCGCATCATGAACCCGCGCGTGCGCAAGTGGCGCGCGATGTACTATCCCGAGATCACGGACTGGACGCCCTACAACAAACACACCACCCCGCTCCCCCGCTGACGTCCGCGATCACCGTCGGTTGAATTGATCGTGAACCGGTGCGCCGGGCGATTTACAGGGCAAGGGTGACGCCCTAGCGTTCCTGCATGATTGATCGTCTGCGCCTGATCCCGGGCCTGCTGGCCGTTGTGCTTGCCCTGACCGCCGGGGCCGGTCGCCCCGCCGACGCGCAAACGGTCGAGGTCGACCTCGAGCTGGTGCTGATGGTCGATGTGTCCCGCTCCATGTCGCAGGCGGAACTGGAACTGCAACGCCGCGGCTATGCCGAAGCCCTGGGGTCGACCGAAGTCTTCGCAGCCGTGCAATCCGGTCTTTTGCAGAATGTGGCACTGACATACGTGGAATGGGCCGGAACGCAGCAGGTCGTCGTCGACTGGCGCGTCGTCACCACCCGACAGGACCTGCAGGATTTCGCCAGACAGCTGACGACCAAGCAGGATCCCGGCCTGCGCCGCACCTCGATTTCGGGGGCGCTGGCCTTTGGCGCGAGCATGATCGAGCGGAACCAGTACGCCGGCCTACGGCGTGTGATCGACATCTCGGGCGACGGGCCCAACAACCTCGGACCGGGGGTCACGTTCGCGCGGGACGATGTTCTTGCCCGGGGCATCACGATCAATGGCCTGCCGCTGATGACCGATGACGGAGCCTATTCACAATTCAATCTTCCCGACCTCGACGTCTACTACCAGAGTTGCGTGATCGGCGGGCCGGGGGCCTTCGTCATTCCCGTGGTCCAGTGGAGCGATTTCGGAGATGCGGTAAAGCGCAAGCTGGTGCTGGAGATCGCCGGTTACGAACCCGACCCGCAGGTCATTCCGGCACAGGCCCGCGATCCGCGTGATTGCAGGGTCGGCGAAAAGATCTGGGAGGATTTCTTTGGCAGTCGCGGCTTCCTGCCCTAGCCGCCCGGCAAAAAAAGACCCCGCCATGACGGCGGGGCCAAGGTGAGTGCCCTTGAAGGCGGACCTTCATGAGGAAGGCCGCAGGCACCGGCGGTGTTCAAAAACTGGATGGGAGGCCTCAGTTGGCCAATTCGGCCCTGATCTGCTGGCGCAACAGGTCGATGGGGATTTTCTTGCCATCGCGGGAAAAGCACCAGTAGGTCCAGCCGTTGCAGCTGGGCGCGCCTTCGAGAGCGGCGCCTACCTGGTGGATCGATCCCTTTACATCGTCACCGATCAGGGTGCCGTCGGCACGCACCTTGGCCTTGTGCCGGTTGTTCATGGAATAGAGGTTCTCGCCCGGACGCAGCATGCCACGTTCGACCAGCTGTCCGAAGGGAATGCGGGGTTCGGCGCGTTTCGACGTCGAGGTCTGCAACGCTTCCCGGTCGTAGCGGCGGACATTCGCGATCCGTTTTGCCGCCACCTTGCGGTAGGCCTCCTCGCGCTCGATACCGATGAAATCGCGGCCGAGCATCTTGGCCACGGCGCCCGTCGTCCCGGTGCCGAAGAACGGATCGAGCACGACGTCGCCCGGATTTGTCGAGCCGACCAGAACCCGGTGAAGCAGGCTTTCGGGCTTCTGCGTCGGATGCGCCTTGTCACCAGCATCGTCCTTAAGCCGTTCATGGCCGTTGCAGATCGGCAGAACCCAGTCGCTCCGCATCTGGATACCTTCGTTCAGGGCCTTCAGCGCCTCGTAGTTGAAGGTGTATTTCGCGTTCTCGTCCTTGCCCGCCCAGATCATCGTTTCGTGCGCATTGGTGAACCGCTTGCCACGGAAGTTCGGCATGGGGTTGGACTTGCGCCAGACGACGTCGTTGAGAATCCAGAAACCCTCGTCCTGAAGCGCGGCACCGACACGGAAGATGTTGTGATAGCTGCCGATCACCCAGATCGCGCCATTCGGCTTCAGCAGGCGGCGGGCGGCCTTGAGCCAGGCACGGGTGAAATCATCGTATGCCTTGAAACTGGCGAACTGGTCCCATTCGTCGTCGACGGCGTCTACCTTGGAATTGTCGGGCCGCATCAGGTCACCGCGCAATTGAAGGTTGTACGGCGGATCAGCAAATATCAAGTCGATGCTGTTGGCCGGCAACGCGTTCATCATGTCGATGCAATCGCCGGCAAGGATTTCGTTCAAGGGAAGTGCCACCGCACCCTTTGTCATCGTCTTCATATGTCTGCCTCTGTCCCCGGTGCTTTTGCACTCGTTGGTTGAGAGGCAGGATGAGTCAAAGCAGATTCGCGGTCAATTTCTTTTTTGAATCAACTGCTTAACGAATTGTCTTGCTACAACATATTGTGTACGGGCCTGAACGAACGTCTATGGTGAGGGGTCACACCGAGATTTTGAAGCGCCGCGATGTGGCTTTTTGATCCATATCCCATGTTGGTCTCCCAGCCGTATCCGGGGTGCTGTTGCGCAAGGGACAACATGACACAATCGCGACATATTTTTGCCATTATTGAGGCCGCGGAAATGCTCTGAGAGCGCGCGTCCCCCTTGATGACCGTCTCGGCCGGAAGCGCCAGATCACGCGGCAGCATGTTACCATCGACCAGCACGTAATCCGGCGGGATCCTCAGCCCTGCCAGCGCCCGCATCATCGCGAGATGGCTGGCGCGCAGGATGTTCATGCTGTCGATCTCCGCCACGGTCGCATGGGCGATGCTGACATCGGCAACCTGCATGATCTCGTCGTAGAGCCGGGCACGGGCCTTGGGGGTGAGTTTCTTCGAATCGTTCAGGCCCGCCGGGATGCGGGCCGGATCCAGCACCACGGCAGCAGCGGTCACCGGACCGGCCAGGGGGCCGCGGCCCACCTCGTCCACACCGGCAATGCGGCGGAAGCCCCGCAGGCGGGCGGCCGTTTCGAATGTGTAGTCGGGCGTCATGGCGCTTCAAAAACGCAAGTCGGCCCGCGCCGCAAGAGCCGGACCTGTCGAAACGGTCGCGTTCGGATCAAATTGTGGGGGAGGCGCCCGAACACCTCCCCCACGTCCCGCGGGCCAGGGACCTGTCCCGCGGGATTGACCTGCGGAGTTGTTATCCGCGGGCCAATCTGTATCCCGCATCCCGAAGACAGCGCGCCTCGTAGCCGGTGCGCAGGCCATTGGGGGTGCCGAACTTGTACTGGCAGTTCTGGGGCAGGGATTTCATGTAACGGAAGTTGCGCTGAAGGCAGCGTTCGCCGAACATCTGCACCTTGCCGCGCCGGGTCTCGAAGTTCTGGAAGCATTGCTGCGGCAGAAGCTTGCTGTTCACGTGACGGGGCAGCGGACGCGGCTGCAGGTTATAGCGCGGCGGTTCGTGGCGGGGCTGGTGAACAAGGGGCGGCCGGTGACGCGGCGGCGCGGAACGCGGCGGCGCATAGACCGGCGACGGCTGGCGATGTACCCGCTGCTGCTTTTTCTTGTTGTTGTCATGAATGATCTTGCCGACGACGGCGACGCCAAGAATGGCGGCCAGCGCGCGAACGGTATCGCGGTCACCGGCATGGGCGGGCACGGCGCCTATGGCGGTGATCGCGATAGACGCGGCGGCGATGGTTGCGATGAAGCGGCGGTACATGGCGTGGTCCTTTCCTGTTGGCGCAGACGGGACCCGCCTGCTGATGGGATCAACCTGGGGTCAGGGGGTCCAGACAGGCAATAACAGGGGGATGTTATTGGATAGCAGCAGCCCCAAACCCCTTTGGATATTGAATATCATGCGGCAAAGGCGCAGAGATGACGTATGAGACACATCATCCTTCCCCTTCTGTCTGCGGCACTGATCGCCGTCGCCCTGCCCGCCTCTGCGGCAGGCTGCTACGCCGACTACAAGGCCAAGCAGGACAACCCGCTGCGCCTGCATTACGGAGTGGCGCAGATCAACGGACCCTGCGATGCGGGCAACGCCAAGGCGGAGCTTTCCAGCCGTCTTGCAGCACAGGGATGGACCCTGCTCAACATCCTTTCGGTCTTTGGCGAGGAAGGGCTGGCACAGAGGAGAGACAGTGCAGGATCAAATTACCTCCGCTTCTGACATGCGCCGCTTCGGCGGGCGCATCGTGGGTTCCGGGATCGCGGCCATCGTGGCCGCGCTGCTGATCGCGGCAGGCCTGCTGTTCTGGTCCCTGCCCGACGCCAATGCGTTCAACGCCGAAGTGACCCGGATCTTCATCGAGAACGACGATCTGACCTCCGGCGCGGAGATCAAGCTGCTGGAGATTCTCGCCCAGTCCGGCACCGCCTTTTCCGAGACGCTGACAAGCTACCGCATGGTGATCTTCGTGCTGCTGGTGTTCGCTACCGCAATGCTCGTGGCGGCATTGGTGTTCCTCATCATGCTGGTGGGGTTCAATCGCCGGATGGCACAGATCGAACGGGCAGGCATCCAGGTGAATTCGCTGCTGATCAGCCGCGAGGAGAATACCGTCTACCTCAACAACCTCGGCTTCAAGCTGACCGACGCCGCGATGGAGACGATGAGCGTGCTGGCGGAGGCAAGGATGGACGATGACGTGCTGTCGGGGTCCGAGATCGAGGGCGTCATTTCGGGCCGGAATGCCGCCGATTGCGACGAGGCGGCAGGCGCGACCCGGATCAAGCGGCTGCGCGATACGCTGGGCAACCAGATCGTTTCCGAACTGCTGGTCAAGAACATCGCGCGGCGCGGCTACATGCTGGCCATCGACAAGGATGTGATCAAGGTGATCTGAGGCGCGCTGCACGGTCTGGTCAAGACTGCCGCCCCGACGTAGGGTCCGGCGGAAACTGCAAGGACCGTCCAGATGCCCGCCCCCATCAATCCCTTCAAGAAGTCCCTGAAAGCCGGCGAAACCGTCTTTGGCTGCTGGCTCGGTCTGGCCGACACGTTCAGCGCCGAACTGATGGGAGGGGCCGGCTTTGACTGGCTGCTGATCGACGGCGAACACGCGCCCAACGACCTGCGGTCGATTCTGGCGCAGCTTCAGGTGCTGTCCGCCTCGCCCAGCCACGCCATCGTGCGGGTGCCGATCGGCGAAACCTACCTCATCAAGCAGGTGCTGGACGCCGGCGCGCAGACCATTCTCGTTCCGATGGTCGAAAGCGCGGCGCAGGCCCGCAAGCTGGTGCGCGACGTCACCTATCCCCCCCACGGGGATCGCGGTGTCGGCTATGCCCTGACCCGGGCCGCCCGTTTCTCCCGCACCACGGACTACGGCACCACGGCCGACGCCGAGACCTGCCTGCTGGTGCAGGTGGAAAACCGAAAGGGCCTTGCCGCGCTCGACGAGATACTTGACGTCCAAGGCGTGGACGGGGTGTTCATCGGCCCCGCCGATCTGGCGGCAGACATGGGTCATATGGGCAACGCCCAGCATCCCGATGTTCAGGGCGCGATCATGGATGCGCTGCGCCGCATCCGTGCGGCAGGAAAAGCGCCCGGCATCCTTTCCACCCGCGACGAGATGACGAGGGACGCGCTCGACGCCGGGGCGCAATTCGTTGCCGTCGGTGCGGATGTGCTGTTGCTGAACAGCGCGGCACTGGCGCTGGCTCAAAAGTGGAAAAAGCCAACGCGATGAATACCGGTCTTGTCCTGCTGGCGCTGGCCTATGTGCTCAGCCAATTTTTCCGTGCCTTCCTTGCTGTCCTCGCCAAGATCCTCGAACTTGATATCGGGGCGACTCCCGATGATCTCGCCTTTGCGTCCGGGCTGTGGTTCATCGCTTTCGCGGCGGCCCAGATCCCCATCGGCGCCTCTCTCGACAGCCTGGGGCCGCGCCGGACGGCGGGCTGGCTGATGCTGCTGGGCTGCGGCGGCGGGGCGGCGGTGTTTGCCATGGCCACGGGGCCGGCGCTCATCGCGGTCGCCATGGCGATGATCGGCGTGGGTTGCGCGCCGGTTCTGATGGCGTCCTATTACATCTTCGCGCGCGAACATCCACCAGCGCAATTCGCCGTGCTCGCGTCCGTCATGGTGGGGGTCGGCAGCCTCGGGAATCTGGTGGCATCCTACCCCATGGCCCTGTCGGCAGAGCTTCTGGGCTGGCGCACGTCGCTCTGGGGTCTGGGCGCGCTCTCGGCGATGATCGCCCTCGCCATTCTCGTCTGGGTGCGGGATCCGGCCAAGATCGAGGGCGAGGCCAAGGGATCGCTGGGCCAGCTTTTCAAGCTGAAGGCGCTTTGGTTCATCTTTCCACTCATGGGGGTCAACTATGCCCTACCGGGCGCCATCCGGGGGCTTTGGATCGGTCCCTACCTGACGGATGTCTTCGGCGCAGACACCGGGGCCGTCGGCCTCGCCAGCCTGTTGATGGGAATTGCCATGATCTCGGGGGCACTGGCCTACGGTTTTGCCGACAGGTTTTTCCCGTCGCGCAAGTGGATGCTGGCCGGCGGCGCGATGGTGACCAGCCTCGCGACCTTTACCATGATCCTGCTTCCGGCCCAGTCCCTCGTTCTTTCGGTCGTCCTGATCTGTGCCATCGGCTTCTTTGGCGGCGGTTACGCGGTGATCATGGCGCATGGCCGCAGCTTTCTGCCGCCACAGCTCATCGGGCGGGGCGTGACGATGCTGAACCTTTTCAGCATCGGCGGCGTCGGGGTGATGCAGTTCGCCTCCGGCCGGGTCTATTACAGCTATGCCGGAACGGGCGACGCGGTGCTGCCCTATGTCATGGTGTTCCTGTTGCTGGGCTGCTGCCTGGTATCGGGGTTGTTTCTCTATCTCTTCAGCCGGGACAAGTCAGACTGAGCGGCCTTTCATCCTCGAAGCGGCAAGGGCGTAACCGCCCGCGGCGCCGTCGATGAAATGCACGTGATCGTCCGTCATGATTGACGGCACGATGCAGGTCATCATCGCCTGATCCTGCGCGGCGATGCCGTAGCGGATCAGCCCGTCGGCCCCGGCCTTGCTCAATACGTCTTCGATCTGATCCCGAGTCGCGGGATTGCAATCCAACGTCATCTTCAGTCCGTCGTCGCGCTTGCGGAAATCCGCGTTTTCGCCCACGACGCGGGCATAGCGGCGGGCATCGAAACCACCCAGCCTGATCCCCGTGCGGATCAGCAGCCACGCGACGAAGGATTCGAACAGCGCCTTGCGCCGCGCCGAGCCCAACGAACCGGTCCCGTGGGTCGCGTGTGCCTCCAGCGCGGCTCCCTCTGGCGGCCAGTCGGAGCCCGGGCCGCTGGCCGGTGCGGGGTGGCCGCCCCGATCAAGGTTTTCGGTCAGGCTGACGATGCGGTCGTAGACCCGGGCGACCTCATCTGCATCGGCGTCCGGTTCGGGCAACACGAGGATCGACAGGATGGTGCCGTTGCGCGCGGTCATGTTCGACCAGCGGCACGACAGGCCGGTCAGATCGGGCAAGGCTCCTCTGGCGGCGGGTTCGACGGCATAGTCGCCGGCTTTCATGCGCGTTTCCGCCCAGTTCAGGCCGCCGCCGTCGAACATCGCGTAGTCGACGCCCCGTGACACCTCGAACCTTGCAACCCGCACGTCGTGGCCTGCCCTGCGGGCATCCGCGACCGGCACCAGCGCCACCCGCATCTCGATGGCGAATTCCTCCTGCGCCCAGCGCGCGCACCGCGCCAGGGCATCCCGCGCCGCGGCTTCGTCCCGTGGCGGAACGGCAAAACCGGCGCCGTCCCCGCCGAACACGAAAGGAAAAGCGGATCCTTCGAGCGCGTTCATCATCGCCGAGATCACGGCAGCGCCCACCATGTTCACGGTCTTGTACCGGCCCTCGGCGATCAGCCCGGTCGAATTGACAATATCCGCCGTGCCGAGCCACCAGTCCTGCGGCAGCGGCGTGAACCTGTCGCCTTGGGTCAGCTGATCGAAATCGCTGACGCGGGCCAGTTGGTCATAGAAGGTACCACCGTCGGTCAAATGCGTTTTCCTGTGGCTTCGCCCGACATTAGCACGCGCAATACCACACAGACCAGCCATGACAGGCGGGGGGCCTTTCCCCCGCGGGACAAGCAGTGTATGTGCCGCCCAACCTTTTTAATATCGGAGAATTCAGATGGGTTATCGCATCGCCGTCGTGGGCGCCACTGGCAATGTGGGCCGCGAAATGCTGAACATTCTGGCCGAGCGCCAGTTCCCCGTGGACGAGATCGTGGCTCTGGCCAGCCGCAAATCCATGGGCACGGAGGTCAGCTTCGGAGACAAGACGCTCAAATGCAAGGACCTGGACACCTTCGATTTCACCGGCTGGGACATGGCACTGTTCGCCGTGGGGTCCGAGGCGACCAAGAAGTACGCACCGAATGCGGCCAAGGCAGGCTGCGTGGTGATCGACAACTCGTCGCTCTACCGCTACGATTCGGACGTGCCGCTGATCGTGCCCGAGGTGAACCCCGAGGCCGTTCACGGCTACTCGAAGCGTAACATCATCGCCAATCCCAACTGCTCCACCGCGCAGATGGTCGTCGCGCTCAAGCCGCTGCATGACAGGGCCAAGATCAAGCGCGTCGTGGTCAGCACCTACCAGTCGGTGTCGGGCGCGGGCAAGGAAGGCATCGATGAATTGTGGGATCAGACCAAGTCGATCTACAATCCGGTCGATGACAAACCGGCCAAGAAGTTCACCAAGCAGATCGCCTTCAACGTGATTCCGCACATCGACGTCTTCATGGAAGACGGCTCCACCAAGGAAGAGTGGAAGATGGTTTCGGAAACGAAGAAGATCGTGGACCCGGCGATCAAGGTCACGGCGACCTGCGTGCGCGTGCCCGTCTTCGTGGGCCACGCCGAGGCCATCAACATCGAGTTCGAAGATCACCTCGACGAGGAAGAGGCACGCGACATCCTGCGCGAGGCACCCGGCATCATGGTGATCGACAAGCGCGAGGACGGTGGCTATGTCACGCCGATCGAATGTGTCGGCGATTTCGCGACCTTCATCAGCCGTATCCGTCAGGACAGCACCATCGACAACGGCCTGAACCTGTGGTGCGTCAGCGACAACCTGCGCAAGGGCGCCGCCCTGAACGCGGTCCAGATCGCCGAGCTGCTGGGCCGAGAAGTTCTCAAGAAGGGCTGAGCGGGCTTTCGCTGCGCAAGGGATCAGGGGCCTTCGGGCCCCTTTTCTTTTGCGGTGCCGGCTTGCAGACTGCGATCAGTACCAAATCACAGGAAATACCCCATGCGTGTTGTCGTCCTCTGCCTGCTGAGCCTGCCCGCCGTGGCCCAAGCCGAGACTTTCACCCTGTCCAGCGCCCCGACTTCCGCCGTGGTCTATGGCTACGGGGCGCAAGTAACACGGGAGGTTTCAGTCACCGTGCCCGCCGGGACACATGACCTGGTCCTGCCGGACCTGCCGGCCTGGATGCGGGGCGATATGCTGCGTGTCAGCGTGGATGGTGCGCGGCTCGGGTCGACACAGTTCCGGTCGTCCGCCGTGCCCCCCCAGCCCGAGCGGGAAACCCCGGAAGTGGCCGCCGCGAAAGAGCGGATCGAGGCCGCGGAACGCGCGCTGACCGCGCTGGACGATCGGGTGGCCGAAGCCCGCCTCGCGGCAGCCGCCGCAGAGGCCAAGGCGGGTTTTCTGGGCGCGCTCGGCACGAACGAGGGGCTGCCGTCGGATGTGGCGACGCTGGCCGATATCGCGCGCCTGGTCGAGACGGAGACCCTGGCAGCCGAACAGGCGGCACTGACGGCCCGCCAACGCGCCCGCGACATCGAAATGGATCGCGACGACCTGGTCGAGGAACTGGAGGACGCCAAGGCCGCGCTCGCCGCTCTGACCCCACCCGCCAAGGAAGTCTCGCAGCTGACGCTTTCGGTGACCGCCGAGACCGAAGGCGACGTGACCCTGTCGCTGAGCTATCCCGTCGATGCGGGGTGGCGCCCGGTCTACGACCTCTATCTCCGGGGGGAGGAGCCGGCCACGCTGGACATCGTACGCGGTGCGATGATCGCGCAATACAGCGGCGAGAACTGGGATGATGTCTCCATCACGCTGTCCACGCTCGAACCTGCCTCCCAGATCAGCCCGACAACGGTGCGACCGCAACTCCGCCGCATCGAGGAACCGGAACCGCCGCGGCCGATGTCCAGCATGCGCAAGGATGCGGAGGGGCTGGCCGCCGCCGAACCGGTGATGGAAGCCCCCGTGATGGCCGACAATGCCGTCGCCACCTCGTTCGACGGGCCGGGTGTCACCTATTCCGTGACGCAACCGCTCGATCTGGCCAGCGGAGTGGACGCGACACGCGTGAACCTGGACCGGCTCAGCTTCGATGCACGGCGGTTCGCCCACGCCGCGCCCGCCTTCGACCGAACAGCCTACCTGATGGCCGAATTCACCAACACGACGCAGGAACCGTTGCTGGCCGCCAGCGAGGCGGCACTTTATATCGACAACACGCTTGTCGGGCGCAGCCCCTTTCCACAGGTTCCGGCAGGCGCGGAGGGTGACGTGCCGTTCGGCCCCATCGATGACCTTCAGCTAAGCTACACCATCCTCGACCAGTCCGAAGGCGATCGCGGGATCATCAGCCGCTCCAACGCGCAGCGCCAGCGGGTTCGCATGGACGTCGAGAACCTCGGCACGCGAGACTGGACCGTCGAAGTGCAGGCTGCCGTGCCTTACACCATTCAGGACGATCTCAGCATCCAATGGACAGCGACACCCCAACCGGACGAACGCAACGTCGAGGACCTGCGTGGGGTGCTGCAATGGAACATCGATGTGCCCGCCGGCGAAACCCGCGAGATCGAGATCCAGCAAGAACTGAACTGGCCGGACGGCATGGTCCTGCGCTGACGCGCCGCCACGCCCCCGGACAGATCGTCAACCGTCAGACAGGCTGGAACTGGCCTGTTTCTGCGCTGAAGTACTCCAACCCGCCTTCGGCGATGTCGGTCCAGAGACCATGCATGGTCAGTTGCCCGTTCTGCACGAGTTCCGCGAGGAACGGGAAGGTCATCAGGTTGTCGAGAGAGGTCATCACCGCGAGCTTCTCAAGCTGGCGCTCCTGCTCGACCCCTTCGGGCAGCTTGGCGACATCGTCGTAACGCGGACGCAGGATATCCATCCAGCGGCCGACGAAACTGTCCTTCGCTTCCATTTCCGGGGCCTTGCCCTGGCACATGTCGATGCAGCCCTTGACGCCGCCGCAGTTGGAATGGCCGAGCACGATGAGATGGGCAACCTTCAGCACGCGGACCGCGTATTCGACCGCCGCGGAGGTGCCGTGGTGATCGCCATCAGGCTCGTACGGGGGGACGAGGTTGGCGATGTTGCGGTGGATGAAGAATTCGCCCTGATCGGCACCGAAAATGGAGGTGACGTGCACCCGGCTGTCGCAGCAGGAAATGACCATCGCGCGGGGACGCTGGCCTTCGTCGGCCAGACGGCGATACCACGAGGCATTGTCGGCATAGCTGGTCGCCTTCCAGCCATGATACCGCTGTATCAGGTATCCCGGTAGTGGTTTCGCCCTGTGCATCGCGCTGATCCTTCCGTCTTGTGTGGGCGACAGTTAGCTCAAATCACCGGTGAATTCGAGCGAAAACATGCGCCCGTTTCAACGCTTTTCAAACACTTGTGGGACATCAAGCCCGACAGCCGTGGGGGCGACAAAAGGGGTGAGGGGATGCATGTTCTGCAAATGAATCCGGTGGAAAAGGTACGGGTCGACGCGGCCCAGCTCGAAGCGCTCTATGCGCAGCTCGGTCCTGCCGAGGCCGAGGACGTCCTGTGCCGCGCGCTCGAGGACGTGGCGTTGCGGCTTGGACATTGCGTCAGCCTGTTCGAGCAGGGCAGCCTTGCGGACTTGCGCAAGAACGCGAGGACACTGATCGCGGTTGGCGATCAGATCGGGATGCTGGCGCTGAACCGGGTGGCGACGGACGTGGTCGGCTGCATTGACCGCCGCGACGACGTGGCCCTTGCCGCCACCTTGTCGCGTCTGCTTCGGGTCGGGGAACGGTCGCTCTGCGCGGTCTGGAACACCGGCGACAATGCGATCAGATGACTTGCGGGCCAAGCAGGAAAGGATAGGCTGCGCGTCAATCCGCAATGACAAAGAAGGCCTTCCATGCCCTGCACATTCGTTTCGAAAACCGACGAGACCACGCCCCTGCATGTCCTGTCCGAGGAAGCGCTGACCGACTGGTGCGCCGACCAGCCCGATGCAGTGCAGAACTGGGTCCGGACGAACGGGTTCACCGGGGCGCTCGGTCAGGCGCTGGCGATCGCGGACAAGGACGGCAAACCGCAGATGGCACTGGCAGGCTTCGGGAGCGAAAAGTCACGCGCGCGCGGGCGGTTTCATCTCGCGGCTGTTGCTTCACAGTTGCCCCGGGGCAGTTACGAGATCGCCAGCGGGCTGCCTGACGAGAGCGCCGAGATCGAGGCGCTGGGCTGGCTGCTCGCCGGCTATGCCTTTGACCGGTACCGCGACCAGTCACCACTGCGCGCCCGGCTCGTTGCACCGGAAGGTGTCGATGCCGCGCGGATCGAAGCCATCGCCGCAGGCGAAATCCTGACACGCAACCTCATCAACACGCCTGCCTCCGACATGGGGCCGCCGGACCTGGCCGATTCAGCGCAGGCGCTGGCAAAGCAGTTCGGCGCCGGGATCGAGGTGATCGTGGGCGACGACCTCCTGACCCGCAATTTTCCCATGATCCACACCGTCGGCCGCGCGGCGGACCGCGCCCCGCGTCTCATCGACATGCGGTGGGGCGAAACCGGTCCGAAGCTGACGCTGGTCGGCAAAGGCGTGTGCTTCGACACCGGCGGTCTGAACCTGAAGCCCGGCGCGTCCATGGGCCTGATGAAGAAGGACATGGGGGGCGCTGCCGCCGCCCTCGGGCTCGCGCATATGATCATGGCCACCGGTCTGGACGTGCAGCTGCGCGTACTGATCCCGGCGGTCGAGAACTCCGTTTCCGGCAATGCGTTTCGGCCGCAGGATATCTTGACCTCCCGCAAGGGGCTGACGGTGGAAATCAACAACACCGACGCGGAAGGCCGGCTGGTGCTGGCCGACGCCCTGGCCTACGCGGACGAAGACGCGCCGGACCAGATCATCTCGATGGCGACGCTGACCGGCGCGGCGCGGGTGGCGGTCGGGCCTGACCTTGCCCCCTATTTCAGCGATGACCCGATCTTCGTTTCGGCGCTGGAAGCCGCCGCCGCCGCGACCGCCGATCCGGTCTGGCGCATGCCCTTTCACGCCCCTTACGAAAGCATGATCGAACCGGGGATCGCCGATCTCGACAATGCGCCGAAGGGAGGCTTCGCGGGCTGCATCACCGCGGCCCTCTTCCTGCGCCGCTTCGTTACCGAAAGCCCCTATGCCCATTTCGACATCTACGGCTGGCAGCCGGCAGCCGCCCCGGCCCGACCGCAGGGTGGCGTCGGTCAGGCGACACGCGCATTGCATGCCGCGGTGATGCCGCTGCTGAACCGATGAGCGATCCGCGCCTGTCGCCTATTCCCGAACTGACGACACGGTCGGAGCCCGGCCAGGTCGTCGCCCCGGTTGCGGACCTTTGCCGCAGCCCGGGCGGGCCGCGTGACCGGCAGCTGCTTTTCGGTGATCGGCTGACGCGGCTGGGCGCGGACACGGCGGGGTTCACCTACGTTCAGGCCGAAAAGGATGGCTACTGCGGTCATGTCCGTACCACGGGATTGGGCCCTGCTCGGAAGGCGACCCATTGGGTCATCTCGCCCGCGACCCATGTCTATTCGGAGGCGAGTTTCAAATCACCGGAGGTTTGCAGCCTGAGTTTCGGAAGCGCGTTGACCGTTACCGGCACGGTGGAGGGCTACGCCAAGACCGCCGAAGGCTTCGTCCCGCTGAAACACCTGCGCGAAGCGAACCAGCGTTTCGACGACCCTGTGGCTGTCGCGGAACTGTTTCTCGGCACGCCGTACCTTTGGGGTGGCAACAGCCGCTGGGGCATCGACTGCTCAGGTCTCGTGCAGGCGGCGCTTCTGGCCTGTGGCATCCCCTGCCCGGGCGACAGCGACCAGCAACTGATCCTGGGAGAAGCCGCGACGGCGCCCTACCGTCGCAATGACCTGCTGTTCTGGAAAGGACACGTGGCGCTGGTCCGCGATTCAGAGACGCTGATCCACGCCAACGCGCATGCCATGCTGACGGCGATCGAGCCGATCGGGGCCGCGATCGACAGGATCAGCGCTCAGGGCGATGGCGCCGTCACCGCGCACCGGCGGCCCGAACTCGGGGTCAGTTGACCCCGACCGACCGGGGTCAATCGATGGCGCGGATCAGCTTGCGCTCCAGCACACGCAAAACGGCGCCGAGGTCGTGCCCGCGTCTCAGGATCTGACCATTCGCGCCGATGACAGAATACATACCCTGCTTGTTTCGCAACTTGGGACGTTTCTCGATCCGGTAGAGCGGTATCTCGGCCGTGCGCCGGAACACCGAAAATACCGCGACATCGCGCAGGCAGGAGATCCCGTAGTCGCGCCACTCGCCCGCCGCCACCATCCGGCCATAGACTGAAAGAATCTGGGACAGTTCGGTGCGGTGAAACGCAACCTGCTCGACAGGACGCTCAAAGGGGGTGACTTCCGGGGGGATTTGCACTGTCATGCCAATACAGTTGCGCCCTTGGCCAGCCAAATCAAGAGCCCCGTCTCGGGATTATCGTTGAAAGCGTTACATTGTTGTGCAATCTTGCCGCATATTGAAACATAAAGAGTCGCCCGAATGACCCCACAGGAACGCGCGGAGAAATCCACGGAGATCATGTTCGCGGCCGATCGCGCCTCGTCGAGCCTTGGAATGCGGATCGAGGCGGTCGCGCCGGGGCAGGCGACACTGTCGATGAAGGTCAGGGCCGAGATGTTGAACGGCCATCACATCTGCCACGGCGGATACATCTTCACGCTTGCGGACAGCGCCTTTGCCTTCGCCTGCAACAGCTACAATCAGCTGGTTGTGGCCCAGCAGAACCAGATCACCTTTCTCAGCCCGGGAAGGGCCGACGAAGTTCTGACAGCAAGGGCTGTCGAAACGTCGCGCACGGGGCGATCGGGCATCTATGACGTCACCGTCACCGGCGAAGACGGCCGCACCGTCGCGCTGTTCCGCGGCCTGTCCCGCAGCGTCAAGGGGCAGCATTTTCCAGAGGAAGGGAGCCAGGAATGAAAGATCTCACGCCAGCGAAATCCACCCTCGATCCCATCGAGATCGCGAGCAGGGACGAGATCGAGTCGCTGCAGCTGGAGCGACTGAAATGGTCCTTGCGCCATGCCTACGAGAACGTGCCCTTCTACCGGTCCAGCTTTGACGCGGCCGGCGTGCACCCGGATGATCTAAAATCGCTCGCCGATCTCGCGAAGTTTCCGTTCACGGTAAAGACGGATCTGCGCGACAATTATCCCTTCGGCATGTTCGCCGTCCCGCGCGAGCAGGTCGCGCGCATCCATGCGTCCTCCGGCACGACGGGACAGCCGACGGTCGTGGGCTACACCCAGGGGGATCTGGACAACTGGGCCAGCGTTGTCGCCCGGTCGCTGCGCGCGGCGGGGATGACCCGCGGGGACATGCTGCACAACGCCTATGGCTACGGGTTGTTCACCGGCGGTCTGGGCATCCACCTCGGCGCGGATGCGCTGGGGCTGTCGACCTACCCCATTTCAGGGGGCATGACCCCGCGGCAGGTGCGCCTGATCGAAGATTTCAAACCGAAGGGCATCACCGTCACCCCTTCCTACGCGCTGTCGATCCTCGACGAGTTCGCGGCACAGGGAATGGACCCGCGCAAAAGCTCGCTCGAAGTCGGCATCTTCGGCGCCGAACCGTGGACGAACGCCATGCGGCTGGAGATCGAACAGGCATTCGACATGCACGCCGTAGACATCTACGGCCTGTCAGAGGTGATGGGGCCCGGTGTCTCGATGGAATGCGTCGAAACCAAGGATGGGCTGCATATCTGGGAGGATCACTTCTTTCCCGAGATCGTGAACCCGGAAACCGGCGAACCGGTGGCCGACGGGGAACAGGGTGAACTGGTCTTTACCTCGCTCACGAAGGAAGCGTTCCCGATCATTCGGTATCGGACACGGGACCTTACCCGCCTGCTGCCCGGCACCGCCCGGACGATGCGCCGGATGGAAAAGGTGACCGGGAGGTCTGACGACATGATCATCCTTCGCGGCGTCAACGTCTTTCCCACCCAGATCGAAGAGGCACTGATGGCGACCAGCGGCCTCGCGCCGCACTTTCAGATCGAACTGTCCCGGCCGGACCGCATGGATCAGATGCGTATCCTGTGCGAGTGCGCCGACAACTCCGTCTCCGGGGAGCAGCGCGCCGCGGCGGCCAAGGCACTGTCCGCGCAGATCAAGCAGACGGTAGGCATCAGCGTTTCCGTCGAGGTCGCCGATGTCGGCGGCGTGCCACGGTCGGAGGGCAAGGCGGTGCGCATCCTCGACAAGCGGCCCAAGGCCTGACCCCTCGGGTCAAGGTCAGCCGCACTTGATGTCGATGATCGTGTCGGTTTCGTCCAGCACGACATTCACGCGATCCGGGTTGAAATCCATCGTCACCGGGTCGCCCAGCCGGTACTGGCGCTTCGGCTCGGGGATCGAAAGGGCCACGACAGCGTCCTGTCCGATCATGCCGGCATAGGATGCGGCGTTGCAGGTGTCGGGGCCATCCGCATTGCCGCGGGCGGCCTCTCCGCCACCGGGCTGAGGTCCGCATGCCGCGAGCGTCGCAGCCGTGATCAAGGCCAATGGTGTCTTCATGTCCTGCTCCTTTGTCGTGGTCTAGAATGGATCAACCCGTGCACCGGGCTTCGGGTTCGCGCCGTTCTTTCCGTCCCCATACCCGATCATGGGAACCGGCGAACGAGACTGCCCGACGGATCACGTGCCATACCGGGCCAGAAAGGTCTCCACCGCGCCGTTGACAACCCTGTCCATCTCGGCCTCCGAGACCGACTTGATAACGCCAAAGACGAGACGGGGCCAGATATCCGCCTTGCACAGTTCGCCGAACTGGTCGGCGGCCAGCGGAAAATCGTCGATACGCAATTCCCCCCGCGCCGCCGCGCTTTTGAAATAGGTCATCATCTCGGCCCGGATCACCACCGGACCCGTGGCGTAGAACTTTTGACCCAGTTCGGGGAACCGGTCGGCTTCCGCGACGCAGATGCGAAACACCTGCTGCCCGAAAGTCGACGTGAGAAACCTCAGCAGGTGCCGCCCCGCCTGCCCCAGCACCGCACGAGGCGGCGCGTGCATGTCGATGCTCTTGATCGCCTCTTCGCTCTGCCTCACGCATTCGGCGGTGGCGACCTCAAGGAACAGCAGGCGCTTGTCGGGAAAGTAGCTGTAGAGCGTCGCCTTCGACACTGCGGCCACGCGGGCGATCTCGTCGACGCTGGCCCCTTCGAATCCGTCCGCCATGAAAACGGTGCGCGCGCCTTCGAGAACCTGATCGTACTTGCGGCCCTTCCGGACCTTGGAGGAGATGGCGTTCATGGATGCTCCGGCGGCTGAGGCACCACAATATAAACCGAATCGTTCAGTTCCAAGCGGTATTCGGTCCACTGCGGTGCTTGCGCCAAACCCTTTTGCTGGATACCCCTTTCAGCATGCTGGCGATCTTCCTGAAAACCCTTCCCTTCTTTGCCCTGATCGGGCTGGGCTTCTGGGCCGGGCGCACACGGTTCTTCAGCGCGGAAGCGACCGCATACCTGACCAAGTTCGTTTTCTACTTCGCCCTGTCGGCCATGCTCTTCAGGTTCTCCGCGAACCTGTCGCTGGCCGAGGTCTGGGACACACGCCTCGTGGTGGCCTACCTGTGGGGAACGACCTTCGTCTACGGGGTGGCCACGCTGGTCGGTTTCCTGCGGGGCCTTGATGTGCCGACCACGGCGATCGAGGCGCAATGCGCGGCGATCGGGAACACGGGGTTCCTGGGGATTCCGATGCTGACCCTTCTTCTGGGGACCGAGGCGATCGGGCCGATGCTGCTGGCGCTGGCCATCGACCTGGTCGTCTTTTCGAGCCTGATCGTGATCCTCATCACGGGCGCCCGGGGGGTCTCAGCCCGCTGCAGACGATCAGGCCCATCGGGGTGGGATTGCTGCGCAACCCGATGATCGTCGCCATCAGCATGGGCTTTGTCTGGTCGGGGCTGAACATCCCGATACCCGACCCGATGAACGACTTTCTCGCCATTCTGGGCGGCGCCGCCACGCCGGGGGCGCTGTTTGCCATCGGTGCCTCGCTGGCCCTGACCCGGCCGGACAAGCTGCACATCGCGGGTTGGCTCAGCTTCTGCAAGCTGGTGCTGCACCCGTTGTTCGTCGGCTTCGCCGCGCTGTTCCTGTTCGGCGTCGACCCGTTCAAGGCCGGGGTCCTGATCGCGGTTTCGGCGCTGCCGGTCGCGGGTAACGTCTACATGCTGGCACAGCACTACAACGTCGCGGCCGTCCGGGCCTCCACCGCGATACTGATTTCCACTGCCCTGAGCATCCTGACGGTCAGCCTCGTGGTGGGCTGGGTCGGACAGCTCTGACAACCCGACACACCCAAAGGTACAGTCACTTCGAAAGGAAGACAGATGAAAACGATCTCGGAAAACGCGTGCTTCGGCGGATCGCAGGGCGTCTACACGCATGCCTCGACCACCTGCAATTGCGACATGACCTTCGGGTTGTTCCTGCCCGCCGAGGCGCGGGACGGGCCCGTTCCCGTGTTGTGGTATCTGTCGGGCCTGACCTGCACCCATGAAAACGCCATGACGAAGGCCGGCGCACAGGGGTGGGCCGCCGAGCAAGGCATCGCGCTGGTCTTTCCCGATACCTCGCCCCGCGGGGACGACGTGGCCGACGATGAAGCCTATGACCTCGGCAAGGGTGCGGGGTTCTACGTGAACGCGACCGAGGATCCCTGGAAACCGCACTTCCGCATGTGGGACTACGTGGCCGAGGAATTGCCCGCGCTGATCGGGGAGCAGTTCGCCGTCGATCTGGACCGGCAGGCGATCACAGGCCATTCCATGGGCGGGCACGGCGCACTGACGCTGGCGATGAGCCTGCCGGGCCGCTACCGTTCCGTGTCGGCCTTTGCGCCCATTGCCAACCCCAGCGCCAGCGACTGGGGCAAGAAACAGCTTGGGGCCTACCTGGGCGACGATCAGGCCGCATGGGCGCGCCATGACGCGACCCTTCTGATGGCGGAAAAGGGCTTTGACGGTCCCGTGCTGATCGATCAGGGCGCATCGGACCAGTTCCTCGACCTGCTCAAGCCCGAAGCGCTGGCAGCCGCGATCGCCGAGAAGCGGCAACAGGCGACCTTCCGGATGCAGCCGGGATACGATCACAGCTACTTCTTCGTTTCCACCTTCATGGAAGATCACGTGACCTTCCACGCAGAGGCGCTCTGGTCAGCATGACTGCGCTCTACATCGATGCGGACGCCTGCCCGGTCAAGGCCGAGGCGGAGCGGGTGGCAACGCGCCACGGCGTTCGGATGTTCATCGTGTCCAACGGCGGCCTGCGGCCATCGCAGAACCCGCTGGTCGAGACGGTAATCGTCCCCGATGGACCCGACGTGGCGGACATGTGGATCGCCGAGCGGGCGGGCGTGGGCGACGTCGTGGTCACGGGCGACATCCCGCTGGCGGCGAAATGCGTTGCGGCGGGGGCAAGGGTGCTGAAACATAACGGCGAGGCGCTGACCGCGGCCAACATCGGGAACGTGCTTGCCACGCGCGACCTGATGGCGGACCTGCGCGCCGCCGACCCGTTTCGGCAGGGTGGCGGCAAGAGCTTTACAAAGGCCGACCGCTCCCGTTTTCTGGATGCGCTGGAGCGCACCCTGCGGGCCGCGGCACAGCAGCAGAAACAATTGTAGGCCGCGCCCACCGGTGAACGGTGGCCCGGCGCGGGGAGTGAAAAACGGATGAAACCGCAAGCTGTCGTTTTCGACATCGGGAACGTGCTGATCCACTGGGACCCCCTGCCGGTCTACGACCGGCTGATTGGCCCGGACCGCCGGCAGGCGCTGTTCGGTGACGTGGACCTTTTCGACATGAATCGCCGCGTGGACATGGGCGAACCCTTTGCCGCACTGGTCCGTGCCACCGCCGACGCCCATCCGGACTGGCGTGACGAGATCATGCTGTGGGAGAAGCACTGGATCGACATGGCGACCCCCGCGATAGACAGGTCGGTCCGGCTGATGAACGCGTTGCAGGCGAAGGGAATTCCGGTCTTTTCGCTGACCAACTTCGGCGTGGAAACCTATGATCTGGCGGCGGGCCATTACCCTTTCATGCGGGCCTTCGACCGGGATTTCATTTCGGGGCACCTGAAGATGATGAAGCCCGATCCGGCGATTTTTGCCCATGTCGAAGAGACCAGCGGCATTGCGCCCGCCGGCCTGCTGTTCACGGACGACAGCGCCGTGAACATCGCGGCGGCCGCCACCCGTGGATGGCAAACCCACCTGTTCGAGGGCCCCGAAGGCTGGGCCGCCCGGCTTGTCGCCGAAGAACTGCTGACCGAGGAGGAAGCACGATGACCGAAGCCGCCAACATTCCGTTCGAGGCCGGAGAGGCATTGCTGGACTGGATCGGGCTGACCGACGCACTGGCGGCAGGCCACGATCTGCTAAAGGCCGAGATCGCGGACACGTTCCTGTACCGGGGCAAGGATACGCTGCTCAACCGGGCAGCCTGGATCGACGGGCTGGGCATAGCGGTGAAATCCGCCACGGTCTTTCCGGGCAACCCTTCCCATGGCCGCGCAATGGTGAACGGCGGTCTGTGCCTCTACGGCGATGACACCGGGCAACTGGCGGCGATCATCGACTTCCACCTCGTCACCAAATGGAAAACAGCGGGAGACAGCCTGCTGGCCGCGCGCAGGCTGGCACGGCCCGACAGCCGCGCCATCCTGATCGTGGGCGCAGGAACGCAAGGTCGGGCATTGCACGCCGCCTATTCCGCGGTCTTTCCGGACGCGGACTTCACCATCTGGAACCGGACGGAGGAAAACGCGCGAAAGATGGCCGCGGAACTGCCGGGACTGCAGGTCGCGACGGATCTCGAAGCTGCGGTGCGCGCCGCCGATATCGTCACCAGCGCGACCATGTCGACGGAACCCCTGATCCGGGGGGACTGGCTGCAGCCCGGCCAGCACATCGACCTGATCGGCGCCTACCGGCCCGACATGCGCGAAGCGGACGACACCGCCATGCAGCGCGCGCGGATTTTCGTGGACAGTTTCGACACAACCATCGACCATATCGGAGAGATCGACATCCCGCTGAAATCAGGCGCGATCACAAGGGATGCGCTTGTCGCGGATTACTACGACCTATCACGGATGACCCGCGAAAGTGCCGATGAGATTACCCTGTTCAAGAACGGCGGCGGCGCGCATCTGGACCTGATGACGAGCCGCTACATTCTCGACCGCTGGAACGCGCAACGGTGATCTGGGTCCTGCTGGCGCTGGCGATCGTTGCGGCGACGCCGCCACTGGTGGAACGATATCGAAAGCCGATGGACGATACGGCACGCGGCTCTGCACCGGGCCGGTTGGTTCAACTGCCCATGGGGGTGATTCATTTCCAATGGCACGGCCCGGCAAACGGACCCGTCTGCATCTGCATACATGGCCTGACGACCCCCAGTTTCGTGTGGGGCGGCCTGAACCGCGGCTTGACCCGGATGGGCTACCGCGTGCTGACCTACGATCTTTATGGCCGGGGATATTCCGACCGGCCGGGGCAGCCGCAGGACCGGGCGTTCTTTCTGGAGCAACTTCGCGCGCTTCTGGCGCATGAAGGTGTCGAGCGCGACATCACCGTGATCGGCTATTCGATGGGGGGCGCGATCGGCACGGCCTTTGCCGCTGCGCATCCCGAACGGGTCAGACGCCTCGTCCTGCTGGCCCCGGCCGGCATGGGGCTGTCGCGCGGCAGAATGATGCGCTTCATCATGGAAACGCCGGTGATCGGCGACTGGCTGATGCTCGCTCTCTTTCCCCGTCTGCACCGCAAGAACGTCCGGGCGGAGCGTGACCTGCCCAGCGCCGTGCCGCACATCACCGACCTCCAGCTCGCCGAACTGGACTACCGCGGGTTCACGCCCGCTGTGCTGGCCAGTCTGCGCGGCATCCTTTCGGACACGATGGAAGCCGAACACCGGAAACTGCACGCGGCGGGCTTGCCCGTGCTGGCCATCTGGGGAGAAGAGGACAAGGTGATCCCGGCAGAATGCATCGGCACCCTCGCGGCGTGGAGCCGCAACGCGGAACACGAAGTGATCGAAGGGGCAGGTCACGGACTGACCTATACCCATGCGGATGAGATCCTCGACATCCTGAAAACAAGGCTCTGACGCCTGCGTCTCAGGCCGTCACCAACCCTTCGAGCCGCTTCTCGCGGATCGGCAGGTGGACGATGGCACTGAAAGCGCCGACGGCAACGCCGATCCACCAGACGGCTTCGTAATTGCCGTAGGCGTCGTACATCCGGCCGCCGAGCCAGACACCCATGAAACTGCCGAGCTGGTGGCTGAAGAACACGATCCCGTAAAGGGTGCCCATGTACCGCAGCCCGTAGATATGCGCCACGAGGCCCGAGGTCAGCGGCACCGTCGCCAGCCAGAGCGCACCCATCCCGACCGAGAACAGGATCACCGTCGCCGGCGTGATCGGGAACATGATGAACAGGGCGGCGATGACCGTGCGACCGACGTAGATGCCCGCCAGCAGGTATTTCTTGGAGTACCGCTTGCCCGCCCAGCCCGCCGCCAGCGTGCCGGCGATGTTCGCCAGGCCGATCAGCGAGATCGCGACGGCCCCGAGGGCAGAGGTGGTCGTGATACCGATGTTGTGCAGCACACCGCCCGCAAGGATCGGGCCGCACATCTCGGTCACGAAGGCCGGGAAATGGGCGGTGATGAAGGCAAGCTGGTAGCCGCAGGAAAAGAATCCGAGGAAGATCAGCGTATAGGACGGGTCGCGGAACGCCTTGACCAGGATCTGCCCCAGGCTTTCCTCCAGCTCCGCCCTGCTGGCCATGGCCGGGGCCCGCATCATGGGCAGCAGAAGGATCATCGACAGGATGACGGCGGCAAAGACAAGAAACGTGCTTTGCCAGCTGAGGAAGGTCAGCATCCATTCCGCCGTCGGCGCACCGAAGACCTGCCCGGCCGACCCCGCCGCGGTGACGATGGCCAGTGACATCGACCGGTTGTCATCGGACGCGGCACGGCCCACGACGGCAAGGATCACGCCGAATCCCGTCCCGGCGATGCCGAAGCCGACGAGCCACGCATAGGTCTGGTGTTCCAGCGGAGTCGTGGAGTTCGCGGACAGCATCAACCCCGCCGCATAGACAATCGCACCGATGATGATGGCGCGCCTGTCACCGATCTTTTCCGCCACCGCGCCGAAAATTGGCTGCCCGATTCCCCAGGCAAGGTTCTGGATCGCGATGGCGAGCGAGAATTCCGTTCTCAGCCAGGCGAATTCCTCGGCGATGGGGATCTGGAAAACGCCGAACGAGGCGCGGATTGCGAAGCTCACCATGATGATGATGCACCCGACAACGAGAACGGGTGTGAAGATGGGTGTCCGTTCCTGCATGTCCGGTCCGCCGATGAAATCACGGTCAACGTACCCAAACGGTATGCCGCGTCAAATGTTCAAATGTGTCGATACAACCGCGTATCTTGCAGGTTCGGCCGCGGTCGAGGTCGCTTTCCATCGCCCGGATTGCGCTGTAAGGATTTGGTCATGCCAACGCTGGAAGACACCTACAACGATCTGATCGATCAGGGAAAGCTGGTCGCGGACCCCGCGCAGGAAGCGGTCCTGTCCGAGTTCGACCGCATTCGCAAGGCGCTGCTGCAGCCTGCAAAGAAGGGCCTGTTCCGCAAGGCGCCCGAGCCGCCGAAGGGCCTGTACCTCTGGGGAGGCGTGGGGCGGGGAAAATCCATGCTCATGGACATGTTCGTTGCGCACCTTGACGGGATCCCGTCGCGGCGGGTTCATTTCCATGCCTTCATGCAGGAAATCCACGCCGCCATGCACGAGGCGCGAAAGACCGGCGTGGACGATGCCATCGCGCCTGTCGCCGCCGAAGTGGCCGATAGCGTGAGGCTGCTGGCGTTCGACGAAATGCAGATCACCGACATCACCGACGCGATGATCGTCGGGCGGCTGTTCCAGGCGCTTTTCGCCGCCGGCGTCGTCGTCGTGACCACGTCGAACCGGGTGCCGGACGACCTTTACAAGGACGGGCTGAACCGCGACATTTTCCTCCCCTTCATCGAACTGATCAAGGAACGGATGGTCGTCCACGAACTGGCGAGCCCGCGGGACTATCGCCAGGACCGGCTGGCCGGCAGCCAGGTCTATTTCACGCCGGTGAACGCCGAAAGCCGTGCGGCGATGGATGCCGTCTGGAACGATCTGGCCGGTGGCCCGGGGGAGCCGCTGGTGCTCAAGGTTAAGGGCCGTGAGGTCGAGATTCCGGCCTATCGAAACGGCATGGCACGGGCGGGTTTCCACGCCTTGTGCGGCAGACCCCTGGGCGCGGCGGATTATCTCGCGCTGGCGGAGGCAGTGCGCGTCCTGCTGCTGGACGATATCCCGACGATGGGCCGTAGCAACTTCAACGAGGCGAAGCGGTTCGTGACCCTGATCGACGCCCTGTACGAGGCGCGGGTCCGTCTGATCTGCTCGGCTGCCGCAGCGCCGGAGATGCTCTACCTCGAAGGCGAAGGCACGTTCGAGTTCGAGCGTACCGCGTCTCGTCTCAGGGAAATGCAGGCCGAGGACTGGGGCCGATAGGCCCGGCCGAAGTTCTCAGCTGTCGGTGGACAGGTAGAGCTCACCCTCGGTGCCGGAGACGTCGGGGTGGTAAGGTGCATTGTCCTGATACAGGAACCAGAGGCCGCCGGCGATGATCGCCAGGCCCACGACGATGAAGATCGCCTGCGACAGGGCCTTGTCGTCTTTTGGTGTCCGGTGCACGGAATTGGAATGATGTGCCAAGATACTGCTCCGAGGTCGTCCTTTTGCGTGGCGTGGGTACACACGATATGTGCCAATCCATACCACATCTGGCCGCCAAGTGAGCAACGGTGTCGAAATATCGCCGGTTAGCTGTTTTCGCGCAACACCGCGCCCGCAAGGTAGAGCGATCCGCAGATCAGGATCCGCGCATGGGGATCCTGACGGACGATATCGGCCAGTGCCGTCGCCACGTCGGGGGACTCGGTCGCCTCCATCCCGACTGCGCGGGCGGCGCTGGCGGTCTCGGCCGCCGATAGGGTCGCCGCTTCGCCGGGAATGGATACTGCGTGCAGCATCTTCGCATGGGCCGCGAGGGGACGCAGGTAACCGCCGATGTCCTTGGTGTTCAGCATCCCGCATATCAGGTAGGTGGGCCGTGCGCTTCCCTCGGCCAGATGTGCCGCGATGGCTTCTCCGGCTGCGGGATTGTGGCCCCCATCCAGCCAGAGGTCCGCATCGCCTGCGATCGCGACAAGCGGCCCCTGTCTGAGCCGCTGCATCCGGGCCGGCCAATACGCGCGGGTGACGGCGGCCTCGCACGCCATTTCGTTCATCCCGAGGTGCCGCAGTACCGCCAGGGCAGCACCCGCATTCATCACCTGGTGCGCGCCGGGCAGGTTGGGCAGCGGCAGGTCCAGCAGGCCGTTCTCGTCCTGGTACACCATGCGCCCGCCTTCCCGGCCCACATGCCAGTGCTGGCCGCAAGCCAGAAGGGGGGCTCCCAGCCGGGCCGCCTGCGCCTCGATGACTTCGAGGCCAGCTTCCTCCTGGGGGCCCACGATGCAGGGCACGCGACGCTTGATGATACCTGCCTTCTCGCCGGCGATCTGTGCGAGGGTTTCACCCAGGTACTGCTGGTGATCCACCGATACCGGCGTAATGACGCAAAGCGCGGGGTCATCGATGACATTGGTCGCATCAAGACGCCCGCCCAGCCCGACTTCGAGAAGGGTGTAATCGGCGGGGGTACGGGAGAATGCCAGCAAGGCGGCCGCGGTCGTGATCTCGAAATACGTGATGCTGCCGCCGCCGTTCGCGGCATAGCATTCGTCCAACACCTCGGTCAGCGCGTCTTCATCGATCAACGCGCCGGCCAGGCGGATACGTTCGTGAAACCGGGCGAGATGCGGGGAGGTGTAGGCGTGCACGCGCTTTCCGGCGGCTTCCAGACCCGCGCGGATCATCGCCTGTGTCGATCCCTTGCCGTTGGTCCCGGCGATGTGAATGACGGGGGGCAGCGCGTTTTGCGGGTTCCCCAATGCGTCGAGCAGACGCCACATCCGGTCGAGCGTAAGGTCGATGATCTTGGGGTGAAGCGCCATCATCCGGGCAAGGATGGCGTCCGATGTGGGGCCGGTCATTTCTTCTCGGCTTTGGGTGCGGCCTTCTTCGGCGCTTCCTTGGGCTGGGGCTCGGCATCGGTCAGCGCGTGGGCCAGATCGCCGCCTTCCTGCGGCGGGGGCAGGTCACCGCGTACGGCGGGTGGCAGACCCAGCAGCATCCGGGTGATGCTGATCAGTTCCTCGCGCAGTTCGGTCCGGGGTGTCACCCGATCCAGCATGCCGTGGTCCAGCAGGTATTCCGCGCGCTGGAAACCGTCGGGGAGTTTTTCGCGGATGGTCTGTTCGATGACGCGGGGGCCGGCAAAGCAGATCAGCGCGTTCGGCTCCGCGATCTGCACGTCGCCGAGCATGGCGTAGCTGGCGGTCACACCGCCCGTGGTGGGGTGGGTCAGCACGACGATATAGGGCAGCCCGGCCTCTTTCAGCATCTGGATCGCGACCGTGGTGCGCGGCATCTGCATCAGGCTCAGGATGCCCTCTTGCATGCGGGCGCCGCCCGCGGCGGAGAACAGGATCAGCGGGCGCTTCAGCTTGACCGCTTCCTGCGCCGCCGCGATGATCGCATTGCCCACGTACATGCCCATAGACCCGGCCATGAACGAAAAATCCTGACAGGCCGCGACGATGGGCGTGCGGCCGATCTCGCCGGTGGCGACAAGCATCGCCTCGGGCTCGCCGGTCTCCCGCTGTGCCGCCTTGAGCCGGTCGGGATACCGCTTCTGATCGCGGAACTGCAGCGGATCGGCCGGGGGCACCGGCACCTTGATGTCGGTGAAGACTCCGCCGTCGAACAGCGCGCGGAAGCGGTCACGCGGGCTGATCTGCATGTGGTGGCCGCAGTTGGTGCAGACGTTCAGATTGTCCGACACTTCGCGATGGAACAGCATCGTGCCACACTCGTCGCACTTGGTCCACAGGTTGTCCGGCGTTTCGCGACGCGAAAAGATCGAATTGATCCGCGGGCGGACATAGTTCGTGATCCAGTTCATATCAGGCCCCTGACGACGTGTTTGCCCACCAGATAAGCCCCGAACGCGGTAAATGCAATCAACGGCGGATCGCGACCCGGGCGCCCAGCCAGAACACGATCATCAGGGCGAAGTCCACCGGCAGCCATGCCGCGAGCAGCTCGGCATCCTGCAGACCGAACGGGGCAAGGTAAAGGGCGAGCCCCGAGAGGTCGTCGGGCAGCGACACGATCAGAAGGGCGGAGAAGTTGTTGCAGAAGTGGACCGCGATGGCGGGGCCAAGCGACCCCGACCGCGCGGTGAGATCCGCCATGAGCACGCCGAACACCCCTGCCCAGAGCGCGATCAAGGCGGCATTCGGCCCCGCTGCCTCCGGAAGATAGTGGCCCAGCGCAAACAGGGCCGAGGGCGCGATCATCCAGATCAGCGGCGACCGGAACCGCGCCGCCAGTTGTTGCTGCACGTAGCCGCGAAAGATGATCTCCTCGGCGCTGACCTGCACCAGCACGGCCAGCAGCGACAACGGCAGCAGCACCAGCCATTCCGTCAGCGGAAGATTGGGAACGAGGTCGCCCCCCATGTCCCAGGGCGGCAAGAGCGCGATCGCGATGCCGAGACCGAACAGCATAACCGTCACCGCCCGGAAATCCGCCCAGGCCATCCGGATCGGACCGATCAGGCTGCGTATGGGCCTGCGGTGCAGCAGCCGCACCACGAGCGCGGCGCTCAGGGTCATGAACAGGAAACTGGCCAGCAGCAGGTACATTGCCAGCGGTGACGACCCCGACAGCAACGCCTGGTAGAGCGCACCGCTGCGGGTGCCGGCGATCGCGTATATCGTGGCGAAATAGAGTTTATTGCAGGCGAGATAGGCGCCTAAGCCCAGGATGAGGCCGGCAGCGAAGCGCCAGAGTTCCGACCTTTGCCGCGCGGGCGCGACGAAACCGTCCAGCGGCGCATAGGCGCCGGTCATTGTGGCGATTCCCCCGCCAGTGCGGGTGGCGTCGGGGGGCCGTATTCGCGCGGCACGTCGAGACCTGCGGCGCGCAAGATCTCCGCCGCGCCGGTCAAATGCCCGGCAACGGTGCGCAACTGGGTCAGCAGGAGGGTCTTGTCGCTTTCCAGCACCGACCGGAACTGGTCGGCACCGATGCGCAGGAACTGGCAGGGTTCCGTCGCCACGAGGTTCATCTGCCGAGGTTCGTCGAGGATGATCGACAGGTCACCCATAAGGCGGCCGGGCTCCACGTCCGCGACATGGTGGTTCGTGCCGTCCTCGCCGGTCAAGACGATTTCCGCCTTGCCGGAAAGACACAGATAGGCCGCATCCGCCCGCTCTCCGGTCGAGAAGATCACCTGCCCCTTGTCGGCGCTGTACCATTGGGCCGCGAAAGCCAGCAGGCGCTGTTGTCTTGGATCCAGCGTACTGAACAGGCCATTGCGCGCGATGATCCGCAACTTGCGCCTCAGGTCGTCCGACGCATCCTCGTTGATCTCGGTCTCCTCGGTCTCCGATGTGCCGTTGAGGCGGCCGTGATGAATTTCCACATGCATGTCGTAGGCTTCGACATCCGCGAAGCTGTCGTTCAGGAAGATCTGGGTGGTATGGGGCAGCAGGTCGCTCAGCCGGTCGCTGATCTGTTTCTGCGTTTCCGCGTCCGCCCCGGCGAGAACCTGATTGAAAACCAGCACGTCCGGCTGCTTGATCACGGCACGGCCGAAGGCGGCCCGTTCCTGAAATTGGGCGGGCAGGTTCGGCCCGCCGATGTCGGTCGGCACGTCGAACAGGTTCACCGATACCATCTGCTTGAGGTCATGCGCCTCCATCACCTCGACCACCGCATCGCGCACGAGGTCCGCCTGCAGTCCGGCCATACCCGAGAACCGGCCGTAGATCACATTTTCCAGGATGGTCAGCCGCGGAAGGTAGTTTTCCGGCGCGATCTCGATGAACAGATCGTTCGCCTGTTCTCGAAGCTGCGCCCCGCGTGACTTGCGGATGGAGAGAATCTCGCGCTTGAAGCTCTCCGGAAAACCGGGCCCGATCTGCTCGGCGGTAAAGGCGAAGGGAACCGTCAGCAACAGCGCGAATTCTTCGGCCGTGAGGGCGGCATCGCCCTTGTCCCGCCGGCGCTGGGCGATATCCACCAGTTGATCGTAGAGTGTCTCCTCGATCCCGAGCGCGGTGAATAGCGGATGATCCGTTCCGTCCCGACCGAACGTGTCGTGCAGGGTTTCGATCAGTGTCTGGGAAATCGCGATGCCCTGCTCGGCCAGTCCCTGATCTATGATCATGCTCAGGAACCCGCCTTCCTCCACCAGTCCCTTCTGGCTGATCACCCGGCGCGGCGCGGCGAACATCAGGTTTCCCCCCAGCGGCACGGCGGGGTTGAACACCTCCGGGTCGAAACGGTGAATCGCCTTGTCCAGCCCATCGGCCTTGAGACGCTGGTGGACCTCGTCACGCAACCCCACGATACGGCGGGCAAGCTCGGGATGCTTGTCCGGATCCATCCGGGAATCCAGCATGCTGAGAAAGATGACGTCCGCCGTACCCAGCGCCGAGGTGATCTTGTACCAGAAATCGAAAACCTCTTCGCGGGTCCTTAGATCCGCCACGGTAGGGTCGAGCCATTCCGCCTTGGTACTGTCGGCGCTGTTGCCGGAGCGCCGTGCCTCTATCGTGGCCCGGTCGAGCTTCTTGGGATCCCACAGAACCGTGGCGGGCCGGGTCATCAGCGGCATCAGCAGGTTGTTCCCGACCGTCCCCTGGAACAGGTAGGGCTGCGCCCCGGCATAGCCGACCCGCGCGGCGATGACCGATTGGTGCAACTCCGTCAGATCGTGACCCGCCATCCTGATCTGTCCGCGCGTCGGCAGGACCTCCCGCGTGAGAAGGTCGGCCAGCGCCATCCGCTCGGACTGGTTCTTGACCTCGACCGCCACGCGACTGCCGGCGGGCATGGTAAAACTGAGATCCTGCAACACGGTCGATCCATCCTCGTCGCGCAGGGTGACCCTGTCGAACTCGATGTCTCCGCGCAGATGCGGGATCTCTTCGGGTGTGCCGGTGAACAGCCGCTCGTCGATCATTTTCGGCGGGTTGAACCGTTCGAGAACGACTTCCCAGCGGACGGCCATGTCCTGCGTCTGGTTGTAGTAGGTGAGCAGTTCCTTCCAGGGACTGGAAAGGTCCTTGTAGGCCGCAAGCGCCGCGACCAGCGCGCCGACCGTGATCTGCCCCTGTATCGCCAGATAGCCGCCGACGGCATAGAAGAAAAAGGGCGTGAGCTGGGTGATGAAGTTGTTGAGGAACTTCATGAAGAATTTCTTTTGGTAGATGCGGAAGCGCACGTCGAAAAGACGGCCCAGACGATCGGTGAAGGCCGACAGCCGGTACCGCCAGCCGCCGTTGGTGCGCAGATCACCGATGCCCGCCGCCGTTTCGCCGATCTCGGCCGAGAACTGGCGCACTTCCTTGATCCGGACCTTGTTCAGTTCGTTGATCTGCCTCTGCAGCATCGGGATGATCCAGGCCTGTAGCGGGATCAGGGCCACCCCCGCCAATCCGAACCAGAAACTCTGCAGGAAGAGAAAGATCACGATGATCAGCATCTGCCCCGCCTGGAAGACCGGCTGGGCGATGAAGTCACCCATCAGGCCGCCCATCGGCTCCGCTTCGGACGTGACCATGCTGACAAGCTCGCCCTGCGATGTCTTGCGGAAATAGCTGCGCGGAAACAGCATCATGCGGCTGATGAGCTGGTAGCGGAAGCGTCTCAGCAGACGCTCGGCCAAGACACCTTTCATCGTGTTGAGCCGCATCTTGAGCAGGCCATGCACGATCACCGCGGCGAGATAGGCAAAGCACAGCGCCAGCAGAAACTGAACCTGCGTGATTTCGAAACCGAAGACGCGGACGGTGTCGCTCTCGGCGCCGATGGCATCGTTGATGATGCGCTTTGGCAGTTCAAGCGTGGCGTAGAGAAACGGAAATGTGAAAAGCGTAAAGGCCAGCAGATAGAGCTGATCACGGCGGGAAAACTTCCAGATGAACGAGAAAATGCTGGGTTCCATGCACCGGACTTTCGCTGGGGACCCATCGCGCCGACGGGGTCGCCGCAACTTATGCCCCAGACCCGGTCATTACAACATCGCCGGCGTCTGTTCACCGCGCTGTCACCGGCCAGTGACAGGGCGGCGCGGACCGGGGATTAAGCGATGCGGTCGCGGACATTGAGCGTGCGCGACCGCTCCTGGTGTCTTTCTCAGTCCGCTGCCGTCGCCTCGATCTCGAACAACATGCCGGGAAGGGCTAGCCGCGTGACGCCCAGCAGGGTCATCGGCGGCGCGACGTCATGGCCGCCGAAGCGTGCCCCGAGCAGGTCGAAGTTCTGCAGCGCCGCATCGACATCCGTGGCATAGATGCCCAATCGGATCACGTTGGCGAGCGTCATCCCGGCCCCTTTCACCACCGTTTCCAGATTGTCGAGCGCGAGGCCGATCTGCGCCCGCATGTCGCCCTCGTGCCGGAGGTTTCCGGCGTCGTCCACAGAGGTCTGACCCGAACAGATAAACTGGCGGGTCATGCCCCCGATCAGTTCTGCTTGATTGTATCCCAGTTTCACCGACCAATCGCTGGGGTTCACGGCCTGTCGTTGCATCATCCTGAATTCCTTTATCGCGGGTTGATGTGATCGGTATGAAACGAAATAGTGCCAAGTCCTGTCACCATTCATGCTATGCTCGTCCCATGACAGCCCGAGCCAGACAGGAAAACATCGTCCGCAGTTTGCGGCGCAGTGGCGCGACAACCGTGGATGCACTGGCTGCGGAGGTCGGTGCCTCCCGCCGGACCGTGCTGCGCGACCTGTGTGCCTTGCGGGACGAGGGATTCGTCATTCATTCGGATGTGGGGCGCGGTGGCGGGCTGCGGCTTGACCCCCGGTCGATGCAGACCACCGCACGGCTTTCCGTGCCCGAGGTGTTCGCCCTGCTGATCAGCGTCGCGTCGATGCGGGCGGCGGGACGTCTGCCGTTCTCGGCACTGGCCGACTCGGGCCTTGCCCGGATCGAAAGAGCATTGCCGGCGGACAAGCTGCGCGACTTGCGCCAGTTTCTCGATTGTCTGCATGTGGGCAAGCTGTCCCCTCTGCAGGATCTGACCGACATGGGGCCGATGGACCCCGGGTTGCTGCCGGCTTTCGAGACCGCCTTTCTGGAACGGCGGCTGATCCGGTTCGACTACCGTGACGCCAAGGGCAACGCGACCCGGCGACAGGTGGAGCCTCAGGCCATGTTGATCCTGCCGCCGCTTTGGTACCTGGTGGCATGGGATCCGACGCGCGAGGATTTCCGCCATTTCCGCATGGACCGCATCGGCGGTCCGGAGGCCATCGAGGGCACGCGGTTCGACCGCCGCCGTGTGCCGTTCGAGGACGATGTCTGCCCCTATCGGGAGCTGGCGCGATAGCCGCATCGGCTGGCTGATGGCGTTCGATGCTTGCAGGGCTGACTTTGCAGGACTATTCCGGTTGCGAATGTGTTTCAGGGAGCCACCAGATGTCCAGCAACCAGCGCTTTGACAAATCCAAACTGCCGAGCCGCCACGTGACCGAAGGGCCGGCGCGCGCGCCACACCGGTCCTACTACTACGCCATGGGCATGACGGACGAGGAGATCCATCAGCCGCTGGTCGGTGTCGCGACCTGCTGGAACGAGGCAGCCCCCTGCAACATCGCGCTGAACCGCCAGGCACAGGCCGTCAAGCTGGGCGTGAAGGCCGAACAGGGCACGCCGCGCGAGTTCACCACCATCACGGTGACCGACGGTATCGCCATGGGTCACGAGGGCATGCGGTCCTCTCTCGCCTCCCGCGAGGCGATTGCCGATACCGTGGAACTGACCATGCGCGGCCATTGCTACGACGCGATCGTCGGCCTCGCGGGGTGTGACAAGTCGCTGCCCGGCATGATGATGGCCATGCTGCGTCTGAACGTGCCGTCGGTGTTCCTGTACGGGGGGTCGATCCTGCCGGGCAAGGTGCCCAGCGGGGCAAAGGTGCCCGAAAGCTTCGCCTCGCGTGACCTGACGGTGCAGGACATGTTCGAGGCCGTCGGCAATTTCCAGAACGGCACCATGACCGAGGCCGAGCTGGAAATCCTCGAGCGGGTCGCCTGCCCTTCCGCCGGGGCTTGCGGTGGTCAGTTCACCGCCAACACCATGGCCTGCGTGTCCGAGGCGATCGGCCTTGCGCTGCCCAACTCCTCCGGCATGCCGGCGCCCTACGAGTCCCGCGACGAGTACGGCAAGGCATCCGGCGCGGCGGTGATGAACCTGATCGAGAAGAACATCCGGGCGCGCGACATCTGCACGCGTCAGGCCTTCGAGAACGCGGCACGCATCGTGGCCTGCACAGGGGGATCGACGAATGCCGGCCTTCACCTGCCCGCAATGGCCCACGAAGCGGGGATCGAATTCTACCTCGATGACGTCTGCGAGATCTTCCGCGACACACCCTATTTCGTCGACATGAAGCCCGGCGGCTCGCATGTGGCCAAAGACCTCTACGAGGCAGGCGGCGTTCCCGTCGTCATGAACGAGCTCCGCAAGGCCGGGCTGATCCACGAGGATTGCATGACCGCCACCGGCTACTCCATGGGCGAGGTGCTGGATCAGGTGACACGCGAGGCGGACGGCAAGGTGATCCATTCCGTCGCCAATCCGATCAGCAAGACCGGCGGCGTCGTGGGCCTCAAGGGCAACCTCGCCCCGGAAGGCGCCATCGTGAAGATCGCGGGAATGGGCGAGGACGACATCGTTTTCACCGGGCCGGCGCTGGTGTTCGAATGCGAGCAGGATGCCTTCGAGGCCGTCCAGAACCGGACCTATTCAGAGGGCGACGTGTTCGTGATCCGCAACGAGGGTCCGGCCGGCGGCCCCGGCATGCGCGAGATGCTTGCCACCACCGCAGCCCTGTCCGGACAGGGCATGGGCAAGAAAGTGGCCCTGATCACCGATGGCCGTTTCTCGGGCGCCACGCGGGGCTTCTGCGTGGGTCACGTGGGACCGGAAGCGGCCCATGGCGGACCGATTGCGTTGCTCGAGAACGGCGACAAGATCACCATCAACGCCATCGAGGGGACGATCTCCGTCGATCTGACCGACGAGGAACTGGCACAGCGCAAGGCCAAGTGGAAAGGCCCGAGGCCGACGAACTACGCGTCCGGCGCGCTGTGGAAATATGCGCAGCTGGTGGGGCCGACCTACCTCGGGGCGGTGACGCACCCGGGGGCCAAGGCGGAAACCCATGAATACATGGAGCTTTAAGGCCCCGCTTGCCGCGATCTCGCTGACCGTCCTGGCCGCCTGCGAAGGCGGTCCGGGCGGCAACCCTTTCGCGGCGGCGCTGGGGTCCGAGCCGAAACCGCTGTCGCAGGCCGACATGGCAAGGGGCAAGGTGACACTGGTGGCCCCTAGGGGCTTCTGCATCGACAGCGCCAGCCTGAAGGACCGCTTTGCCCTCATGGCACGGTGCGACCGTCTGGGCGCCCCCTCGGCCGCGGGGGCGGCCCCGCTGGGTGTCATCACGGTCAGCGTGTCCGATGCCAGTCCCGGCGGGGCGTTGCCCGATCCGCAAACCATTGGCGCGGCGCACGGTCTCACGGCGGTGTCAGCCGTAACGCGTGAAGACGACAGCGTGATCTTCCGCGCCACCGGGCCGGCGCCCACCGACGAACTGGACGGCACGCACTGGCGCGCAACGGCGCTGGTCAATGGCCAGATGCTGGGCGTGGCGCTTTACGGCCCCAAGGGCGCTGCCGACGTGCAGGACGAGGGGCGCGACGTGATCTCTGCCCTGATCGCACGCACCCGCGGGGGCGCCTGATTGTCGCCGGATCGACAACATCCGGACCGCTGGCGCATGATTGTGGCCAATTCGTTTGAACGAACCAGTGCCTCTGGGTAAGGTGCCAGAAAAACAAAGGCTTCGGCAGATGTCCAAACTCGGATTCGGCTTTCTGGATGGAAAGGTGTTCTCGCGCAATATCCAGCGCTGGGCGCGCGCGGCGCGGCTTGCCGGCAAGACGGAACTGCCGCAACTGCGCCGCCAACGGAACCGGGCGCGGATGCTGAAATTCCACCTCGACAAGCTGATCCATACCGCGGACGAGCGACTGGCACTGCCGATGATCGGCTCGACCAGCTTTCCCAAGCCGCACAATGCCGACTGGGCGTGGCGACCGGAGCTTTGGCGCGGGCCGCTTTCGACGCCGGGATTGAGTTCGGTACAGACAAAGAGCCTGCTCGGGAACGAGGTCACGCTGTTTCATGATTGCGACTATTCAGAACTGACCCTGCGACAGCTGCGCAACCTGCGGGAGGCGGACCTGGCCCCCTATGGCCTGCGGCTGGACGTCTTCAAGTTCGACGGATCGTTCCTGTCGCTGGTCATCGACCTGCCCGAGGAAGGCGTGATCGGGCTGAAGCGCACCCATCTTCTGCGCATGGACGCCATCGTCGAACTGGAGATGCCGCTGGAGATCTTTGCCCGGCTGAACATCCGGCACGGGCCGAACACCGAACAGATCGTCCGCGAACTGCCGCTGAACGAGGAAAACCACCGCGTCGAATTCGACCTGGCCTATTCCAATCTGAACGAGAAGCGGGTGGAACGGGCGTGGGTCGACGTGATCTTCGAAGGACCGCAGATGAATCAGGTGATCCTGCGCGACCTCACGTTCTCCCGCCGCCCCCGCGCGCAGCTTTGAGGAGCCTAGACATGCCTACCCTGGAACTGACCAAGACGAAGATGCGGCAGGGCGTCTGGCAGGGCGTCATCACCGGTGCCGGCGACGACATGCCAAAAGTACAGATTACCCACCAGAACCGGAACGTCGAAAGCTTCGAGCTTGTGCACAACGAAAAGGCGGACCACTGGTTGCTGTCCGTGACGATCCCTCCGGAAGCGATATCGGACGGGGTGCAGACGCTGATGATCCGCGATGCCACGGCCGAAACCGATATCGGTCACATCACGCTGATGGCAGGCGAGGTGCTTGGCGATGATATTCGGGCCGAGGTGGACCTGCTGCGGGCGGAACTCGACATGTTGAAGCGCGCGTTTCGGCGGCACTGCGTCGAGACCGCCTGACCCCGGACACCTCTGCAACCTTACAATAAAAAAGGCCCGCCGTCGGGGCGGGCCTTGAAGACGTTCAGATGGGCCGGGATCAGTCGTTCGGACCGAGCGCCGACAGGCCCTTCAGAATGTCGATGGCATAAGCCAGCTGGTAATCCTCGTCCCGGAGTTCGGCGGATTTCTCGGCCTTGGCGCGGTCTTCCTCGATCTGCTTGATCTGGTCCTCGGTCAGGCTGTCGTTGTTCAGGCTGCCGCGCAGGTCCGCCTCGGACCGAAGCAGGCGGCGCGGTGTGTCCTCCTCCTCTTCGGATTCAGGCCGGATCGGGGGTTGGGCCACGATGATGTCGGGCGAGACGCCAAGGGCCTGAATGGACCGGCCAGAAGGGGTATAATACCGCGCGGTCGTCAGGCGCATCGCGCCATCGCCCCGCAGCGGCATGACCGTCTGCACCGACCCCTTGCCGAAACTCTTTGTGCCGATAACCACGGCGCGGCGGTGATCCTGAAGCGCGCCGGCCACGATCTCGGATGCAGAGGCGGACCCGCCGTTGATCAGCACCACCAGTGGCTTGCCCATGCTCAGATCGCCGGGCGTCGCGTTGACCCTGTCGCCATCGTCGGCATCCCGGCCCCGCGTGCTGACGATCTCGCCCTCTTCGAGAAATGCGTCGGACACGGCAATGGCCTGGTTCAGAAGCCCGCCGGGATTGTTGCGCAGATCGATCACGAAGCCGTTCACGTTCTCGATGCCGCCGGCTTTCTCCACCTGCTCCTCGATGGCTTCCTTCATCTTCGGATAAGTTTGCTCGTTGAAAGTCGAAAGCCTCAGCACAACCGTGTCGCCCTCGATCCGGGACCGCACGACCGTCAGTTCGATGGTGTCCCGGACGATGGAAACGTCGAACGGCTCCTGTTCGCCTTCGCGCACCACCGTGATCACGATCTCCGATCCGACGGGCCCGCGCATCAGCTCGACCGCATCATCCAGCGCGAGACCTAGCAGGCTTTCGCCGTCGACGTGCGTGATGAAGTCTCCGGCTTCGACCCCGGCCTCGTCGGCAGGGGTACCGTCGATGGGCGAGACCACCTTGACGAAACCATCCTCCTGCGTGACCTCGATCCCGAGACCGCCGAACTCGCCGCGGGTCTGCTCCCGCATCTTGAGGGCATCCTTCGGAGAGAGGTAGCTCGAATGCGGATCAAGCGACGTGAGCATGCCGTTGATGGCCGCTTCGATCAGGTCGCTGCTGTCCACTTCCTCCACGTACTGTGCGCGAATACGTTCGAAGATGTCACCGAACAGGTCCAGTTGCTCGTAGACGTTTTCGGTCTTGGCCGCTTCCTGCGCAAGCAGGGGGGCCGCGATCTGGGTCGTGGCGACCACGCCAGCGACCGTGCCGCCCAGGGCGACCATCAAGAACTTCTTCATTGCCTATTCATCCTTCTCGGTCCGGAACCACCCTTCTGGGTCCTGTGGAATGTTGTCTCTTCTTACTTCTATATAGAGCGTTTCTGTGCGGTCAGTGCCAGAGCCATCACGATCAGGTGACAATCTCGCGCCGCTTTCTGCCGGGTCCGGCGATGGTCTTTCTCCCATCAGACCGATCGGCGTGCCGCCCGCGATGACCTGTCCCGCCTCACCGTAGACCACATCGAGGCCCGCGAAAACGAAGAGCGTGCGTGCCTCGGGTTCGAGAATCACGACGTTGCCGAAGTCGAGAAGCGGGCCGGTGTAGCGGATGGTCGCCGCGGTGGGGCTGGTGACGATCGCGCGGGCCCGTGTGGCCATGATGATTCCGGGGCGCTCCACGCCTGCGGCGTCGGCCTGCCCGGCCCGCCGCAGGACCACTCCCTGCACCGGAAGATCCAGATCGCCGATCTGGCCCTGCAGGGTGACGGGCGCCGGTTCGACCTCGTCCGTCACGATTTCGGACAGACCCGAAGCGAACCCGTCCAGCGTTTCGGTGGACGCGATGAGGATCGCGGTTCGTACAGGATCGGCCGTGAACCGCGTCGGCAGGTCTGTGCGGTTGGCCATCGCCTGGTTCAGGGCGGTCCGCGCCGCCTGCACCTGGGTCAGCCCGTCCTGAAGACGTTCCGCGGCATCGACCTGCAACAGGCGCAGGGTCTTCACGTCCTCGAGGTCGCGGCGCAGGGCATCGGCCTGGCGGTTCAATGCCGGGGTCAGCTCGGCCAGCAGCATCCCGGCGCGCGCGGTCCCCACCGGACCATCGGGATGCAGGAAGGCCGTGGGCGATGGGGTGCCTCCGATGGTTTGCAGGACGCCGAACAGCTGCGCAACCTCACCGTCGCGGGATTGAAGCTTTTTCGACAGCTGCGCTTCGTTGATGGCCGCCTGGCGAAGACCGTCGCGCATGGCGCCCAGCCCCTTCTCGAAGGCCTGAATCGTTTCGGTCAGCGCCTGTACCCGGTCACGCGCCCCTTCCGCCTTGTCCAGCATCCCCGCGGCGGCCTCGAGCTCCTTTGCTGCCGCGCGCGCCTCCGTCATCGCAGCGGTCTGCGCCAGACCGCCAAGCGGCCACACCAGCAGCAGAAGGGCAAGGATCCGCATCATGACAACAGGCTTTTCCCGGTCATTTCCTCGGGCTGCGGCAGCCCCATGAGGTCGAGCACCGTCGGGGCCAGATCAGCAAGGCGGCCATCGGACACATGCGCATCGGGTTGCGCGCCGATCACCGCGACGGGCACCGGGTTCAGCGTGTGCGCCGTGTGAGCGCCGCCGGTTTCGGGGTCGATCATGGTTTCGCAGTTGCCGTGATCCGCCGTCAGGATCATCGCGCCGCCCGCAGCCTGCAAAGCCTCCATCACGCGCGCAAGGCCCGCGTCCACGGCTTCGCAGGCGGCGATTGCAGCGTCCAGATCGCCGGTGTGGCCGACCATGTCGGGATTGGCGTAGTTCACCACGATCAGGTCATAGCCATCCTCGATCGCCTGCACGAACCGATCCGTCACTTCGTCGGCCGACATCTCGGGCTTCTGGTCATAGGTCGCCACGTCCGGAGATTTCGGCATGTACCGGTCCTCGCCCTGCGAGACCGCTTCCTCGCCGCCGTTGAGGAAGAATGTCACGTGGGGGTATTTCTCCGTCTCGGCCAGGCGGAACTGGCGCTTGCCATGCTGCGCGACCCAGGCACCCAGCGTGTTGGGCAGCTCGGGCTTGTGATACATCGTCGTCAAGTAGGCTGCGTGCGCATCGGAATATTTTGCCATGCCCATGCAAGCCGCCCAGTCGGGCCGCGCGCCCGTCTTGAACGCGTCGAACGCGGGATCGGCAATGGCCGCCATGATCTCGCGCGCACGGTCTGCGCGGAAGTTCAGGCAGAAGAACCCGTCACCGTCCGAGGCCCCTGCGTAGTCGCCGATGATCGTGGGCAGGATGAACTCGTCGTCGGTACCGTTGTCGTAGGCTGCCTCGACCGCTGCCTGCGAGCTTTCCGCTTGGGCGCCCTTTCCGCGCGTGATCGCGTCAAAGGCAGCCTGCACCCGATCCCAGCGGTTATCCCTGTCCATGGCGTAGTAGCGGCCCGTGACCGTCCCGATGCGCGCACCCTGCGGCAGGTGCGCGATCAGGGTTTCGAAGTAGGTCAGCGCCGACCGCGGCGCAACGTCCCGTCCGTCGGTCAAGGCGTGGATCATCACCGGAACACCGGCCGCGCAAAGCGCACCCGCCGCCGCGATCATATGGGTCACGTGGCCGTGCACGCCACCATCCGACACCACGCCCATGACATGGGCCGTGCCGCCGGTCTTCTTCATCGCGGCGATGAAATCGAGCAGTGGCGGGTTCTTGGAAAAGTCCCCCTTTTCGATCGCAAGGTCGATCTGGCCGAGATCCATCGCCACCACCCGGCCCGCGCCGATATTCGTATGGCCGACCTCCGAATTGCCCATCTGGCCGCTTGGCAGCCCGACGTCGGGGCCATGGGTAATCAGCGTGGCATTCGGGCAGCCGGACATGATGCGATCATAGGTCGGCGTCCGTGCCAGGGCCGGCGCGTTGCCCTCGCGTTCCTCGCGCAAACCCCAACCGTCGAGGATACACAGAACCACGGGTTTAGGGCTGGTCATCTGGGGGCTGCTCCATCTTTGTTTTGAGGGCCTTTTAGCCTTTGTGGCGGCTGCCGTGAACCTCTTTCCTGTCACATTCGCAGGATGCGAGGCAACCGGATCGCCGCTGGCAAGGCGGATTGGCCAGGGCGACCGACGTTGCCGTCGCGGCGCGGTGACCTGCGTGCCGCCCGCGCCCGCCCCGTATGAGCGGCCTGTTACGCATCCGGAGCCGCAGCTATCGCGGTGGCAGGTCTTGTTCATGTTCCGCGCTTTGGGCATAACGGCCTCAGCAACAGCCCCTTGATCGAGGACCGCCCCAGATGAGCCAGCCTGCGCCCGAGACCCGGATCGTGAACACCTATCGGATCGCCTGCGACGGCGGCGAGGGAGGGCTCGGTCATCCGCGTGTCTGGCTGCAGATCCCGCGCGATACCGGTTGGGTCGAATGCGGCTACTGCGACTGCAAGTTCATTCACAGCGATTTCGAAGGCAAGGTCTGACAGATTTTCGACCGGTCGGGACAGAATGTGACTGAATTCGAGAAGGCATCGTCATTCTACGACCGGATCCGGGAGCAGGTTCGGTCGGAAGACACGCTCTACAATCAGAGAATCATCTGGCTCATTTCCATGCAGGCGTTTCTCTTTGCAACGCTCGGCCTCATCCTGCAGGCTTACCTGTCGAATGAGATCAACCAGTCCAGCCCCCTGCTCACCGGCAGCTTTGTCCTGATTTCGATCACGGGAATCCTTGTCGCCATGGTATCGAACCGGGTTCTTTCCAATGGCCGCGTGGCTCTCAACGGGTTGCGCGACGCCTGGGACGACTTTGCCGAAGGCCTCGGCCCTGAGACCCTCGCGCTCCTTCCCCACCCGCGGGGGAAGCATGAAAAATCGGCGCGCCAGAACATCTGGTCGCGCGGTATCAGCTCCGGCAACCTGCCTGCGATCTTTGCGTTCGTCTGGCTGTGTTTCCTCGCATTCCTGATCGTGGAACGTCTGGATTTGACGCGCTTTCCCTGACGGGCGTTGTCCCGTCCCGCACTGCGCCATGCCTTGATCGTGGGATCGGAGCCCTACGATACACAGCGCCGGCTGCGCCCGTGCGACACATCCACACTGGCAGCAGGCTGCAGGGCGCGGTACTAGGTTTGAGCGGAAGAAGAGGAGCGCATCCATGTCCGGTACATTCGGCAAAGGCCATCACCTGCATCTGATCGACGGCTCGGCTTTCATCTTTCGTGCATACCACGCGCTGCCACCGCTGACCCGCAAGTCCGACGGGCTGCCGATCGGAGCCGTGTCAGGCTTCTGCAACATGATCTTCAAGATGGTCGAGGACAACACCGGCCCCGACGCGCCGACCCATGTGGCCGTCATCTTCGACAAGGGCAGCCACACCTTCCGCAACGACATGTACGACCTCTACAAGGCCAATCGCGAGGCGATGCCCGAGGATCTGCGCCCGCAAATCCCCCTCACCCGGCAGGCGACCGAGGCCTTCAACATCGCGTGCAAGGAACTGGAGGGTTTCGAGGCCGACGACATCATCGCGACCCTGGCACGGCAGGCCCGCGAGGCCGGCGGACGCTGCACCATCATAAGCTCGGACAAGGACCTGATGCAGCTGGTGGGCGACGGCGTCGAGATGCTGGACGCGATGAAGAATACGCGCATCGACCGCGACGGCGTCTTCGACAAGTTCGGCGTCTACCCGGACCGCGTGGTGGACGTGCAGGCGCTGGCAGGCGACAGCGTGGACAACGTTCCGGGCGCGCCCGGTATCGGGATCAAGACCGCGGCATTGCTGATAAATGAATACGGCGACCTCGATGCCCTGCTCGAGCGTGCCGAAGAGATCAAGCAGCCCAAGCGGCGTCAGACGCTGATCGAACACGCCGATCAGATCCGGTTGAGCCGCAAGCTGGTGCTGCTGGACGACCGGACCCCGCTGGACTTCACCCTCGACGATCTCGAAGTGCGCGAACCCGATTCCGACAAGCTGTTGGCCTTCCTCGCCGAGATGGAGTTCCGCACGCTGACCAAGCGGGTGGCCGAGAAGATGGGCGCCGAGATGCCCACCATCGAGGATACCCCCGCCCTGCCCGACGCGCCGCAGGTGGACGACGTCCCCTTCGACACCGACAACTACGAACAGGTCGGCGATGCCGGGACGCTGGAGAAATGGCTCGACGCGATCTACGAGGCCGGCCATGTGGCCATCGACACGGAAACAACCGGCCTGAACGAGATGACAGCCGACCTGGTGGGCATCTCGCTCGCCGTGGAGCCCGGCAAGGCCTGCTACATCCCGCTGATCCACAAGGCCAACAGGGGCGACGACCTGTTCGGGTCGGACGACCTTGCCGAGGGGCAGATGGATCTGGACACCTGCCTTGGTATGCTCAAGCCCGTTCTGGAGGATCCCAGCATCCTGAAGATCGGCCAGAACATGAAGTACGACGTCAAGATACTGGCCCAGGTGGGTATCGCCATGGCCCCCATCGACGACACGATGCTGATGTCCTACGCACAGCACGCGGGGCTGCATGGCCACGGGATGGACGCGCTGTCGGAACGTTACCTCGACCATACGCCGATCCCGATCAAGCCTTTGCTGGGGTCCGGCAAATCGGCGATCACCTTTGACAAGGTGCCCCTGGAAGACGCGGTCAAATATGCGGCGGAAGATGCCGACATCACCCTTCGACTGTGGAAGCTGCTGAAACCCCAGTTGCACGCGGCACAGGTCACCAAGGTATACGAGACCCTGGAACGCCCGCTGGTTCCAGTCCTTGCCGACATGGAACGTGCCGGCATCAAGGTGGACCGCGATACGCTGTCCCGGATGTCCAACGCCTTTTCACAGAAGATGGCGGGGCTGGAGGACGAGATATTCGGGCTGGCGGGCCGAAAGTTCAGCGTGGGCTCGCCCAAGCAGATCGGTGAAATCCTCTTCGACGAAATGAGCCTCGATCTCCCGGACGGCAAGAAGCCCGCCAAGGGCAAATCGGGCGCCTGGAGTACCGGGGCCGATGTGCTGGAGGATCTGGCAACGGTGCATGACCTGCCGCGCCGCATCCTCGACTGGCGCCAGCTGGACAAGCTGAAGTCGACCTATACGGACGCGCTCCAGAACCACATCAACAAGGACACCGGGCGCGTTCACACCTCCTATTCCATCGCGGGCGCCTCCACGGGGCGGCTCGCTTCGACCGATCCGAACCTGCAGAACATTCCGATCCGATCCGAGGAAGGCCGCCGCATCCGCGAGGCCTTCGTGGCCGAGGAGGGCAAGACGCTCGTCGCGCTCGATTATTCCCAGATCGAACTGCGGATCCTTGCCCATATCGCGGACATCCCGGAACTGAAGCAGGCCTTTGCGGACGACATCGACATTCACGCCCTTACCGCGTCCGAGATGTTCAACGTTCCCCTGCCCGAGATGACCCCGGACATCCGCCGGCAGGCAAAGGCCATCAACTTCGGTGTGATCTACGGCATCTCGGGGTTCGGGCTTGCCCGGAACCTGCGGATTCCCCGTGCCGAGGCCCAGGGTTTCATCGACCGGTACTTCGAACGTTTCCCCGGCATCCGGACTTACATGGACGACACCAAGGCCTTCGCCAAGAAGCACGGCTACGTGCAGACGCTTTTCGGGCGCAGGATCCATACGCCCGAAATCGGAGCGAAAGGTCCGCGCGCCGGGTTCGCCGCCCGTGCGGCGATCAACGCACCGATCCAGGGCACCGCGGCTGACGTGATCCGCCGCGCGATGATCCGCATGCCCGACGCCATCCGCAACCTGCCAGCCCGAATGCTGCTGCAGGTCCACGACGAACTTCTGTTCGAGGTGGAGCAGGGCGCAGAGGAAGAATTGATCTCGACCGCCCGCAAGGTCATGGAAGATGCAAACGAACCGGTGGTCCGGCTGGACGTGAAACTGACGGTCGATGCCGGTCAGGGCAGCAACTGGGCCGAAGCCCACTAGGCCCTCCATGATCTATGGGCGGCGGTTGCACGCGCCGTTCCCTGCCGCCCCGGCCAATACGCCCCGACCTGCCACAGGAGCCCGTCATCCGCTTTTCAGTCACAATCGTTCTGATCCTCGTCCTGTCCGCGGTAGGACTGACCTACGAGATCGCCGCGGGCCGCGTGCTGGCGCCGTTTTTCGGCACGTCACTGCTGACCTGGACAACGGTGATCGCAACCGTATTGGGCGGGTTCTCTCTGGGCAGCGCGTTGGGGGGGATCGTCGCGGAACGGCCCCGCGCCAAGGCCCTGCGGGATGTCCGCACGGCGCTTGTGGCAACGGCGGTCCTGATGGCCGTGTCCCCAACCCTGCTGGGGATCGTGCATGCCTCGGGCGCACGGGGCACGGGCGGCATGATGCTGAGCGTGATCCTGGTTTTCTTTCCCGCGTCCGTCTGCGTCACCATCCCTTCCCCGCTGCTGGCGAAGCTGGCGATAGAGGCCCGTCCGGGGCGCGAGGGGTCGTCGCTTGGCTTCGTGCTGGCCGCCGGTTCGGTCGGCGCGATCCTTGGCGCTGTGCTCGCCGGGTTCGTGACACTGCCGCTGATCGGGGCCACGGCCACCTTCGCGGTCTGCGGTGCCGCAGCTCTGCTGTGCCTGCCCTTCCTGCGCGGCGCGGACAGGGGCACGCCCGGGGTGACCATCGCCGCAGCCGGCTTCGTCGCTTTCGCCGGAATCGCCGGCAATCCGGCCTGCCAGTACGAATCCGGTCTGTCGTGCCTTCATGTGTCCCAGCGGGGCCCCGAAGTGCGGCTGATCTCGGACGGGACGATCCAGGCCGCGGAAATCGTCGGGCCGGAAACGGAGGGCGTTGACCAGGTCGACCTCGCCCTCAGCTATACCGACTGGCTCTGGGCACGCATGAACCGCGACCTCGCGCAGGATGCGTCGGTTCTGTTCATCGGCGGCGGGGGCTACAGCCTGCCGACAAAGCTGCTGTCCTCGCGGCCTGCCGCGCGCGCGGTGGCGGTGGAGATCGACCCGCTGGTGACCGAGGTGGTCAGGCGGCACATGCCCCGCGCCTCGGAGATGATCGAGCGCACCGGTTTCGTCGCACCGGCTGACGCGGACGAGGACGGCCGGCTTCGGATTGTCCACGCGGACGGTCGCGTGTTTCTGAACGAAACCGAAGGCCGTTTCGACGCTGCGGTGATGGATGCGTTTTCGTCGGGTTCCGTTCCGGCGCACCTTGTCACCGTCGAAACCTTTGCCAGGCTGCGGCAGATCGTGGATGGGCCGGTCTACGTCAATCTGCTGGACGCGCCCGACGGGCCCCTGGCGCGCGGCGTGCAGGCCATCCTGCGCGACGTCTATCCTCATGTTCTGGCCGTTCGAGGCGAAGTGAACGCGCGAGGACGCACCAACGTCCTGTTTGCAGCCTCTCCGTCACCGCTGGCGACGCTGCCCCCCGGCCCAGACGGATATGCTCCGGCGCAAATCGCGGATGCCCGCGCCTTCACCGACGACCGGGGATGGGTCGGGCACCGGTAAGGCGCGTTCCCGGCCTATCCCTCGCGCACCAGCCGGGCCACGAGCCGCCGCGTCAGCGGCGCCACGACCAGCACGGCCGGAAAGGCGATGGCCCAGCTTGTCATCCATGCGCCCATCCAGAGCAGGAAAACGCCGTCGCCCAAGCCCGTCGCCCGCAAGGTCGCGATGCCCGAGACCATGCAGGACATCAGTCCCGACAGTATCAGGCCAAACAGGATCGAGGCGTATCTCGCGGGGATCATGAACGGTTCATCCAGCTGAGCGTTTTTTCCGTGGGGCCACCCGGGTGGTATTCCGCGCTGACATATCCCCGATACCCGGTGGCCTCAAGACGCGCGAAGAGCTTTGCGAAATCGACCTGACCGCTTCCCGGCGCACTGCGGTCAGGGCTGTCGCCGATCTGCACGTGAACGACGAAATCGCGATAGGCGTCAAGGACCGCCACCGCATCGCCGTGGATCATCTGGGCGTGATAACTGTCGTATTGCAGCGCCACGTTGGGCAACGCCAGTTCGGTCAGGATGTCCGAGGCAACTGCGTAATCATTCAGGAAATACCCCGGCATCGCGACCGGGTTCAGCGGCTCGATCGTCAGTGTCATGCCGCTTGGTGCTTCTGCGGCAGCCCACCGCAGATTATCGATGAATGTGGCACGCGCCGTGTCGCCCTCGGCCTCTCCCGCCATGACGTGGATCATCGGTACGCCCAGTGCCCCGGCATAGCGGAAAGCCCGGCGCATGTCGTGCCGGAACCTGTCGACCATGTCCGGTTGCGCCGCGAACCCCCGGGCGCCGCCGGTGTAATTCGGCGGCGGGGCGTTGATGAGGATCAGCGACAGACCGTTCCTGCCAAGCGCCGCCTGAGTCTCCGGCGCCGGGGTGTCATACGGAAACAGGATCTCCACCGCATCGAATCCTGCCTGTGCCGCGGCATCGAAACGGTCGAGAAACGGCAGCTCTGGCCACAGAAGGCTCAGGTTGGCGGCAAATTTCATGTCACTGTGTCACTGCCCCTGTGGCAACTCCTCAGAGGGGATGATGCCAAAGAACTTGCCGCCTGACCACAGGCCAAACCAGCCGTCGCGATGCTCGCCCATGTCCACCAGCCGGTAAAAGCTCTTGCGGTCGATCAGCGCTTCGAGGTTGCGGCGCACGAGGACGTAAGGGGAAGGTTCGCCGGTCTCGTGGTCCCGTGCCACACGGATGGGATGGTCCGGGCCTGCCGTCACGTGGTCCTCGACGTTCGTGACGAAATGGAGCGCTTGATCTTCGCCCTGTCCCTCGGCCTCGAAATCGATGGCGACGAAGGGCGCGTCCTCGACCGTGATCCCGACCTTTTCAACGGGCGTCTTCAGGAAATAGTCGTCGTTTTCCCGCCAGAGAATCGAGGCGAACAGCTTGACCAGTCCCGGTCGGTTGATCGGCGTTCCCTCGTGCATCCATGTCCCATCCCGAAGAATCTGCATGTCCATGTCGCCGGTGAAGGGCGGATCCCATTTCTCCAGCGGTGGCTGTCCGCGCGTTTTTGCCGCTTTTGCAGACTCTGCGAGGCTTTCCGCCGAGGGGGTCACGGTTTTTTGTCCACTCATTGCTTTTGCCATTCCCGGTTTGAGAGATACACTTAGACTCAACCGATATAATTCAGGGAACGCGAATGTCATGAGTGATGCGGAAGACATGGTCGGCGAGATCGAAACGCTCGGCATCAAGCTTGCAGAGGCGAAGGACTCCATCACCCGGCGGTTCATCGGCCAGGAACGCGTTGTCGAACTGACCCTGACCGCACTTTTGTGCGGCGGTCACGGGCTGCTGATCGGCCTGCCCGGCCTCGGCAAGACCCGGCTGGTGGAAACGCTGAGCACGGTGATGGGGCTGGATGGCAACCGGGTTCAGTTCACGCCGGACCTGATGCCGGCCGATATTCTGGGGTCGGAGGTGCTGGACACCGCAGAGGACGGATCACGGCGTTTCCGCTTCATCGAAGGGCCGGTGTTCTGCCAGCTTCTGATGGCAGACGAGATCAACCGCGCCAGTCCGCGCACGCAATCCGCCCTGCTGCAGGCGATGCAGGAGAAGACCGTTACCGTCGCGGGCCAAAGCCGCCCTCTGGGCGTTCCCTTCCACGTTCTGGCCACGCAGAACCCGATCGAGCAGGAAGGCACCTATCCCCTGCCCGAAGCCCAGCTGGACCGTTTCCTTGTGCAGATCGACGTCGCCTATCCGGACCGGGCGACCGAACGTGACATCCTGCTGGCCACCACGGGAGAGACCGAGGCGCAGTCAACGGCGGTGTTCACCTCCGCTGAACTGCTGGCGGCGCAGCGTCTGCTGCGGCGGATGCCGATCGGCGAATCCGTGGTCGAGCTCATTCTCGACCTCGTCCGCGCCTTCCGTCCGGAAGAGGACGGGGCCAGCACCCGCGTGCGTGAAACGGTCGCCTGGGGGCCGGGACCGCGCGCCGCACAATCCCTGATGCTCGCGGTGCGGGCGCGCGCCCTGCTGCAGGGCAGGCTCGCCCCTTCGGCAGAAGACGTGATCGACATGGCGCGCCCCGTTCTGACGCACCGCATGGCGCTCAACTTTGCGGCGCGCGCGCGGGGCGACAGCCTCAGGAGTCTGATCGAGGAAACGGCGGCCACCCTGTCCGGGACCAAGGCGGCAGCGTGACGGAACCCCGCATCTCCGGGGCCTATTCACCCGCGACCCTGCGGGCAGGTGCCGAGGAGGAAGCCGCGCGCCTGCCGGCCCTGCTCGCGCGCGCGGAGCATCTGGCGGGTGCGGTTCTGCTGGGTGCCCACGGGCGCCGGCGGGCCGGGACAGGCGATGATTTCTGGCAGTACCGCCCTGCGCAGATCGGCGACAGCCGCCGGATGATCGACTATCGGCGCAGCGCTATGGGCGACCATGAGTTCGTGCGCGAGCGTGAGTGGCAGATCGCGCAATCCGTCATGCTGTGGGTCGATCAGGGCGCGTCAATGCGGTTTGCCAGCGACCCCAAGCTTCCGCAAAAATCCGATCGTGTGCGGCTTCTGGGCCTGGCGCTGGCCATCATGTTGCTCAGGGGCGGCGAGCGCGTCGGCCTGACCGGCACCCGGCTGCCGCCCCGCAGCGGCAACCCGCAGCTTCTGCGCCTTGCACAGGTGTTCTGCGAGGACGAAGAGGTGGACTACAGCCCGCCGGAGCATCGCGCGATGATACCCCACGCCCGTGCCGTTTTCATTTCTGACTTCATGGGCGACATGGCCGGTGTCCAGCTTGCCCTGACCAAGGCAGCGGACCGGGGTGTGCGCGGCGTGCTCTACCATGTGCTCGATCCGTCGGAAGAAGCCTTTCCCTTCCGCGGTCGCACCATCTTCGAAAGCGTGGGCGGCACGCTGCGGCATGAAACGCTCAAGGCGAATGACCTGCGCGACAGATACCTCGCGCGGCTGGCCGAGCGGAAGGCAGAACTCCAACGCCTGTGCGCCCTGACCGGCTGGCGCTACGGGATCCATCATACGGACGCGTCCGCCCAATCGGCGCTTCTGTGGCTTTATTCGGCGCTGGACGCCCGTGCCGGGATGGCGGCATGACGGTTCTGGGTGGAATAGGGTTCACGGCTCCCTGGCTGCTGGTCGCTCTGGCGGCGCTGCCGATCCTCTGGCTGATCCTGCGCGCCGTTCCGCCCGCCCCGATCCGCCGGCGGTTTCCCGGCGTGGCGCTGCTGCTGGGGCTGAAGGACGACGAAAGCGTATCCGACCGGACGCCATGGTGGTTGCTGCTGCTTCGGATGCTGGCCGTCGCGGCGATCATCCTTGGCCTTGCCGGGCCGGTCCTGAACCCGCAGGAAGACCGGGCCCAGGGCGACGGGCCGTTGCTGATCGTGCTCGACGGCACTTGGGCGGGGGCAACCCGCTGGCCCCAGCAGATGGAGGCGGTGGAGGCACAGCTTTCCCGCGCGGCGCGGTCAGGCCGGACGGTCGCGATGCTCGCGCTGACCCGACCGGATGAACCCGCTTTCCAGGCCGCTGACGTGTGGCGCAGCCGTCTGCCGGGATTCACTCCCGCCCCGTGGCAGCCATCCGCCGCGGACATCGAAAGGGCGATGGCGATCATCGACGGGATGGATGGGTTCGACACGCTTTGGTTCAGCGATGCGCTGGACTACGAAGGCCGGGACGACGTGCTCGAGGCGCTGCGCGCCCAGGGCGACGTGGAAGTGTACCAGACGGCGGCCAACGTGCTGGCGATCAGCCCGGCGACCTACGCCGACAACGTGGTCAGCCTGCAAGTGACCCGCGCGGCGGCCGGCCCTGCACGGGACGTCACGATACAGGCCGAGGGACGCGACCCCGCCGGAAACGCCCGCATCCTCGCGACCGCGACAGGCACCTTCGCAGACGGTGAAACCACCGGGACCGCGGAAATTTCGCTCCCCGCAGAGCTGAGATCTCGCATCACCGGCTTCGTCATTGCCGGGCAGCGCTCCGCGGGGGCGGTGACACTGGTGGACGACGCCCTGCGCCGGAGAGAGGTCGCACTCATCGGTGGGCGCAACGACCGCGAGGCGCTGCAACTGCTTTCCCCGCTGCATTATATCGAACAGGCGCTGGCCCCGTCGGCAGACCTGATCGACGGGTCGATCTCCGATGTGCTTCCGGCGAACCCCGACGTGATCGTGCTGGCAGATATCGCGACGCTGTCCGCCGCCGAAGCGGAGCCCCTGACCGAGTGGATCGAGAACGGGGGCATGCTGGTCCGTTTTGCGGGGCCGCGCATCGCCGCCAGCGATGTCAGCCGCATCGACGAGGATCCGCTGATGCCGGTACGGCTGCGCGCCGGCGGGCGCAGCGTGGGGGGCGCGATGAGCTGGGGCGAGCCAAAGTCGCTGGCGCCCTTCCGCGACACATCCCCATTCTTCGGTCTGCCGGTCCCTGACGACGTCACCGTGACGGCCCAAGTGGTCGCGCAGCCCGATCCGACTCTCGCAGACCGGGTCATCGCCTCGTTGAGCGACGGCACGCCGCTGGTCACGCGCAAGACCGTGGGTCAGGGCCAGATCGTGCTGTTCCACGTGACCGCGACAGCGGAATGGTCCACCCTGCCCCTGTCCGGGCTCTTCGTGCAGATGATGGAACGGCTGGCGGTTGCGTCGTCCGCCGCCCAGCCGGAAGCGGGCGATCTCGAAGGCACCACCTGGACACCGTTGCGGATCATGGACGGTTACGGTGTGCTGTCGGACGCGGGCACGCTGCCCGGCGTGGACGGTCCCGAACTGGTCAGCGGCACGGCCGGCCCCGATTTGCAGCCGGGCATCTACGCCAACGCCGACCGGCGGCTGGCGCGGAACGTCTTTACCGCCGACAGCACCCTGACCCCTGCGGGCTGGCCCGCGGACGTGCCCCTGCGCGGGCTTGCCGTTCCCCCGGAACAGCCGGTGGCGGGTTGGCTGCTGAGTCTCGCGATCCTTCTGCTGCTGGCCGATGTCGTCGCGTCGCTGGCCCTGTCGGGGCGCCTGCTGGGCCGTCGCAGCGGCGCCATCGCGGGCGCCCTGCTGCTGAGCCTGTGCCTGCCGTTGCACCCGGCGGACGCACAAACCACCGAGGAAGACGCATTCGCGCTTGCGGCCACCAACGAAGTGACACTGGCACATGTCGTCACCGGCGACGACGAGGCGGACGAGATCGCCGCCGCCGGCTTGCAGGGATTGTCGGATGTCCTGTTCTTCCGCACCTCCGTCGAGCCGGCGCCGCCCACTGCCGTGAACCTCGAAACGGACGAGCTTGCGTTCTTTCCGATCCTCTACTGGCCGATCACCCCGAACCAGCCCCGCCCATCGTCCGAGGCCTATTCCAAGCTGAACACCTACCTGCGCTCCGGCGGGATGATCCTGTTCGACACGCGCGATGCCGACATCGCGGGTCTGAGCGGCACCAGTCAGAACGGGCGCAAGCTGCAGGAACTGGCAGCACCGCTGGACATTCCGCCGCTGGAACCTCTGCCGGCCGATCATGTGCTCACCCGAACCTTCTACCTGCTGCAGGACTTTCCGGGCCGGTACAACAGCAGGGACGTCTGGGTGGAGGCATCACCGCCGGACGCCGAACAGATCGAGGGCATGCCGTTCCGCAACCTGAACGACGGGGTGACTCCGGTCGTGATCGGCGGCAACGACTGGGCAGCCGCCTGGGCCGTGCGCAGCGACGGCGCGCCGCTGCTGCCCATCGGACGCGGCTACGCCGGTGAACGCCAGCGCGAACTGGCGAACCGGTTCGGGGTCAACCTCATCATGCACGTGCTGACCGGAAACTATAAGTCGGATCAGGTCCATGTGCCTGCCCTGCTGGATCGGCTGGGCCAATGACCGCCTCCGTCGTGTTCGACCCCCTCGTGCCGCTGGCACTTCTGCTCGTGGTGGCGATCATCGCGGCGATTTCCGTTGTACTCGCGATCCTGAGGGGTCTGAACGGATGGGGTCTTCGCGCGGCGGCGGCTCTGGTTGTGCTGGGGGCGCTGGCCAATCCTTCCTACCAGCAGGAAGACCGCGCGCCGCTGACCGATATCGTCTTTCTGGTAGAGGACGAGAGTGCCAGCCAGGATCTGGGCGACCGTGCCGCCCAGTCGGGCGCGGCGGCCAACGCGCTTGCCGCACAGATTGCCGCGCGGCCCAACACCGAGCTGAGACGTATCGCCGTGCCTGACGGGGCCGGCGATGCCGGTACGGAGCTGGTCACCGCGCTGTCCAACGCGATGGCGGAGGAACCGCGCGCACGCATCGCCGGCATCCTCGCCATTTCGGATGGTCGCATCCATGACGCCGATGTGCCGATCGACCTGCCCGCCCCGCTGCACCTGCTGATGAGCGGCGAACAGACCGACTGGGACCGCCGCCTGACCGTCCGCAACGCACCGGCCTTCGCGATCATCGGTGAACCGGTGACCCTGACCCTTCGGATCGACGACCTGGGCGCCGCCCCCGAGAACGACACCCTGGTGCAGCTCGACATCTCCGTCGACGGGGATGAACCCCAAAGCTTTCAGGTGCCGATCGGCGAAGACCTGGAACTGCCGATCACCCTGCCCCACGGCGGCCGCAACGTGATCCAGTTCACCCTGCCCGAAGCCGAAGGCGAGTTGACGGATCGCAACAACACCGCGCTAATCCAGATGAACGGCGTGCGCGACCGGCTGCGGGTGCTTCTGGTGTCCGGCGAACCCCATCCCGGCGGCCGCACCTGGCGGAACCTGCTGAAGTCCGACAGCTCGGTGGACCTCGTGCACTTCACCATCCTTCGGCCACCGGAGAAACAGGACGGGGTGCCGGTGAACGAATTGTCGCTGATCGCCTTCCCGACCCGTGAACTGTTCATGGAGAAGATCGAGGATTTCGACCTCATCATCTTCGATCGCTACAAGCGCCGGGGCATCCTTCCGTCCCTGTATCTCGAGAACGTCGCGAACTACATTCGCCAGGGGGGTGCCGTGCTGGTGGCCGCCGGGCCGGATTTCGCCACAGCCGACAGCCTTTTCCGTTCGCCGCTGGGGGCTGTTCTCCCCGCGACGCCGACGACCGCACGGGTGATAGAGGAACCTTACCTGCCCAAGGTGACGGATGTCGGCAAGCGCCACCCCGTCACCGCAGACCTGCCGTCCTCTGGTGACTGGGGCCGCTGGTTGCGCCAGATCGACGTGACCGATCCGCAGGGCAACGTGGTGATGGAAGGTGTCGATGAACGTCCGCTGCTGGTATTAAACCGGGTCGAGGAAGGCCGGGTGGCCCTTCTGGCATCCGACCATGCCTGGCTCTGGAATCGCGGATACGAAGGCGGCGGTCCGCAGCTTGAATTGCTCAGGCGCCTCGCGCACTGGATGATGAAGGAGCCGGAGCTCGAAGAAGAAGCCCTGACCGCCACCGCCGAAGGCCAGACCATGCGGATCCGCCGCCGGACGCTGGACGAGACGGTGCCGCCGGTCACGGTCACCGCGCCCGATGGCAGCACCATGGAGCTGACGCTGGAAGAAACGTCGCCCGGCGTGTTCGAAACGGTTTTCGAGGGGCCGGAGATCGGGCTCTACCGACTGTCCAATGGCGACCAGAACGCGGTCATCGGCCTTGGGCCCGCCGCGCCGCGCGAGTTCGTCGAGACGATTGCCAGTGACGAAACCATGCGCCCGCTCGTGGACAGCCTGCGCGGCGGCGTTGCCCGCCTTGAGGATGGTCTGCCGCGCCTGCGTGACGTGCGCCCGGGCCGGCCGGCCGCCGGGCGCGGCTGGCTGGGGCTGACCCCACGCGATGCCTTCGAGACACGCGACGTGACCCAGACGCCGCTGTTGCCGGGTTGGCTGGTTCTGCTGCTGTCCGCGGCCCTGATCACGGGCGCGTGGCTGCGCGAGGGGCGGCGCTAGAGCGCGCGGAGCAGCAGGCCACCTGCGAGGAATACCACGATCGTACCGGCCAGCACCTCGAGCAGGGCGGAAACCCGCGCCAGCCGGGTGGACCCGGTGATGCCTGCCAGAAGGCCGCCGCGCAGGCCGCCGGCCGCCATGCCCACACCCACCGTGACAATGGCCGTCCCAAGCGCCATCGCGAACGTCCCGCCGATTCCGAGGCCACCGATGCCCATCTGCCAGGTGATCACCAGGACGAACAGGGCCCCGGTGCAGGGACGGATGGCAATGCCCGCGATCAGGCCCAGTGCCGCGCGCAGGGAATGGGCTTGGCGCACCTGGTCAAGTGTCGGGCCATGCGCATGCCCGCATTCCTTGCAGATCTCGCCGCCCTCGGCATGGGGATGGTGCCGATGATCGTGGTCATGCCCGTGGCCTTCGGATGCCTGCAGGGCCGTCGGGAGCTTTCGCCCGCCGCGCCACACAAGCCACAGGCCGATGGCGGTGATCGCGGCATAGCTGGCCGGGGCCATGATGTCCTCGGTCACGCCCACCAGCGTTTCGCGTCCGAGATCCAGCAGCAACACGCCCGCGTAAACCAGGGCGATGGCCGTTACCGCCTGACCCAATGACGACAGCAGGGCGATGATCGAAAGACGCAGGACCGGCACGTCGCTGCCCATGCCATAGCCACCGATCAGGACCTTGCCGTGACCCGGGCCCGCCGCATGCGCCAGCCCGTAGGCGAAGCAGGCACCAAGAAGGGCCAGCACCGCCCCGTCATCGCCCGCCCGCGCGCCGCGCAGGGCCCCCGCAATGGTGTTCTGGAACGAGCGCTGCATCTGCGCCGCCCAGAAAGCAAGCTGGTCGAACCCGCCGGTGAACCAGATCGCCGCGAGTGTCAGCAGCGTTCCGATTGCGGCAATGGTCAGGACTCGCCGCATGTCACGATCACGATCGAGGCGAGATCCTCGCCGATGTTCGGCAGGCCGGCTTCATCGGGGTTGGTATCGGCGTCCAGCTCCGCCAGTTGGTCGCGGACGGCCATCAGGCCCTTGGTGAGGTCGGGCATCCTGACCCGGCTGCGGCATCCCTCGCGCCCGCTGACGGTGACCGGCAGCGTGACGTCGTAGGCGGTATAATACGTTCTGTCGTAGGGTTTCGCCTCGTAAGCCGGATTCTCGGCCGACGCCCCTTCGACATCGCGGAAATGGGTGGTGATGATGCGACCGTCCCGCAGCACTGCCGAATAGTCGCGCGGCCCGGACAGCCGCAGATCGGTGTCGCCCTGCACGATTTCCAGATCCCCGTTGAATCCCTCGATCCACTGCATGTCGAAGCCGGTCAGCCGGGCCTGTTCGGCTTCGGTGAGCTTGCCATCGAAATCCTGATCGAGCTCCATGTCCTCGGTCACCAGCAGGGAATAGAATTCGTCGTAGGCCCATGTCACCTCGACCTGAGCCAACCGCCCTTCCGCGTCGAAGTGGAACGCCAGCCCGGTGTCCGCGAAGATATGCGGATGGGCGATTGCCCGCGTCGCGGACAGGCAGAGCAAGACAAGGGCAAGAAGGCGTTTCATCGCTGCAAGTCCTAGCGCAAGCTGAAACGGCCAGCAATGCCGCGGGCGGGCCCGTGGCGGGCTTTGGCCGGGCCTTCACATTCAGTCCAGCCGCACCTCGACCTCGGCGCCGCGGCCCCGTGCGTCGATCACGCTGATGCGGGAATATCCCGGCCCCAGTCCCGGCAGGATCGCATCGCGCCGCCGGAGTTGGGTGAGTACCGGGGCACCGTTCACGAGCACCGTCATCGGCAGCACCCCCGACCGCCATTTCAGCGGAATGCCGTCGCCGCTTCGCCGCAGGGTCGCGCCATCGGGCGGGAAGGTTACCGTCGGCGCATGCTGATCGCCGCTGAACACGGCGTCGCGGGTCCGAAACCGTTGCAATGGCTTCGGCAAGGCTGACGTGCTGACGATCAGCGTCTCCGGCGGCGGCGGCGGGAGCGGAGTGCGCGCGGTGGCGATCCTGCCGAAGGTCTCGAACAGGATCGGCGCCGCAAGATCCCCCCCGAAGGCCCCCGGCACCGACGTGCCGTCCGGCCGTCCCAGCCAGACGCCGACCACATGCGCCCCGTCATAGCCGATGGCCCAGGCGTCCCGGTGCCCATAGGATGTCCCCGTCTTGTAGGCGATCTGGCCCGGCCCCGCCGCAGTACCCGCCGGGGGCGTGACGCCGGACAGGATGTGCCCCACCTGCCATGCCGCCGCCCGGGACATGAAGCGATGCCGCGACAATGGTTCGGCCTCCTGCCGCCAGATCAGCCCGCGCGCCTCGCCGCCAGCCGCCAGTCCGGCGTAAAGCTGCACTAGATCGTTGAGCGTCAGACCGACGCCGCCCAGCGCAACGGCCAGGCCGGGTTTGCCCGAAACCCGGGGTGTCGCCCCGCCCTGCCGCAGGCTCGCCATCAGGCGGGCCGGGCCCAGTTCGTGGGTCAGCAGGACCGGTGGGATGTTCAGCGACAGCCGCAGCGCCTCGCGCACCGTCACCTCGCCGCGGAAGAAGCCATCGAAGTTCTGCGGCGCGTAATTGCCGAAAGCCACCGGCGAATCGTCGATCAGCGTGTCGGGATGTGCCAACCCCTGGTCGAACGCGAGGCCGTAGATGAAAGGTTTGAGCGTCGAGCCGGGCGAGCGGACGGCACGGGTCATGTCGACAAAGCCCAGCGCACCGTCTGCCGCCTCGTAGGCAGGCGAGCCGACCGAGGCCAGGACTTCGCCGCTGCGGTGATCGGCAACGACAATGGCAGCAGAGACGCCACGCGGCTGCCCTTCGACCGACCGGCGGGCGAGCGCGGCGACATGGCGTTGCAACGTCGCATCCAGCGTCAGGTCGTGGCGCGGGGCCAACGGGTCTTCCTGACGCAGCGCGTCGGTCAGATGCGGGGCGAGGCGAACCATCGGTTTCATCGCGGCGGGGATCGCGGCGTTCAGATCGCGCTCGGGCGCGTCGACGCGCGCCAGAACCCGGTCGCGCGCGGCACGCGCGGCTTTCGGGTGGCGATCCGGGCGGCGGGTTTCCGGCGACTGCGGCAAGGCCACCATCAGCGCCGCTTCTGCCTGGTTCAGGCGCGCGGGCGCCTTGCCGAACCAAGCGAGGGTCCCCGCCCGGAGACCTTCGAGCGGGCCGCCATAGGGCGCATGGTTGAGATAGAGTTCGAGTATCTGCGCCTTTGTCAGCCGCCTTTCCAAGGCAAGGGCAACCCGGATTTGCCGCAGCTTGCCGGGCCAGCGCCCGGTCCCCGAGTTTTCGAGCAGGCGCGCCACCTGCATCGTCAGGGTCGAGCCGCCCGAGCGGACTTCGCCGGTGCGCACGGCCTGCATCGCGGCCCGCACCAAGGCAATCGGATCCACGCCGCGATGCCGAAAGAACCTCTTGTCTTCGTAGGCGATCAGCATGTCGAGAAAGTCACGGTCCACGCGATCGATCGTGAGCGCCAGACGGATGCGGCCGTTCTCGACGGGGAACACGCGCATCAATGTGCCGTGCCGGTCGTGAACTTCGACCGAACTCTCTGCCAGGACGGGCGGGAGCACCGCCGTCGCCACCCAGCGGTCGAACGCGTCACGCAGACCGGCTGCCGTTCCGAGAACGACAACCAGCGCGAACAGGCCATAGCGCCCGATCATGGCGTGACCGTCACCTCGCCGGTATTCGTGTTGGCGCGATATTCGGGCCGGTACATGTCCTCGACCGTGGCCGCAGGGTGGTGATAGGTGCCCGGCGTTACCGCACGCACCATGTAGGCCAGCCTGAACGGTTCCGTGCTGCCGTAGTTGACCGCCCCGATGAACCGGTCGCTGCGGAACTCGGCGTTTTCGGCTTCTGCGGTTTCCAGCCAGTCGATCCCGCCGATCTCGCCGCCGCGCAGCAGATTGGGGTTGTCGATCTCGAACCCGGCGGGCAACGGATCGTCCACGATCAGCCGCGCGCCAACGTCCTCGAACGGCGTCACAGTTATCACCGCGACCATTCTTGTCCCCGACGCCACGGGAAAGCTGACCGGCGCGCCATCGGGGGTGAAGTAACTGCGCTCGATCGCGTAGCCGTATCCGTCCGCGGATGGCGGAACTTCGGGCACGCCGAAGGCCGTCATCGTGATGTCCACGGGTGTGCTGCTGATGTTTTCGATCACGGACAGGCCGGACTGCCGGTCGCTCAACCGCTTGATGACCGGACCGCGGGCTTCCTGGCCATCGACCCGAAGGCTCGGCACCGCATCGGGAGAGGCGAGCGCATGGGCAGCCATCACGATCTGTGCCGCTTCCTGCGTGGACAGGCGACGTTCGCCGTTCTGTACCCACGAGATCAGCGTGGCGGGCTCCACCGCGTTGCTGCCGGCCTCCGCGCTCAGCTTGAGCACGGCAGCCGTGTCGCGCAGATTGGTCCCGAAGTCGGCGCGATAGGTCCGCTCCCGATCCCGGTCGCGCAGCAGCAGCATCCCCGCGCGGCGGAACATGGCATCGGCGCGCACCGGGTCACCGTAGGCGGCAAGCGCCGCGCCCAGCTGTGCCGCCGCCAGAGGGGTGGCAAAGTCGTTCATCTTGGTATCGGCATAATAGCGCAGGTCGCCCATGTTCGCAGCACCTTCGCGGGCGAGCACCAACAGCGCATAAGCCACGTCCTCGCCCCCGCTGTCGAAATCCGGGGCATAGGAAATGCGGTTGCGCAAGTTGTCCATGGCAAGGCCGAACGCCTCATCGGGCACGGCGTACCCCTCGGCCCGCGCACGCGACAGGAAATCGGTGACATAGGCATCGAGCCAGAATTCACCCGAGGCCGCCTGCCAAAGGCCGAACGCCCCGTTGCTTGCCTGACGTGTCAGCACGCGCGCGATGGCCTTGTCGATCTTGGCGCGGATACGCTCCGGCTCTCCCAGACCCGCGGCCTCGGCCATGGAGGAAAGGTACAGTAGCGGCATGGTGGAAGAGGTCACCTGTTCCGTGCAGCCGTAGGGGTAGCTGTCGAGCTGTCGCAGCAATCCCGGCACGTCGAAACGCGCCAGCGGTCCTGCCGTCAGTGTCGCCTCTCCCGTTCCGGGGCGAAGACCCGAAAAGACGTTGCCATCGAAGGTGAAGGTCTCCCCCACCCCAAGCGCGAACTTGCGGGTGATCGAGGTTTCAGGATCGTTGTCGCGCACCGGCATCGTCAGCACCTTGCGCAAGGTTGCACCATCCGGTGTCTGCAGGCTGACCGTGATCAGCGGATCGCCGATCTCCCTGCCGGTGACGGGGATCTCCACGCGCGTGGTCCCGTCGCGGGACAGGGCGATGGTGCGGGGCACCTCGCCCAACGCCACGGCTGCATCTGCCAGGACGGTCAGGGGCATGTCGCCCGGCTGCCCTTCGGCATGCACGAATTCGAGCAACAGCCGGCTTTCGTCGCCCGGCGCGAGGAACCGGGGCAACGACGCCGTGACCACGACCGGATCGCGGGCGATCACCTCGGCGTCCGCATCGCCTACCGCGGTGTCGGACCAGGCCACGGCCATCAGGCGGATCGTGCCGTTGAAGGACGGTTTGATGATTTCAACCTCGGCCCGGCCATCGGGCCCCACCTGCACCGGACCGGCGAAATAGGCCATCAGCTTTTCGGTCGGCGGGGGGGATTGTATCTGCGCCCCGCCCGACGCGTCCCCGCCCGACCTGACGACGCCCATCGCGCCGTTCATGCCGTCGATCAGCCGCCCGTAGACATCGCGCATCTCGACCCCAAGCCGCCGCTGGCCGAAATAATGCCCCTCCACATCCGGCGGATCGAAACGGGTGAGGTTCAGGATACCCTGATCCACCGCTGCAAGCGTGACGTAGGCCGTCTCTCCCGGCTGCACGCCGTCCACGAGAACCGCCGCCCGCAGGGTACCCGCCTGTCCGTCCGTCATTTCCGGCGCGTCCAGGGAGACCTGAAGTTTCTTCTTGCCCGGCACAACCGCAGCGTAGGCCAGCCCGAGACTGCGCGCGGGGTTCAATCCCGCCGACACATCCATGCCGCGAAGGACCGAGGCCGACACGTAGGCACCGCTGCCCCAGTCTTCGGTCACGGTCAGGCGCGTGGTGTTCTCCCCTGCTGTCACCGGCACGACCTTCCGTTCGATCACCCGGTTGGAAAGCACCGTCACCAGCGCGACCCCGCTGCCCTCTGCCACGAGCCTGACGTCGACAGGGTCGCCGACGGCGAATGTCTCAGCGTTCAGCGACATCCGGAGCCGGTCGGGCGTGTCCGTCTCGCCCCCGTCGCCGTACCAGCCCGAACTGAACTTTACCGACGAGACAGCGTAGTTCGCACTGGCGTGTTCGACGATCAGTTCATACTCGCCCCATTCCGTCGGAGCGCTGATCTGAACGGGTTCGGCACCCAGGCTGGCCTCTCCCGTCTCGGTGCGGATGCGGCGGACCGTGGGCTCCCACTGCCAGTCGCCGTACTGCTGGTACCACTGGTAGCGCGTTTCGATCCTGTTCACCGTCCAGCGGATCTGCATCGGCGTGGCATCGCCCGCTGGCGTGACGGCGACCAGATCGAAGCTGGCATCGGCCCCTTCCGGCAACGTGCCTTCGAAACGCGGCCTGATGCCGATCATGGTCGCCTCTGGTGCGATCGCCTGCGTCAGGCGCCGCTCCACCGGGCGGCCCGACCCTTCGGAGACCTGTACGATGATCTCGGCTTCCAGCGGCAGGCCCGGGTCTTCTTCCAGCGGGGGGAAGCTCAGTGGCAGCACCGCCTTACCCGCGGCGTCGGTCACGGCATCGTCGAGCGCTGACGTCCGGGTGCCGAAGGACAGATCGTGAGGACCGAAGAGGTAGCCGTCCCAGCCCGGCAAGGACCGCTTGGCACGCAGACGCAGGTCGCCGCGCACCGGCAGATCGGCACCCGGGGCGCCGAACAGGTAACGAACGCCGACCTGCAGGGGTGGCGTGCTGCCTAGGCGCAGGGGCGCGTCGGGGAGCGTCAGCTCGAAATCCAGCCTCTCCGGCAGGAAATCCTCTACCAGCACGGTCTGACTGGCCAGCGGGGGGGCGTCGACGTCCGACATGATATCGATCCGCCAGACTCCGCGCGGGACGTCTGCGCCAAGCGGGAGGGCGAAGACATGCCCACCTGCCTTCGGATCCTGGCTGAGCGTGCGGCTGTATTCCACGCCATCGGGCCGCCTCAGAATCGCCGTGACGGGCAGGCCGGTCACCGCAGCGGCCTTGCCATCCCGGGTGAGCGCCGTGGCGTAGATCGTCTCTCCCACTCTGTAGGCACCCCGGTCCGTTGTCAGGAAAGTATCGATGGGCGGCGCGGGCGGATTGCCCTCGACCCCCCGGTCGGAAAGGTCGAAAGCCGGGTCCGTCAGCGGAAGAAAAGCGATGTCGTCCGTGCCGTCCTCGGCCATCAGCAAAGCCGGGGCGGCGGCACCCGATCCGCGCGTCAGCCCCGCCGGAAAGGTCACGAAACCCTGATCGTCGGTTGTCGCCGTGCCCAGAACCGCGTTGGCGCGGGAGACGAGGCTGAGGGTCACACCGGCGCGCGGGGCAGCGTCGGCCAGGCGGCGCACGGCGACCTGCATCCCGTCCACACCCGACCAGCTCGACAGCCCGAGATCGGACAGAACGAACCATTGGGTTGCCGCCGGATCATCGTAGGGATCAGCCCCCGGCACGGAGGCACTGAGCGTGTAGATGCCGGCGGGCTGATCGACGAGAACGTCACCCAACGGCAGACGCGTGGTCATGTCCTCGTTCAGCTCGCTTCGCGTCTCCCCCGTACCGCGCCAGACCTCCTGCGCAAGTTCGGTGGTGAATTGCTCGGCCTCGTACTGGCTGAGCGGTCGGCCGAAATAGTTCTCGCGGATGGTTCGTACGAGATTGCGGTCGCTCACCCGATGCAGGACAAGGTCCAGCTTGGTCACGTTGACGGTTTCGACCGGAAGCGCCGCATCGGCAGCGCGGGGCAGCACGTAGGCGCGGCCCGGAAAACGGACAAGGGGATCGCGGTCACGCACGTAAAGCGCGAGGCGCACATCCTTGTGCAGTGTCTCGCCGCTTTGCGCCGGCAGCCCCGCGCGAAACGTCATGTCGTAGCGGGCACCGTGTTCCACACCGTCGATGCACAGCTGGTTGTCGTCCGCCTGCACCACGAGCCCGCGCCCGTCCGTACGGACAAAGGGTTCGTAATCCTGTCCAGCCTGGATCAGCGGCTCCGAGAACTCGGCACAGATGCGCGGAGCGGCGGCGTTGTTGTCGATCCGGTGCTCGGTGATGCGGAACCCGTACTTGCCGATTGCCTCGTCCAACGCGATTTCCAGGTCGTCCCGCGGCGCCTTTTCCAGCGCAAGGCGCAGCGCCGGGATCATGTCGCGACCACGTCGGTTTTCCTCAAGCGCCTCTGCCAGCACGCTCAGGGACTCCGCTTGCAGCGCGGGGGAGCCGGCCCTCAGGTAGGCATTGGTCGCGGCCCGAAGGGCGACACGCTTGCGCTCGACCTCTTCGGTGCCGCGCACCTGCCCAGCCCGGTCGAGCGACAGCCGCGCCATCCGTACCCAAAGATCAGCCCGGTCCGTCGCCGCGACCGCTTTGCCGGCCCAGCCCAGCGCGCGTTCCGTGTCGCCGGACTGCTCGGCGGCCGTCATCGCGGCAATCAGGTCATCGACCGTCTCCGACCCGAAAGAGAAACGCCGGGCATTGCTGGAAACAAGGGCCGCGGCATTGTTGAGGTCGCGTTCATCCAGGAATGACAGTTCGGCGGCCCGAGACGCCGCCGCCGCGCGCACGGCAGGATCGGTCGCGATCTTGCGCGCCGACATCGCACCTTCATAGGGCTGACGGTCGGACACCGCGGACTTGGGAAAGCACGAATTGGACCGCGCGTTATAGGTAAAGGCGACACAGGCCTCCTGTGCCGAACAGGCGCGCTGGCACGCATCCTGGGTGGTGTCGAAAAGGTTGGTCAGGTCGGAGCCGTAGAAATCCACGTCGCGCGAGAACAGGAACCGGTGGTCCGGCACGGCGGATTGTGCCGACGCCTGTCCGGCCAGCACGAAGAGCATCAACAGCGACAGTCGAACGGCGCGGAAAAACGGCATGGCAAACTCCTTTTCGAAATGCCGCCATGCTTGCATGGCATCCGATTCCCGGCAAGGCTGCGCGTCCGTTAGCGGGATGTTCACCAAGCCCTCCCAGATTGCTCCGGACCCCAGCATTGCTCACCGGATCGCAGATGAATCTTGCCAGCAAACTGACCGAGGAACGGCGGAACCGCCTCGCAGCGGAGCGGATGCTCGAACTCAAGCAGGCCGAACTGTTCGCCGCCAACCGCAAGCTCGGACTTCACGCCCAGCAACTGTCCGAAAAGATCGTCGAGACCCGGGCGGAGGTCGAGACCATGCGCGGTGAAAACCAGCGCGTCAAATCGGATCTCTTTGCGGCCAATCGCAAGATCGCCCTGACGGAGCGGCGGCTGTGGCAATCCATCGAGACCATCAGCGACGGGTTCGCCCTGTTCAACGGCGACAATGAACTGATCATGGCGAACCGGTCTTTCCTGTCGATCTTCGACGGGTTGGAGAGCATCGCGCCCGGCGTGAACTATGTCTCCATCCTGCAGGCCCTCACCGACGAAGGTATCGTCAACACCGAGGGTCTCTCGCCGGTCGAATGGCGGCGGATGATGACCGAGCGCCTGAACGACCCCGCACCCCGGCCCAAGGTGATCCGCCTGTGGAACGATCAGTATTTCAAGCTGGTCGACCAAAGGGGCGCCGGTGGTGATCTGGTGACGCTCGGGCTCAACATTACGACGACGGTGAACTACGAAAGGCAGCTTGAGGAGGCCCGCGTGCGGGCGGAAAGCGCGACACGGACCAAGTCTTCGTTTCTCGCCAACATGAGCCATGAAATCCGCACGCCGATGAACGGTGTCGTGGGAATGGCGGAGGTGCTGGCCGATACCGATCTCACCGAGGAACAGCGGCTCTATGTCGAGACGATCAGGAACTCGGGCGAAGCGTTGCTGATCATCATCAACGATGTTCTGGATTATTCGAAGATCGAGGCCATGAAGCTCGAGCTTCACCCCGAACCGTTCGACCTGGAGCGCGCGATTCACGAAGTGATGATGCTGCTTCAGCTTCAGGCACGCGAGAAGGAGCTGGATCTTCTTCTGGACTACGACATCTTCATGCCCACCCAGTTGATTGGCGATCCGGGTCGCATCCGGCAGGTGATGACGAACCTGATCGGCAATGCGGTCAAGTTCACCGCCAGCGGCCATGTCCTGATCCGGGTGACGGGCGTGCCGGGCTCGGAGGGAATGGAGAACCGGGTACACATTACCGTGGAAGATACCGGCATAGGTATTCCGAGAGACCAGCTTGCCCATGTCTTCGGTGAATTCAACCAAGTCGAGAACGAGCGCAACCGCCAATTCGACGGCACCGGTCTGGGCCTCGCCATCTGCCAGCGGCTGGTCGGCATGATGGGAGGCCGGATATGGGTCATGTCCGACGAAGGCGCGGGCGCCTGTTTCGGCTTCGAATTGACTTTGCCGACCGGCGCAACGGGTCCGCAGGAGCCGCCGATCGCGTCACCGGCGATCAGACACGTGATGGTGGTGGACGACATTGCGACGAACCGCAACATCCTTGACCGGCAGCTCGGGCAGCTGGGCATTACCGTCACCGCCTGCAGCAGCGGGGCGGAGGCGCTGGAGACAGTCAATGCCGGAATGGATCTGGTCCTGACCGATCACAACATGCCGGGAATGGATGGGCTTGAACTGGCCCGCGCCTTGCGGGCGGGCGGCCATACCATGCCCATACTCATGCTCAGTTCGAACCCCGATCACGCAGAGCAGGATCCCGCCTGCGGGCTGATACAGGGCTTGCTGCAGAAGCCCGTGCCACGGGCCGAGCTGTTTGCGCGAATGGCCGAGATCGCGGGAGCAGGTCAGCGCCTGTCGGCCCCGTCCGGCCTGCGCCCTATGCGCATTCTCGCGGCGGAAGACAATCGCACGAACCAGCTTGTCTTCAGCAAGATGGTGGGGAACCTCGAGGTCGATCTCACTTTTGCCAACAACGGCGAAGAGGCCGTTCGCCTGTTCCGCGAAATCAGGCCGGACCTGATCTTCATGGATATCTCCATGCCCGGCATGGACGGCAAAGACGCTACGCAGGAGATCCGGCGCATCGAGGAAGCCGAGGGCGGCCACGTACCGATCATCGCAATGACCGCGCACGCCATGGAAGGGGACGACAGGGGAATACTGGCCGCAGGGCTGGACCACTACCTGACCAAACCGCTGCGCAAGAGCGATATCATCGCACGTATAGAGGGAGCGATCAGGCCCGGGATGCTACCGCCGCTTTCGGGTCAGGACGTGGGATAAGGCCGCACGAATACGGGCTTGTCCGGCGTCGACGCATCAGGCTGCCACGCGTAGCCACCGGTATCGAAATCGCGGATTGCCTCGGGGTCAGTGATACGCTTCTGCACGATGAAACGCGCCATGGCTCCACGTGCTTTCTTGGCGAAGAAGCTGACGATTTTCGGACCCTTGCCGTCGCCCTTGTCCTCCATGAACTGCGGCGTGATCACCCTCAGCTTCAACGCGCCGGGAGCGACCGCGCCGAAGTATTCCTGGCTGGCGCAATTCACCAGCACATCGGTGCCGATGACCTCCGCCTGGGCGTTCAACGCCTTCGACAGACCATCCCGCCAGTAGTCGTAAAGGGAGTTCCCCCTTCGTGTCTTCAGCTTGCTGCCCATTTCAAGGCGATAGGGCTGGATGGCGTCCAGCGGGCGCAACAACCCGTAAAGGCCGGAAAGGATGCGCAGGTGGTCCTGTGCCCAGGCCAGTTCGTCAGCGTCGAGACTTCCGGCCTCCAATCCCTGGTAGGTGTCGCCGGCAAAGGCCAGCGCGGCCGGACGGGTTGCTTCCGCTGCCGGTGTATCCTCAAAGGCCTGGAAACGGTCCCGGTTCAGACGGGCGAGGTCGTCGGACAGATCCATCAGGTCCTTCAACTTGCTCAACGTCAGATTGCGCGCGGTCTTTGCCAGCCGCACGGCGTCCTCCTGGAAATCCGGCGCGGTCGTCTGCACCTCACGCGCGTCCCAGTCGAGTCTCTTTGCAGGCGAAATAACAACAAGCATCGGCATTCCTTCGTTTTCGCGCTGGACCTAGCCCGGCCTGCCCGGAAGGTCCAGAAACCGCAGGGCGTTTTTTGCGGGATGCGCCTGGGCCCTGCTGACAGAAACTGTCGCGACCACGCGGTATCAGCGGGCATCACGCCAGCGAAAGGAAATCGGCATGCTTACCTTTTACCACGGACCCCACACACGGTCCTCCCGCATCGTTCGACTACTGATCGAGATGGATATTCTCGAGCAGGTCGATGTGCGCGTCGTCGGACTTGTCAGGCGCGGTGGCGAGGGCGCCCCGGACCCGGCGAACCCGCATCCGGAAGGCAAGGTGCCATTGCTTGTCCACGACGGCGAGATGATCCGCGAAAGCAACGCGATCATCCTGTATCTCACCGACCTGTTCGACAGTCCTCTCGGCGTACCCGTGGGTGATCCCCTGCGCGGCCCCTACCTCAGCTGGCTTGCGTACTATGGCAATGTCATGGAGCCGGTTCTGTTCTGCAGCTTTGCCGGAATCGATCATCCTGCGATGCAGGCGACCTTTCGCGGTCTCGACGAAATGTACGCGCGTCTTGCCGAGGCGCTGACCGACCGGCCCTACCTGCTGGGGGACCGGTTCAGCGCAGCGGACCTCCTGCTTGTCTCCGCCTTCACCTTCGCACCGCAACTCGTGCCAGACATTCCGGCAATCCGGAACTGGGTCGATCGGTGCGGTGACCGGCCTTCCACCGCGAAGCTCGAGCACTTCGAGAGCAGGCTGACCGGGAACAGCGCCGCGGAATAGGGGGGCCTACCGCTCCGACAGGATGTCGAGAAACGCCGCGCCGAACCGTTCGGCGCGGCGTTCGCCGATCAGGCGGGCCAATGCGGCATCATCGGGGTTGTGCAACCGGGCGACCTTGGCAAGTTGGGACGCCGAGCAGCTGAGCGGCTTGTCGGTACCGCCTTCGCCCCGCGCCAGATCGGCCTGGACCTGCAACAGCTTGTCATAGACGGACCCTTCGGTGCGCCCGGCAAGCTTGCGCCGCGTGGGGTGCATCCGTTCGGCATCGCCGTTGATGACTCGCAGGAATTCCGCGCCGTAGGTCTCGAGCTTCTTGGCGCCAACACCCCCGATCCGTGCCATCCCGTCCAGATTGCCGGGGCGAGTCTCGGCCATTTCGATCAGCGTCCGGTCGGTAAAGATGATATACGCGGGCACCTTGGCCGCTTCGGCCAGCGCGCGGCGTTTCGCCTTGAGCGCGGACAGCAGGGGGGCGTCCTCTTCGCTGACCATCGCCTTGACCGCGGGGCGGCGCGGACCCCCCGCTGCCGCGATGGTATCGCGGCGAAGCTCGATCTCGGCCTCTCCCCGCAGGATCGGCAGCGCCGCATCGGTCATCCGCAGGGCGCCATGCCGTTCCGGGTCCGGCCGGATCAGATCGTGACCCATCATCTGGCGAAACACGGCCTGCCACTGGCGCCGGTCGTATTCACCACCGACACCGAAAGTCGGCAGGTCATCGTGTCCCCGCGCCTTCACCTTGTCGGTCCCTATCCCCAGCAGGATGTCGATCAGGTGGCCCGAACCGAACCATTCATCTGTCCGCAGAATGGCGGACAGCGCCTTGCGCACCGCCGTGGTGCCGTCGAATACCTCCGGTGGCGTGTCGCACAAGTCGCAGTTGCCGCAGGCGACGTCATGTTCGTCGAAGTAGGACAACAACTTCTTTCGGCGGCAGGTCAGCGCCTCGGCCAGGCCAAGCAGGGCGTTGAGCCTGGCATGATCCGCCGCACGGCGTTCCGGCGGGGCCAGCCCTTCGTCGATCTGGGACCGGCGCAGGCGAATGTCGTCCGGGCCGAAAAGCGTCAGGGTCTCCGCAGGCGCGCCGTCGCGCCCCGCGCGTCCGATTTCCTGATAATAGGCCTCGATCGACTTGGGCAGGTCCGCGTGGGCCACCCAGCGGATATCGGGCTTGTCCACGCCCATCCCGAAGGCCACCGTGGCGCAGACGATCAAGCCGTCCTCCTGCTGGAACTGCCGTTCGGCGATACGACGGTCCTCCGCATCCATGCCGCCGTGGTAGTGGATTGCCCGCCGGCCGGCCTGACCGAGGGCGCGCGCGATGCCCTCGGTCTTGGCGCGGGTGCCGCAGTAGACGATACCGGACTGTCCGGGCCGCGCGGCGGCGAAATTCAGGATCTGGTCGCGCGGCTTGTTCTTGGCGGCAAAGGCAAGGTGGATATTCGGCCGATCGAAACCGCGCAGGAAGGCGCGGGGGGGCTTGCCGTCGAACAGCTTCTGCACGATTTCCGTGCGGGTTTCCGCATCCGCCGTGGCCGTAAAGGCGGCCAGCGGCACGTCCAGCGCACGCCGCAGTTCACCGATGCGCAGGTAGTCGGGCCGGAAATCGTGGCCCCACTGGCTGACGCAATGCGCCTCGTCCACGGCGATCAGGTTCACGCCCACCCGTCGCAGCATGCTGGTGACGGATCCCGCGGCAAGCCGTTCCGGCGCCATGTAGAGCAGCCGCAGCGTGCCCGCTTCGAGGCCCTGCCACACGGCATCCGTTTCTTCGGGCGTGTTGCCGCTTGTCAGGGCGCCGGCGCCGACGCCTGCCTCCTGCAGCGCGCGGACCTGATCCCGCATCAGCGCGATCAGGGGCGAAATCACCACGGTCACCCCTTCGCGCATCAGCGCGGGAAGCTGGAAGCACAAGGACTTTCCGCCGCCCGTCGGCATGATCGCCAGCACGTTCTCGCCCTGTGTCACCGCTTCCACGATTTCTTCCTGACCCGGACGAAAGCCATCGAAGCCGAATACGTCGCGAAGCAGGCGAGTGGCGGGGTGATCTTGCGTTTTCATGGGGGTCACCGGCGGTCCTGAGGCATGGCCGCAAAATTTCACAGACGGGAATCGGGGACAAGGCCTGTGGGGCGATTATCGGGCCCCGCGGCGCTCTTCGAGGATCATGGCCATCACCGCGTCGAGGTCGTACGCCCGGATGAGATCGGCGGTCTCAGCCATGATGGCGCGCACGGTGTCTGTCGCTTCGGCGAAAGCGCGCGGTCCGTGGGCAGTTTCAAGAAGGGTTAGCTTGTCCATCACCCGCGTTTGCCAATACCCCGCGACATAGGCGGAGACATGACTGTCCGGCGGGAAATCACCTTCCGTGGCGGGACCACCGGTCATGTGCAGAATATCGATTTCTTCCAGGGGCAGCACATTCAGCAGCAGCGAACGGTGGCGACAGTTCATCCCGTCGGGCAGCCATTGGAAGTCGCCGTGCGCCCCGATGGCGGTTGCCAGTCCGGCCATGTTGGATTCGAGCACCGCCTTGCTGCGTAGGGGATGGCCCCGGAAATGCGCCGCGATGCGAAGCAGGTGGTCGCGCCAGGTCGCCACGAACGCGTCATCCTGCGGTAGCAGCAGCACACCCCCGTTCACGTATGTGTGGGTGTTCTGCCGGATTTCGACATCGTCGGATTGCAACGCGGCCATCTGGCTTTGCGTCTCTGTCCAGAGATGCCGCAGCGGCGCGAGATCGAGGGCGCTTTCGATCTCCGCCCATTGTGCCTCCGTGACCCGCACATTGCCCGCAGGCGCCCCGGCCATGCGGTTTGGCGGGATCGCCAGGAGCGGCTTCACATCGCTCAGGAAACAGATGTCGTTGTCGACCAGAAGGATCCGCTCTTCCTCGCCGCGGGCCTCCGCGCCGAGAAGAGTGTTTCCGGTGGGGACGAAGGCGAGCTCCGGATCCGGATTCACCATCTGCCAGCGCACGCCCATTTTGGCGAAAAAGCCGAGAAGCGTCTCGGGCGGGTCGCCGATCAGCAAAACCTCCAACGGAGCGGTCGGCGCCACGCGCCGCGCCCAGGACGCACTGAGAAGAAGGACCCCGCAAAGATACTTGGGACTGTCGGGCCGGCAATCGAGAACGGTCCGTATCAGCATGAGAGCAGCCTTCGCATGTTCATAGCGCCCGTCAGGAATCGAGCTCGAAAATCTGGTCGAGATAGGCGATGTCGCGATCGGGCAGGCTGTCGGCAAAGCCACCCACGATGCCCCTGCGCACCTTCGCCGAACCGTTTTTCGGGCGCAGCCAATTCTTCGGAAACGTTCCGGATTGCTCCACCTTCCTCATGTTGTCGAAGCACGCGGCTTCTTCCGCGCGGGCAAGCTCTTCTGGCGTGAGCGCGATGTCAAGATGAGAGGTCAGGCGCGACAGGACCCCCCCGAAATCCCGGTGCGCCTCTTCGTAGGTCACCTTGAGGGCGATATCGCGCGCGCAGAGGGTTGCCCATATCTGTCTGAACCGATGCAATGGCTCGGCTCCGAACCAGGGGTGCCGGATGAAGTCGCTGATGCTGCCGTCGAAGTCGAAGGCGTGGCCGTAGCGGCCGGTCACCTGATGGTAGAGGCTGACCATCACGTCGCGCGGATCACGCTCCAGATAGACGATCGGTCCGGCTTGGCGATACCGTTCCACACGCGCATCGAGCGAAAAATCATGGGGTGCCATTGCGCTGCTGTTGAATTCGAAACCATCGTGGTGGAACGCGATGCTGTCCGCCTTCCCCACTGCCGTCAGCGCATAGCGCAACCACGATCGCCCGGACTTGGGATAGGAGATGAAGGTTCTGGCCACTGCCGGCTCCAAGTAACGACACAGACCTGTTGAAACCACAGTTGCGTCCGGCAGTCCAACCCTTTGCGTCGCGGCCGACGCCCTGCGGATGCCCTAGTAGAAGGCCGCAGCGTTGTTGATGAGCACGATGCGGATCACGGCCACGCCGATCAGAACGATCAACGGGGCAAGGTCCAGTCCGCCCATCGGCGGAATGATCCGGCGCACCCGGGAATAGACGGGTTCCAGCAGCCGGTTCAGGCCATCCCAGATCTGCGCGACGAGCGGTTGCCGCAGGTTCAGGACCTGGAAGTTGATCAGCCATGACATGATGACATGCGCGATCACGACGAAATAGACGATGTTCAGCAACAACATCAGGATTTGGAACAGCGACGTCATCTCGGGCCCTTTCTTGCGGTGAAGGCAGAGGTAAGCGCAGACGGTCCGAGACTCAAGAGTGCCGCGAGGTCGCGGTTGACGGGCGGCGCAGATGTTGCACTTCGGAAGCAAAGGAGTCCGCCCATGTTCCCGTTCGCCCGCGTCGTCTGGCATGTGATCAAGGCTACCCGCCAGCCGCCGCTCTCCAGCCTGACCGATACGCACGTCAGCCGGCACATGTGCTGGCCCCATGACCTCGATTTCTGGCTGGAGCTGAACAATGGCCGTGCGCTGTCGCTCTACGATATCGGCCGCAGCGCCATGGCGCAGCGCGCCGGGCTGATCGGGGTTCTGCGGCGCAAGCGCTGGGGTCTGACCATGGCCGGGTCATCCACACGCTTTCGCAGGCGGATCCACGGTTTCGAACGGTTCGAAATGCGCAGCCGAGCCGTCTGCTGGGACGACCGGTTCATCTATCTGGAACAATCGATGTGGAAGGCGAACGGCGAGTGCGCCAGCCACGTGCTGTACCGCGCGGCGGTGACGGACAGCAACGGCATCGTCCCGCCACATGACCTGCTGGACGCGATGGGACTGCAAGAGGTATCGCCCGCCATGCCGCCGTGGATCGTCGAATGGTGCAAGACCGAAGCCCTGCGCCCCTGGCCCCCGATGCAAGATCAGGACCTAGACATTCATCGCATTGATGACGCTTGAAAAATCGAGATTCTCGACCCGCTTCATCGACCAGTCCCGAAAGGCTCGGGCATCGATCCGTTTTTCGTCGATGATCTTGAAACCGCTATGGCGAGGGTCGCTCTGGATCGCCGCCACGAGATCGCGGACGGCAATCTCCTCGCCTTCCAGCAGCTGACAGAAGTTCCGTCCGTTGTAGGTGAGCGCGCCCGTGATGTCCCGTTCGGCGTTTCTGGTCCGGGAAGTTTCCACGATGCTGTCGATTTCAGCCGGGTCGAGATTGGGTTGCGCAGTGCTGAAATAGAGCAGTCGGAGCATGTAGGGTCTTTCGCAAATTCTAACGTGTCGGGAGACATAAGCCGCGCCTTTCGCATTGCAAACCGATTGTTGCAACAGGCAATGCTCCGATCGGTAAACGGCAAAGCATTTCTTGCGGTGCGAGCGCCTTCCTGCTCTACCCTTCGGCAAGGGAACGGGGAACGGGCATGGCGACAATCACACCGCGCAAGCGCATCTGGGGCTGGTATTTCTTCGACTGGGCAAGCCAGCCCTACAACACGCTGATGCTGACTTTCATCTTCGGCCCCTATTTCGCCCAGACCGCCACCGCGGCGCTGGTCGCCGACGGCATGGCCGTCGAGGTGGCCAAGGCGCAGGCGCAGGCCTATTGGGGTTATGGATTGACCGTGACCGGCATCCTGATCGCCGTGCTGGCGCCGGTCCTCGGCGCCATCGCGGACAGTTCGGGCAAGCGGATGCCCTGGATCTGGGTGTTCTCCGCGCTTTACGTCATTGGTGCAGGCGCGCTCTGGTGGACCGCGCCGCAGGACTTCTCGATCCTCTGGGCGCTGTTTTTCTTCGGCATCGGGCTGATCGGGATGGAGTTCGCCACCATCTTCACCAATTCCTACCTTCCCGAGCTCGACCCCGATCCCGGCGAACGCGGACGCATTTCAGGATCGGGTTGGGCGTTCGGCTATGTCGGCGGCGTGGTGGCGTTGATCCTGATGATCGGCCTGTTCCAGGCGGGCGACACCGGCAGGACGATGGCGGGCCTCACGCCGCTGTTCGGACTGGACACCGCGACCGAGGCGGATACCCGCGTCGTCGGCCCGCTGACCGCCGTCTGGTACGCCGTGTTCATGATCCCCTTCTTTCTCTACACCCGCGACCTGCCCAAGGCGGACGCGAAGCGGTATCAGCTTGGCAAAGGATTGTCCGACCTCGTCCGCACGCTTCGAAACCTGCCCCGGCACCCGTCGCTGATGGCCTACCTCGGGTCGTCGATGTTCTACCGTGACGGTCTGAACGGGATGTACACATTCGGCGGCATCTACGCCTTGGGCGTCCTGAACTGGAGCATCATCGACATCGGTATCTTCGGTATCCTGGCCGCCATCTCCGGGGCGGTCTTCTGCTGGGTCGGCGGCCGCGTCGACCGGCGCGTGGGACCGATGCCGGTCATCATCTTCTGCTGTGTGACCCTGATCCTGACCGCTGTCCTGATCATCTCGCTCACGCCGACCTCGGTGCTGGGGATCGACGTTGGCGACAACTCGGCCCTGCCCGACATCTGCTTCTATCTCGCGGGGGCGCTGATCGGCGCCGCCGGGGGCGCGCTTCAGGCTTCTTCGCGCAACATGCTGACCCGGCAGGGCAACCCCGATCGCATGACCGAAAGCTTCGGGCTCTATGCCCTCTCGGGCAAGGCGACCTCCTTTCTCGCGCCTGCCATGATCGCGGTCACCAGCGACCTGACCGGCAGCCAAAGATTGGGCATCACCCCCGTGGTGGGGCTGTTCATTCTCGGGCTGATCCTGTTAGCATGGGTCAGGCCAAACGGAGATTTCGCAAAATGATCCTGACCCGAACCCTCGGTATCGTGGCGCTCGCCCTTACCCTCGCGTCCTGCGGGGGCGGTTCGCGCGACATCAGCGGCGCACCCGAGGTGCTGCCCACCATAGGATCTTCCGGAGGCGCCCTTTCCAACGTCGAGGCGAAGCGCCTGTTCGGCGCCAAGAGCTTTGCATCTTCGCAATCGCCCGCCGCTTACGGCAGCTACGCCAAGGGATGCATGGCCGGCGGCGCGCAGCTGCCTGAAACCGGGCCGACCTGGCAGGCAATGCGCCTGTCGCGCAACCGGAACTGGGCCCATCCCGAAACCATCGACATGGTCAAGAAGCTGTCGGCCTATGCCGCGACCCAACCGGGTTGGGCCGGGCTTTACGTCGGTGACATGAGCCAACCGCGTGGTGGACCGATGCTGACCGGGCACGCCAGCCACCAGATCGGGCTGGATGCCGATATCTGGATGCTTCCGCCGAAGTCTCTGTCGCTCAGCCGCCAGCAGCGCGAGAGCATTTCCTCGATCTCCATGCGCCGGGCGAACGGCGCCTACGTGAACAGTTCGTGGACACAGGCGCACCACAACATTCTCAAGGCAGCGGCCAAGGATCCGCGCGTCGAACGCATCTTTGTCTTTCCGGGGGCCAAGGTGCAGATGTGCGCGGACGAGAAGGGCGACCGCAGCTACCTGCGCAAGATCCGCCCCTGGTACGGTCACCATTATCATTTTCACGTCCGGCTGGCCTGTCCCAAGGGCGCGCGCGGATGCGTGAACCAGGCCCCGCCGCCGCCGGGCGATGGCTGTGCCGACGCCGTTCAGTGGCAGCAGAACATCCTGAATCCGCCGCTGCCAAAAAAGCGCGACCCGAATGCGCCTGCCCCCAAGCCGAAGCGTGAACTGGTGCTGGCGGACCTGCCGGCGCAATGCAAATCCGTCCTCGAAGACTGATCCCGCTGACCATCGCAATGGTCCTGGCCTCCGCGCTCCTTGCGCGGGCGGATACGCTGACCCTTGTATCGGAAACCGTGTGGCGCGAGCCAGGTAAGTGGTTCGGCGGTTTTTCCGGCCTCGAGACCAGCGCCGACGGCCAGACGGCAGATCTGGTTACCGACAGGGCAACGCTGGTCCGGATCCGCCTGACCCGCGAGGCGGGCCGCATCGTCGCTATCACCACCCTGCGGCATACGCCGATCACCTATCTAGACGGCACGCCCGCCAAGGGCGACGCGGCGGATGTCGAAGGGCTGGCAATCACCGACGACGGCGCCGCCTATGTGTCGTTCGAACACGATCATCGTGTCGGGCGATTGAACCTCGACACCGGGGCGGCGGGGCGCCTCCCCGACCATCCGGACTTCGCGGGGTTTCCAGACAACGGGGGGCTGGAGGCTCTGGCGGTTCACACCGACGGACGGGTGTTTGCCGTACCCGAAAGCCGCGGGGGACGTAACGGCGGGTATCCCGTCTATGTTTTCGACGGCCGCGAGTGGAACATCGGCACCGTGATCCCCGGCCGCGGCCCCTTCCGTCCGGTCGGGGCCGACTTCGGCCCGGACGGTTTGTTGTATCTGCTGGAACGGGCGGTGACGCCGCTGGGTTTCCGCAGCCGCATCCGCCGCTTCGACCCCGCCGCGGAAAATCTTGCAGAAGTCACGCTGCTGACCTCGGCGCCCGGCAGGTTCGACAACCTCGAATCCATCAGCCTCTGGCAGGACGCCGACGGGAAGACACGGATCACCGCGATCTCGGACGACAACTTCTTTCCCATCCAGCGAACGCAGATCGTCGAATTCATGCTGACCGAATAGCTTGCAACATCGCCGCTTTGGCACTAGAGGGCCCCTGTCCGGGTGACCTTATCCGGACCAAGTCGCCGCACCCTTGCAAAAAACGGTTCAAACATGACACGCACACATCTTCCCGGCATCATTGCCATGGCCGCCATCGTCGTGGCCTCGAACATTCTCGTCCAGTTCCTGTTCGGCCAATGGCTGACCTGGGGCGCCTTCACCTATCCGCTGGCCTTTTTCGTTACCGACATCATGAACCGGGTCTACGGCGCCAGCGCCGCCCGTCGCGTGGTTATGGTAGGCTTTGTCGTCGGCCTGGCCTGCTCGCTCGTCGGGACACAGATCATGGGCGAATTCGGGCCGCTGGTCACACTGCGCGTTGCCATCGGCTCCGCCGTCGCGTTTCTGGCAGCGCAGATGATTGATGTTTCGATCTTCGCGGCCCTGCGCGGCGGCACCTGGTGGCGGGCCCCGCTGGTCAGCACCCTGATCGGAAGCAGCATCGACACCGCGCTGTTCTTTACCATCGCCTTTTCGACCAGCCTCAGCTTCCTTCACCCGGCCACGAATGTGTCCTGGGCGTCGGAACCGCTTCCCCTGCTGGGCGCGGGGCCGGTCGTACCGCTCTGGGTGTCACTGGCAGTCGCGGATTGGGCGGTGAAACTGTCCATCGCGCTTGTCGCCCTGATCCCCTTCCGCATCGTCACGGCAAGGCTGATGCGGTCGGCCTGACCCGGCGGCTTGAGGTAGGCCGTCCGAAAAACCCGGCGCGACGGCCCCCATGTATAAAAATGAAGCCCGTGTGGCGGGGCCGCGCGGGCGGATCACACGCTCCGCAAGAAATCGCTTTGCGTTTGCAGAAACCTGTGCAACCCTCAAGGTGAGTTCAACAAATGAAAAGGAGGTGATCCAGTGTCAAGAAAGGTATTGGAGCGAGGTGTCGGAACAGCTCGGAGAACCTCCTGCTAGGGCAGCCCCTGACAGAAGAGATTCCGAGTGGACTGATGGTCTAACCGACCCACCTCCTCAATCCATTCGCCAAAGCTACGATTGGGCCGCTCCTGCCGGGGCGGCCCTTTTCGATGTTCAAATCCCGCCCGCCAGATGCGAGAATGCGAAAATGCTCAGGATCACCGACAAGGTCGCCATTCAGGACTGGGAAATCACCGAAAGCTTCGTACGCTCCTCGGGGCCCGGCGGGCAGAACGTGAACAAGGTCGCCACCGCGGTCGAACTGAGGTTCGAGGCCGCGACGTCCCCGTCCCTCACCGGCCCCGTCAAGACACGCCTGCGTCGGCTGGCGGGCCGACGCTGGACGAACGAAGGTGCCCTGATCCTGCAATGCGACGAAACCCGCAGCCAGGCGCGCAACCGCGACATCGCGCGGGACCGCCTGGCAGAGCTGATCAGGAAGGCTCTCACGCCTCCCAAGCGCCGGATCCCGACCCGCCCGACGCTGGGATCAAAGAAGCGGCGGCTGAAGTCAAAGAAGGTGCGAGGCGAGGTGAAAGCCCTGCGCGGGAAGGTCGATCCGAACGACTAATGTCGGCGCAGGATGTAGATGTCCATGATCCATCCGTGCCGCTCTCGTGCTTCGGCCCGCATCCGCACGATCCGTTCAGACACGTCGGCCAACGGCCCCGCACACGTAATCTCCTCGGCCATGCCGACGTAAGCCCCCCACCAGATGTGCAGGCCGGCCGGATCAAGAGCTGTGAAGGCGCAATCGCCGTCCAGCATCACGGCGAGCGTGTCGACGCCAACGGGCCAGCCTTCGTTGCGCAACCTCCGCCCAGTCGTCACCAGAAAGGGTGCCCCGATTTCGTTGATCGGGATGGCATGGGTCGCCGTGAGCGCCTGAAGCGAGGTGATACCGGGGATTACCGCGACCCGCGGCGCGGGTCGCAACCGGGCGGCGATCCGCAGCGTGCTGTCATAGAGCGAAGGATCGCCCCAGACCAACAGCGCAATGCGGGAAGCCTCCGGGTATTCCGCCATTGCAGCTTTCCAGGCGCCCGCGATCTCGTCATGCCAGTCATCCACCCTCTGCCGGTAGTCCGCGGTGCGTTCGTCCCGCACCGGCAGATCGAATTCGACGATGCGCGTGCCCTTTCCTGTGAGCACCTCGTCGCAAATCGCGCGCCGCAACTCCGCCAGGTCGGCCTTTCCGGGCCCCTTCCTCGGGATCAGGATCATGTCCTGAGCATTCATCGCGCGGATGGCTTGCAGCGTCAGGTGCTCCGGGTTGCCGGTGCCGATGCCGATCAGGGTCAGGTCGATTGCACTCATCCCGGTATCCGCGCGATGGCTTTCATCCGCAGATCGCCCAGAACACGCGCGTCGGCAAACGTCCCGTCGGCGGAATCGGCGTATAGCGCGGCAAAGCGGCGAAGGTCGCCGATGTCTTCTGTCGTGATATCGCCGAACAGGTAGGCGACCTTGCCCGCGTCCCGGAAGGCGACGGTCTGCGGCCGGGTGCAGCCCGACATGCAATCGATCCGCCGCACGGTCTCGGAAGGCAGATCCCGTCGCACCGCCTCGAGCAGCGCAGGACCATCGGGGCATGATCCGCAGACGTACACCGTCATGTGCCCGGCTCCGCGAGTGCCCCGTAGAAGATCAGCGCCGGCGTCGTGCTGGTCGTCGTCTCGAGGTAGGTGGCAAGCGTGGACAGGGTGAACCACTGAACCTTCTCCGCAGGGGTCGAGACCGCTTCGGCCAGAAGCGCGGGGGTGTCCGGCGACATGCCATGTTCCAGCAGGCGCGTGGCGAGGCCGGGAAAGGTCCGCTTGCCCATGTAGATTACCGTCGTGGCGAGAGGATCGGCGAGAGCCGCCATGTTCACGTCCGCTGGAAGCTCACCCGTCACGTCCGCGCCGGTGATGAATTGAACGCGCCGCGCCGTCAGTCGCCGGGTCAGCGGAATGCCCGCGGCGGCGGCCGCAGCGGAGGCGGACGTGACGCCGGGAATGATCTCGAATGGGATGCCCGCGGCACGCAGGGCCGTGATCTCTTCCTCCAGTCGGCCAAACATGCCGCTGTCGCCGGATTTCAGCCGGACAACACGCATTCCCGCTGCCGCGTGATCGACCAAGACCCGGCTCACGTGATCCTGCTTGGGGGACGCGCGACCGGCGCGTTTTCCCACGCCGATCAAGTCGGCATCGGCATTTGCATGCTCAAGGATCGGGCCGGAGCTGAGGTCGTCGAACAGGATCACTTCCGCCGTCCGAAGCCGGTCCACCGCCTTGACGGTCAGAAGCTCAGGATCACCGGGCCCGGACGACACGAAGGAAACGAAGCCGCTCATCATCCATCCCCGATCATGTGAAAGAACGTGCCGGTGGCAACGCCGCCCCCATCGAAACGGCGCACTGAACCGGTTTCGGGCACCTCCAGATCGTTGCTGTCGGTGATCCGCGCCAGCGGTTCATCCGGTTCATCGAGAATGGTCGCATAATGGAACTCGTGGCCGCGCAGACGGCCCCGTATGGTTTGCCCGGGGATGGCGGCATTCAGATCCGCCTTGCGGTATCCCAGGTGCATCTTTCGCTTGGCAAAGGAGGTTTCAAGGCCCAGGAGCCCCGCCATTTCGTGCCGCGTGCCGTCCTTGTCCACCAAGCCGGCGCCCATCGCCATGTACCCGCCACACTCTCCATGAACCGGGCGCGTCTTCGCGAACGACTGCAGGCTGTGACGGAACCGATCCGCCGCCGCCAGCGCGCCGGCATGCAGTTCGGGATAGCCTCCCGGCAACCAGCAGACATCGGCGTCCGGGTCCGGCCCCTCGTCCGCCAAGGGCGAGAACGGCACGACCTCGGCCCCGGCAGTACGCCACCCGGCGAGCAGATGCGGATAGACAAAGGCGAAGGCATTGTCCTGCGCCAGCGCGATCCGTTGGCCGGGCGGCTGGATGGCCGCAGGGGGCGGTGCGCTGTGAAGGGTTCCTGCCGCCGCCGCGCGCAACGCATCGAGGTCCACATGGCCCGCGATGAACTCCGCCGCTTCCGACAGGATCTGCGGCAGATTTTCCTGCTCGCCCGCCTGCACGAGGCCAAGGTGACGCTCTGGCAACTCGATTCCGTTCTGCCTTGGCAGAGAGCCGAGCACCCTTATGCCGACCTCGTCCATGCCCGCGCGTACCAGCGTTTCGTGCCGGGGCGAGGCCACGCGGTTCAACACGACCCCGGCCAGTGACACGTCCGGGCGCATGTCGCGGAATCCCCGCGCGGTCGCGGCCACTGATTGCGCCGCGCCGGAAACGTCCAGCACCAGCACCACCGGCCAGCCCATGTGCGCCGCGATGTCGGCGCTCGCGCCGTTGCCGCAGGCGCCCGGAACCGCGACACCGTCGAACAGGCCCATCGATCCTTCGGCGAGGACCAGATCGGCACCACGCGCGTTGCCCACCAGACCGTCGATGACCGCGCGGTCCATTGACCAGCTGTCGAGATTGAAGGACGCCAGACCAGACGCGGCCGTATGGAACGCAGGATCAATATAGTCCGGGCCGCTCTTGAAGGGCTGCACGTTCACCCCCCGCGCGCGGAAGGCTGCCAGCAGCCCCAGCATCAGCGTCGTCTTGCCGGTACCCGACGACGGAGCGGATATCATCAGGCCGGGTGGAATCATTCCGCCGTCTCCGGGAAACGGGGGTCCGTGCCCACTGGCCTGAAGCGACGATCGTAATCTTCCGCGTAGAGCCGGCTCTCTGCAAAATCCTCGGCCCCGATGGCATGGCCGACAAGGATGAGGGCAGTGCGCTCCATCTCTTCTCCGATGGCGGTCTGCAACGTGGCGAGTGTCGCCCGCACGACCCGTTGATCCGGCCAGCTGGCGCGCCAGACGACAGCCACGGGGCAATCCGCGCCATAATGCGGCGTCAGCTCGGTCACGACCCGGTCCAGCACATGGACCGACAGGTGGATCGCGAGCGTCGCCCCGGTACGGGCAAAGTTTTCCAGTGTCTCTCCTTCGGGCATGGCCGTCGCGCGGCCGGAAGTGCGGGTCAGCACAACCGATTGCACGACGCCCGGAAGGGTCAGTTCAGCGTTCAGCGCCGCGGCAGCGGCGGCAAAGGAAGGTACCCCCGGGGTCACGTCGTAGGGGATGTCCAGCGCGCGCAAACGGCGCAGCTGTTCCCCCATCGCCGACCAGACCGACAGGTCGCCGGAGTGCAGACGCGCCACATCGTGCCCTGCGGCATGAGCGCGGGCGATTTCCTCCATGATGTCGTCCAACGACATCCGGGCGGTGTTGACGATACGCGCACCTTCGGGGCAATGGGCCAGCAGCGCTTCGGGCACCAGCGACCCCGCGTACAGGCATACCGGACACGCCGCGATCAGGTCGCGCCCCCGCAAGGTGATCAGGTCGGCGGCCCCCGGCCCTGCCCCGATGAAATGAACCGTCATGCTATTCCTCTCAACTTTCCGCCAACGCAGCCGTGGCCATACCATCGCGTGACACGACACGCGGTGCAACCAGACGGGCCTGTGGACCGGCGGCGGCCAGCGCAGCCGCTTCTGCCAGAGACCCTGTGCCGAACCTGTCCTGTATCCGCTCTGACTGGGTGGGCGTTATCATCTGGCCCAGGTCTTCGACAGTCACCCCGAGGCCCGGCACGCCAAGAACCTGGGCGAACTCGCGAAAAACGGCCTCCCGAGCCTTGGCGGCTTCCGTTACCACCGCGTCGATCCGGACGTCATCTGACACGTCCAGCACCTGCTGCAGCGCATCCTGAAGGCTGGCCAGATCGGCCGCCGCGCGAAATCCGATACCCACGACCTTCATAGCGTCACGCTCCATTGAACCACCGGGCGCAGCGGTTGCCAGCCGCGCATCCGCCCCAGCGGAGCGGCCTCGGCCAGTTCGATGCGAAGCAGGCTCCCGCCTTTCTCGGCCTGAAGCCGGGCGAACCGCGCTTCGGTTTCCAGCGTGACACCGTTGGCAACCAACCGGGTGCCACCCGGCAACTGCGAGAACAGGCTGTCGAAAAGCGCATCGCTGCCGCCCCCTCCCACAAAGACGGCGTCGGGCGCGGTTCGGTCCCCGATCATGCCTGCCGCATCCCCGTGATGCACCGCAAGACGGTGAGCGATGCCGAAACGATCCGCGTTGGACGCGATGTTTTCGACCCGCGCCGCGTGCTTTTCAAACGCCTCTGCGCGGCCGCCCGCCAGACACCACTCCACCGAAATGGAGCCGGAGCCGGCCCCGATGTCCCACAGTGTTTCACCGGGGCGCGGGCCAAGCGCGGACAGGGTCAGCGCGCGCACGGGGCGCTTCGTGATCTGCCCATCATTCGCAAAGAGATCGTCCGGCAGGCCGGAACTGCGCGGCAGGCCGACATCTTCGGGCAGTGCCACTGCCACCGCGACCGGAGCGGAAATATCGGCAATGTCGAACATAGCTGCCGTCGTCTCGCGCATCCGCTGCTCTGCGCCGCCCATGCGTTCGCAGACCGTGAGCCGCGCCGCACCCGCACCTTCGGCGGTCAACCATCGTGCCAGCTCCGCGGGTGCCGCGCCATCCCGCACAAGGCAAATCATACGGCGGCGCGGCGCGAGGACGCCCCGCAACTGGGCGATCGGCGCGGCGTGCAGACCGTGGCACGTCACGTCTTCCAAGCGCCAGCCAAGGGCGCCCGCCACAAGCGAAAAGGTAGAGGCGGCGGGCAGCACGCGCCACTCACCCGGCGCCAGATGCGACGACAAGCTGCCACCGGCACCGAACCAGAACGGATCCCCGGAAGCCAGCACCACGACCTGTCGCCCCCGGACCTCGAGCACGGGGTCGATCGCGAAAGGTACGGGCCACGCCCGGCCCCGCTCACGCGCGCCGGCGAGTTCGAGGTGCCTCGGACCGCCAAAGATGACCTCGGCGGCGTCGATCGCAGCCCGACTTGCGGGGGGCAGTTGCGCTGCGCTATCGTGCGGCATCCCCACGATACTGAGCCACGGATCACCCATCATGAACATCCTTCTGCTGGGCGGCACGACCGAGGCAAGCGAGATGGCCCTGACGCTGGCGCGGGCCGGGATCGACGCGACGTTCTCCTACGCCGGAAGAACCAAGGCGCCCGTGGCCCAGCCCCTGCCCCAACGGACGGGCGGCTTTGGCGGCGTGGCGGGGTTGGAAAGCTATCTGCACGATCACGCCATCACGCACGTGATCGACGCGACCCATCCTTTTGCCGCGGGCATGAGCCGGAATGCCCACGCGGCCTGCGTCAGCACGGGCACCCCCCTGATGCGGCTGGAGCGACCTGCCTGGCAGCCCGGTCCCGGAGACGACTGGCGGTTCGTCCCGACCGTGGAGGATCTGCCCGGCGCGCTGCCGGACGCACCCTGCCGGGCGTTTCTTGCCATCGGCAAGCAACAGATCGGCCTGTTCGCAGGCCGCCCGCAACATCATTACATGCTGCGGCTCGTCGACCCGCCAGACGCACCGTTGCCGTTGCCCGACACCACGATCGTCATCGCGCGCGGCCCCTTCACGGCACAGGGCGATACCGCCCTGATGCAAGAACACCGTATCACGCATGTTCTTTGCAAGAATGCCGGGGGCAGCGGCGCCCGTGCCAAACTGGATGCCGCGCGCGCGCTCGGGTTGCCGGTGATCATGGCGCACCGGCCCCTTCTTCCCGGCGACACCGTCGCGCATGACGTGGAAAAGGTGATGAACTGGCTGGGTCACGACGCGGAGCGCGGCGTGTAGACGTACCGTCCTACCATCCGGGTTTCCGAATTTCCGACCAGGACCACCGTTTGCATATCTGCCATCTCGGCCGTCGCTTCGGCCAGTGTGACGGTTTTCAGCGCCTCGTCCGGGCGGCTGATGGCGCGGGCGAACGTGACCAGACGCTCAGGCGCGCATTCTTCACGCAGGATCGCCAGCGCGTCGCCGAACTGGTGCGGGCGGGATCTGGATCGGGGGTTGTAGAAGGCCATGGCGAAATCCGCCTGCGCGGCGAGCCTCAGCCGACGTTCGATCACCGCCCAGGGCTTGAGGTTGTCGCTGAGGTTGATCGCGCAGAAATCGTGGCCCAAGGGTGCACCCGCGCGCGCCGCGGCGGCCAGCATCGCGGTGATGCCGGGCAGCACCCGAATATCCGACCCCGCGAATTCCGGCTTTGCCTCCAAGGCCTCGAACACGGCGGAGGCCATGGCGAAAACGCCCGGATCGCCACCGGATACCACCGCCACCCGTCGTCCCTCGGCGGCCAGCCGCAGCGCGTGGGTCGCGCGGTCGATCTCGACCCGGTTGTCACTGGGGTGCAGGGTCAGACCGTCGCGCGGGGCGACACGTTTGACATACGGAATATAGCCTATGACGTCCGTCGCCTCGGCCAGCATGGCCGAGACCTCGGGCGTTACCAGATCCTCGCGCCCCGGCCCCAGCCCCGCGATGGCGACCCAGCCGCTCATGCGTCCAGCTCCGCCTCCGGACGACGGCCCTGTCCGTGCACAAGCACGATCGCGAAATATGGGCAATCGTCGTCGTCCACCTCTGCCAGACGCGCGACACGCTGGCCGGGCATCGTGCCTTTCTCGACAAGCCACGCGTCCTCAAGCCGACCGGTCCGCTCGAGCGCGGCGCGCACGCGGGGCATGTTGCGCCCCGTCTTCATGATGACCAGCGCATCCGCGCGTTCCATGTGGGCGACGAGATCGGCGTCGGGCAGTGTCCCCATGAGGACCGACATCACGTCGTCTCCCCAGGTGAAAGGCATGTCGAGCGCGTTCCAGCACCCCACCATACCGGGTATCGCCGGCAGAACCTCCACCTCGGCCCGACCCTGCAACCGGGTGTGCAGATGCATGAAGGAGCCGTAGAAGAAGGGGTCGCCCTCGCAAAGCACGACGACCTCGTGTTTCCGTGCGAGGTCCGCCAGACGGTCGGCCCACTCTGCATAGAAATCCACGAGCAGCTTTCGATACTCCGCACTGTCAAAGCGCAGCTCGGTCGTGACCGGATACTCCATCGGATACTCGATGACGTCGTCTCGCAGCATGTCCCGGACGATGGTCCGCGCCTGTCCCGCACGGCCCTTCTTGCGAAAGAACGCCAGGTGACGCGCGCCGCGGATCACGCGGTCCGACTTGACGCTCATGAGTTCGGGGTCGCCGGGGCCGAGCCCGGCACAGATGATCCTGCCCATCGTCATTCCACCCTGCTGGCAAGCGCGTTGACCGCCGCCACCGTGATCGCCGAGCCTCCCAGCCGGCCCTCCACGATCATTGACGGGACCGGAAGATCGGCCATCAGGGCGTCCTTGCTTTCCGCCGCGCCGATGAACCCCACGGGGCAGCCGATGATCGCGGCCGGCCGCGGGCACGCCGGATCTTCGAGCATGTTCAGCAGGTGGAACAGCGCGGTCGGCGCGTTCCCGATGGCGACCAGCGCGCCGGCCAGATGGGGCCGCCACAGTTCCAGCGCCGCGGCAGAACGGGTGTTCGCCATATCGGCGGCCAGGTCCGGCACGCGCGGATCGCGCAGGGTGCAGATCACCTCGTTTTCACGCGGCAGCCGTTTGCGGGTGATGCCCTCGCTCACCATGTAGGCATCGCAGAGGATGGGGGCACCGTCCTCCAGCGCGGCCCGTGCCGCAATCGCCATCCCCGGCGAGAAGCGCACGAACTGTTCCAGACCGACCATCCCGGCCGCATGAATCATCCGGACCGCGACGATCTCCTCCTCGGGCGTGAAGCGGGACAGCGCGGCCTCGGACCGGATCGTGGCAAAGGACTGGCGGTAAATCTCCGCACCGTCTGTGATGTAGCTATGGGGCATTCAAATCGCCTTGATGATGTCTTCCGGGGAGAGCGCTCGGGCATCCGGTGCGTCTCCGGCGCAGCCCCGGCGAACCAGGTCGAACCCTTCCTTTGTCGCCGTCACGGTCAAAGGGGCGGGGCCGGCGTGCGCGCACCCCTTGGCACAACCCGACATGTGCAGGAAGCTGCCCGGGGGCACATGAGGCGCAAGCGTACGTGCCGTGGCGCGGGTGCGGGCCAGCCCCTGGGAACAGCGCGGTGCGCCGGTGCAGGCCACGACCCGCAGCAGCGGATCGTCCGGATCGGTGATCAGACCCCGGACTTTTGGCAGCCTGCGCGCGCTTTCGACCAGCAGCATGCGCCAGGGCGTCATCCGCAGACCGCCTTGCTTGGCAAGGCTGGCCAGCGTCTTGACCTCCAGTTGTCCGAAGGCGAGGCCGACCATCGCACCCAGCGGCGTGAAACCCGGCCGCGGCGCATAGACCTGCCGCTGGCGCGGTACGATGAAACCGCCCGGCAGCGTGACACCCGAAGCCAGCAACGCGGCCATTCGCTTGTGATCGCCACGGTTCTGCATGAACCATTCGACGAGGGCCATCGCTTCGGCCACCACCGTTTCCGACGCGACAGGCTTGCCCTTGTCGAAACCGTCGGCAACCAAAATCAATCCCCCGCCCGCGTCACGCTCCATCCTGACATCGGCCGACGCGGTCTGCAGGACCGGCACACGGCCCGTGTCGACTGCGAACCCGAACTTGCCCGGTATCGGCGGCGCATCGGGCGAGGACAGCGCCACAGTCAGATCGGCGGCGAAACCGTCGGTCTCCTCTCCGGTCTGCCAGAACGGGGTCACCATCACGTTGCGACGGCCTTCGATCTCGGCGTCGGCATCCACGAGCGACATCGCCGCGAGGCCCCGGATCAATGGCTCGTGCATGTCTTCCCGAACGCCGCGGATCTGGATGTTGCCCCGGCTGGACAGATCGATGAGACCGTTCCCGTGGGCTGCCGCCAAGGTGGCGATACCGTCCGCCTGGGCACGGCGCAGGCGCCCGTTGAAGGGACGCACACGCACCACAAGGCCGTCGCCGGACATCATCGGCCGAAGCGCACCGGGGCAGTAACCCTTGACCACCGGGGCGCTCATTCGGCGGCATCCATCTGGGCCGAGATGGAGTTGCGCCGCGTCACCCACAGGCCGGCATCCCGCAGCGCCGCGAAACGTGCGCGCATTTCCTCGAGTGCCTTTGGATTTTCGCGTTCCATAAACTCCACCAGATCGTCCCGGCCCAGCGTCGCATCGAAATATAGGTCGAAAAGATGCGCAGGCACGGCCCGCGTCAGATGCGCGAAGGCGGCCAGATTGTCCAGCGTTGCGGTGACTTCGGCCGCGCCCCTGAAGCCGTGGCGCATCATGCCGCTGGCCCAGTCGGGATTCGCCGCGCGCGCGCGGACCACGCGGGCGATCTCCTCTGCCATGGTGCGGGCACGCGGCGCGCCGATGACGGTGCTGTCTACATGGTACAGGGCAGGCTTCGACACGCCCAGATGGGCCATCGCGGCGGCAAAGCCGCCCTCGTGGCTGGCATAGTCGGACGCGAGCAGCACGTCGCTTTCCATCAGGTCCTGCACATGGGCAAAACCATCCGCCCCCTGAAGCCGCGTTTCCAGCGCGGCACGGTCCTGATGCGCTTCGCCCTTTGCGTCGATCGCCCATTCGGAAGCCTTCAGCCACGCCTCTCCGGCGGCGGCGCGGCCCGCGTCGGAATAGTCGAGCATCGCTGCTTCCATGTTCATGCCGTAGAGGCCGGGCTTGGGCCCGAAGACGCGCGGCGTGCGGGTCAGGTAGGGGTTCATGTCGGGCGCTTCCGCGCGTTCCGCCAGCGCGGCGGACCCCGCCTCGAACAGTTGTGACAGGCCGGGGAAAACGTCGCGGAAAAGGCCGGAGACCCTCAGCGTGACATCGATGCGCGGCCGATCCAGCATGGTGAGCGGAAGTATCTCGAAACCGGATACCCGCTCGGACCCGGTGTCCCATTTCGGCGAAAGGCCGGCCAAGTGCATCGCCATCGCGACTTCCTCGCCCGCCGTCCGCATGGTTGCCGAGCCCCAGAGATCGACCACCAGACCGCGCGGATAGTCGCCCTGATCCTGCAGGTGCCGGCGGATCAGTTCCTCGGCCAGCTTGACGCCCTGCGCATGGGCGGCGCGGGTCGGGACACTGCGGGGGTCCACGGCGTAAAGGTTACGGCCCGTGGGCAGCACGTCCGAGCGTCCGCGGTAAGGAGAGCCCGATGGCCCCGAGGCCACGCGCCTGCCGTCCAGCGCCGTCAGCAGGCCGGCGGTCTCGCCTTCGCCCAAGCCGAAGACATGCAGGCCGTCGCCGTACTGGCTTTCCTTGATGTCGCAGACGAAGCGGTCGATCCGGGTGATCGCCTCGGCAGCGCTGGTCGCCTCGTCGATGCCGAGGTCATTTTCCACACCCGCCGCCCGGGCTTCGGACCGGATCGTTTCGATCAGCCGATCGCGGCGGGCTGGGTCCAGCCCGTCCGCTGTCGAGTATTCGTCGAGCAGACGTTCGAGTTGCAACAGCGCCGACGGAGTTTCGCTTTCCTTCATTGGCGGCGGCAGATGGCCCAGCGTCACCGCACCGATGCGCCGCTTGGCCTGCGCCGCTTCGCCCGGATCGTTGACGATGAAGGGATAGATCACCGGCAGGGGGCCGGTCAGCGCTTCGGGCCAACACTCACCCGAAAGCGCGACTGCCTTTCCTGGCAGCCACTCCAGCGTGCCGTGCGCGCCGACATGCACCAGCGCATCAAGCCCGAGCGACCGCAGCCAGAGATAGAACGCCACGTAGGAATGACGCGGAACGCGGGCAAGATCATGGTAGTCGGTATCGCGTGCCGCGATACTGCCCCGCTCCGGTTGAAGCGCCACCAGCGCGTTGCCGCATCGAAGCGCCGGAAAGTGAAGAGCTCCGTCGCGGTACAGGGGGTCATGCTCCAACGGGCCCCAGGCGGTATCCAGATCGTTCAGCAGCGTTTCGGGAAGATCGGCCAGAGCGGCCGCATAATCATCGACGGACCACGAGATGGTGCTGTTGGCGAGGGACTGCCCGAAACCTGTAGAAGCTTCCACGGCATAGCCCGCATCGATCAGCGCCGGCAGCATCGCCTCGACCGAAGCCAGCGCGTCCAACCCCACCGCGTGGGCGATCTGGTCCGCCCGTCCGGGATAGGTTGACAGTACGATTGCCAGTTTGCGGTCCTGCACGGGGGTCCGCGCCAGACTGTGCCAGCCTGCCACACGGTCCACCACCGCCCTGATCCGATCCGCATCCGCGCGATGGGCAAAGCGGGCGTATTGCAGGTGCGGATCTTTCTTTTCAGGTGCCTTGAAGCTGACCACACCGGCGAACAGGCGCCCGTCCACTTCGGGCAGGACCACGTGCATGGCCAGATCGGCGGGCGACAGGCCACGCTCCGCCTCGGCCCATTCCTTGCGCCGGGCGGTGGACAGCGCAACCTGGAATACCGGGCACCCTGTTCCGTCCAGCGGAGATGTCCCGTCTTCCCCCCGCCCGGAAAAAGCCGTGGCATTCACGATGGCGCAGGGTGACAGCCGGCGCAGCGTATCGGACAGGAACGCGCGTGCGCCGTCGGTCTTGAGCGACGGCACGAACAGGCCGACGACGGTAAAGCCGCGGTCGCGCAGGGCGGCGATCAGCGCGTCGACCGGGGCCGTGTCGGCGGCGGTCAGGTAGCTGCGGTAGAACGTCACCGCGACCACATCGCCGGCTGCATCGGCAAAGGGGATCACCCCCTTGTCGGGATCGTAAAAGCCACAGTCCGGCACGGTCTTGGACCCTGCGACCGGACCGGCATAGAACCCGGCGGCCAGGGCGAGCTGCGCCAGCGCCGCCTGCGCGGCAACTGCGCCCCCCGCATCACACAGGTGCGACAACCGACGCAGGGTCGAGACCGGCAAAGTCGAATGCGCATCAAGCGCCGGGTCCTCGCGCCCGTCCGCTGGCAGGATCGCCAGCGCGATGTTGTTGCGGCGGGCAAAATCCTGAACCTGCATGACGCCGTAGGGCCAGTAATTCTCGCCTCCGATCAGCCGGATCAGGATCCCTTTCGCGCCGGTCAGCGTCTGCTCGACGTAATTGTCCACCGACGCCGGATGTCTCAGGGCGACAAGATTGCACAGCCGCAGCGTGGGCAATTTCCCCTCCGGCCCGCCGCCGCGATGCCAGCCCGCCGCGAAGGCGCCGAGGTCACTGTCGGAAAACGACAGCACCACGAGGTCCGCAGGCGTCTGCCCCGGATCGAAAGGTGTGTCGCTGTCCTCGAGGCCATGGCTTTCGCGAAAGACGACGTGCATGGCGTCAGGCCCCCAGAACGCCCCGGATGGCGGCGGCGTCGATGTGGTCGTGCTCCGCGATCACCACCAGGTGACCCTGCCGGGCATCGGCACCCCATGGACGGTCGAACTGCTGCCTCACCCGCGCACCGACCGCCTGCACAAGCAGCCGCATCGGCTTTCCCTTGACCGCGACATAGCCTTTCACGCGCAGGATATGCTGCTCCGTCGCCAGTTTTTCGATCGCGGAAACCAACGTATCGACATCTTCGACTTCGGGCATCGGCACGACGATGGTTTCGAAATCGTCGTGTTCATGATCGTCCGCGCCGTCGTGGTGCGATGGGCGCGCGGCAAGGTCGTCTTCGGCAGCGGCGTTGAGCCCCAGAACAACCTTGGGGTCGATCACCCCCTCGGTCATCGGAAGTATCCGGATGGGTCGGGGGCTTTCCGCTTCGATGATCTCTCGCGCCCGGGCCAGACCCTCTTCGCCCGCAAGATCGGCCTTGGACATGAGGATGATGTCAGCGCAGGAAATCTGGTCTTCGAACACTTCGGAAAGCGGTGTCTCGTGGTCGAGGCTGTCGTCGGCCTTGCGCTGCGCATCGACGGCAGCTTCGTCCGCAGCGAAACGGCCCGCGGCCACGGCCTCGGCATCGGCCAGCGCAATCACGCCGTCGACGGTGATCCGCGAGCGGATCGCGGGCCAATCGAAGGCTTTGAGCAGCGGCTTGGGCAGGGCCAGCCCGGATGTTTCGATCAGGATGTGGTCAGGGCGCGTCGGCAGCGCCATCAGGGCTTCGATCGTCGGGATGAAGTCGTCAGCCACGGTGCAGCAGATGCAGCCGTTCGCAAGCTCGACGATATTCTCCTCGGGGCAATCGGGAATCGCGCAGGATTTCAGGATGTCGCCATCGACGCCCACGGTCCCGAACTCGTTCACGAGCACGGCCAGACGACGGCCACCTGCGTTGGTCATCAGGTGGCGGATCAGGGTGGTCTTGCCGGCCCCCAGGAATCCAGTGATCACTGTAACCGGAATCTTGCTCAGATCGTTCATTCGGCGGCCTCCATAGGCAGGGAAAGGGGGGGAACACGCGCAAGGCTCTGCTTGCGGAAGATCACGGGCCGCTCGCGCCAGGGCACCAGCCCGTCGGACGTCGCGGCATAGGCGGTGGCGCCGGCCAGGATGTCGGGAGCGTCGGCCACGGAAAGCCGACCGTAGACATAGGTCCATTTACCCGGCTCGGACAGCGCGACGGCAGCGCCTTGGCTGCAGGCGGAAAGACAGGCCACGCCGACGATCTCGACACCCTCGGGCGCGCCCGCGTCGGTCAGCGCGGCGTGCAGAAGGGCGCCGGGGCGCGGCGCGTCTTCCTCCAGAACCTCGCCCGCTCGGCAGGTGGTGCAGACATAAAGCGTGGCGGTCATTGCACATCCACCCTCGTGATCGCCGAAACGGGCTTCCCGCCAACGACCAGCGGATGGTGATCGTTGCTGTTCAGGGTCACTTCTATGTCGACATTGCCCTCCGGCAGACCATCGAGATGGGTCCACGCGCCGTAGATACGCCCCAGCTTGACCCCGTTCGCATAGACATGGGCATGGCCCTGGCCGGGCCGATGGTCGCGGCTGGCGTTTTCCGGCGAGAATTCGAAGTTCTCGACCATGACATGCAGGTTGTAGCCCGCCATCGGGTCGGGGGTGACCGCGATCCGAACCTCCGGCGCGTTCTCTGCCGAAAGCTCTATCGGGGTTTCATGCTGCGCCGCGTGATCGCCGCTGTCGTGGGCCATGCCTGCATGATGCGCCGGATCGGCGTGGTCATGACCGTCGAAGGTGATCCCGTTGCCCGCCGCGAAGGCAAAGCCGAGACCGCCGCCGAAGATCAGCCCGATAACGAAAAGTGCAAGCGTCCTGTTCATCGCGCCCTCATGCCGCCTGCGCGGCATGTTCCCCTTCGCGCTGCCAGAAGTAGCCCGCGAAGGAACCGAGCAGCACCCACGCCGCCAGACCGATGCCCAGCGCCCGTGCGGCGAAAAGCGCACCGATCTCGGTCGGGACGGGGCCGGTAAAGGTCTCCGGCTCGGGCGCGCCGATCAGGTGCGGCGCCGCGAGAAGCAAGGCCGCAGCGCCCCATGCCGCCCAGTTCTGCCCGAAGGCCAGAAGCCAGAGCGCTATGCAGGCGCTGATCGCGGTGCCGAACCACCAGATTTGCCGAAGCGTCACGTCGGCGGCGGCTACGCCCGGCACCTCCGGGGCGAGGGAGAAACCGGGCGCCAGATGGAAAGCCACGAAACCGGCAACCCCCCAGAGGATACCCCAACGCCCGTCGATCCGCGCGCCACGATCCTCGCCAAAGCTCATCGCGGCCACGAGAATCAACGCGTAGCCGGTGTAGGTCAGCATGGTGAAAATCACGCTCAGCCCGTCCCGCATCAGGTCGAAGCCCGGCAGGGCCGGATGGGCGCTGACCGCCTCGGCGCCAAAATGCACCAGTTCGCCGCTCTCGTAGAGCTCGGCATGCAGCAGCACCGGCTGCACGAACATCAACTGGAGCAGGCCGATGATCGCACCCGAAAGCGCACCGGCGAAAAGAGCGGAAATCAGAAACCGTGACGTCATGACGAGTCCTATAAATCTTTGCAGGCAACGCGACGACATCCCATCAATACGAACACGCCGCCGGATTACGGCAGCGTTCTAGGCTGATAGACGGGTCGGTCCGCGTTGCGTTTCTTGCCACCGGGCCGTGCTTGGGTCAGCGCAAGGCGTCGCTTTGCGCCGGTCCCTCGCGGCCTTGCGGATCAGTGGCAGGGAAAACCTGTCGCATGGCGCACGTCATGCGCGGCATCATGCAGCGCGGCGGCCTGTACGTGCCCGGTCAGCGTGATCAGCGCGATGCCCAGCGCGGCGGCGAACACCGCGGGAACGAAGCGGCTGGCGCTCAGCGACTTGGCGGTCAATGTGGTCATGGTCTTCTCCTTACCGTCACACCCGACGGCCCGTTTGCGTTTCACATGCCTGGCAGGTCTCCTGGCTCGCGAGTCGATGCCCTTGCCCGCCTTCCCTGACCGGATGGTCAAGTGGCACGTTGGACAAGGGCTCTCCGCTTACAGTCGCGGGGGCGGCTTCCGCTTCGGACCGGCTGGCCCTTACGGAATTCCCTGTTCGGTTCCACACCCGATCGGGCGCTTTCGGGAACACCAAGCCGGATCAATGTCGCATTTCACCCGTTTCAAGGCAAGGCTCATTCACGACCGGTCATGCTTCAAATGCGCAGCGCGCGCCTTAACAGACAGTCGGGAGATCGGCGGATCGGACAAAACCGGCGCAATTCATGGCGCCGTGCGCGGACCGCACCAGTTAAAGTCGCGCATCACCGACTCGCCCTGCTCGATCAGGCCCAAGCGTTTCGGCGCCTTGACCTCGACGATGTCCCGGTAGGTCGACCGGCTTTGGTCGTATGAGGCCGTGCAGGTCTGGTCGATGACATGAGTACGACCCTCCGCGTGGATCTCGACCGCATCGCATCCGTTGCTTTTCGCGCCAAACAGGCCGCGCCCGTCGTACACACGCCACGAAGCGTTCGCAGGATTCGCGCAGGTCTCGCCAGCCTGCACCCAAAGCCCGGTCGGCACCGGCAGGGGGCCTTGGCCATGAACGGCGGAGTCGCCTTGAGCAGCCCCCCGTTCGGTCGCGCAGCGCACGAGATCGACCGGTTCGCCCTCTTGCGTCTTGAATGTCAGTCGGTCCGGACCCGCCCGTTGGGTCAGTCGATAGTATGTCCGTTCCCGGTCGCCGATTTCTGCAGCGCCTTCGAGTTGCAGGAAATCGGCGGCCACGAAGGTCACGGGACCGGTCCGGTCAACCTCGCGGACAATCGCGTCACCGGCAAAGGTGTCGATCCGGTCCGCCGAAATGTCGATTTGCGTGATAGATGTGCCTGTACGCGCGCACTCGTTCTCAGAAACATCCCAGCTGCCCTGTACCTCCGCTGGCAAGAACTGGGCAGCAACGGGGGCCGCCGAAACTGCCATCGCAGCGCCACAAAGGGCTGAAATCCAAAGCCGCATGGCCTCTCTCCCATTTTGTCCGCTGTCGGGACAACGAGGCGGCTTGCATTTCGTTCGAGCACGATCAGGTGATTTCGAGTCCGGCGGCCCCTTTGCGGAGCATGTTCTTTGGCCTTGCAGTTGCCCGCCCTCGAGAACCGCAACAGTCCCGGTCTCAGCGCTCGCGTTTGTCGGTGGCTTTGCGGCCGATGTATTTGGCAGCGGTATCGTTGGAGGCTTCAGTGGCATCCACGACACCGATCAACACGCCGGTGCGCGGGCCGGCGGTGCGGTATTTGATGAACGATGCATTCGACATCGTCGTGCGCGCCGATGGGCGGCGCGCCCATGCGTTCAGCTTGTCGTACATGCGTGCGATGGTATCCGCCTGCGCGGCGTCGTTGCCCAGATCGGTCAGCTCATCCGGATCAGCTTGCAGATCGAACAGCATCGGGCGGTGCCCGCTTTCAAAGTGGATCATCTTCCAGTTGTGATCGGCAACCATGAACATGCGCGACTGATCGGGGTGCAGGTCCAGCCGCGCGGCCAAGGGGGTGGCCGAATAGTCGTATTCGCAGATACTGCAATCGCGGGCCGGCGCAGGCCCGCCGCGCAACATCGGCAGCAGCGAATGGCCCTCGAGGATATGATCCAGCGCCGCCGCGTCCCCGCCCGCCACGTCCACGAAGGTGGGTGCAAGGTCGATACACTCCACCAGCGCATCGCTGCTGGTGCCACGGGTCGCGTCAGCCTCCTCTGACGGGTCATAGATGATCATCGGCACCTTGACGGAGGCGTCGTGGAAAAAGGTCTTCTCGCCCAGCCAGTGATCGCCCAGAAAATCCCCGTGATCGGAGGTGATGACAATCATCGTGTCCTCCATCCGGCCCGTCTCTTCCAACCAGTCGAACAGCACGCCCATCTGATCGTCGCATTGCTTGATCAGCCCCATGTAGGCGGTCAGCACCTTGTCGCGGATGTCGTCGCGGGCAAACGCCTTGCCCACGGGCGCGTTCTGGAAGCCCTTGAAAACGGGATGGTCGGTTTCGCGTTCGGCGCTGCTGCGCACCGGCGGCAGGAAATCGGCGGGACCGTACATGCTGGCATAGGGTTCAGGGACGATATAGGGCCAATGCGGCTTGATATAGCTCAGGTGGCAGCACCACGGTTCATCGCCCTGCGCCTTGATGAACTCGATCCCGCGGCGGGTCAGATAGGGGGTTTCGCTGTCTTCCTCGCGGATATTGGCGGGGCTGTCGGAGTTCTGCAGAAACCAGCCAGAGAGCACATTGCCGTCGTCGTCGATGCCGGAGTTGGCATAGTCGTGCCAGGGGTTGTCGCTCTCATAGCCCTTGCCGCGCAGGTAATCGTTGTACTTGAGCGCCCCGCCCGGATCGTAGAAGCCGTCCGGCCCTTCGGGGCGCATGCCGTCGTCGCGTTCCCAGATGTCGAACCCGCATTCGACCACGCGCGCGCCGATCTTGCTGTCCGGTTCCAGCCCCAGCCGCCGCATGCCCTCGGCGTCAGCGGCCATATGGGTCTTGCCGACCAGCCAGCAGCCCATGCCCAGATCGCGCAGATGGTCGCCCATGGTGCGCTCGCCCACCTTGAGCGGCACATTGTTCCAGGACGCGCCATGGCTGTGAACATAGCGTCCCGTATAGGTCGACATGCGTGACGGGCCGCACAGCGGCGACTGGATGCGGGCATTGTCAAACCGCACGCCGCGCGCCGCGATCCGGTCGATATTCGGAGTTTCCAGATGCGGATGGCCGTAGCAGCTTAGGTAATCCCAGCGCAGCTGGTCGAACATGATGAACAGGATATTTCTGGGCTTGGCCATCGAAAAGTCCCCTAGATTGCGCGCTGCGCGGGTTGAAATACAGGATTCCGGGACGTCGCAGCTACCGTCTCGTGAGCGATGGCACCATAGGGCCAATCGATGGCCAGGACAAAGATCATGTCCGCTGTAATACCCGTTTCGACCAGACTTTCCAGAGGCCGCACCTTTGAACCGGGCGGGCATGGTCGCGGCCGCGCGGCATCGCGCGTGGTTCGTTGGTCAACAGGTCGCGCCCTGACGCCGCGAGCGGGGGTTCACCCCGCCACGGCATCCTTGTCTTCGTCCGGGAGCCACCGCCCCTCGACCCGATCCCACGATCCGGCACGCGGGTCTGCTCCTTCGGGCAGGATCGCATTCTTGCGGATCTTGTTCGACACGGTTCGCGGAAACGTATCGACATAGGCGATGAACCGGGGTGTCTTGAATTTCGCCAACCGCCCCGCGCAATGTTCGATCACGGCCTCGGGCGGAATGTCCGCAGGGGTCTTGCCATCGGCCAGCAGCAGATAGACTTTGACTTCCTCGCCGCGGCCCGGCTCTGGTACGCCCACAGCGGCGCTTTCAATCACGCCCGGCATGGCATTCATCACCGCCTCGACCTCCTGCGCGGCGATGTTTTCGCCAGACCGGCGGATCATGTCCTTTATCCGCCCCACGATCTGAAAGAACCCGTCGTCGTCCTGACGGAACAGATCGCCGGTCCGGAACCATCGCCCCGAAAAACCTTCGGCATTGGCCTGTGGGCGCTTGTAATACCCCCACAGGATGCCGCGCCCCGCCACCCAAAGCTCTCCGATCTCGCCCCGGGGAACATCCGTCCCGCTGTCATCGACGATCCGCACCTCGCGAAAGGCGGTGGGCAGCCCGCAGGTGCGTTCAAATGCCTTCTCGCCCGCGGCCTCGGGCACCATCAGCGCGCCGCCGACCTCCGTCATGCCAAAGCTTTCGCGCGCCACGCAGCCAAAGCGGCGCTCAACCTCCCGCCGGGCGTCCTCCCGCCAGCCGAAGATCGAAACGTACTTGAGATGCAGTGCCTTGTCCTTTTCACCCTCCGGCCAGGCCTTGAGCGCGGGTTCGGGAAAGATGCAATAATGGATCTCTTCCTCGACAAGGATGTCATAGGCCCGGCTGAGGCTGATGCGCGGCGCGATCTTGGCCGTACCCCCAAGGCACATGGTCATCAGGAACTGCCACTGGGGGTCCATGTAGTTGAAGGGTGCCCAGATCAACACATTGCGCACATCGCCTGCCGCCCCGCGCCAATGCGCGGCCAGCGAACCGAGCAGCACCCAGTAATCGTGGCTGAGCATGCATCCCTTGGGAAACCCGGTGGTCCCTGACGTGTACTGAAGGTTCAGCATGTCGGTCCTCGACAGCGCCGAAGGGGCGGTGAAATCCGCCGCGCCGTCCCGCAACAGGGCGTCCCAGTCAAGTGTGCCCTCGCGCGTGCCGCCGTGCAGGATGATCCGGGACGTGTCCATCAATGGCGGCAGTTCCGCCATCCCGTCCAGCGCCGGCAATGCCGTATCGTCGATCACCAGGAACTGCGCATCGGCATCGGTCAGCACGAATTTCAGCTCTTGCTGGGTATAGTGGATGTTCACGGGGATCATCACCGCCCCGATCCGCCCCAGCGCCACCCAGGTCAGCGGATAGGCGGGCACATTCGGGAGCATGACCGCCACGTGGGTGCCCTTGCGGATGCCTTGCGCCAGCAAGGAGGAAGCCAGCTTGCGGCTCGCCTCGGCGAATTCGGCGTAGCTGATCGTCTGGCCTGTTTCCAGCCACTTGGCCAGGGTCGTGTCACCGTTTTCCGCTGCCGCCCCGTCGACCAGCGCAGCCAATGTCTCGGGATAAGTCGCAGCCTCGGCCGTGGCGCGGCGCGCTTTCATGGCCGCGATTCCGTAGTCGCTGGTCATTTTTCTGTCTCCGTCTCAATCGTCCGCCAAGGGAAGGGACTGGTGCTCGCCGCGCGACATGAGCGCTGCCCGCTGCAACCGGTAAAGATGCGAGGTCAGGTTCAACGCTTCGTTCCGCGACAGGTCCATCGCGCGCTTGGTCACTTCCATCTCGACCCGGACCGAGATCGGCGGCAGGGACGCGATCCGGTCGGCCAGTTCGCGGGCGCGGGTCATCAACTGGTCCTGCGGCACCACCTCGTTGAAAAGATCGTGTTTCAGCGCCTCTTCGGCAGGCATCCGTTCGCCCAGCAGCACCATCCACATGGCCACGGCGGGCGGCACCTGCTTGGCCAACTGGGTGGACCCCCCTGCCCCCGCCATGCCATAGGCGATTTCGGGCAAACCGATGAAGGCATTGGGCGACGCGACCCGGATATCGGTCAGGTTCAGCATGTAGATCGCGCCCATTCCCACGGCAGGACCGTTGATGGCCCCCACGATGGGCTTGAACCGCTCCAGCGACCTCAATTCGCGCTCCCAGCCGGGGCGCAGGTGTGCCTCCTCCTCGGTAGAGGGAAAGAAATGCGCCGACATCGCCTTGTCCTGGGTTTGGTGTCCGTGCGGGTTCTTGATGTCGTCCCCCGCGCAAAACGCCTTGTCCCCGGCGCCGGTCAGAATGCCGACATGCACCGATCTGTCGGCACAGAATTCCCTGACCGCGTCGTGCAGTTCCTTGTGCATCTCGGGGGTAAAGGCGTTCACCTTGCCGTTCTCGATGGTGAAGGTCGCAACCGGACCGTCCTTTTCGTATCTGATGCCCATGGGGTCCTCTCGGTCTGTTATGTTTCAGGGGGCCAGCGTCGCGACTGCGCGTCGGCGCAGGATTTCGGCGCAGGCCATGGCGATGGTTGTGACGACGATCAGAAGCCCGGACACCGCCGCAACGACGGGGCTGATGTCCAGCCGCAGGTCGGCCCAGATCCGCATCGGCAGCGTCTCGCTCCCCTTCATCAGGAACTGGGCGATGATCAGTTCGTCGAAACTGACGAAGAAGGCAAAGATGGCCGCCGCCACGATGGCCGGGATCAGCGGCGGCAGGGTGGCGACGCGGAAAGCGCGCACCGGCCCCGCGCCCAGTACCCGCGCGGCGCGTTCGATGGTCGGGTCGATCTGGCGGATCGCCGCGCTGGTGATCAGGACGACAAAGGGCATGGCGACGGCGGCATGGGCAAAGGCCAGCGCGATCTCGCTGTCCGTGAGGTTCATCCGCAGCGCGAGAATGAAGACGCCAAGCGCGATGAAGATATGCGGGATCACGATCGGCACCGTCGCGGCATAAGTCAGCGGGGATTGCATCCGCTGCGGCGAGCGGCTGATCGCCAGTCCGGCCAAGGTGCCGCATGTGGTGGAGATCAGCGTCGACAGCACCGCGACCCGGAAAGAGGTGATCGTCGCGGCGATCCAGATCGGGTCCGTGAAATAGGCGCGATACCAGCGCACCCCGAAATCCTCTGGCGGGAAGCGCAGGAACTCGCTGCTTGCAAAGGATACCGGGATCACGATGACAACCGGAAAGATCATGTAAGCCACGATCAGCCAGAAATACCCGGTCAGCAAAAGCGAGGGTTTCAACGTCTGCATGTCACAGTCCTCCCTTCAGGATGCGTCGCGCCAGCATCCGGCCGCCAGCGCGCAGCAGCACGATCATGGCCACCGTCAGCACCAGAAGCACGACACCGAGGGCTGCGGCGAAGCTCCAGTTCAGGCGCTGCACCTGAAATTCGATCAGGTTGGCGATCATCCTGTCCTGCCGGCCGCCCAGAAGGGCCGGTGTGATGAAGAAGCCCATGGAGAGCATGAATATGATGACCAGACCGGTGAGCGTCCCGTCCAGACTGAGGGGCAGAAACACCCGCGCCAGCGCCTGCCTCGGCCTTGCGCCAAGCACCCGCGCCGCGCGGATCAGGTCGAGGTCGATCTCGGTCATCGCGGCGTAGCAGGTCAGGATCTGGATCGGCAGCAGGATCTGGACCATCGCCGCCAGCACCGCCCCCGAGGTGAACAGCATCTGCACCGGTTCGGTTGTGAAACCAAGCGCGGCCAGTGCCTCGTTCACGAGGCCGTCTCGGCCCAGCACGACGATCCAGGCATATGTGCGGATCAGGATGGACATCCACATCGGGATCAGGATCAGGAAGAGCAGTATGGTCTGCCGCCGGCGTGGCTGAAGATTGATGAAGAACGCCACGGGGTAGCCGATCACAGTGCACAGCACCGCGACCGCCAGCGACACCCGTATCGTGCGCCACATCACGTCTAGATAGACGCCCCTCTCGAACAGCCGTTGGAAGTGCTTGGTGGAAAATTCCGGGTCGAACACGCTTGCCCTGAACAGGTCGAAAGAGGGCAGCACGATGAATGCAGCAAGCAAAAGCGCGGCGGGGAGAAACAGCCACAGGATCGGACGCATTTTCATGATCGGTTCTTTCCGCCTTCAAATTCGGCGGCGCGGCTTTGGGTCGCGCGCGCCCCGGATCGGTCGAATGGCGGCGGAACGGGCATCGTCCATCCCGCCGTCAAGGTTGCTACTCAAGCAGCCATTCGTCGAAGCGTTCGCGAATCTCGTCGAGGTTCTCGGCCCAGAACGTATCGTTGGCGACGAACTGCACATCCGCGTTTGCCGGATATGTCGGCATCGTCTTCGCCACGTCCTCGGGCATCGCGTCAAAGAGACCCGGCGCGAAGTTCGGATAGGGCAGCTGCTTGACGTACTCCAGCTCAAGGTCGGGCCGCATGGTGCGCACGCGGATCCAGTCGTGCGCGGCCTCGTAATTGGGCGCGTTCTTCGGAATGCCCACATAGCTGGTGTGCAGCGCACCGCCGTTCCATACGATCTCGGCCGGGATCCCGCTTTCCTGCAGCTTGGCCACCCGCCCGTTATAGGTGCTGGAGTAGAACACCTCGCCGTCGGACAAGAGCTGCACCGACTGCGCGCCGGAGGACCACCAGACCGGGATGTGCGGCTTGATCTCGTCCAGCTTGGCAAAGGCCCGGTCCAGGCCCTCTTCGGTGCCGAGAACATCATAGAGATCCTCGCGGGCCACGCCGTCGGCCAGCAAGGCGAATTCCAGCGTGTACTGCGGTTGCGGATTCAGGGACCGCGGGCCGGGGAACGTTTCCACGTCCCAGAAATCCGCCCAGCTCTCCATCTTCCTGCCTTCGGGGTTCTTGTCCGTTCGCTGCACCAGCACGGTAGAATAGGCGGCGGCAACGACACCGAATTCCTTCTTGGCCTGTTCGGGCAGTTCGCCGTCAGGGTCGAGAAGGTCATAGTCGATGGGGGCAAGCAGGTCGTCCTTTACCCCGATGGGGTAGTTCGCCGCCGAGACTTCCATCGCGTCGTACAGCATCTTTCCGCTGGCCAGCATGGTGCGTACCTCCAGCAGGATATTGCTTTCAGCCGCGATGAATTTGGTTTTCCAACCGGTCGTTTCCTCGAAGGCGGGCAGGAACACCTTCTCGGTGATCTCCTTGACCACACCGCCGGAGCCGGCGATCGTCAGGACCTGGTCCTGCGCAAATGCCGGCTGGGCCAGCGCCAGCAGCGCCGCTGTGCCGAGTGCCAATTTCGTATGTTTCATTTCACTCCTCCTTGGTGGGGGTCACGCCGTGTCGAGCGTAACCGGGACGGCGTCGTTGGGATCAAAGCCAAGCCTGACCTGTTCGCCGCTTTTCATCAGACCGCTGCCCGGACCCCTGTGATCCTGAAAGACGAGCGGCGCGCCACCGGAAGATACGGCAGCGTATTGTACGTGATCGCCCTTGAAGATGACCTCGGTCAGCTTGGCATCGAAAACCAAACCGCCTTCTTGCGAAGCATTCACCGGCCTGATCTTCTCTGGCCGGACAGAAAGCCCTGTGCGCGCCGGGTCCCTGTCGCCGATTGCGGGCAACCGACAGTCCAGACCCGCGATTTCCCAGGTGCCTCCCTGCGCCGCCTGAATGCGGAACAGATTGGTGTTTCCGATGAATTCGGCCACGTACTGGGAATTGGGACGGTCGTAGATTTCCTTTGGGCTGCCGACCTGCGCGATCCGGCCGGCCCGCATCACCGCGACACGGTCCGACAGGGTCAGCGCCTCGCCCTGATCGTGGGTGACAAAGATGATCGTACAGCCGATCTGCGCGTGGTAGCGCTTGATCTCGAGCTGCATCTGCTCGCGCAGCTTCAGGTCCAGCGCACTGAGCGGTTCGTCCATCAGCAGCACCGGCGGATCGAAAACGACCGCACGCGCAAATGCGACGCGCTGGCGCTGTCCGCCCGACAGCTCGTTCGGCCTCCGCGCGGCAAAATCCGACAGGTGGACCATCTCGAGCGCCTCGCCGACCTTGCGCTTCAGCTCGTCTCCGCCCACGCCCCGGAGGCGCAGCGGAAAGGCGACATTCTCGAAAACGCTCAGATGGGGGAACAGCGAATAGCTTTGAAACACCATGCCGACGTTCCGCTTCTCCGGCGGCAGCCCGCCCACCGACCGGTCGCCGATGAACACCTCACCTTCGGTCGCATCTGCAAAGCCCGCCAGAATGTTCAGCGCCGTCGTCTTGCCGGATCCCGAAGGCCCCAGAAAGGTGACGAATTCCCCCGGCGCCACGTCCAGGTCGAATTTATCCAGGGCAATAACCCTGCCGTACCTCTTGGTGACGTTTTTGAACCGGGGGCCAGCATTTGCCATTTCTATTGCACTTCTCTCGGCGTAATATGACATCAATGTCATTTATGACACTACCGTCAGTTTTGGGTGAGTCAATGGATAAGTTTAACATTCTTGAAACGGGCCAACCGCTGTCGGATAAGTCATTGATGGAATCCGCCGAAGCCCCCAACCTGATCGAGATTCTCGATGCACGTGCCGAAAACGCGCGCGACCGGCCGAAGCGGCAACGCACCCGCCTGGCGTTGCTGGCTGCCACTGCGCACGAACTTGAGGAAAACGGCTATGCCAAGCTGACCATTGAGGGGATCGTGAAGCGCGCCGGGCTGGCGCGGGGGACATTCTACCTCTACTTTCCGAACCGGGCGGAGGCCGCCGTCGCCGTGCGCCGCAGCTTTACCGCAACGCTGCGCAAGTTCCGCCCGCGCGGTGCGGGCAGCCTTTCACGGCACGAGGCCATCTACCGGATGAATCGTTTCTACGTAGCCTTCTATGCCAGCAATGCCCGCCTACTGGCCGGCAACAGCGCCCTGTTCAACGATCGGCCCGACCTCGTCGCGTCACGAGATGCCATCAACCAACGCTGGGCCATCATCCTCCTGCGGGACATCCGCAGGCGTGAACCGGACTGCTGGTTCCTTGAGGTGGATGAACGAAAGGCGCTGCTTGCCCTGCGCTTTGTCATCCTCATGGCAGATGAAGCCTTGAGAATGACCTATATCGACCCGCCGCCGACGATCCGCGAACTGGACCAGACACAGGAAGACGTGACCGAGGTGCTGACGACGCTCTGGTACAGATGCATCTACGGCCGCGATGCAGAAACGCTGCAGCCGGTCTGACAGTTGGTGCGCGGCGAGATGCCAAGACAGCCAAGGCCGCGATCTCTCGACGCGTCCGACCGGCGTCGGTCAGTGCCCGCTCCCCTTGGAACACCTCCTATTCCTAAGGTAGTGCTCTCCACATCTCCCGGACAAATCCGAAGGGTGCTTGTCTAACCCAGCATCAGGTTGGGCAGAAAGGTCACGAGACCGGGAAACAGGTAGATGAGCAAGATCGCGAAGAGCAGAAGGCACATGAACGGAAACGTCGCGCGCGCGACGCGGCCGATGCTATGGCCGGTGAGACTTCTCAAGACGATCAGGTTGAACCCTACCGGAGGCGTGATCTGTGCGCATTCGATCACGATTACGGCGTAGATGCCGAACCAGATCGGATCGATGCCTGCCGCCTCGATCATCGGAAGGACGACGGCGCTGGACAGAACGAGGATGGAGATGCCCTCGAGGAAGCACCCCATGACAAGGAAGAATACCGTCAGGACGATGATCAGGCCACCCGGCCCAAGGTTCATCGACTGAACCCATTCGGCGGCGGCACGCGGGATATTGGCGAATCCGACGGCAACAGAAAGGCATGCGGCGCAGGCGATGATAAAGGAGATCATGCAGGAAATGCGCGTTGCGGACATCAGGCTTTCCAGGAACATTGTCTGTGTCAGCGTCCCGTTGATCAGCGCCAGCAGCAATGCGCCGAAGATGCCGACTGTCGCGGCTTCTGTCGGGGTGGCGAACCCGCCGTAGATCGACCCGATGATGGCCACGATCAAGGCGACGACGGGGATCAACTCGCGCGAAGCGCGCAGCTTTTCGCGAAGGGTCGTCCTTTCCGACGCGGTCCCCTGCCGGTCGGGATTTCGAAGCGACCAGATCGCGATGTAGGCCGAGAACAACGTGATCAACACCAGCCCCGGCACGACCCCGGCGATGAACAGCCGCGCGACGGATTGCTGCGCGATGACCCCGTAGACGATCATGATGATGGAAGGCGGTATCAGCAGACCGAAGGTGCCAGACCCGGCGAGCGAACCGATCATCATGTTGCTGTCGTAGTTCCGCGCCTTGAGTTCGGGAATGCTCATCCGCCCGACGGTGGCCGCCGTGACGGCAGACGAACCCGAGACGGCAGCCATGACACCGCAGCCGAATACGTTGATGTGCATGAGCCCGCCCGGCAGGCGCGACACCCAGGGAGACAGCCCTCTGAAAAGGCTCGATGACAGGCCTGAGCGCATCAGGATTTCGCCCATCCAGACAAAGAGCGGCAGCGCGGTCAGCGCCCAATTCCAGCTGGCATCCCACATCGTCGATGCCATGATCGATCCGGCGTCGATCGGGACGAAGAAGTGGAAGATCACCAGCCCTGTGGCAAGGAGCGAGAGCGAAATCCAGACGCCGGACCCTAGGAACACCAGAAGGCAGAACGCAAGAACAAGAAAGGCAAACTGAATCTGATCCATCGCTCTACTCGACCGTGCTGTCGGCGTTTGTTTCGTAATCCGCGGGGTTGCCGGACAGAACCAGCGTTGTCTGCTCGAGAATGGAGAGCAGCATCACCCAGAGCCCGAGGCAGATCGCCGACTGCGGAATCCAGAGCGGAACCGCGAGCAGCCCGGGGCTCAGATCGCCGAAACGGTAGGTATCGTAGGTGAAGGCGGTCACGTGCCACGCCGCGTATCCTACCGTCAGAGCAGCAAAAACGCAGGCCCAGATCTCAAACGCGCGGCGCAGAGTTTTCGGGGCGAAGTCTGCCACCAGTGCAAGGCGAACGTGTCCACCCATCACGAAGGTATGCGCGAGGGCAAGAAAGGTTGCTGCAGCAAGGAAGAACCCCGACAACTCGGTCGTCTCGACCGGCCTTCCGAATTGCCGCGCGACGATCTGGATTGCGGTCGCCACTGCGATTCCAGCGAGAAACGCCGCGGCCAGCCATCCGCAGAAGTTCGCAAGTTTCCTGACAGTTCGACGCAGCATATGCCCATTCCCCCGTGTGACCAATCAGTGCGGCACCAGACCGGTGCCGCACAGTTTTCCAGCCGAACTAGTTGCTGGCGGCGAGGTAGTTGTTCAGGACCTCGACCTCTTCGGAGGATGCCGACGCGCTCCATTCCTCGATCATCGCCTTGCCGATATCTTCCAGCTTTGCCTGAAGCTCGGGGGAAGCATCTGTCACGGTCATGCCCGCATCGACGAGTTCCTGGCGCTTGCTGTCGGTGGCTTCCTTGCTCATCGCCCAGGCACGCTCGGTCGCGGCTTCGCCTGCGGCGAGGATGGCCTCTTGAAGTTCCGGCGAAAGGCGGCTGAGCGCGCGTTCGTTCACGATGATCCCGTTCTTGTTGTGCATCGAGCCGGTGTAGGTGAAGTGAGAAACGTAGTCCCAAGCCTGAATGTCGGTGCCTGTCTGGCCCGAGGTGAACAGCGCCTCGATCAACCCCGTCGAAAAGGCCTGAGGCACTTCGGCGAAAGGCAGGATCGTGGCCTGGAAGCCCAGCAGGTCACCCATGCGCTGGGTTGCAGGAGAGTAGATCCGCAGCTTCACGCCTTCGAACTGCGAACCGTCGGTTACGGGAAACTTGGTGTAGAACCCCTGCCCCGGCCACGGCGCATAGCTGATCACCTTCATGCCGCCTTCGCCGAAGGCCTCGTCAAACCAGGGCTTCTGCGCCTCCATCAAATTCCATGCGGCGTCGTAGTTGCTGGCCACGTTGGGCAGGCTGTCGAGCGTGTACATCGGGCTTTCGTTGCCGTAGACCCCAAACCGGATTTCACCCAGCTGAATCTGCCCCGACTGGACTGCGCGGCGGATCGCGTCGAGCTTGATCAGCTCGCCGTTGGGCCGCAGGTCGATTTTCAACTCACCATTGCTGGCTGCCTCGACCTCTTCGATGAAAGCGCGGATGTTCTTGGTAAAGAAACTGTCCGCTGGGTAGCCCGAAGCCATGACCCAAGTTGTTTCCGCCAGTGCGGGGCCGGAGAAAGTAACGGCCGCGGCGAGTGCTGCGCCCATGGTCTTGAAAAAATTCATCTTGATGGTCTCCTTTGGGTTGGGTGGCTGTCGTGCCGGGATGGCGAATGTTCTCGTGCTTTTCCTCAGCTCTTGCCTGTGTCTTCGGCGTTCAGCTTCATCTGTGCGACACCGCTATTTCCCAGTTCCACGGCAGAAAACGCGCCGCCGTGGTGCGTGTTGGCTGGATCATGCGGATCAAGCGGGCCGTCTGCGGCAAAGATTTCCTTGGCGTAGCGTTCGGCGTTGTCCTTGGGACGGTAGCCAAGGTGGCGGGCGCCTGAATTGTCGACCGGCGCACGGTCATTGTCCGATACGCCATAGACAATCGAGAAGCCGGTGATCTGCGTCGTGATCGCACGTTCGACCAGATGGATCAGATCATCGTAGCTGAGCCATGAACCCACTGCCCTGCTGTTGGACACCTGTGCACAGGACAGGATGCGCATGCACACGGATTCGACCCCGCGCTTGTCCCAGTAGAGGCTTGCCAGATCTTCGGCAAAACACTTCGCCAGCCCATAGAACGTGTCGGGCCGATGGGCGGCGTCGATCCCGATGGACTCCGTTTTCCTGTGCATTCCGACGGCATGGATCGACGACGCATAGACCACGCGGCGCACCCCGTTGCGATAGGCCGCCTCCCAGATGTTGTAGGCCCCGATGAAGTTCGGCCCCAGCAAGGTCTCGAAGGGGGCCTCGTCACCGATGGCACCGAAATGGATGACCATGTCGGCACCTTCGAGCAGGGCTACCATAGCGTCGAGATCGGCAAGGTCCGCTTTCACATATGTCTCGTTCGGCGCGAGGTCTTGCACGCTCTCCCGGAGGTCGGTCGAGACGAACTCGTCGCACATCGCCGCCAGAGGTGCGCGCAGATACGAACCCAGCCGCCCCGCCGCACCTGTCAGCACGAGTTTTTTCATGTCTTAAGTCCTTTCAGTTCCGAGACAGCGGCGGCGATGCGATCCATGGCATCGGCAAGCACGGTTTCCGCGGCTGCCGTGGATATGCGGAAGAAGGGCGAAAGGTCGTAGGCGGACCCCGGCACGGCAGCAACGCCTGCGTCTTCCAGCAACCACGCGGTGACGTCGTTGTCGTCTTTCAGCGTCCGGCCATCGGGACGCGTGGCACCGATCAGCGCCGCACAGCCGATGAAGGCGTAGAAGGCCCCACCCGGCGGATCGAGGGTCAGTCCCGGGATATCTGCCACGCGGCGTACCACCAGATCGCGACGGGCTTCGAACGCTTCCCGGAACCGCTTCACATCATCCTGCGGGCCTTCCAGCGCCGCAGCGGCAGCGGCCTGCGCGATTGAACAGACGCCTGAACTGATCTGGCTCTGCACCTTGGTCATGGCGGCGATAAGATCCTTCGGCCCGGCCCCGTAGCCGACCCGCCAGCCGGTCATGGCATAGGCCTTGGAGACGCCATTCACGGTAAGCGTCCGGTCTTTCAGATCCGGGCACAGCGCCGCGAATGACCGGAAAACGCGACCGTCGAAGAGGATGTGTTCATAGATCTCGTCCGAAAGCACGAGAACACGCGGATGATCCGCCAGAACCGCGCCAAGCGCCAACACATCGGCATCAGAATAGACGGCGCCCGACGGATTTGACGGCTGGTTCAGCAGCAGCCAACGCGTTCTCGGCGTGATCGCGGCGCGCAGGGCTTCCGGTCCAAGCAGGAACCCTTCGGACGCCGGGCATGGCAGGGCGACAGTTACCCCGCCGAGGATGGCGACAATGTCTTTGTACTGACCGAAATAGGGTGCGCAAAGCAGCACCTCGTCCCCCGGTTCGAGAGTGGCCATGAAGGCGTTGAAGAGCACCTGCTTGGCACCGTTCGAAACGATGACCTCGTCGGGGGTATGTTCCAACCCGTTCTCGCGGCGCAACTTGTCGGCCACGGCGCGGCGCATCCGGAGCGTGCCGCCTGTCGGCGGGTATTTTGTGTCTCCGGCCTTGGCGGCCTGATGTGCCGCTTCCTTGATATGGTCGGGCGTGTCGAAGTCCGGCTCGCCGATCCCAAGGTCTATGACGTCCTCGCCGCGGGCGCGGGCGTCCTGTGCGGCCTGGCTGACCCAAGCGGAGGCCGATGCCTTGACGGCGGCGAGACGCGATGCGGCAAAGCTCATGACCGATACTCTTTCACCTGCGCCAGCAGCGCGTCAGACGCGCGGGCCAGCAATACCGTGTCGGTGCCGCAGGCGACGAAGCTGAAGCCTTCGTCCAGCAACTGTGCCGCAAAGCGCGCATCCTGCACGAGCGTGCCGACGGGCATCCCCGCGTCGATCAACTTGCGCGCTGCGGGCCGGATGAGGTTCCACACCGCCTCGTCCATGGGCCGGCCCAGCTTGCCGATATCGGCCCCGATGTCCGCCGGGCCAAAGAAGATGCCGGTGACGCCATCGACTGCGGCGATTTCTTCTGCCCGCTCCACGGCGGCCCGCGTCTCCAACTGGAGCAGAACAGCGGTTTCCTCTTCCACACGTCCGACGTAATCCGTGCACCGGCCAAACCGGGTCGCCCGTGTCGCGCCGGAAACACCTCGGACGCCGCGGGGCGGATAGCGTGTCGCGGCAACGGCGGCCTTCGCCTCTTCGACGGTCTGGATCATCGGAAAGAGGAGCCCCGGTGCGCCCAGATCGAGGAGCCGCTTTACCACCACCGCGTCGTTCCATTCGACCCGGACGATGGCGGTGGTCGACGTGGCAGCAAAGGCCTGCAATTGACCGAGCACGCTGAAGTAGTCGTTCGGGCTGTGCTCCATATCGACCAAGGCCCAGTCGAACCCGGCGGTCGAAACAACTTCAGCCGCGAAATTGCTCGAGAGGCTGATCCAGAGACCGATCTGTTGTTCGCCACGGCGCAGGGCCTGCGTGAACGGGTTGGGCGGGTATTTCATCAGATCACTGCTTTCTCGACCATGGGCTTGCCTTGCGCCACGCGGTCGTATCCGAAGGGTGTCATGTCAAAGGTCCGGTACGCGCCGTAGGTCAGCATCTCCGCGAGGCCACGCCCCATCGCCGGCGACTGCTGAAGCCCGTGCCCCGAGAACCCGTTGATGAAATGGAAGTTGGCGACCTCAGGGTGCGGTCCGAGGATCGCGTTCTGATCGAGCGTGTTGTAATCGTAGTGCCCCGCCCATTCAGTGATGACGCGGATTGCCTCGAACTGAGGAATTCGCGTCGCGATCGCTGGCCATGCGTGATCTTCCCAGCGCGCCTGATCCATCGTGAAATCCGCTGGATCGACGGCGGGGTCGGGATCGGGCGCGCACCCCGCGAGATAGGTCTGCGGTCCGTCCTGGCGGACGTGGACACCTGACGGATCGATGGTCAACGGCAGGTCACGATCAAGCGGCTTTTCGGCGGAAAAGACCCATGTAAACCGCTTGCGCGGCTCGACCGGCAAGGCGATGCCTGCCATCGCCGCCACACCCGCGCCGCGCGGTCCCGACGCGTTCACAAGCTGACCACAGGAAATCACCTCGCCGGTGGCGAGGGTGACACTTTCGACCCGCGTGCCGGCGGCATTCCTGTTGATCGCGACGACCTCGTTCTGGATGTATTCGATGCCCCGCGAACGCGCGGACCGGCGGAACCAGTCGAAAAGTGTCCCGCCATCCCAATAGCCTTCGTCCTTGCGGTTGATCGAACCCAGGATGATATCGTCGAGCTGATAGAACGGATACCGTTCGGCAATCTCATCGGCGCTGAGCAATTCCGTCTCGGCCCCGGCGCCACGCTGGATGATCTGGTTCTCCCGCAGGACATTGGCGAAACGCTCGTTATCCGCGAGGTAGAGGTAGCCAAAGTTCTGGACACTCAGTTTGGGTGCGCGTTCGTCGCCCATGCGGTCGGGCAGGTTCTTGATGAACTCAGCCGTGAACTGGCTGATGCGCACGTTCAGGGGGTCGGAAAACTGCTGGCGAATGCAACTGTTCGTGTGGGCGGTCGCGCATGCCTCAAAGGTCATGTCCCGCTCCACCACCAGAACGCGGCCATCGAAGTCGGCGGATTCCGTCAGGAACCAGGCCGTCGCGGACCCCATGATCGCGCCACCGATGATGACGACATCATAGTTGCCGTGCCGGGGTGACTCGTTCGCCATCAGAGCGCCTCACCCTTGCGAACCGCTTCGGCAACGGCGTCGATGTCGGACTGGTCAAGCCCGTAGACTTCTGCCGCCACCTTGTCCGAGATATAGCCGCGCGCGAGGTCTTGCCGGACCTGTGCCTTGTCTCGCTGAGCCGGGTCGCCGTAACCCGCGCCGCCGGGAAAGGCCATCATCACCTTGCGCCCGTGCGGCACGAACTGCTTGCCCTTGACGCGCATCGCCGTGCCGTCATCCTGGGCGATCGTGGTTGGTGCACCATCGCTTCCGCCATTGCGCCCGCGTGCAGGATGCTGCCCCCGGTCGAACATCGCCTGGATGTCGAACTCGTGCCCCTCCATTGCGCCAACTTCCATGTATTGCCCCAAACCGCCGCGCATCTTGCCGGCGCCGCCGCTGTCGGGCCGAAGTTCCTTGCGCCAGATGATCACGGGGCCTGCATGTTCCGTCGCCTCGATCGGCATGGTCATGACACCCGACGGGAAGGCGGTCGCATTCAATCCGTCAAGTTCGGGCCTTGCCCCCGAGCCGCCCGAGTTGAAGGTCAGCACTTCGGACCGGCGGGCGTCCTTGGGCGCAGGCGCGTCGGTCCGTGGCCGGAGGGACACCTGGAAGTTGCACAGGCATCCCGCGCCTTCCGCCGGCACCAGCCCCGGCACGATTTTGTCGAAGGCGTCAAACGCGGTATCCGGGACGAAATGCCCGACGATATGGCGCAGCGCGACCGGCGCGGGATGCTGCGCATTCACGATCGTATCCTCTGGCGCGATCACCTCGAACGGTGCCAGGGACGCATGGTTGTTCGGAATTTCCGGCGCGATGGCGACCTTCAGCGCGTAACAGGCATATGCCTTGGTATAGACCAGCGGACAGTTGATGCCCTTCTTGTCGACGCCCGAGGAGCCTGCAAAATCCGTCACGATCCGGTCCTCTTCGACCGTTACCCGTACTTTCAGGGTGATCGGCACGTCGAACCCGTCGACCGTCATCTCGCCATCCGCCGACGTCCGCGGCAGCGCGGCGATCCGTTCCAGCGTCGCCAGACGGGAGTTTTCGAGGATGAAATCGGCGATCCCGTCCAGATCCGACAGGTTGAACTCGTGCATCATGTCGATGAGACGCCGGTGCCCGATCTCGTTACAGGTTGCCAAGGCGTACATATCACCGATCAGCTGGTCGGGTTCGCGCACGTTGCCGCGCACGATCTTGACGAGCGTCTCGTCCACGTCACCACGTTCGGCGAACTTCATGATCGGAAGGTAGAGACCCTCTTCGTAAACGCTTTGTCCGTCGGCCCCGAACCCGCGCCCGCCGATATCGACGATATGCGCGGTGCAGGCGAAGAAGCCGATCAGCTTGCCATCGAGGAAAGACGGCGTGACCATGGTGATGTCGTGCAGATGCCCGGTGCCTTCCCAAGGATCGTTGGTGATGTAGACATCACCTTCGAACATGTTCTGCCGACCGATGCGGCGAATGAAATGCGCCACCGCGTCGGCCATCGCGTTGACGTGTCCCGGCGTGCCGGTCACGGCCTGCGCCAGCATCCTGCCCTGGATATCGTAGACCCCCGCCGAGAGGTCACCCGCCTCGCGCACGGATGTCGAAAAAGCGGTCCGGACCAGCGCCTGCGCCTGTTCCTCCACGACCGAGATCAACCGGTTCCACATGACCTGAAAGGCGACGTCAGAATGAGAGCGTGACATGTCGGTGTTCCTTACTGCTTGAGTGTCAGGTCAATGCAACCATCGGGTTGCCGAACCGCGTTGCGGCTTGACGGCACGATGATCGTGGTTTCGGCTTCTACGACGGCGGCGGGACCAGCGGCCCGATCACCCGCTTCTAGGTCTTCGCGCTGGTAGACCTGCGCATCGACAAATCCGCCTGCGGCGACGTCGAAAACCTTTCTGCTGCCGTTCAGTTTGGCCGCCCTCCCGCCTGTGGACGCGTCGACCCGATCGACCTTTTCGGGAGGAGTCGTCGCGTTGACCGACCAGACCGTGATTTCGACATCAAGCCCCGTGACCGGACGGCCGAACAGCTTGGTGTAATCCTCTTCGAAGCGGGCAAGGAACGTCGCGGCATCCGGTTCCATGGCCTGCGCCTCTGTCAGCACCACGGGGATTTCCCAGCCCTGTCCGACATAGCGCATGTAGACCTTGAACTCAGCCAGGATATCGGCGGAAGCGTCACAGGTGCGGACAAAGCCGGTCGATTCCTCTTTCAGCTCTGTCAGCAGGTCCCGGATGCGCTCCGGGTCGAAATCGGCAAGGCGCATGTAGACGGAGCGGTTCGCCTCGAAGCTGAAAGGCGCCCGCAAGAAGCCGATTGCGGAGCCCACCCCGGCACCGGGCGGCACGATCAGCCGGTCGATACCAAGTTTTTCGCAAAGCCGTCCGGCGTGCAGCGGCGCGGCCCCGCCGAAGGCGATCATCGTATATTCGCTGAGATCCTCGCCGTTCTCGACCGCATGCACGCGCGCGGCATTCGCCATGTTTTCGTCGACCACCTCGGCGACGCCATGCGCGGCCTCGATCGGGTCCATCGACAGTGCGGTCCCGATATGAGCGGCAAGGGCGCTTTCCGACGCGTCCCGGTGCAGCTTGATCGACCCGCCCGCGAAATTGTCGGGATCGAGTTTCCCCAGCACGAGATCCGCATCGGTCACGCCCGGACGCTCGCCCCCGCGGCCATAGCATGCAGGCCCCGGTTCGGACCCCGCGCTTTCCGGTCCGACGCGGATTTGGCGCATTGCGTCCACATGGGCAAGCGACCCGCCGCCCGCCCCGATTTCGACCATGTCGATCACAGGTATCGAGATCGGCATGCCGGAACCCTTCTTGAACCGATAGGTCCGCGCGACTTCGAATACCCGCGCGGTCTTGGGGGTCTGGTTCTTGATCAGGCAGATCTTGGCGGTCGTTCCGCCCATGTCGAAGCTGAGCACCTTGTCGAGCCCGTATTGGGCCGCCACGTGGGCTGCGAATACAGCACCCCCGGCCGGGCCGGATTCGACCAGCCGCACGGGGAATTCAGCGGCGCTGGCGATGGAGATGATGCCACCGCCGGAATGCATCAGGAAGATGCGGCAATCGACGCCCTCGTTTTTCAGCCGGTCTTCCAGCCGCCGCAGGTAGGACGCCATGAGCGGCTTGATATAGGCGTTCGCCACCACCGTGTTGAAGCGTTCGTATTCGCGCATCTGGGGCGAGACTTCGGAAGACAGCGACACGGCGACATCCGGAAGCCGTTCTGCCAGCACGTCGCGCACCATCTGTTCGTGCGCGGGATTGAGATAGGAATGGATAAAGCCGACGGCGATGCTTTCGAATTGGGCTTCGGCGATCCGGTCGACCAGAGCTTCGATCTCTGCCCGGTCAAGGGGGATCATGATTTCGCCCTTGGCGTTGACCCGTTCGCCCAAGGTGAAGCGGTACTGTCTGGGCAGCAGCGGTTCGGGAAGTTTCAGGTTCAGATCGTACTGTTCGAAGCGGCTTTCGGTCCGCATCTCGATCACATCGCGGAAACCTTCGGTGGTGATCAGCGCCGTCTTGGCCCCGCGCCGTTCGATCAGCGCATTGGTCGCCAGCGTCGTTCCGTGGATGATCTGGCCGATCTCGCCCGCGTCGATGCCGGCCTTGGCACAGACCTGCTGCATGCCGTCGATGATCGCATCCTCAGGCGCGCCATAGGTCGTGAGCACCTTGGTCGAGAACCGTTCGCCCCGCCGTTCAAGCACGACATCCGTGAATGTACCGCCAATATCGACGCCAAGCCGGGTTTCAAACGATGCCATTTTCGATGCTCCAGAGCTGCGTTTCGGTGCCGCGTCACCCCGCCGTCCGAGGTCCGGACCGGTGACGTCATCTGGCAACTCTCGTGGAACTTTCACGATTGGGCAAATTGTTTGAATTTCTCAAGGCGATCAAAAAAATTAATCGTCCCGCTCTGCCGAGATCTGCGCGGCAAGCTCCGCCGCGAACCGCACGAAACCGGGCGCGCGGGCCGTGTCGAACCTTGCGTGAAATTCAAGCGCTGTCGGCAGCCAGTCGCAGGGGACTTCGACCAACGCGGAGTCCCGGACGCGATTGCGGGCCAGCGCCTTGGGGAGCAAGGCAACGCCCATGCTGTCGATGGCCATTTGCAAGGCGGATGCGAGACTGCTGGAATAGACCAATCGATCCATCCGGTAGCTTCGTGCCTCGCAATGCGCCACGAGTTCGCGTGCAGCAGAGGATTGCCGCGAATGGATCAGGACCGGGCCTTTCATGACCTCGGCCAACGTGGAATGGCCTTCGAGACGGCGCGAGACATCCGGCGCGGCGAACCATGAATAAGGGTAGGTTCCGATCGGAACAGCCGCCCCCTCGTTGATCGACGAAGGCCCCGCCGTCAGGATGAGATCGGTCTGCCCTTCCGAAAGGCGCCGCGCCACTTCGGTCGACAGATCGACATCGAGCTGTACTGTCACCGTCGGGTACTCTTCCCGGAACCGCCTCAGGAAGGGGTGAAGCCATGTGCAAGCGATGAGTTCCGTCACGCCGAGCCGGAGCCGATGGGAAATCAGGTCCTTCCGATCCGCGACACTCACGAACGCCTCTGCCGCCCGCAACACCTGCCGGGCGGCAACCAGCAATTCCTGCCCTTTGTCGGTCAGGCGGACCGACCCGGGGGTCCGATGCATGAGCACCACCCCCAGGTGTTGCTCAAGCGTGGCGATCCGGTTCGAGATGTTCGGTTGCGTTGTCCCCAGCACCTCCGCCGCCTTTCGAAAGGAGCCCACGTCCACCACGCAGACAAAACCTTCGAGTTGTTTCAGAGTTACCATTTTGCCGATCATGTCTCATTGGGGTTGTTGCATCAAGAAGCGGGGGACGTTGTCGAAAGCGCGAAGCGTCGGCTGGCAAACCGTGTCTCGTGATGTTTGAAGGATGATAGCGACGCATTGTGACTTCGGAAATCCAATCCTCGTCAGTGGAGGCGATTAACGCAACAGTCCTCTCCGCCGAGGATGTTCTTCAGGCTGGCAGAGCGTGCTTGCAGGATTACTTGTGGTCCTGCGCACGGCAGAGGCGCATAACGGGCGGACGATCCCCCGAAATTCAGGAGCCGCCCGACTTGAACCGCACGACCCTTGCGATCCTTTATTCCCTGTTGGCCCTGCTGCTCTTCGACGGGATGGGTCTGATCATCAAACTTCTCTCCCATGACTATACCGCCGCCGAGCTGTCGGCCTACCGCAACATCGTTGGACTGATACCCGCGCTGCTGGTTCTATGGACCTCCCGAGACTGGCACGCCAAGGGTCGCAGCATGCGGATGCGGCAGTGGAAACTGGCGTTGCTGCGCGGTGTGATCCTGACCTTCGCGCAGTATTTCTTCTACCTTTCACTCGGCTTGCTCACATTCGCCACGGCGTCGACCATTTCATATGCCAACGCGGTTTTCGTCACGGCGCTGGCGATACCGTTGCTCGGTGAAAAGGTCGGGATGGTCCGATGGGCCGCCGTGCTCATCGGCTTTGCCGGGGTGGTCATGATCGTGGGTCCGGGGCGTGATACCTTTTCTCTCTCCGCGCTCCTGCCGCTTGGCGCCGCACTGTGCTATGCGTTGACGGCGGTCACCGCGCGGATGATGGACGAGGGTCCGTCGACCGCATTGATAAACCTCTATTCCACCGGGGTCGCGGCGCTGGGGGCGATGGTGCTGGCGATGGCAACGGGGGGGTTCACGCCGATCCGCGACACCACGGACCTGCTCTGGATCGCCGCGATGGGCGGGCTTGGGGGGTTCGCCGTGCTTGTCCTTGTCACTGCGTACCGAATGACGGAACAGAGCAACCTCGCGCCGTTCAGCTACTTCGGCATTCCATTGGCCTTTGTGCTCGGATGGCTCTTTTTCGGCGAGGCACCGTGGGAAGAACTCTTCCCGGGCGCTTTCCTGCTGTCCGGAGGCGGACTGCTGATCATCTGGCGCGAACGGCAGATGAACGAGAAACTGCGGAACGCAACCACCCCCAGGTAGAGGTGGCGGTCAAACCACCATTTCCTGCGCCTCCTGCGGGCCGACACCGAAGACCCGCTTGTAGCGTTCGATCTCGTCGGCCGGGCCCATCGCCTTGTTCGGATTGTCCGACAGCTTCACCGTCGGCCTGCCGTTCGCCGCGATCGCCTTGCAGACAAGCGAAAACGGCGCCAGCGCATCGTTCTCGACGAGGCCGCGGAAATCGTTCGTCAGCAGGGTGCCCCAGCCGAACGAGACATTGACCTTGCCCGCGAACCTGTCGTGCAGTTCGCGTATCTTGTCCACGTCCAGACCGTCCGAGAAGATCACCCTTTTCTGCCGCGGATCCTCGCCACGCGATTTCCACCAATCGATGGCGATCTGCGCAGCCGTCGCCGGATCACCGCTGTCCACGCGGATACCGGTCCAGCCCGCCAGCCAGTCGGGCGCGTTGTCCAGAAAACCTTTGGTCCCGTAGGTATCTGGCAGGATGATGCGAAGGTTGCCATCGTGTTCGTCATGCCAGTCCGACAGGACGTCGTAGGGGGCCTGAGCCAGTGCCGCGTCATCCTCCGCCAGGGCGGCATAGACCATGGGCAGTTCGTGTGCGTTGGTGCCGATCGCCTCGAGTTCGCGGCTCATGGCGATCTTGCAGTTCGACGTACCGGTGAATGCCTTGCCCAATCCTTCCTGCATGGCCTGAACGCACCAGTCCTGCCAGAGATAGCTGTGCCGCCGACGGGTGCCGAAATCGGCGACGGACAGGTCCGGTATCTTGCGCAACTGCTCGATCTTTTCCCAGACACGGGTCATGGCGCGGGCATAAAGCACCTGCAGTTCGAAACGGCCCATGGTATCCAGCACCGCGCGGCCACGCAGTTCCATGAGCACGGCGAGCGCGGGTATCTCCCACAACATGACTTCGTGCCACTTTCCCTCGAACGTCAGCTCGTACTGGTCGCCTCGCCGTTCGAGGTGGTAGGGCGGCAGGCGCAGACCCTCGAACCATTCCATGAAGTCGGGGCGGAACATCTGCCGCTTTCCGTAGAACGTATTGCCGCGCAGCCACGTGCTTTCCCCCCGGCTGAGGCTGAGCGACCGGATGTGGTCCAGTTGCTCGCGCAGTTCGCGTTCGTCGATCAGCTTGGCAAGGGGCACATGATCGGAGCGGTTGATGAGCGAGAAAGTGACCTGCGTGTCAGGCCTGTTCCGAAAAATGGACTGGCACATCAACAACTTGTAGAAATCCGTGTCGATCAGGGACCGGACGATGGGGTCGATCTTCCACTTGTGGTTCCAGACACGGGTTGCGATATCCACCATCAGATGTTCCTCAGAATTGCCATCCCCTTGTGACAAAGACTGCGGGACGGGGGCAAGGCCAAAGATAAAGGCGGGAAATCATGGAGTTGCTTTCTAGTTTGACGCCGGGGCAAGTCTTGTTTCCCGTTGTGCTGGGGCTCGCCGCCTTCGGCTATGTCCGATGCCTGACCCTCGCGCCATGGTTGACGCTGCTCGGTTCATTCGCACTCGCCGGCCTGATCTCCCTGTCCTTCCCGCTTGACCAGGAGAATGGACCGGTCTGGGGCGTGGTCGCATTGCTGGTCCTTGTCGCGTTTCTCTTGTCGAGGCGTGGGCGCGCGCCCGGACCGGCCCGCGCTGCAGCCGCAAATCAGGTGAAGGCGAAGGATCGCAAGGATATCGTGATCGACGGGACCAATGTGCTTTACTGGGATGGCGAAGCGGCAGAGCTGGCAAGCCTGCGCATCGTGGTTGGTGCGCTGCTTGACCGGGGCTGGGCGCCGGTGGTGTTTCTCGACGCTTCATCGCGCCATCACCTCAAGGACAAGAGCCTGGACGAACAGGCCTTTGCAAAGTCGCTTGGGCTGCCCCGGAACCGGGTCATGGTCTGCCCGGCGGGAACGGAGGCCGACGCCTTCCTGCTGAAATACGCGCGAGAGCATGATATGCCGGTGGTGTCGAACGACCGGTTTCGGGATCGCGCCCAGATCGCGGGCAAACTGCGGATGGTGCGCGGCATATTTGCCAACGGTAAGCCGATCTTCGACGGACTCTAGCCGCGGCTGGCTTTTGCCGTTCCGTGTCGCGCCCAATCCCGGTAAGCCGGGATGACATCCGAATTTGCCAAACACGAAGGCCCTCCCTATGGACTGGCAGAACCTGATCCGCGAACTCATCACGCTCGTGGTCGTGATCGACCCGATCGGCAGTATCCCGATCTTCCTTTACGCCACGGCGCATGTTCCGAAACACCTGCATCGCAGCTTTGCCCTGCGCGCGGTTCTGGTGGCGGGTGTCGTGTTGCTGGCGTTCCTGGTCGGTGGGCAATTCCTGCTCGAATCGCTTGGCCTGCGATTGGGGTCTTTTCAGGTGGCCGGTGGCCTGATCCTGTTCCTCTTTGCCCTGACCATGATCTTTGGAGAAAGCAAGCCGGAGCAGGAAGTGGCAAGTGCGGAGCGTGACCATCTGGCAGGTGCGGTTTTTCCGTTAGCCATGCCGTCGATCGCGTCGCCGGGCGCGATGCTGGCCATCGTCATCCTGACCGACAATCACTCCAACCCCGTTTCGGACCAGGTGATCACCGGGGCGCTTCTGGTGCTCGTCCTGCTCCTGACGCTGATCCTGCTGCTGCTTGCCTCGCGGATCGGCAGATTGATCGGCGTCACCGGTTCCAGCGTGATCAGTCGGGTGATGGGAATCGTTCTGGCGACGGTAGCGGTCGATTCGACGCTTGGCGGGCTGGAGGCGCTGGGGCTGTTGGATCTTGCGAACTCGGAAAGCCCGCTGAACTAGGTTCACACCAGGGTCACGCCGCTTTCCTTCATCGCCGCGCGGGCAGCGTCCAGGGAGCCGTCAAGGTCGATCGCTCGGCAGAGATCCTGCCGGACCGTCACGTCGAATCCCAGACCGGCTGCGTCCACCGCCGAGAAATTGACGCAGAAATCCAGCGCCAGGCCGACCATCGTCAGCTTCTGGATACCGCGCGTCCGCAGGTAGCCTTCAAGACCGGTCGGAGTCTCGTGATCGTTTTCGAAGAACGCGGAATAGCTGTCGATGGCCGCGTTGTATCCCTTGCGAATGATGAGGTCCGCGCGGTCCTGTGCCAGACCTTCGTGGAACTGCGCGCCAAGGCTGCCCTGGATGCAGTGATCCGGCCAGAGCACCTGCGGACCGTAAGGCATGTCGATCACGTCGTAAGGGGCGCGGTCGTCGTGTGCGCTGGCAAACGAGGAATGCCCGGCGGGATGCCAGTCCTGCGTCAGGATCACCGCGTCGAAGTCCGCCATCAGGTCGGTAATACCCGATACGACAAGATCGCCCTCGGGCACCTCGAGCGCGCCGCCGGGGCAGAAGTCCTTCTGGACGTCGATCACGATAAGGGCTTGCATCGGGTCACTCCGGTTCTGGCTGGGCACGAAGCCTTTTACCGCAGCCCCCCCTTGCGCAACAGCCCCCCTCGGGCCTATTTCCGCCTCCATGCACACCATCGCCGCCCTGTATCACTTTACGCGCTTCGAGGATCCCGCCGCGCTCAAGCCCGCGCTGCTGGACCTGTGCCTCGCGCATCGGGTCAAGGGCACGTTGCTGCTGGCGCAGGAAGGCGTGAACGGCACCATCGCGGGCCCGCGTGAGGGCATCGACGCGGTCATCGCCCATCTGCGCGGTCTGCCCGGCTGCGCCGGGCTGGAATGGAAAGAGGCGACATCCGAAACACCGCCCTTCCCCCGGATGAAGGTGCGGCTGAAGCGCGAAATCGTGACGATGGGCCAGCCGGATGTCGATCCGCGCGCGCGCGTGGGCCACTATGTGGAGCCGCGGGACTGGAACGATCTGATCCGGGATCCGGGGGTGGCGGTGATCGACACACGAAACGATTACGAAGTGGCGATCGGAACCTTCGAGGGCGCGATCGATCCCGAAACCGCAAGTTTCGGAGAATTCCCCGCCTGGTGGGAAGCCAACAAGCACCGCTTTCACAACAAGAAGATCGCGATGTTCTGCACCGGCGGAATCCGCTGCGAGAAATCGACCAATTACCTGCTGGGCCAAGGGGTCGAGGACGTCTTTCACCTCAAAGGCGGCATCCTGAAATATCTCGAGGACGTCCCGGAAGCCGACAGCGCCTGGCAGGGAGACTGCTTTGTCTTCGATGCGCGTGTCAGCGTCGGCCACGGCCTGAGAGAGGGGCCCCACATGCTGTGCCACGGCTGCCGTCAGCCGATCCTTCCCGAGGACAGGAACCGCCCCGAGTACGAAGAGGGCGTGAGTTGCCATCATTGCGCCCACCGTACCACCGAGGCGGACAAGGCGCGGTTCAGAGAGAGGCAGAAGCAGCTGCGGCTCGCAGCCCGGCGGCGCCTGCCCTGATCCCCCGAAGCGGGCCTAAACTCCGGAAAACTTGACCTGTTAAGCGGGCGGTAAAGCTCTGCCTCTACCCATGTTCGCGGGTGAATAGAGGTGGTGGAGATGAGTGCGCAGGCCAATGCGCGGCCGATCATCATCAAACGCAAGAAGATTGTCGGCGGCGGCGGACACCATGGAGGTGCCTGGAAAGTCGCCATAAGCATGTTCCTTCAGTCTGGGACGCTTTGCGCCCGTGGAGTCTCACCCCCCTTGGGGGACCTTTCATGGCATTCTGACCCGTGCATGCGCCCCTGCAGCAGGGGGTGCGCCATCCGACCTCGGATGCATCACCTACATGCGTTTTGCGCTGTTAACGTCTGCTGAATGCGCAGCAGCCTTGTTGCGAGACTTTGAGATGATTTTGCCGCGTCTCCCCTGCGGCCTGCATCACGCGCGACGCTCCACCGACGGGCCATCCTGGATTTCGATCGTCCGTTTTCTTCCGTCCGCCCCGTAGGTTTCCAATCCGTCGCGCACCTGCCGCAGTTCGGCCATCCGTGCCGCAACCGACCTGATCCCATCAAGGGCACCGTCCAGAAGATGCTGGTTGCGTCGAACCTTCACATCGAGATGCCTCAAACGCCCGGCGTTGCCGGGAGGTATCGCATTGATCTCTTCGATCAGGGCTTCCTTGGGGTCGAGCAAATCTGCCAGCCGTCCGAGGTTTCCTGTCAGGAGCGCCTCGCGCTCCTCGTCAAGCAGGTGATCCAATGCCTCGATCCGTTCCGTTGCGCCGGGATGGGTCATCGGTCTCTCTCCTTCAGCGCCTGGTAGAGCGATTCGGCCAGACCGAGTCCGCCCGCGCGCACCATCGCAGCGGCCTGTTCCTGCAGGAGAAAGGATGAAAACTGATCCTCGCCGGCGCCACCGCCAAAGTGATCACGCGACTTTCCGACACCCGCAGCATTCAGCATTTCAGCCAGGAACGTGGTTTCGAGCTGTTCGGCCGCCTGCCTGAGCTTCAGGTCGGCCGTGCCGGGCAAGGATTTCCGAAAAGGGGCTTGGCTGATTTCCACGTGGGCGCTCCTCAAACTAAGTTCAATTTTCGGGAGGATGCACGGCAAGCGGTAAAAAAGCGGTAAGGATGTTGCGTCATACGGTGCCGGTCGGCGAAGAAGTCCCGGAGGCCAAGTTGAACATTTTCCCAGCGCAGACCCCGACCCGGTTGTCGGATGAACCCCAAGCGCGTGCCGGGGCAAATCTGCGCGACGCTGCGCAGGTCGGCGGGACCGGTCCAGTTGCGGTCGCAGACTTCAACGAGACCTTCGAAAACCTCCTGCAAAGCCTTGCAGCCCCGCCATCGACTGACGGGGCCACAAATGCAGACGCCGAAAAGGCGGACGCGACGGAAGATGCGCCGGAGGAACCGTCCGGCCCTTCGGTCATGGAAACCGAGACGCAAGGAGATTCGCCGCAGGCTTCACGCAAAGAACCTCCCCAAGAGGCCGTACACCCGATGCCTGACCATCCCTCGCTTCCTCTCGCCGTACCGTCCGCCGAAAGGGCCCGCGTACACGCGGCCGAAGTGACCCCGGAGGCCAACGGCCTGCCTGCGGCCCATACTCATGCGGCGCAAGGGCAACCGACGCCACGAAAGGCGCAACAGATTCGACCGGAGGCGCATCAGTCGACAGCTTCGCGCGTGTCCTCCAGCCCTGCACCCCATGCTGGGGAGGGCGCTGCAACAAAGACCAGGATTGACTGGCAGGCAGAACCCCGCGCTTCGGCAGAAATCGACCCGGCGCCACCAAAAACGAGGCAACTGGCGGAGCGGGCAGTCGTTCATTCCGTTCAGGTCGCGGCCGTCGGGACCGCGATGTCATACCCGAAATCGCTGGCGGAGCGGGCGGTGACCGGACAGATGGCAGGGGCTAACCGCGCCCCAGTCTTGGCGGTCGGCTTGCCCGGCCGGCTGCCTATGACACACGACACCGAAAAACTGCCCTCAGCGATGACCTCGCGGATGTCGGAGGCCCTGATCGGCTCTTCCTCCGCCCTCCGACAGGTCGCTGGCCCTGAACATCGGTGGGCAGACGCAGCCAACCCTAAAGGGACCACCCTTGCCAATTCGCAAGTGGCCAAGGACGTGCCCGTACCGGTGGCACCAGGGCATCTGCGGTCCAAGGCGGGGGAGCCTTTTGGTGCGCCCAACGCAGGAACAGACGCCCCCTCTCCAAAACCATCGGGGATCGAATTGGCCATGCCGCGCGCCTCTGTCTCACAGGCCCGGAACGTATCTAGCCACGTTGAGACAACGCCGAAGGAAGCTTTTCCGCTCTTGGGTCGAACGCGAGCGACCACCGAGGCAGGTAGCGACAGCACGTTCATTAGAAGTCGTCCCGATCAATCCTTAGGCCCCGCGCGGGGTTTCACTGCGCCGCCGCCAAGGGAACCAATTGCAATCAGTTTTCAAAAGGCGGCGCCGGGGCAACCCGTCGCAAACCTCGGTAGCGACACCGCGAAAAGCCCCCAAGACACCAGCCCCCACCGTGGCACACCGACACAACCGAAGATCACCTTTGCGACGGCGCACCCGGTGGCGCCGCAACCGGGTCCTGCCATCGGGTCGTCTACCGTCAAAGGTGACATCCGCGAGACGGTAACGGGCCCGGTCGATATCGTTCCGGTGGAGGCTGGAAGTCCCCGGCCCGTCGACACCTTGCCCGCAGTACAGGGCCAGCCGGTCAGCGCTCCGCAGCGCGCCGACATGCCGATGCATATAGCCCGACAGGTCGCGGAAGCCTTGCAAGGCATCGGACAGCAACCGGTCGAAATTTCACTCACCCCCGAGGAGCTGGGCCGCGTGCGCCTGTCGCTGTCGGCCTCGGACTCCGGCATGATTGTCCATGTGGTCGCCGATCGAGCGGAAACGCTGGATCTCATGCGGCGGCACATCACGGAGCTTTCGGAGGAGTTCAGGCAGCTCGGCTATGCCGATGTCCGCTTCAGCTTCGCGGGAGGTGGAGAGCAGCACGGTCATCGTCCCCCACGAGCCGACGTGCTCGCGCCTGACGGGGAGCTTCCCGAAGCATCGGGCACCATTGCCGAAATCGCCCTGTCGATCACGCCAGACACGGGCGTCGACATCAGACTTTAACCGGAGAAAGCCATGATCTCACCCACCGCTTCTGCCTTCGCCCCGGGTACGCAAAGCCCTGCTCCCGGCACGCGTGGCTCGGTCCTGTCCTCGGATTTCGAAACTTTTCTGAAGATGCTGACGGCCCAGGCAAGATTCCAGGATCCTTTGGAGCCGCTGGACTCGTCCCAGTACGCCGCACAGCTGGCGCAGTTCTCTATGGTGGAACAGCAGGTTCTTTCAAACGACCTGTTGCAAGCCCTTTCCGGACAGTTGAGCGCGGGGGGGATGGCACAGATGTCGGGATGGATCGGGATGGAGGCGCTCAGCACGGCGCCGGTATATTTCGACGGCAGTCCGATCACCATCACCCCGAATCCGGCCGCCATCTCGGACGAGGTTTTCCTCGTGGTCTACGATGACACCGGAACCGAGGTGCAGCGCAGCGCCCTGCCGATATCTGCGGAACCTTTCGAGTGGGCAGGAGTCGCCGATGACGGCAGCCCGTTTGCAAACGGCCTTTACACGCTCGAAATCGAAAGCCGTGCGGACGGGGAGGTGGTGCTGACGGACCCGGTCGAGACCTACAACCGCATAACCGAAGCGCGTGTCCAGGACGGGCAGACCATCCTGATACTGGAAGGCGGCGCAGCCGTGCTGGCAAGTGCCGTAAGCGGGCTGCGCGACCCGGACGCCACCTGAACCTCAGCCATTGGCAGAGAGGGCCAATTCGCTATCGATCAGACAGGCTGAACCCGAGGTAGGCAAACGGCATGATCGCACGGCGATAGGCACCCAGCTCGAACTTCTGCAAGGGACGTTGAACCGCCTGCGGATAGATCCGACGCGGTTCCCTGTCCTGCACGAGGTCCGCGAGCAAGGCGCCCGAATAGCTGGCCATCGCCACGCCGTTTCCGTGATAGCACAGGCTCGCAAACATTCCGGGCTGATCGGGCACCTGTCCGACAAATGGCATCCTGTCCCGGGCGATGCACACCATGCCCGACCAATTGTACGGGGTCTCGACCTCGCTCCAGGCCGGGAACATGCGGTCGAAATCCGCCCGCGCCCTTTGCATCGCCCGCCGCTCGGACCCCTGATTGGCCATCAGCCCCCCGCGCACGCCGAACAGCATCCGATTGTCCGGCATCAGACGAAAGTAATGCAGCAGATGCCGCGTATCATAAGAGGCCTGCCCGCTTGTCCAACCTTGAGCCCCGAGTTCCTGCTGCGAAAGGGGGCGTGTCACGATGACACTGGATTGCGTCGGCATGTAGCGCGCCGCCAGCCACGCCGGCAGATCTTCGGACGAATAGCCATTGGTCCCGATAATCACGCGTTGCGCCTCGATCCGCCCGGACGGCGTTTCCAGCGTGAAGCCGGACCCGTGCCTGGTGACGGACGTCACGGGTGTCTCATGGTGGATCCGGGCGCCCGCGGTTTCGGCAGCAGCGGCCAGCCCCTTGATGTACTTGCGCGGATTGAGCCCGAAACCGATGGGCACGGTCAGCGCACCGTGGAAGCCAGCACTCATCCCCTCCCCCTCGAGATCCTTGGCAGGGGTCAGCCGCGCCTCCGCGCCGTAGTTATCGGCATAGTAGGCGACCCGCTCTTCCATCTCGTCGAAGTCCTTGGGCCGATGCGCGAACTGCGTCTCGCCGTCGGAATGGCGATCGACCTCTACGCCGTATTTCTCCAACAGATCCTCGACAAACCGGATGGAGGCAAGTTCCGTCTGCCGCCAGGCCCGGCGCCCGTCCTCGCCAAACCGCGTCTCGAGCGCCGCGTCGTCCAGCATCCCGCCCCCAAGGCAGCAGAACCCGCCGTTGCGGCCCGACGCCCCCCAGCCCACATACCGCGCATCCACGACAACGGTATCCACGCCGTCTTCGGCCAGTTGCAAGGCGGCTGAGATACCCGTGAAGCCGGCGCCGATGATCGCCACGTCGCAGCTTGTGTCGCCCTGCAGCGCCGGCCGATCCGGGATGTCGCAGGTCTGATCCCACCAGCAGCCGTTCCGCGGCCCGTCGGAATAGGCGAAGTCTCCGTAGATACGCTTCATGCCGGGGCACGCTCCGCCGCGCGCATGTCCGCTTCGGCCCTCACGGCGTTCCGTTTCGTCACGAGCGAGGCGGTGATCACCCCGACGGCGACGATCGAAATCATGATCGTGGAAAGGGCGTTGATCTCGGGCGAGACGCCCAGCCGTACAGCCGAGAATATCTTGATCGGCAGTGTCGTCGCTGACGGACCGGCCGTGAACGAAGCGATCACGAGGTCATCGAGCGAGAGAGTGAATGCCAGCAACCAACCGGAAATCACCGCAGGCGCAATGATCGGCAGTGTCACAAGACGAAATGCATCCCAGCCAGAACATCCCAGATCTAGTGCCGCCTCTTCGAGCGAACGGTCGAAGGTCACCAGCCGCGACGAAACGACAACCGAAACGTAGCACATGGAAAATGTCGTATGCGCCAGCACGATGGTAAGGACACCTCGATCCAGCCCGATGCCGATGAAAAGCAACAGAAGGGACAGGCCGGTTATGACCTCGGGCATGACAAGAGGTGCGTAGATCATGCCCGAAAACAGTGTCCTCCCCATGAACCGCCCACCGCGCACCAGAACGTACGCAGCCATCGTCCCCAATAGGGTCGCCAGCGTGGACGACATGACCGCGACCTTGATCGTGACCCAGGCCGCATCGAGGAAGGCCTCGTTCCGGACAAGCTCGCCATACCATCGGGTGGAGAACCCGGCCCAGACCGTCACCAGCTTGGAGGCGTTGAAACTGTAAATGATCAGGATGATCATCGGCAGGTAGAGAAACGCAAAGCCGAAGGTCAGCGACGTGACGTTGAACCATGACATCCGCTTCATTGCTCTGCCTCCGCCTGCTTCTGCTGGTTTCGCTGAAACAGCACGATCGGAATGATCAGGATCAGCAGAAGTACCACGGCCACCGCGGACGCCACGGGCCAGTCGCGATTGTTGAAGAACTCCTCCCACAGCACCTTGCCGATCATCAGCGTGCCCGATCCGCCCAGAAGCGAGGGAATGACGAACTCGCCCAGCGCGGGAATGAACACCAGGAAGGACCCGGCGATGATCCCGTTGCGAGACAACGGCACCGTCACCAGCCAGAACGCCTGAAGCCGCGAGCAGCCCAGATCCTCCGCCGCTTCGTTCAGGGATTCATCCAGCCGGTCGAGTGCCGCGTAGATCGGCAGGATCATGAAGGGCAGGTAGGTATAGACGATACCGATATAGACGGCGGTATTCGTATTGAGGATCTGCAACGGTTCGCTGATCAGCCCCAGTGACGTGAGAAATTGGTTCAGCAACCCTTCGTTGCTGAGAATGCCCATCCACGCGTAGACCCGGATCAGGAAAGACGTCCAGAACGGCAGGATCACCAGCATCATCAGCGTCGCGCGCCATTCCTCCGGTGCCTTGGCCATACCGTAGGCGATCGGATATCCGACCATCAGGGTGATCAGCGTCGACAGGAACGCGATCTGAAGAGAACTGAGGTAGGCTTTCCAGTAGAGATCATCCTCGGTCAGGAAGATGAAGTTCTCGAAATCGAAGGCCGCGAACATCTCGCCGATCCCGTCCCGCATGGTCGGGGTGTAGGGCGGGATCGCCAGTGCCAGATCCGACAACGAAATCTTGAAGACGATGATGAACGGAACGAGGAACAGCGCCAGCAGCCACGCGTAGGGGACGGCAATCAGGGCGAAGCGGCGCATATCAATGCTCCAACAGGACGCCGGCGGTGGCACTCCAGGAAACCCAAACCGGGTCTTCCCAGGTAATGTCACGACGGGCGATGCGACGGGTATTTGCCGTCTGCGCCTTGATCACCTGTCCGCCCGGCAATTGTACGTGGTACGTGCTGAGGTTACCGAGGTACGCGATGTCCAGCACCTTGCCCTCCAGCGCGTTCGGGGCGTCTTCCGGTTTTTCCTTGGTGATCCGGATCTTTTCAGGCCGGATGGCCAGGTGCGCCTGCTGACCCTCGCTGAAACCGGTCTTGCTTTCGGCCCGCAGGGGCGGCTGACCGTCGATCCAGTCGAGCGCATAGGTATTCTCGCCCATCGGTCGCGCCTTCGCGTCGATGATGTTCACATCCCCGATGAAGTCGGCCACGTAGACCGAATTCGGATACTCGTAGATGTTCGCGGGGGTGGCCACCTGAATCACGCGGCCTTCGTCCATCACGGCAACCCGGCTGGCCACGGTCATCGCTTCCTCCTGATCGTGCGTCACGATCACGAATGTGGTGCCGGTGCTCTCCTGGATATCCATCAACTCGAACTGGGTATCTTGGCGCAGCTTCTTGTCCAGCGCGCCCAGCGGTTCATCCAGCAGCAAAAGTTTCGGTGCCTTGGCAAGCGACCGCGCCAGGGCGACCCGCTGGCGCTGGCCGCCGGAAATCTGGTGGGGCTTGCGGCGGGCGAACTTCTCGAGTCGGGTGAGCTTGAGCATCTCGGTCACCCGCGAATCGATCTCTTCCTTGCTCTTTCGGTCGCGCCGCAGGCCGAAGGCGATGTTGTCCCAGACCGACAGGTGCGGAAACAGCGCGTAGGACTGGAACATCATGTTCACCGCGCGCTTGTTCGGCGGCACGTGCCCGATGTCCTTGCCCGACAGTTCGATCCGCCCTTCGCTGATGGATTCGAACCCCGCGAGCATCCGCATCATCGTGGTCTTGCCACACCCCGAGGGCCCGAGAAGGGCAAAGAACTCCCGCTCGAATATGTCCAGCGTAAGGTCGTCGATGGCAACGAACTCGCCGAAACGCTTGGTAACGTTCTGGAAACGGATCAGGGGCTGCTGGTCTGGATCATCCCAAGGGGCAAAAACGGTCTGGGTCAATTCAATTCATCCTTGCGCAACATGGGCCAAGATAAAGGGCGGGGCCCCAAGGCCCCGCCCCGAAAATCGGTCAGGTTCCCGACTTGATCTTCGTCCACATGCGGGTCACGGTCCGCTGCACCTTGGGGTCGTAGGGCGACGTGGTGTAGAGGTTCTCAAGCGTTTCCTCGTTCGGGTAGATCGCCGGATCGCCGATCACGTCCTCTTCGAGGTACTCCTGCGAAGCCTTGTTGCCGTTGGCGTAGTAGACGTAGTTGGATGCCGTCGCCATGTTCTGCGCATCCAGAATGAAGTTGATGAACTGGTGCGCGCCATCGGGGTTCGGCGCATCGACCGGGATCGCCATGTTGTCGAACCACATCAGGGCCCCTTCGGACGGCGCGTTGTATTCGATCTCGACCCCGTTGTCCGCTTCTGCCGCACGGTCCCGCGCCTGCAGGATGTCGCCGGACCAGCCAAACGCCACGCAGATGTCGCCGTTCGCCAGCGCGTTGATGTATTCGGAGCTGTGGAACTTCTGCACGTAGGGGGCCACGGCGCTCAGCACGGGCTCGGCCTTTTCGATGGTTTCCACGTCCTGTGCATCCGGATCCTCGCCGATATAGGCCAGCGCCGCCGGGATCATTTCCGCCGGGGCATCAAGGAAGTGGACGCCGCAGGTGGACAGCTTTTCCATGTTGGCCGGATCGAAGATCAGGGCAAGCGACCCGACAGGTGCATCTTCACCGAGGACTTCCTTGACCTTGTTGATGTTCACACCGATGCCGGTCGTGCCCCACATGTAGTTGACTGCATAGGCGTTCTCGGCGTCGTATTTCTTCAGCCGGTCCTCAATCACGTCCCAGAGGTTGTCCTTGTTGGGCAGCTTGGACATGTCCAGTTTCTGGAACGCGCCCGCCTGGATCTGGCGCTGCAGGAATGTGCCGGAGGGAACCACGACGTCGTAGCCCGACCCGCCGGCCAGCATCTTCGTCTCGAGCACTTCGTTGCTGTCGAAAACGTCGTAGACCAGATCGATCCCGGTTTCCTGTTCGAATTTTTCCAGCAGGCTTTCGTCGATGTAGTCCGACCAGTTGTAGACCCGGACCTCCTGCGCGGTGGCTGCGGTTGCCATGACGGCGACAGCGGCGATGCTGCCGAGAATGCGATTGTTCATTTGGTTCTCCCATATGTAACCGGGTTAACCCCGGCTTCTGGCGAATTTGATCAAGTTTTGCCTCTCCGGGCAATATCAGATATGTTTTCACGCACTGCATCCTGGTGCAAGGTGCTGACTTTGGGCAAATAAGAGGCGCTTAGAATGAAGAACGAGGTGGTAAGTCTCCGGAACATGGCCGCCACGGATGAAGCCGGCAAAACGCCTGCGCATCAGCAGGTATACGAGCAATTGCGCGTGATGATTCTCTTTGGCGATCTCGCGCCGGGACAGGCCGTGACGATCCAAGGCCTGATCGAAGCTCTGGGCGCCGGGATGACACCGGTCCGCGAAGCCCTGCGCCGCCTGATCGCCGAAGGTGCCCTGATTCACCAGGGCAACCGCCGGGTGTCCGTTCCCGATCTGACCGCTTCGGGTCTGGAAGAACTGCACTTCATGCGCCGCACTCTGGAACCGGAGCTGACCCGTCGGGCGGCACGACGCATGACTGCCGGCGTGCTCGACCGGCTTCGGTCCTGTGATTCGGATCTCAACACCGCCATAGAGTTGGGCGATATCGGCGGCTACCTGACACATAACTACCAATTCCACGCACAGATTTACGCCGCTGCCGGCGCGCCGATCATCACCGCCACGGTAGATCGTCTATGGCTGCGATTCGGCCCGTCATTGCGCGTCGTTTGCGGCCGATACGGTACGTCCAGCCTGCCGGACAAGCACTCGGACCTGATCGGCGCGCTGTCCGATGGCAACGCCGAGGCGGCCGCGGACGCCATGGCCGAGGATGTCGATCAAGGCATGCAGCAAATCCGCGCTGCCCTGTCGGAGGCCTGACCCGGAAAGCGATTCGATTGACTTCACAGAATTTGATCATATTCTGCCGGCAATCCCGAAACGTCTGTTCGAAAGGGTCAAACCATGCCGACCATCACCAATCATCTGCCCACCGCCGAATTGCAGGCGCTCGACGCTGCCCACCACATGCATCCGTTCACTACGAATGACGATCTGGGCAAGAAGGGCGCGCGCGTGATTACCCGCGCCAAGGGCGTGTACCTTACGGACAGCGACGGCAACGAGATTCTGGATGCCATGGCGGGCCTGTGGTGCGTGAACCTGGGATACGGCCGACCCGAGATGGGACAGGTCGCGGCGCGCCAGATGAACGAACTGCCCTATTACAATACCTTTTTCCAGACATCGCATGTGCCCGCGATCGCCCTCGCCGCCAAGCTGGCCGAGCTTGCGCCCGGAGACCTGAACCATGTGTTCTTTGCCGGCTCGGGGTCGGAAGCGAACGATACCAATCTGCGCATGGTGCGGACCTACTGGGCACAGAAGGGTCAGCCGGAAAAAAGTCACATCATCAGCCGCAAGAACGCCTATCACGGCTCTTCCGTGGGGTCGGGCAGCCTTGGCGGCATGACCTACATGCACGAACAGGGCGGTATGCCCATTCCCGGCATCCATCACATCGGCCAGCCCGACTGGTGGTCGGAAGGCGGAGACCACACGCCCGAGGAGTTCGGGCTCGCGCGGGCACAGGAACTGGAAGCGAAGATCCTCGAACTCGGCGCGGACAAGGTCGCGGCGTTCATCGCCGAACCGATTCAGGGTGCCGGTGGCGTGATCATCCCGCCCAGCACCTACTGGCCCGAGATCCAGCGGATCTGCAACAAGCACGACGTGCTGCTGATCGCCGACGAGGTGATCTGCGGGTTCGGCCGGACCGGCAACTGGTTCGGCTCCCAGACCATGGAGATCACCCCCGACATCATGACCATCGCCAAGGGCCTGAGCTCGGGCTATGCGCCCATCGGCGGTTCCATCGTGTCTGACAAGATCGCCGCCGTGATCGGCGCCTGCGAATTCAACCACGGCTACACCTATTCCGGGCACCCGGTCTGCGCTGCCGTCGCGCTGGAAAACCTGCGGATCATGGAAGAGGAAAATCTTCTCGACCACATCCGCAATACGGCGATCCCCGCTTTGCACGGAGCGTTGCAGAACCTTGGTGAACACCCGCTGGTCGGGGCGGTGAACGTGTCGGGCATGATGGCGTCGTTGCCCCTGACCCCGCACAAGGAGAGCCGGGCGAAATTCGCAACCGAAGGGGGCGCTGTCGGCTACATCTGCCGCGAGCATTGCTTTGCCAACAATCTGGTGATGCGTCACGTCGGGGACCGCATGATCATCTCGCCGCCGCTGGTGATCACGCCCGAGGAGATCGACGTTTTCGAAACCCGCGCCAAGCTCGCGCTCGATGCGACCTACAAGGATCTCAAGGAAAAGGACATGCTCAAGGCCGCGTCCTGAGCCTGCCTCGGCGGCGGGTGGCATGTGGCCGCGTTGGCCACATGCCATCCGCTCTCGCTATAACGCGCGCAGCCGGTCCAGCACATCCAGTGATGGATACCCGTCGGGCCGGATGCCCTGATCGGCCTGAAAGCGCCGGATCGCATCGACGGTCAGCGGGCCCATCTTCGCATCGATCTTTTCCGTATCGAAACCCGCGCTGGTCAGCCGCTTCTGCAATTCGATCCGCTCGTCGAAGGTCAGCACCCTCAGGTGCCGGGGCCAGTCATTTTCAAACGCCGGCCCCCCCTTGATCCGATCGGCCAGATGGCCCACCGCGACCACGTAGGCATCGGCGGTATTGTAGGTCTCCAGCGCCTCGAAGTTCGCAAACACGAGAAAGGCCACGCCCTCTGCCCCTCCCGGCAGCAGGACGGATGCCAGCCCATAGTCCTTGACGGCCGTTCCGCTCGGCCGGGTGACGCCCAGCGTCGCCCATTCGCTCGGCATCTTGCGCAGCGACCGCCGTGCCATCGAGAAATCGAAGTCCTCAGGAACCTTCACTTCGACACCCCAGGGCTGGCCCCGCTTCCATCCATGATGTTTCAGGTAGGCTGCCGTGGATGCCAGGGCATCGGCAGGATCGTCGCCCCAGATGTCGCGCTTGCCGTCACCATCGTGATCGACCGCATGGTCCTGGAATGAAGTCGGCATGAACTGGGTGTGACCCATCGCACCGGCCCAGGATCCGTTGAGCTCGGCCTTCGTGGTGTCCCCCTCCTGCAGGATGCGAAGCGCCGCGAGCAACTGATCCTCGAAGAACTCGGCGCGCCGCCCATCGTAGGCCAGCGTGGCCATGGAATTCAGCACCGGATCCGCACCCCTGAAGGTGCCATAGGCACTTTCGAGCCCCCAGATGGCGACAATGATCTCCTTCTCGACGCCATAGGCTTCCTCGATCCGGCTCAGCGTGCTGTTCCATTTGGCCAGCGCCGCCTTGCCGTTGGCGATCCGCACGTCTGACACCGCGGTGTCGAGATAATCCCAGATCGTCTTGGTGAATTCGGCCTGGTTGCGGTCGCGCCGGACGACCTCGGCATTATAGGTGACGTCACGCAGGGCGCGATCGTAAAGCGCGCCTTCGATACCTTCTTGCAGGGCACGGGGGCGAAAGGCAGTGACCCACGCGCGCAGACCGGCGGTGGAACCGCTGATGCCTTCCGCATCTGCCGGAGTCACGTCGGCCACTCTGCGCTCTGGCGGGCGGTGCGATATGTCCGGCGCCACCTGCGCTGACACTGCGCTGGCGAGGAACGCCATCAAGATGGAAAGGAGTATTCGTCCGAGCATCGCCTGATGTCCCCGCTGTCGCCTCGCGCGACGGTAGCCGTCTTTTGTCCCGCGAAAAAGAGCAGGATCAGGAATGGTCCGGTACGCGTGCGCGGGCTTCCGCCCTCAGCCGCGCGGTATAGTCTCGCAACATCGGAACCCGCCGGGGCCGAAAGCTCTTGCCGGTGGAGCGCAGATCATCCATGCGGTCCAGCCGGAACGCCCGGAAATCCTGTCGCAGGTGGCACCAGGCCAGCAACATGCTCGTGTCCTGCATGTAGACAAGCCCCAGTGGATCGACCTCTCGGACCGACGCGGCCCCCGCCGCGTCCACATACGAAAAGGAAACGGTTTCCTCCGCCCATGTGGCGGCGCGCAGTTCTGCGACATTGATACGTGGTGGCGCGGGGGGATCGAACCGTCGCGCGTCCAGGATCGCGTGCTGCAGCCTGTGCCCTTGGCGCGGCGGCACACGGGCGGTCAGTTTTGCCAGCGCCGTCCTTGCCGCTGCCGCGAGGGCCGGGTCGCCGATCACCGTCACGTTGCGAAGCCCCAGCACCAGCGCTTCGAGTTCGTCATCCTCGAAACCGAGCGGCGGCAGCGCCGCATCCTCGATCAGCGTATAACCGAAACCGGCCTCTCCATCGATGACCGCGCCCAGACTCCTCAGGGCATCTATGTCGCGGTAGACCGTGCGCACCGATACCTCCAGTTCGTCCGCCAGCTGCTGCGCGCGAACGGGCGCCGGCAATCGCCGCAGCGCGGTCATCATCTGGAACAGGCGGTGCGTTCGGGTCATGCCCGATCCTACGCCGTCCTGTCAGGAATAGACAGCATGCACGATCACGTCCTGCGTGGGCTATTTCGGTCGCCGCGTGCGGGAAACCTTTCGTTTGATCTTGTCCTTCTTGCGCTTCGCCTTGGTCGATTTGCGGCGCGGGCTGCGGCCCGCGGGGCTCTGACGTTGCTGCGTGACCTTCTGACCGTCGATATCGACAAGTTCCAGCGCGATGCCGCCAGTGACCGGCACGGCCTCCGCCAGTTTCACGGTAACCTTCTGCCCGATCCCGATCATGGTGCCGGTATCCGATCCCATGAGGGTCTGGGCTTCGCGGTCGTAATGGAAGTACTCGCGGCCCAGCGCACGCATCGGCAAGAGACCGTCGGCGCCCGTTTCGTCCAGTTTCACGAAGGCCCCGAAGCGGGCCACACCGCTGATCCGTCCGGTGAACTCACTCCCCACTCGCTCCGACAGGTAGGAGGCAAGGTAGCGGTCCGTCGTGTCCCTTTCCGCCGTCATCGACCGGCGTTCGGTGTCCGAGATATGGGCCCCGGTCTGGTCCAGCGTCTCCATGTCGTCGGGGGTCAGCCCGTCCTTCCCCCATCCATGGGCCGTGATGAGTGCCCGATGCACGATCAGGTCGGCATAGCGCCGGATCGGAGAGGTGAAATGCGCATAGGACCGAAGGGCAAGGCCGAAGTGACCGATGTGTTCCGGGCCATAGTAGGCCTGTGTCATCGATCGCAACGTGCTGAGGTTGATCAGCTCAGCATCGTCGGTCCCGGCCGCATCGTTCAGCAGCCGGTTGAGATGCGCGGTCTGCAGAACCTGCCCCTTGGCCAGCGTATATCCCGCCGCCTCCGCCGTCTCTCGCAGCGCATCGAGCTTTTCCTGCGAGGGTTCCTCGTGGATGCGGTAAAGCAGGGGCGTCTTCTTGGCCGCCAATGTCTCGGCGGCGGCGACATTCGCCAGCACCATGTACTCCTCGATCAGCCGGTGGGCATCCAGCCGGTCCTTGAAGTTGACGGATTTCACCGTCCCGTCTTCGGACAGCTCGATGCGCCGTTCGGGCAGGTCGAGGTCAAGGGGTTGTCGCTCGGCGCGCGCGGCCTTCAGCGCAGCATAGGCGGCATACAGCGGTTTCAGCACCGGCTCCAACAGCGGTCCGGTCCGATCGTTGGGATTGCCGTCGATGGCATCCTGCACCTCTTCGTAATGCAGCGAGGCAGGCGAACGCATCAGCCCCCGGTGAAACGAGTGGCCCAGTTTGTTGCCGCGTGAATCCAGCACCATTCGGACAGCGATGCAGGCGCGCGGCACACCTTGGTGCAAGGAACAAAGGTCGCCGGAAAGACGGTCCGGCAGCATGGGCACCACGCGGTCGGGAAAATAGGTGGAGTTGCCCCGCTTGCGCGCCTCGCGGTCCAGCGCGGAGCCGGGCGTGACGTAATGCGCCACGTCGGCGATGGCGACCCAGATCACGTGACCGCCTTCGTTCGCGGGATCCTCATCGGCATGGGCATAGCAGGCGTCGTCGTGGTCGCGCGCGTCGGATGGGTCGATCGTGATCAGCGGCAGATCGCGGAGATCTTCGCGCCCCTTGAGGCCAGCGGGCTTTTTCGAATCCGCTTCCGCGATGGCGTCGTCCGGGAAATGGTCGGGGATCCCGTGCTGGTGAATCGCGATCAGGGAAACCGCCTTGGGGGCGGAAGGATCGCCCAGCCGCTCCACGATCCGGGCCTTGGGCAGCCCCAGACGGCCCTTGGGCCCCGCCTGCTCCGCTTCGACCAGTTCGCCGTCCTTTGCACCGTGCGTCGCGCCCTCCGCCACGATCCACTCGCGGTCCGCCCCCTTGTCGATGGGCACGATCCGCCCGCCTTCGCTGCCCTTGCGGAAGATGCCCATCACACGTTTCGGGTTGGTCCCGATACGCCGGATCAGGCGCGCTTCGTAATTGTGGGTGTCTTCCTTCACCACGCTCAATCGCGCGAGAATGCGGTCTCCTTCGCCCAAAGCCGGATCGGAGGCACGCGGGATCACCAGCACGATCGGCTCGACCCCTTCTCCCTGCCATTCCATTGGCTTCGCGAAAAGGTCGCCATCCTTGTCCGCGTGGCTGACCACGAGAACGGACACCGGTGGCAAACGGTCGGGGTCCTGGTAGCTGCGTTTGCGCTTTTCCAGGTGCCCTTCCGCTTCCAGCTCCTTGAGCTGTCGTTTCAGGTCGATGCGCGCCGCCCCCTTGATCCCGAACGCCTTCGCGATGTCACGCTTTGCGGTCAGGGTGGGGTTTCGTTCGATCCAGTCGAGGATCTCGGCTTTGGTGGGAATGTTGCTCATTCTCCTGAGCTAGCACGCGCCCCACCCGGCGTCATGTTCAAATCGTCCGCGGTATCCACGTCACCCAAGGTGTCGCAAAAGGCAATCCGGTGGTCCGGAAGGGTCGCAAGGCTGTCGGAAAGGGTGTGCGAGGTCGACCAGCGCACGCCCCGAAAGAAACCGGCGGGCTGACGCGCGGGATGCTTCAGGCCGATCAGCCAGAAACCACCGTCCGTTGCAGGCCCGAACACCGCGTCATGATCGCCCAACTTCGCAAAGGCTTGCGCGATGTGCGTCGGCATGACGCCGGGGATATCGGCGCCGATCAGGCAGGCTGGGGCGCCCTCGGCGCGGGCCAGCATCCGCGCCATCCGCAGCCCCAGATCGCCGCCGCCCTGCGGCAACCGCGGCAGGTCGGCGGGCCAGACACGGCTGCCCAGCCCCTCCCTGTCGGGTGAAACCGCCACCACGACCTGCCAGCGCGAGTCCCTGAGACGCCGCAGAAGGCGGCGGGTCTGGTGACGGAACCACCACGCCGCCGCCACCATCCCGATGTCACGGCCAAGCCTCGTCTTGACCCTGCCGGGACGCGGCTCCTTGACCATGACGATGAGCGTGGGTTTCAAAGCTCTCTCACCATGTCGCGGTGGGGTATGCCCGCATCATCGTAGACGGGCCCGACAGGAATGAAGCCGAGTGCCCTGTAGAAACCGATCGCATGGGTCTGCGCACCCAGCCGCGCCCGTGAGGCCCGCCCCTCCGCCTCGGCAAGGGCTGCGCGGATAAGGGCAGCACCAAGCCCGGTGCCCCGGTGGGACTTCAGCACGCAGACCCGCCCGATCTTTGCAACGTCGCCGGCAAAGAGGACACGGGCGGTGCCGACCGGCACATCACCATCACGCGCCAGCAGGTGCAGGCAATCCTTGTCCAGGCCGTCGATTTCCTCCGCCTCGGTCACGCCCTGTTCATCGATAAAGACGGCCCTGCGAAGATCGAGGCAGGTTTCGATGTCATCGGTGCAGGCAACCGTCACCGTCATGCGAAGTAGTCTTTCAGGATGCGCGCGTAGATCGCCTTGAGCTGGTGGATCTGCTCCACGGCCACGTGCTCGTCGACCTGGTGCATGGACTGGCCGACGAGACCAAACTCCACCACGGGGCAGTGCGCCTTGATGAACCGGGCGTCGGAAGTGCCGCCAGTCGTCGACAGTTCCGGCTTGACGCCGGTTTCCGCCGCGACCGCATCTGACACGAGGGCAGACAATTCACCGGGTGGCGTGATGAAGCTTTCGCCGGACACCTTGATCGTCATCTTGATGTCCACACCGTAGGCATCGCGCACCCGGGACGCCTCCTCTTCCAGCCACTCCGTCAGGCTGGCGCCGGTATGGCTATCGTTGAAGCGGATGTTCACCGTCGCAGAGCAGTTCCGCGGGATCACGTTGGTGGCGGGGTTGCCTGTGTCCACCGTCACGACGGCCAGCGTCGAAGGGTCGAAATGGTCGGTGCCCGCGTCCAACGTATGGCTGGCCAGCCGGTCCATCAGCCGCATCATCGCCGGAAGCGGATTGTTGGCGCGGTGCGGATAGGCGGAATGGCCCTGCGTGCCGATCACCTCGAACCATGCCGTCATCGACCCCCGCCTGCCAATCTTGATCATGTCGCCCATGCGGTCCGGGCAGGTCGGTTCGCCCACCAGGCAGACGTCCATCCGCTCCCCATTCTCGGCCATGAAATCGAGTATCGCGGCGGTGCCATCCACGCTGTCGCCTTCTTCGTCCCCGGTGATGGTCAGCACGACCGACCCGTCGGGCGGTGTTTCCTTCACGAAGTCGATCGCGGCCGAGACGAAGGCCGCCACGCCGGACTTCATGTCGGTGGTGCCCCGCCCGTACATGATGCCGTCCCGGATCTCGGCGCCGAAGGGGGGCATTGTCCAGTGATCGGGGTTGCCGATCGGCACCACGTCCGTATGGCCATTGAACCCGAACGACCTGCCGTTTCCCCTGGACCCCCAGCGGGCAAAGAGGTTGCGGATACCGCCCCGATCCGCCCATGCACAGTCGAAACCTGCATCGGACAGCATCTCGTGAATGATCTCCAGCGCGCCATCGTTCTTTGGCGTCACGGAAGCACAGCGCACCAGCCGTGCGGTCAGCTGGACGGGGTCTGTCGCGGCCATTCCGGTCTCCTTCGGGGGGGTTTCATCCTGAACCAGCCCCTTTTGTGACCAAAAAGGCGCGGTGCCAAGGGGGGCGCATCACGAAATGCTTAACAGCCTCGCGCGAATGGTGTTAAAGTTGTGGCAACAATATGACCCGAGGCAGGGCATCAGCAGCAGTCGCAGGACCGGACACCTGAAAACAGGGCCAGACCTGCATCCGTTTTCCGAACCGCACGTGCTTTTTGCGTGCAGTGCTGACCAGTGCCGCCTCGACCCAAGGGCAGAGGCAGTGGCGTGGTAGCAGCATCAGAACTTCCCATCGAAACGGTCCGCGAGGGCACAAGCGCCACGGATATGGCGCAGACCATCTTCGGCGACGGGGTCACCGTGGTCGGGGCGACCTACTACGGCGACATCGACAGCGCGGGCACCTACAGCGGCGGCGATAACGTAGCACCCGGTGTGACCCCGGGCGACAGCGGGGTGATCCTCTCCACTGGGAACGCGCAGGACTTCACCAACTCCTGGGGCCAATCGAACCAGCAAACCGATACATCCACCAATACATCGGGAACGGATAACTACAGACCCTACAACAACGTTGCGGGCGCCCGAACCTACGACGCGGCGACACTGGACGTGGATTTCATTCCGGACAGCAGCATCATGACGATGCAGTTCGTGTTCTCGTCCGAGGAATACCCAGAATTCGAAAACTCGATCTACCAGGACTTCGTCGGCGTCTGGGTCAACGGTTCGCTGGTCCCGATGGACGTGGGCAACGGTGACGTGGACCCCGGCAACGTGAACACGGCCAACAACATCAACATGTACGTGAACAACCAGGCCGACCAGTTCAATACGGAGATGGACGGTTTCACCATCACGCTGACGCTCACGATGTACGTCAATCCCGGCATCGTGAACTCGCTGCGCATCGCCATCGCGGACGTCTCCGACAGCAACTACGATTCCAACCTCCTCATCGCCGCGGACTCTGTCCAGACCGACCTGATCGCGATGTCCGACAACGTCGACCTGTTCCCGGATGGCGAACGCGAAATCGACGTCCTCGGCAACGACATCAACGAGGGTGGAGGCACGCTGACCATCACCCACATCAACGGTGTCGCGGTCAGCGCGGGCGATACGATCACGTTGCCAACCGGCCAGACCGTGCGTCTGAACGCTAACGGCACCTTCACCGTGACCGGTGACGGCGATGTGGAGAATTTCAATTTCACCTACACGATCGACAACGGCACCAACACGGATGTCGGCTTTGTCAACGCGACCGGCGTGCCCTGTTTCGTCGCAGGCACCCTGATCGCCACACCCGACGGAGAACGGCCCGCCGAAACGCTTCAACCCGGCGATCTGGTCCTGACAAAAGACGACGGCCCGCAGCCGCTGCGCTGGCGCGGCACCCGCACCGTAGCGGCCCAGGGGGATTTCGCGCCGATCCACATTCGCGCGAACACCTTTGGACAACATCGCGACCTGCTGGTCTCTCCGCTGCACCGCATCCTGATCCGCGACAATCTCGCGGAGCTGCTCTTCGGCGAGGCGGAGGTTCTGGTCGCCGCGCGCGATCTGGTCAACGACCGTTCGGTGGTCCGACGCACCGGCAAGGAGGTGACTTATGTTCACCTGCTGTTCGACCGCCACCAGGTGCTTTTCTCGGAAGGTCTGGAAACGGAAAGCTTCCTGCCGGGGCCGCAAACACGGCGCAGCTTCGAGAAGGACATCGTCGACGAGATCTGCGCCATTTTTCCGGAGATCGACCCGGAAACCGGCGCCGGCTACTCCCCCGCCGCGCGGCGAACCCTCAAGCGGTTCGAAGCGGACCTGCTGCGCGTGACAAAGGCGGCATGACATGACCTGGCTCGCCCTCTGCGATCACGACGACCGCCGCCTGTCCATTCGGGGGCTGGGCAGCGACAAGCAGGATGAACCCTGCATCCCGGACGATCCCCGCAGCCTGCTGGTACGGGGATCGATCATGTTCGAAACCAGGCTGTCCGCAGACGGGCGGCCGCAACTCCTGTTCGGCTACAACACCACCTATCCATGGCAGCGCAGCCTGACCTTTCAGGCGATCCCGGGCGGGGGCGTCGCGATGGTGCAGGTCCAAGGCAGATCGATCACCCACGCCGCGATCCAGCGCAAGGACGCGGGTCGGACCGATGTGGTGCGCATCACATATTCATGGGACAGCCGCGCCAGATGGGGCCGCATGACGCTGGAACAGCCCGAAGACACGACCCTGACAAGCGTCTACATCGACAACCCCCGTCCCCTGACCCTCGATGATGCTCGCAACCTGATGCTGGGTACCGGCGGCGGCACCTTTGCACCCGACATGATCTTTGCCGCGTTGTCGGACAGGATTGAACCGATCGGCCCGATGCCGAGCCTGCTGCCCGGCACGCCGCTGGCCACGCCATGGGGATACAAGCCTGCCGACACGCTTCAACGCGGAGATACGGTTCTGACCCGCGGCGCAGGCGTCGTGCCGGTGCTGCACAACGTGCATCGCACGGTGCCCGCGCGTGGCAGTTATCGCCCGGTCCGCCTGCGCGCGCCGTACTTCGGCTTGCAGCAGGACATCGTGGTCTCTCCCGATCAGCGTCTGATCATCGACGGACCGGAAGTGGAGTACCTCTTCGGGCAGGAAGCGGTTCTGGTGCCAGCGCGTCATCTGGTCAACGGGTTCGCCGCGCTGGAGGAGCCATGCGGCCCCACGATCAGCTACAGCCAGCTTCTGCTGCCGAGCCACGAGCCGCTGCTGGCCGGGGGAACCGCGCTGGAAAGCCTCTACATCGGGCGGATCCGGCGAAACGGCCAGAACCTGCACGCCAGCCTGTTGCAAAGTCTGGATCGCAGCAGTCTCCCGGAACACGGAAAACCCGCGTACCATGTTCTGAAATGGCATGACGCCATTCACCTGGCCCGGCAACGCGCGGCCTGACCGGACCGATTCTCAGTCGAAGAAGGGGGTCATCTGGGCGACGATGACTGAATTTTCTTCCAGCGCGCGGGCCATCAGCGCCCGCTCGTCCGCGTCGATTTCGTGCCCCTCGGCCTCGCGTTCCGCCAACGTGCCATATCCGGTCACGTCCAGCGGGTTCGTGTCCGCCTGTTTGAGGATGGCCACGGTCTCGCGCACGGCTTCGGCCTCGTCGATGCCCGAGGCAAAGCACATCAGTGCCGCGCCGGTTGCCTTTTCAGGCAATCCATCCCCCTGCTTCCGGCCGATTTCGACCAAAAGCGTATAGACCTGCTGCTTGCTCTGAGCGTTCTTTGCCATGCGCGCAATTGGCGGCGCGGAAGGGGCAATGTCAAGCGGCGGCTCTCAGGCGGTGAGTTCCACCACCAGTGCCGTTGCGTAGATCCCCATGATCAGTACGCTTTCAATCCCGATCCGCGCCGGACCGGCCCGTTGCCGCAGGATCAGACCCCCAAGCAGGACGGCCGTCATCATCAACCCGGTTGCCAGCCAGTAGAGGTCATGCAGTTCGACCGCATGGAAGATCGACCCGTCGCGGTACGCGATGTCCGACGCCACGAGAAACAGCGTATCGAAGGTGTTGCCGCCGATGATCCCGCCGACCGCCAGCTGCAACGCACCGCGACGCACGGCGACCAGCGTGGTGACGAGTTCGGGCAGCGAGGTGACGACGGCCGTGATCAGCGATCCGACAAGGCTGGAGGACAGCGCGAACCGCGTGATGAATGTGCCACCGACCTGGCTGATGACCCACCCGCCGCAGCCCATCAGCACCACCAGAACGGCAAACTTTGTCGCAGGGCCGCGGGCGGAGCGGCCGGCCTCCTTGTCATCTTCCGGTTCGTCTTCGCGGGTTTCCGGTGTCTTGACCGGGCGCCACATCGGTTCCTCGCTGATGTTCGACGCCAGTCGCGTGCCGGCGAGGTAGGCCAGAAACATCAGAACCGAAACGGGATGAATCCCCAGATAGGCGATATCCGGGCCTGCCATGGCACCGATCGGCAAGCTCAGCAGCACGATCAGCATGACCGCCTGGAACAGGTTGGCCGGTTCGGCCGCGGCGTGTTCGAGGTTCGCCCGCTTGTGGAGCAGGTCAGCGACCGCGAGAAAGAGCGTCTGGGCCGCGATGCCCCCGACGGCGTTGGAAAAGGCGAAGCTGGCATCGCCGGAGAGCGCGGCGTTTACCGAAACGACGATGCCGGCCAGCGACGTCGCGCCGCCAAGGATCAGGCCGCCTGTCAGGGCCTCCCCCATCTGGGTCCGGTCCGCGATAACGTCGGCAAGCTGTGTTGCCTTGATTGACGCGAGCACGACGACCACGATCGCCGCCGCGAAAACAAGCAGCAGCAGATGGAGAGGCAGGTCAGAAATCATGCGATGTGTCGCCTGACGGGCCTGGTCCGCCTTGGCCCGTCAGAAAGCGATGCCGGATCAGGCGCGGCCGCGGATCGCGCGGATGATCGCGATCAGCAGGCAGGCACCGACGAACCCGACGAAAAGCTGTCCGATCCATCCACCAAGGGTGGAATCGAAAATGAACAGCAGGATGGCATTGAACAGCATCGCACCGACGATGCCCATGAAGATGTTCAGCAGAAGGCCGTGGTCGCCCTTCATGAATTTCTCCGCCAGCCAGCCGGCAATGCCGCCAACGATGATGGATGCGATCCAACCCAAGCCTGTCATGTGGTTACTCCCCTGAACAAATTCTGGGGAACAACCGACAGTCGGGACAATGGTTCCATCTTCAGGTGCGCAGCAGGTCGTTGATCGAGGTTTTTGCGCGTGTGCGCTCATCCACCCGCTTGACGATGACCGCGCAGTAGAGATTGACGTTGTTCTTGGACGGCATGGTACCAGCCACCACGACAGAGCCCGACGGCACTTCGCCGTACATGATCTCGCCGGTTTCGCGGTCCACGATCTTGGTCGACTGGCCGATGAAGACACCCATCCCCAGCACCGAGCCCTCGCGCACGATGCAGCCTTCGACCACCTCGGAGCGCGCCCCGATGAAGCAGTTGTCCTCGATGATGGTGGGGCCTGCCTGCATCGGCTCGAGCACGCCGCCGATCCCGACGCCGCCCGACAGGTGAACGTTCTTGCCGATCTGGGCACAGGATCCGACAGTCGCCCATGTATCGACCATGGTGCCACTGTCCACGTAGGCGCCGATGTTGACAAATGACGGCATCAGGACCACGCCGGGTGCGATGTAGGCCGAGCGCCGCACGACACAATTCGGTACGGCCCGGAAACCGGCGGTCTTCCAGTCGTCCGGCCCCCAGCCCTTGAACTTGCTGTCGACCTTGTCCCACCAGCCGGCACCCTGTGGTCCGCCTTCCTGATGCTCCATGTCCTTGATCCGGAAGCCCAGAAGCACCGCCTTCTTGGCCCACTGGTTCACGTGCCAGCTGCCGTCATCCTGCTTTTCCGCGACCCGCAGCTTGCCGGAGTCGAGCGCGTTCAGTGTCTCTTCGATCGCGTCGCGTACTCCGCCAGTGGTGGCGGAGCTGATCTGGTCACGGGTGTCCCAGGCGTTTTCGATGGCGGTTTCAAGCTGGGCGTTGGACATGGGGCGCACTCCTGCAGAAGAAAGTCTTTGTCGGCCTATACCTGCGTGCCGGGGTCCGCGCAACGTCCCAAGCCGCCGGTCCCCTCCGGCTCGACATTGCCCGCGACCCATTGCAACTTCGCTCCAACCACGCCACGCTGGCTTGCCACCTGATCCGGAGACCCAGATGAAAGACGACGATCGCCGCCACCCCCTGCGTCATGCGTCGAGCGACCGCCGGGCGGCGGAAACCGTGCCCGATACCGCGCAGACGCGCGCGCCGGCCTATCGTCTGGCATTCACCGACGACGACTTCATGTGCCGCGAAGAGTTGCGCCCGGTCCGGTTGCAGCTCGAACTGCTGAAACCGCAACTCATGCTCGACGCGGAAGGTGTGGACAGCACCATCGTGCTGTTCGGAGGCGCGCGCATACCCGCCCCGTCCGAACGCCACACCGCCCGGACGGAAACCCTGGCGGAACTCTCCCGGTTCTATGACGAAACGCGCGAATTCGCCCGTCTGATGACGCTGAAATCCATGGAGGGCGACGGCCGTGACGGTGTCATCGTCACCGGCGGAGGGCCCGGTGTGATGGAAGCCGGCAACCGCGGTGCGCTGGAGGCCGGCGGCCGGTCTGTCGGGCTGAACATCGTTCTCCCGTTTGAACAGGCCCCGAACGAGTACGTGACGCCGGAACTGTGTTTCAACTTCCACTATTTCGCGATCCGCAAGATGCATTTCCTGATGCGGGCCAAGGCGATCTGCGTGTTTCCCGGCGGTTTCGGCACCATGGACGAGATGTTCGAGGCCCTGACACTCATCCAGACCGGCCGGATGGAACCCGTTCCTTTCCTCCTTTTCGGCCGCGCCTTCTGGGAAAAGATCATCAACTGGGAGGCGCTGGCAGACGCGGGCACGATCTCGGCCGAAGATCTGGATCTGTTCAGCTTTGTCGAGACCGCGGCCGAAGCGATGGACCTGATCGAGAACTGGAAGGTCACGCCACCGCGTGAGAAAATTCCGGGGCGCTAGGCCAGTCGCGTTCATCGGGGGAACCATGCAAGACGACAAGTCCGCCCTGAAGGCGACGCTCATCGTGGTATTCACGGGTGTCTTGTGGGGCTTCTACTGGCTTCCGGTCAGGACATTGGCGGGCATGGGTCTTGCCGGTCCATGGGGCACAGCGGCGATCACCGCGGCAGCCACGGTGTTCCTTGCACCCGTCGCTTTGCGGGGCCAAAGCCTCCTGTGCCGTGAACGTCGGCGTGCCATCGCGTTCGTCGCGCTGGGGGGCGCGGCCTTTTCTCTCTATTCCGTCGCTCTGGTCTACGGTCGCGTCGCGATCATCATCCTGTTGTTCTTTCTGACCCCGGTGTGGAGCACACTCATCGCCCGATACGTCATGGGGTGGCGCACCCCCATCCTGAGGTACTTTGCCATCGCCTTCGGCCTTGCCGGGTTGGGTGTGATGCTCGGCGCGCAGGGTCAGGTGCCGCTTCCGCGCAACACGGGCGAGTGGATTGCGCTGTTGTCGGGGATGCTGTGGGCAGTCGCCACAACCGGTATCCGCGCCACTCCGGAGCTGCCCGCGCCCCAGGCGGCTTTCGTATTCGCCGGCGGCGCCACGGTGACGACGCTGTGCATCGGACCCCTGCTGTCTCCGTGGCAGTCGCCCGATGGATCGCCCCTCGCGATGTTGGCGATCGTGCTGGGCACGGGCGGTCTGTGGTGGGGCCTGTCCATGGCAAGCCTGATGTGGGCGACCGTCAGGCTGGACCCGGCACGCGTCGGCATTCTCCTGATGGCCGAAGTGCTCATCGGCGCGGCCTCTGCGGCGGTGTTGGCGTCCGAAGCCCTGTCCCCGCTTGAAATGATCGGTGGCGCGCTGGTGCTCTGCGCGGGGCTGCTCGAAGTCTGGCCGGTCAGGCGTGTGCGCCGGAACTAGGCGCGTGATTCAACCGGAAGGAACCCGACTTCGACGTGATGCGGCAGGGTCTCGACGATCTGGCCCCGGTCGGTATCCCTGATCGCGTATCCGTAGCCCGCCAGACGGTGCTTCCATTCGCGGTTGGAAAGGGCAACCGCGCGTTCCCTCAGCACCAGGTCCATGACCTGCGCGGTGATGAAGGGATCCTTGTTGATCATAACAGACATCTTCTGTCTCCTGATTGGGTTTCTACAGGAAACAATCTTGGGAAAGACCATGGCCCAATTCGTTCGGGATCTGGGCGGACAAGAGGTCTTTTCGGGAATTTGATGCCTTATTCCCGTCTTGGTTGGAGATTCCGGGCATGAGGCATCTTGGAACCGTGTTCGGCATGAACCGTTGAACAGGTAGCAAGACGAAAGACAGTCCCTTTGGAAACGCTTAAGACAGTTCTCGACAGTCCCGTATTCCTGATCGCCTGGGCGGCGCTGATGGTGCCCAGCATGCTCATCCTCTGGCGCGACCTGCGGCAGAACAATGCGCACCTCGGATCCCTCATGAAGGTCGTCTGGAGCCTGACTGTCCTCTACTCCGGTCCGGTCGGCCTGCTTATCTACTGGGTCAGCGGCCGAAAGGAGATTTCGGATGACGCGGACTGGCGACGCGGTTTCCGGTCCGTCGCGCATTGCTACTCCGGCTGCGGCATGGGGGAAATCGTGGGGGTGATGGTCGCGGTCGGCCTCTTCGCCGCAGGCAATCTTTCAACCGCTTTCGTGACGTTCACCCTCGCCTATCTTGCCGGTGTCGCCCTGACGATCGGCCCCCTGATGCAGGACGGCGTGGCATTCCGCCAGGCGATCCACGATGCCCTGATTTCAGAGACACCATCCATCGCGGTGATGGAGATCGTGGCCATCGGTGCCGATCTCCTGCTTGCCGGGCAGGCAACGATGGGTGACGTGAGGTTCTGGTCGTCCATCATCGTCTCGCTGACGCTCGGGCTTCTGGCGGCCTATCCGGTCAACCTGCTGCTGATCCGGATGGGCATCAAGGAGGGCATGATGGACCCCCGCGACACGGAGATGTCTACGAGCTGATTCCCGCGTCCGCCTCGATCTGCCGCCGCGACTTGCGCGCCCGTTCGGTGGCTGACTTGAGCTGACCGCAAGCGGCCATGATGTCCTCTCCGCGCGGCGTGCGAATCGGAGAAGCATACCCCGCCTTGTAGATGATGTCGGCAAAGGCCCGGATGCGGTTGTTGCTCGACCGCCTGTAAGGGGCGCCGGGCCATTCGTTGAACGGGATCAGGTTCACCTTGGCGGGGATGTCTTCGATCAGCTTCACCAGCCGCCGGGCGTCCTCGTCGCTGTCGTTCACACCGTCCAGCATCACGTATTCAAAAGTGATCCGCTCCGAATTGCTGACCTTGGGATAGCTCTTGAGCGCCTCCAGCAGCTCGGCGATGTTCCAACGCTTGTTGATCGGGACCAGTTTGTCCCGCACTTCATCGGTGGTGGCGTGAAACGAAACGGCCAGTTGGCAGCCGATCTCTTCCGCGGTCCGCCAGATTTCCGGCACCACCCCGGAGGTGGACAGCGTGATCCGGCGGCGCGACAGCTGGATACCTTCCGCGTCCATGGCGATCTTCATCGCATCGCGCACGTTCTCGAAATTATAAAGCGGTTCGCCCATGCCCATCAGAACGATGTTCGACAGAAGGCGGGTTTCGTCCTTGGTTGCACCGGGCACAGGCCATTCGCCCAAATCGTCGCGGGCAACCATCACCTGCCCGATGATCTCGGCCGCGGTAAGATTGCGGACCAGTTTCTGCGTCCCGGTGTGACAGAAGGAGCATGTCAGCGTGCACCCGACCTGAGAAGAGACGCAGAGCGTGCCGCGCCCCTCCTCGGGGATATAGACCACCTCCACCTCGTGACCGCCCGCGATCCGGACAAGGTACTTGCGCGTGCCGTCCGTGCTCACCTGGCGGGTGACGACTTCCGGAACCTCGATCACGAACTTCTCTGCCAGCTCCGCGCGGTAGGCCTTGGCCAGGTTGGTCATCGACGCGAAATCGCGCACGCCCCACTGATAGATCCACTGCCAGATCTGGCCCACGCGCATCTTGGCCTGCTTCTCGGGCGTGCCATGCGCGATCAGCACCTCTCGCATCCGCTCGCGCGTCATGCCGACGAGGTTGATCGGCCCCTCCGGCAGCTTGCGCGGAATGGTATGGACGTCCTGTGTAATCGGCGCGGTGGCGGTCATGATCGACTCTCCTCGGGTGGATGCGTCTCTATATAGAATATGCGGGCAATTGCAAAAGGGTCATGGCGACCCCCGGTTCGAAGGTAAGGTTATCCGGACTTGTCCGATGCCGACGTCGGGCCGAAGCTTGTCCTGCCCGGCTCTGCACCGGTGGTCTCGATTAAGACCCCTTTCCCGGCGCAAGGGCCCATCATTCTTGGAAAGGTATAGTCATGTCCATACTGTACGGATTTGCCCTGACGTCGTTCACCGCCATGATCGTGATCCTTGGCGACTACCTGATAAAATCCGCGGTCGATCAGGGTCAGGCAGCGGCTTCGCCCCTCGTCGTCCTCGGCTGCACGCTTTATGCCGCTTCGGCCCTGATCTGGTATTTCGCCCTGCAGCACGTCACGCTTTCCCAAGCCGGAGTAGGGTTTTCCATGATCACCCTCGTCGCCCTCTGTGCCATCGGCGTGCTGCGGTTCGGCGAAACCCTGCAGATCAGGGAATTCGCCGGGATCGGCTGCGCATTGGCAGCCATGATCCTGATGGTACGGGTGACCTGACGGGTCGCGCGCCGTTCAACCGCCGCAGCGCTTGGCGGCATCTTCGACAGCCGCGGTAAAGCCCAGCAACGAGAAGGTGTCCTTGGTATCCGTGCCACGGCCCGACTCGCCCGACACGACGGCATCGGCCCCCCGCTTCATCGCTGTGATGATCTTGGCATCGTCTTCGGTCGTCGCGGGCCAGGCCCATTCACCTTCGGTGAAGAGTTCGAAGGTGGTCCCGGAAATGTCCATCGTCACCGTCGAGCCGGACTTGAAAGGATAGCCGCCGGTAAAGGCGACCTGCCCCTTGGCGCCCGCGGAGGGACGATAGAACACCATCAGGAGGGTCTGACCGCGGTTCACGGCAACGACCCGGCCATCGCGAGAGTTCACGGTTTCCTTCGGCGTGGACACACCCCAGCACTCTGTCGGGTTGTCCTCGACGAACACGCTCCAGTCGGTCTTGGCCGCCACGCGGTTCGTGCTCTGATCCTGAGCGGCGGCGCCCGACGCTGCTGCCAACGCGGCCAGCCCCACGATGACACCGAAATTCCTTATCATTCCCATCTGTCCAGCCTCCAGCTGTCCTTGACCTCAACTCAATCGCAAGCCTTGATGGCGGCGTTGTCTGGCCGCTCTCCTGCAAGTGCCTGTTATCTTTTCGACAACAAGCATAATAACGCGAAACAGGCGACAGACGAAACCCTGATTGGCAGGAATTCGCGCACGAATCGGAGGAAATCATGACCCAACCCAGCCCCTTCGCCGAAATCTGGCGTGGCCCCTTTCTGGAAAGCGTCCATTCCGGCCACGCGGTGATCTGCGACGACACCGGCCAGATCGTCGAGGCCTGGGGCGATCCGGCAACCGTGATCCTGCCGCGCAGCTCTTCCAAGATGATCCAGGCCCTGCCGCTTCTCACCTCCGGGGCCGCCGACAAGGCCCGGCTCGGCACCGAACAGCTGGCACTCGCCTGTGCCTCGCACAACGGCGCGGCGATCCACACCGACCGGGTCGAGACATGGCTTTCCACGCTCGGGCTGGACGACTCCGATTTTCGCTGCGGCCCGCAGGAACCGGACGACCGCGAGGCGCGCGATGGGCTGATACGGGCAGGACAGTCTCCCTGCCAGGTACACAACAACTGCTCCGGCAAGCACGCCGGATTCCTGACACTGAACAAGCACCTCGGAGGCGGGGCCGATTACGTCGATCCCGCGCATCCCGTGCAGCGCGCGTGCCTCGCCGCGTTCGAGGAGGTGACGGGCGAATCCTCGCCGGGCTATGGCATCGACGGCTGCTCCGCCCCGAACTTCGCTTGCAGCCTGCAAGGCATGGCGCGCGCCATGGCGGGCTTCGCCGCCGCGCCCGAAGGATCGGCCGAAGCGCGGCTGCATCAGGCAATGCGCCTGCATCCCGAACTGGTGGCCGGAGAAGGCCGCGCCTGCACCGAACTGATGCGCGCGATGGACGGCAAGGTCGCCCTGAAGACGGGCGCCGAAGGGTTCTTCATCGCGATCCTGCCCGAACAGAAACTGGGCATCGCCCTCAAGGCTGCCTGCGGCACCACCCGTGCCGCCGAATGCGCCATCGCCGCGATCCTCGTGCGCCTCGGCGTTCTGGACCCGAACCATCCCGCCACCCTGAAGCGCATGAACGCGCCGATCACGAACCGCCGCGACATCGTGACCGGCGTGCTGAAACCCGCGGCCGACCTGCTCTGATTCTTTTTGCAGGAAAATACTCCGGGGGAGTCCGAAGGACGGGGGCAGCGCCCCCACCGGATCGCCGCTGTCAGGCGGCGAAATCCGCTTTCGCGTAGCCCTGAACGTACAGCAGCGCGGTCAGGTCACCGAAATTCACCCGCACATTGCATTGCGCGGCAACGGCAGGCTTTGCGTGCAGCGCCACGCCAAGGCCGGCACGCGTCAACATGCCCAGATCGTTCGCCCCGTCCCCGACGGCGATCACGTCCGCTTCGGCAATGCCCAGCCGCGCCGTGATCTGCTCCAGCGCATCGACCTTGGCCTGTTTCCCCAGAATGGGCATCCCCACCTCACCGCTCAACACGCCCTTGTCGGCCAGCAGGGTATTGGCGCGATGCTCGTCGAAACCCAGCAGGGCCGCGACCTTTGCCGTGAAGGCCGTGAAGCCGCCGGAGACCAGCGCCGCATGACCGCCCTGCGCCTTCATCGTCGCCACCAGTGTCGGCCCCCCCGGCATAAGTGTGATCCGTTCTGACAGCACCTTTTCGATCACCGACTCCGGCAGCCCTTTAAGCAGGCCGACCCGCTCACGCAGGGCACCCTCAAAATCCAGCTCGCCATTCATCGCGCGCGCCGTGATGTCCTTGACCCTTGCCCCGACACCCGCCTCATCGGCCAGCTCGTCGATGCATTCCTGCTGGATCATCGTGCTGTCCATATCGGCCAGCAGCATCCGCTTGCGGCGGTTTGCGGTCGGCACGACAACCAGATCGACGCCCATCTTCTGACAGTCCTCCCAGACCGCCTCGAAATTGTCAGGCTGCCGCGCGATCCCGAATTCCGCCGCTTCGTCCGGCGCCAGCCAGACCGCGTCACCGCCACCCCAGGCATTGCGCAGGCTGTCGATCAGCGCAGGATCGAGTTTGGGATCGCGGGGCGAGCTCAGCAGGACGGCTGTAAGCATGCAAAGTTTCCGATCGGCGTCATGAACGTCGCAATTGCGCGACAAGGCGGCGTTCTAGACGCGTTTTCCAGATTGCACCAGACCGGGCGACCCCTTAAACGCAGCCGTGGGACACCCTTCCCCAACGAAGGGCGCATATCTGAGAGGGTAGCATCAATGGCTATTACTGCACCGGCAACGCGGCCGGCAAATCCGCGTTTTTCTTCCGGCCCCTGTGCCAAGATCCCCACATTCGACCTGACCAAGCTCGCGTCTGCGCCCCTGGGCCGCAGCCATCGCGCAGCACCGGGCAAGGCCAAGCTGCTGGAGGCGATCGAGACCACCCGCGAGGTGCTCGGCGTTCCTGCCGACTATCGCATCGGCATCGTGCCCGCTTCCGATACGGGCGCTTTCGAGATGGCGATGTGGTCCCTGCTGGGCGAACGCCCGGCCGAAATGGTCGCCTGGGAATCTTTCGGCGCGGGCTGGGTCACCGACGTGGTCAAACAGCTCAAGATCGAAGCGACAGTGCACGAGGCCGACTATGGCCAGATCGTGGACATGGCGGCGCTCAACTACGACCACGATGTCTGTTTCACCTGGAACGGCACCACCTCCGGCGTGCGGATGCCGAACGGCGACGCCATTCCCGCCGACCGCAAGGGGCTGACGCTTTGCGACGCGACCTCCGCAGCCTTCGCGCAGGACCTGCCGTGGGACAAGCTGGATGTGACCACCTTCTCCTGGCAGAAGGTGCTGGGCGGTGAGGCCGCGCACGGCATGCTGATCCTGTCCCCCCGCGCCGTCGAACGGCTGGAAAGCTACACCCCCGCATGGCCGCTGCCCAAGATCTTCCGGATGACCAAGGGCGGCAAGCTGAACGAGGGCATCTTCAAGGGTGAGACGATCAACACGCCCTCCATGCTCTGTGTCGAGGATTACCTGCTGGCGCTCGACTGGGCCAAATCCGTGGGCGGACTGAAGGGTCTGATGGCGAGAGCCGATGCCAACGCGAAGGTGATCTTCGATTTCTGCGAGGCGAACGACTGGATCGCGAACCTGGCCGAAGACCCGGCCACGCGTTCGAACACGTCGGTCTGCCTGAAGTTCACCGATGACCGCATCACCGACGGCGCCGCCTTTGCCAAGGCCGTCGCCAAGCGGCTGGCGGACGAGGGCGTGGCGCTGGACATCGGTGCCTACCGGGACGCGCCTCCGGGCCTGCGTATCTGGTGCGGCGGCACGGTCGAGACTTCGGACATCGAGGCGATGTTGCCTTGGCTCTCCTGGGCGTTCGAGGCCGAAATCTCCGCTTGATCCATCCCTGCGCAGCGACTGCGCACATTCTTTCTTTCCAGTTCAGCCTGCGCCGTAGCTGCGCAGCGCTATCAGACAAGGACCAACAGACATGGCTCCCAAAGTACTCATTTCCGACAAGCTTTCCGACGCTGCCGTCCAGATTTTCCGCGACCGCGGTATCGATGTCGATTTCCAGCCCGATCTCGGCAAGGACAAGGACAAGCTGGCCGAGGTCATCGGCAACTACGATGGTCTCGCCATCCGCTCCGCGACCAAGGTCACCGAAAAGATCCTCGCCAATGCGCCGAACCTCAAGGTGATCGGTCGCGCGGGGATCGGCACCGACAACATCGACAAGGACGAAGCCTCGAAGAAGGGCGTGATCGTCATGAACACGCCTTTCGGCAACATGATCACCACCGCCGAACATGCCATCGCCATGATGTTCGCCGTGGCACGGCAGATCCCCGAAGCGTCCGCATCCACCCACGCGGGCAAATGGGAAAAATCCAAGTTCATGGGTGTCGAGCTGACCGGCAAGACGCTGGGCGTGATCGGCGCGGGCAACATCGGCGGAATCGTCTGCGACCGCGCGCGCGGCCTCAAGATGAAGGTCATCGCCTACGACCCCTTCCTCGGGGACGAAAAGGCCAAGAAGATGGGCGTCGAGAAGGTCGAGCTGGAAGATCTGCTCAAGCGCGCCGATTTCATCACCCTGCATGTTCCCTATACCGAGCAGACGGCGAACATCCTCAGCCGCGAGAACCTCGCCAAGACCAAGAAGGGCGTCCGTATCATCAACTGCGCCCGGGGCGGTCTGGTGGACGAGGAAGCACTGGCCGAGATGTTGAAATCGGGCCACGTCGCGGGGGCAGCCTTCGACGTCTTTGCCGAGGAACCGGCCACAGAGAACCCGCTTTTCAACCTGCCCAACGTGGTCTGCACGCCGCACCTCGGCGCCGCCACCACCGAAGCGCAGGAGAACGTCGCGCTCCAGGTGGCCGAGCAGATGTCGGATTACCTGCTGACAGGCGCCGTCAGCAACGCGCTGAACATGCCTTCCGTCACGGCCGAAGAGGCCAAGGTCATGGGGCCCTGGGTCAAGCTGGCCGGCCACCTCGGCGCGTTCATCGGCCAGATGACGGACGAGCCGATCAAGGCCATCAACATCCTTTACGACGGCTCGGTCGGCCAGATGAACCTCGAGGCGCTGAACTGCGGCGTCGTCGCGGGCATCATGAAGCGCGCCAATCCCGACGTGAACATGGTGTCGGCCCCCGTGGTCGCACGCGAGAAGGGCATCCAGATCAGCACGACCAACCAGGACAAGTCGGGCGTCTTTGACGGCTACATCAAGGTGACGGTGGTCACGGACAAGCGGGAGCGTTCCATCGCGGGCACCGTCTTCTCGGACGGAAAGCCGCGCTTCATCCAGATCAAGGGCATCACCATCGACGCCGAGATCGGTCAGCACATGCTTTACACCACGAACGAGGATGTTCCCGGCATCATCGGCGCGCTGGGCCAGACGATGGGCGAAAACGGCGTGAACATCGCCAACTTCACCCTCGGCCGTTCCGCCGCAAAGGGCGAGGCGATCGCGCTGCTCTACGTTGACGAGGTCGTCCCGGACCCGGTCATCAAGAAGTTGCACGACACCGGTCTGTTCAAGCAGATCAAGCCGCTGCAATTCGATGTAGCCTGACGGATCACCAAGGGGCGCCCCGACCGGGGCGCCCTTTTTGATTCAGGCCGCGCGGTTGCGCAGCACCACTGCCAGAAACAGGAGCATGGCCGCGACCGTGATCATTGATCCGATCTTGGCAAGCGCTTCCGTGCCGCCCGACAGCACGATGGCGATGCCCGGCACCAGGACGAGCAGCCCGACCACGGAAACGGCAAAGTGGATCATGGCCAGCCGGCTTTGCGCGGCGCCGGGCACCGCGTGATAATAAAGGGCAAACAGCGTCATGCTGACCCAACCGATCAGGTTGAGATGCCCATGCGCGGGAGAAAGGCCATGATCCTGCGTGGCCGACATCTGAATGCCCCAAACCATCCCGACCAGTCCCGATAACACCCCCATCACCAAGAAATAGAACGCCAGACCCTTCATTTGCCCTACCTATCCAACCAGTTTCAAACCCACGCGCACAACGCATCGTCCGTAAAAGAGGGCTGCCTCGCAGAAGCGAGAAGCAGCCCCCGGAAAGAATGACTTTTTTGCAAAATCGTGCTGATCTTGTGCCATGAATTTCTCCATATAAAAAATTGATTTAATATATTATCATTATAAGCAGCATGAATTTTGGCAGTTTTGATCTGAATTTGCTGCGCGTACTCGACGCGTTGCTGGAAACCCGCTCGGCGACCCACGCGGGCCAGCGCATCGGGCTATCGCAACCGGCGGTATCCGCCGCGCTGTCGCGGTTGCGTGCCGCGTTGAACGACCCCTTGCTGGTAAGGATCGGTCCCCGGCTGGAACCGACCGACTATGCCCTGTCACTTGCCGAGCCGCTGCGGACACTGCTGGATCAGACCGAGACCATCCTGTCGGGCCCGCAGCGTTTCGATCCCAGCATCGCGGACGACCGTTTTCGCCTGTCGGGCAGCGATTTCTTTGCCGAAATGCTGATGCCGCAGCTGGCAGAGAAGATCGCACAGGAAGCACCCGGCGTGCGCATTCAGCTGGTCGATCTGGTGCCGGACAACTATGCGGGCGCACTGGAACGACAGGATGTTGACCTGGCCATGGTCCCCCAGATGGACGGCCCGTCCTGGATGGAATGGCAGCCGATGTTCCGTGCGCGTTTTTCCGTGATCGCGCGGCGCGGACACCCGCGGCTGGCAGCCTTGCCCACGCCCGGTGAGATCGACATCGACACCTTCTGCGATCTCAGCCATGTCCTGTTTTCACCGGAAGGGAACCTTGCGGCGATGGCTGACGCCGCACTGGCCAAGGTCGGCCGGAAGCGACGTGTCGTCATGACGCTTCCGGTCATGTACGGTGTCTGCAGCGCCGTTGCGGAAACCGATTACGTTGCGGTTGTCCCCGAGCAATTGGCAAGAAAGATCAGCACAAAGCTGAACCTGCAGGTCTTGCCGCCGCCCGTGACCATGCCGGAGCCGATGATTGGCATGATCTGGCACCGGCGGCGCACCAACGCAGCCGCACACGGCTGGATCCGGGGGGTCATCGCAGATATCCTGGCGCCGCTCGACGACTACCCGCAAGTGGATGGATACAGCCGCTAGGGCTTTTCTTGCGAACCGGCCTGCGCTACCTGCTGCGCATGACCGATCCCATTTACGCCATCGGCGACATTCATGGCCAGTTGCACGAACTGCAGCGCGCTCTTTCCCTGATCGAAAGGGACGGCGGTCCGGAGGCGCGGATCGTCTTTCTCGGCGACTACACCGACCGCGGGCCGGACAGCCGAGGCGTGCTCGACCGGCTCGTCCAAGGTCAGAAGGCGGGCAGCCCGTGGACCTTCATCAAGGGGAACCACGACCGCATGTTCGAATGGTTCATGCAGGACTATCCCCGGCACGAGGCCTATCTGCCGATAAATCTGTACTGGCTGCACGAAAGGCTCGGCGGCGACACGACGCTGGCCTCCTACGGCGTGGAATTCACCTCGCGGAACCGCATGCTTGCCGTGCATCGTGCAGCGCGCGAAGCGGTCCCGCAAGACCACCTGGATTTTCTTGCGAACCTCGATCTGTCTTTTCAGACCGATGATCTTTTCTTTTGCCATGCCGGCATCAGGCCCGGTGTCCCGCTGGACAAACAGGACGAGGAAGATCTGCTCTGGATCCGCGGCGAATTCCATGACGAGACGGCGCCGCACCCGAAGCTGATCGTCCATGGGCACACGCCGATATCGGCAGCACGGCACTATGGCAACCGGATCAACCTCGACAGCGGCGCGGGCTACGGAGAGCGGCTGTCGGTCGCGGTCTTCGAAGGACGAGAAAGCTGGCTGCTGACCGATGATGGGCGCGTGCCGCTGACACCCTGATCCGGCACCGCCATTCAGTCCGCGGCTGGCGCTGCGCGAAGAACACGCGCGAATCCGTCGAATGTCCGGCCATGCAACAACGGGACGCGCAGGCTGATTTCCTGCATCGCGGCAAGATCTTCAGGTCCCGGTCCCTGTCCGGGTTCGCGCAGCACGACGGCCCTGATCCGCCCGGAATGCCGGGCGACGGCGTCCCGGTAAACGATGGCGTCATGCTGCCCCGTGTCACCGACGAGGATGAAGGACAATGCCGGATTGGCGGCGAGTATCACGTCGATGCTCGCGCCCTTGTGGTCGCCATGGGTCCCGGTGATGAACTGTGTCTCACCCAGGCCGAAATCGCGCAGGAACTTGGGACCCTCCACCAGACCGGCAGCGGCGAAGATTCGACGGAGGAAATGGTGCAGGTTCCACGGGCTTGAACTGACATAATAGACCGGGTTGCGTTCACCATCGGACAGCGCCGCCATGAAAGGCGGTGCGTCCTCGAACACTTCCCGGGTCAGTGCGTTGCCGGTCAGGGACGTCCAGAGATTGCGCGGCAGCGAATAGGCACCGGTTCGCAGCATCGTGTCGTCGATGTCCGATATCACGCCATACGCCGCATCCGGGTGCGCGATCAGGACAGGACAGGTCGCGGTGGCCTCGTGGCCCGTGATGTCCACCGTGACCTCCACCCAGCCGCTTTCCTCGCCGCGCGGCAGCAACAGGGTGAAATACCCCTCCTCATCCGACAGGGTGGTGACACCGCGTGCCTTCACCTCCACGCCCGCCACCTCGGACGTCAGGAACAGCGACACCATCTGGCGAAAATTGATCCATGCGGACTGGTCGGCCTCGGGCTGGTTCCGACGCAAACCGGTCAGCACCCGACCCCTGACCACCAGATGCTCGGGCGTGGCGTAGCCGGCGTAGGGGTCGATGACCCGTCGCCGGTTACGGGGCCCCCGCAACCGGTCAACGGCGCGCTCTGCCACGAGGGCAAGACGATGCAACTTGCGTCCGATCATGCCGCCCTTACTTGCACCCGTGGAGGGGCCATGCAACCGGCCGGCGTGCCGCCAATGCCCGGCCGCGAGGGAGTCACGCGTGGCGCGCGCCGGTCCAGTCGAGGACGACCTTGCCGGCTTCTCCGGACTTCATTGCGGCGAATCCGGTTTCGAAATCCGCCGCGGCAAAACGGTGGGTGATGATGGCAGAGACATCCAGCCCGTTCTCCAGCATCGCGATCATCTTGTACCATGTCTCGAAGATCTCGCGGCCATAGACACCCTTGATTGTGATGGCCTTGAACACGATGCGGCTCCAGTCCACCGGGGACTTTCCCGGCGGAATGCCCAGCATGGCGATCCGGCCGCCCATGGTCATCGCCTCGACCATCTGATCGAGAGCAGCCTGCGCACCGGACATTTCCATGCCGACATCGAAACCCTGCTTCATCTTGAGCCGGGCAATCACGTCACCCAGATCTTCCTCGGCCACGTTCACCGGGACGACGTCGGCGACCTTTGTCGCCAGTTCCAGCCGTGCCGGATTGATGTCGGTGATCGCCACATGGCGCGCCCCGACGTGCCGCGCAACGGCAGCCGCCATGATCCCGATCGGGCCCGCCCCGGTGATCAGCACGTCCTCCCCCACCAGGTCGAAACTGAGCGCCGTGTGGACGGCGTTGCCGAGCGGGTCGAGAATGGCCCCGATGTCATCGCTGATCGTATCCGGCAACGGCACGACGTTGAATGCGGGCAGGCGAAGATACTCCGCGAACGCGCCCTGCTCGTTCACTCCGATACCGCGTGTCGCCGGATCCAGATGGAATTTTCCGGCGCGCGACTGGCGCGACTGCTTTCCGATCAGATGTCCTTCGCCCGAACACCGCTGTCCGATTTCCAGCCCCTCGACGTTGCGCCCGACCTCGACGATCTCGCCCGCGAATTCGTGTCCGGTAATCATCGGCACCGGCACCGTGCCCGCGGCCCAGTCGTCCCAATTCCAGATGTGGATGTCCGTGCCGCAGATCCCGGTCTTTTTGATCCGGATCAGCACGTCGTCTGGACCGATCTCGGGCACCGGGGCGTGCGTCAACCACAGGCCCTCGCGCGGGTGCAACTTGCTCAGGGCCATCATTTCATTGGTCATGACAGCACACCACAGGCTTTGCCCGCCACGTCGAAGGCCGCAAGGGCACGATCAAGCTCGGCCCTCGTGAGCGCCGCGTTCATCTGGGTCCGGATGCGCGCCGCCCCTCGGGGAACGACCGGAAAGAAAAATCCGCTCACGTAGACGCCTTCGTCAAACAAGCGCGCCGCCATGTCCTGCGCCAGCTGGGCCTCGCCCAGCATGACCGGGACGATGGGATGCTCGCCGGGCAGCAGGTCGAAACCCAGCCGTTCCAGCCCCGCGCGCCAATATGCCGTATTTTCGAACAGCCGCGCGCGCAGGTCGTCGCCCGCCTCCACCAGATCCAGCGCCTTGAGACCGGCCATGACGATCGCCGGCGGAAGCGAGTTCGAGAACAGGTACGGGCGCGCACGCTGTCGAAGGAGATCGATCACGGCCTGCGGCCCGGCGATGTAGCCCCCGATCGCACCGCCCAGCGCCTTGCCCAGCGTGCCGGTCAGCAGGTCCACATCCACCCCGAAATGCGCAGGCGTCCCGGCCCCTTTCGGCCCCATGAAGCCGGTGGCGTGGCAATCGTCCACCATCACCAAGGCCTCGTATTTCCTTGCCAGCGCCGAAATCTCGGGGAGTTTCGCAAGGTAGCCGTCCATGCTGAAGACGCCGTCGGTCGCGATCAGGATGAAACGTGCCCCTTCCTCGCGGGCCAGTTTCAGCTGCCCTTCGAGATCGTGCATGTCGCTGTTGGCATAGCGATAGCGCTTGGCCTTGCAAAGCCGGATGCCGTCGATGATCGACGCATGGTTGAGCGCGTCCGAGACGATGGCATCCTCCGGACCAAAAAGCGGCTCGAATAGGCCCCCGTTGGCATCGAAGCAGGCGGCAAAGAGGATCGAGTCGTCCTTGCCGAGATAGGCGGCCAGACGTTGCTCCAGTTCCCGGTGGATGTCCTGCGTCCCGCAGATGAACCGTACCGAAGCCATGCCGAAGCCTTTCGGGTCCATCGCGTCCCTTGCGGCGGCGATCAGCTCGGGATGGTCGGCAAGTCCGAGATAGTTGTTGGCGCAGAGGTTGATCATCGCCCGCCCGCCGACGTCGATGGTCGCCGCCTGCGGCGACGTGATCAGCCGCTCCTTCTTCATCATCCCGTCCGCCTCGATCTGCGTCAGGATGTCGTCGATGTGCTTGAGGTAGGCTTCGGTCATGGCAATGTCCTTTTTCCTGCCCTCTAACATGGCGCTGCGGACAGGAAAACACAAAATTCCATTATAACAGAATTTTTCCGCTTTAGCAGAAAGCAGGCCCTTCAGCCGTAGTGAACCACGAGAAAGGCGCGCAACGGCCCATCAGGCGCGGCGATACAGTGCGCGACATCGGCGGGATAGCGCGCCGTGTCCGCCGGCTTCAGGGTTTCCGTGCTGTTGCCGCTGGTCAGGGTGGCGCAGCCATCGATCACTGTCAGATGCTCGCGGGCCCCCTGGGCATGCGGGTCGCTGTCCAGTGCGCCGCCGCCGTCGATATGCAGTTCATAGACCTCGTGCCGGCCCGCGTCCTCCGGTGGCGACAGGATGCGGATCCGGCATCCGGTGCCGAGGTTGGTGATCGTCGGCACATCCTGAGCCCTGAGCAGGTCGATCCGCGTTCCCTGCAGTCCCTGGTCCAGAAGGCCTGCGAAATCGACCTGAAGGGCACGGGTCAGATTCCACAGTGTCGCGATCGTCGGCGACGATTCACCACGCTCGATCTGGCTGACCATGGACCGGGATACGCCCGACAGTTTCGCCACCGCGTCGAGCGACAGCCCCTGGCCCAGCCGCGCCTCTTTCAACCGGGCGGGCAGCTTGGTCAGCAGGGTGTCGGGCTTTTCCGTCATGACGGATGGATTGGCCCCGCTTCGGGTGAAAGTCAACGTCCGGGCCTTTCGCGGAACCGAAAACGGCCCCTGACATCCGGATCAACCTGCGCCATATTCGCCCAAACACAGAAGGAAGCATCATGACAAAAGACATCGTTATCCTGGGCGGCGCACGTACTGCGATCGGTACTTTCGGCGGCTCGCTGGCCGACACTCCGCCCATCGACCTGGGCAGCACGGCGGCAAAGGCCGCGATGGAGCGGGCGGGTGTCGCACCCGACCGCATCGGACACGTCGCCTTCGGGCATGTCATCAACACGGAACCGCGCGACATGTACCTGTCGCGGGTCGCTTCCATGCAGGCCGGCGTGCCGGAGAACGTTCCGGCGATGAACGTGAACCGACTCTGCGGGTCGGGGGTTCAGGCCATCGTGTCGGTGGCGCAATCGCTGATGCTGGGGGATGCGGACTTCGGATTGGCCGGCGGGGCCGAAAACATGTCGCGCTCGCCCTACCTGCTTCAGAATGCCCGCTGGGGCCAGAAGATGGGCGACGTCAAATCCGTCGACATGATGCTCGGGACGCTGAACTGCCCCTTCGGGAGCGGTCACATGGGCGTCACCGCCGAAAACGTCGCGGCGGAGCATGACATCAGCCGGGCGGACATGGACGCTTTCGCGCTGCAAAGCCAGGAGCGCGCAAGGGCGGCGATCGAGGCCGGGCATTTCAAGGACCAGATCACGCCGGTCGACGTGAAGGTCAAACGCGACACGGTCGCCTTCGAGGTCGATGAGCATCCCAAAGCGACCACGGCAGAGGCCCTTGCCGGACTGCGTCCGGTGTTCAAGAAGGACGGCGCCGTCACGGCAGGCAATGCCAGCGGTATCAACGACGGGGCCGCCGCCGTGGTGCTGGCCACCGCGGACGCCGCCGAAAAGGCGGGGCTGACCCCGCGCGCCCGCATCCTGGGCTACGCCCACGCCGGGGTGCGGCCCGAGGTCATGGGCATCGGTCCGGTACCGGCGGTCGAGAACCTGCTGGCCCGGACGGGCCTGAGCGCAGAGGATTTCGACGTGATCGAAAGCAACGAAGCCTTTGCCGCCCAGGCGGTTGCGGTTTCACGGAAGCTGGGTTTCGATCCTGCCAGGGTGAACCCGAATGGCGGTGCCATCGCCCTGGGCCACCCTGTCGGCGCGACTGGCGCGATCATCACCGTGAAGGCGCTTTATGAACTGGAGCGGATCGGCGGCAAGCGGGCCCTCGTGACCATGTGCATCGGCGGCGGTCAGGGCATCGCGCTGGCCATCGAACGGATGGGCTGAGAACAGGGATCAGACCGGGGCGCGGCGGTTGAGGTGTTCCAACGCCGCCGCGACCTCGTCGCGCACGGGGCCCGGTCGGGGCATATCCTGCAACGTGGTGAACCAATGCTCCGGGGGATTCTTCCCCCGCCGGTTGCCATCGAAACGCAATGCGCGGAGCACCGCTTCGGCCTTTGCCGGCAGAACCCGCGGGATCGGGCGGTCGTTGAGCGTGCCCCAGATGCCTGTCCACATCCGGCCTACCGACCATGGATTGTATCCCCCGCCCCCGAGGACGAGCAGACGTGGCGCAAGCAGCATGATCGCACGCAGAATTTCCCAATGGGCGTTGTTGCTCAGATGCATGTGAGACAGCGGGTCTTCCTCCAGCCCGTCGGCGCCGCACAGGAAAACGATCGCGTCCGGCTGAAAAGCCCGCACGCGGGGCAGCAGGAACTCGTCCCGGAAACAGGCCATTTCGGTATCGTTGAAACCACGCGGCACCGGTAGGTTGAAGGCATTGCCCCCGCCATCGTTGTCCAGCGGGCCGGTGCGGGGCCACAGACGGTCTTCGTGAACCGAGATCAACATGCAATCGGGATCGCCGGCGAACCCGGCCTCGACACCGTCGGGATGGTGGGCGTCGATGTCCAAGTATGCGATCCGCCGGACACCGTTGTGGCGCAACGACAGCATGGCGAGGACGGGATCGTTCAGATAGCAGAAACCGTTCGCGCGATCGGGCATCCCGTGATGCGTACCGCCCGCGGGGCTGTACACGATCCCCCCTTCCTCAGCAGCTCTCCGGCAAGGATCGACCCGCCGGCAGCGGTGGCAGGACGGCTGAAAATCTCCGGGAAAACGGGATTGGTCACACTGCCGATGTCATGGTGCTTCAGATCGTCAGCGGTCGCTGCCTGAGCCTGCTCCACCCGCTGCAGGGCTGCCACGTAGCGCGGTGTATGCCACCGTGTCAGTGCCGCGGGCTTCGCCTTGGGCGAGCGGATGAACTGGTCCCGGTCCAGCCAGCCCAAGGCACGGGACAGGTCCATGACCGTGGACACCCGTGGCACGCGAAGCGGGTGCCATCTTCCATACGAAGAATGGCGATAGATGTCGTGTCCGATGAAAGCAGGTTGGCTCATCGGCCAGATCTAGCGGTGCGACGCCGATTTGCCACGGGCGATACGGCCTGCGAACTTGCGGTGCGACATGAAAAAGGGCACCGCGAGGTGCCCTTCGTCGTTGAATGAGCCAGACGTCACTTCGTGCCGTTCAGGCCTGCTGCGGCTTCCGACACCATGGCGTCGAGGTTCTGATCGCAAGCCACCATGAACGCTTCCATGGCCGCTTCGTCCATCGGTTCAGCCGTCATGTTGGATGCAACCGTATTGCCGCCGGTCGGTTCCACCGCCTTGGCTTCACCCGCGATCACGCTTCCCGCGTCGGCGGCGCCATCGGTGGCTTCGGCTGCGGTGGTGTCACCAGCCGAATCTTCGACCGCCTTGGGCTCGCCGCTCATGCCCATGCCGTCCATTCCGCCGTGCACTTCGGCAATCGCCATCGCGGCGACGGTCATCTGATCTTCGGGGGAAAGGGCCTTGTACTCCGCACAGGTCATGGAGGCACTCATCTCCGTCTGTGCGAAAGCGGGGGCCGCGACTGTCGCCGACAGACCGGCTACCGCGATGATCTTTACCAGATTATTCATTACCATTCTCCATATTGAGGTATGACAATGAAACCGGCATCTCGCGGTTTGGTTCCCGGAGCGCGCACCGAGCGCGCTCCGGGGGTCGATATCAGAGATTAACGTGTGCCGGAAAGACCTGCTGCGGCTTCGGTCACCATTGCGTCCCAGTTGCGCGAGCAGACACGGTTGAGACGGCGGATGTCCTCGGACATGCGCGCCAGATCATCGTCAGCCGGCGCGATCGACGTGGAGTTTGCCGAGCCTTCGACCGATGCGGAGGTGTTGCTCTCCTCCTCGGTTTCCATGTCCGCGGGTTGGTTCGCGGTCGCCGTGCCGTCGCTGCCTTCGGTATTGGAATCCATGTCAGCCAGAACCATCATCGCGACCTTGTCACGGTCCGCGCCGCCCAGTTCGTTGTACTGTTCGCAAGTCATGGTGGATACATCCATGTGCGCGGCGGCAAATGCCGGTGCGGCAAGCGTGCCTGCAAGACCGGCGACAGCAAGTGTTTTCACAACAAATTTCATTTGTAATCTCCTTGTTTGACGTTGCAGACACAACGGACCCCGCAAATGAGGGTTCCATCCAAACGTGTGGAACTTTCTGCCAAATCGCCCTCATATGCCGTAACCACCTGATTCCATTGCACAAGAATCTGGGGGATATTTCCGGGAATACTTGGGCAACGGGGGAGGAATCCATCGTAGGCTGTCCCTTCACGGCAAAGTGGCATCCGGCAAGAATGCCCTGATCCTTATTCTCTGGACGGGTCGGGCGGCTGCGCATAACCTCCCGAAAAATGATCCGATACACCCTCAAGAGACTGCTCTCCCTTCTGCTGAGCCTTGCCGTCGCGTCACTGGTCATTTTCGCGGTGATCGAGGTGGCACCCGGCGATCCGGCGTCCTTCATGCTGGGAATGAACGCCCAGCCCGAAACCCTCGCCGCGCTGCGCACGGAGCTTGGTTTGGATCAGTCCAAGGTACAGCGCTATCTGTCGTGGGTCGGCGGGATGCTGACGGGGGATTTCGGCACCTCCTACACCTACCGGACGCCGGTGATTGGCATGGTCGCGGATCGGCTGTGGGTGTCGCTGCCGCTTGCACTTTATGCGCTGTTGCTCAGCACGGCGGTCGCCTTTCCCGCGGGGCTGTTCGCCGCCTCGCGCCGCGGGCAGGCGGGTGACATCGGCGTGATGGGCGCGACGCAACTGGGCGTGGCCGTTCCGAATTTCTGGTTCGCCATGATGCTGGTGCTGGTGTTTGCCATCAACCTGCGCTGGTTCGCGGCGGGCGGCTTCGTCGGGTGGGACAGCGGCTTCTGGGCGGGTATTCACGCACTCACCCTCCCGGCCGTCGCGCTCGCATTGCCGCAAGCGGCGATCCTCGCGCGGGTCATGCGATCCTCCCTGCTGGATGTGCTGGGCGAGGATTTCATGCGGACGGCGCGGGCAAAGGGGCTGAGCGAGCGTCAGGCACTCTGGCGTCACGGGCTGCGCAATGCGCTGATCCCGGTCCTGACGATCATCGGGTTGCAGTTCTCCTTCCTCCTGGCCGGGTCGATCATCATCGAACAGGTATTCTACCTTCCCGGCCTGGGGCGCCTGGTCTTCCAGTCGATCTCGGCCCGGGACCTGATCGTCGTGGAATCGGTGGTCATGCTGCTGGTCTTTTCCGTGATCCTCGTGAACTTCCTCGTGGATCTCGCCTATGCCGCGGTCGATCCGAGACTGAGATCGCGGACATGAGACGCAACCTGATCCTTGGCGCAGCGCTTTCCGCGCTTTTCGTGCTGGCGGCACTGATCAGCTTTGTCTGGACGCCTTACGATTACGCCGCGCTGGACATCCCGAACAAGCTTCAGGCGCCGAATGCCACCCATCTTCTGGGCACCGATCATTTCGGTCGCGACATCCTGAGCATGATCATGGTCGGCGCCCGGACCTCCATTGCCGTTGCACTGGTGGCGGTGGGGATCGGCATGGGCCTGGGCATTCCACTGGGCCTCTGGGCCGCGGCGCGAAAGGGCAGCTGGCTGGACGAACTGATCATGCGTGGCAACGATCTGGTCTTTGCCTTTCCAAGCATCGTCATCGCCATCCTCATCACGGCGATCTTCGGCGCAGGGGCGATCAACGCGATCATCGCCATCGGGATCTTCAACATACCCGTGTTTGCCCGGATCACCCGTGGGGCCGCCCTGTCGTTGTGGCAGCGGGAGTTCATTCTTGCGGCACGGGTGGCGGGCAAGTCCGCCGCGCGCATTTCCGCCGAACATATCCTGCCCAACGTCACCAACCTGCTGATCGTGCAAGGAACGATCCAGTTCTCGCTCGGCATCCTCGCAGAAGCGGCCCTTAGCTACGTGGGTCTTGGCGCACAGCCGCCCACCCCTTCGTGGGGCAGGATGCTCGCAGATGCCCAGACGCTCGTCAGCATCGCACCGCACATGGCGCTGGTTCCCGGATTCGCGATCATCCTGACAGTCCTCGGACTCAACCTGCTGGGAGACGGGATGCGCGACTATCTCGATCCCCGCCTCCGGGTGGTGCGCACATGAGCCTGCTTTCCATCCAGAAACTGTCGCTGTCGATCTACGGTCTCGACATCCTGCGGGACGTGACCCTGTCGATCGAACAGGGCGAGATCATCGCCATCACGGGAGAAAGCGGTTCGGGCAAATCGCTGACCGCCTTGGCCACCATGCAACTGCTGCCCAAGGGAACCCTGACGCGGGGCCGCATCATGTTCCGCGACATGGATCTGGCCAAGCAGGGCGAACGGACGCTCTGCGGCATCCGCGGGAACGAGATCGGCATGGTCTTCCAGGAACCGATGACGGCACTGAATCCGGTTCAGACCATCGGCGCCCAGGTGGCCGAGACCATCCGCATTCATGAAAGGGGCATTTCCCGCGCCGCCGCCGAGGAAAGGGCGGCGGAAACGCTGACGCGGGTGGGTCTGCCGCAGGACCGGTTTCCCCTCAGCCGGTATCCGCATGAACTGTCCGGGGGACAGCGCCAGCGGGTGGTGATCGCCATGGCCATCGCGCTGCGTCCACGCCTGCTGATCGCGGACGAACCGACCACCGCGCTCGATGTCACGACGCAGGCACAAATCCTGGAATTGCTGCAAAACCTTGCGCGGACCGACGGCATGGGCCTGATGATGATCACCCATGATCTTGCCGTGGTGGCGGACATGGCGGACCGTATCGTCGTCATGCGCAACGGCGAGGTCGTGGAGGAAGGCCAGACCGGGCAATTGCTCAAGCACATGAGCCATCCCTACACCAGGATGCTCTTTGCCGCTTCGGGTCACCGTGTCACGCTGCCCAAGGTGACCGCGAAAACACCGCTGCTGGAGGTGACGGACGTCTGCCGTGACTACCGCCTGCCTCGCAAGACCCTGTTCGGCCCCGTCTCGCACTTCCGCGCCGTCGACGATGTATCCTTTACCATCCACAAGGGCGAACGGCTGGGCCTCGTGGGGGAATCGGGCTGCGGCAAGTCCACGCTGACCCGCGCGCTTCTGGGGCTCGAACCGGTGCAGGCGGGCAGCATCACGCTGGATGGCGATCCGGTCTTTTCCGGCAATGCCCCCAATCTGGCGGTCCGACGCAAGATGCAGGTGGTGTTCCAGGATCCCTTCGGCAGCTTCAACCCCCGGCATCGGGTGGACCGGCTGGTGACGGAGCCGTTCCACCTGCTGCCCGACCCGCCGACGGGCGCCGCACGGGTCCGCGCGATAGACGAGGCACTGACCGCCGTCGGGCTTGGGCCTGCTGACGCGCGCAAATACATCCACGAATTCTCGGGGGGTCAACGGCAACGCATCGCCATCGCCCGTGCATTGATCATCCGGCCCGAACTGATCCTCTTCGACGAAGCCGTGAGCGCTCTGGACGTTTCGGTGCGCGCCCAGATTCTCGACCTGCTGGCGGATCTCTGCGGTGCATACGATCTGACCTATCTCTTCATATCGCACGATCTGTCGGTGGTGCGCACGGTCACGGATCGTGTCCTTGTCATGAAGGCGGGCAAGATCGTCGAGGAAGGTCCGACGGACCGGACATTCGAGAATCCGCAGCATCCCTACACCCGCACCCTGATAGACGCAGCACCCGTGCTGCCGCCGCTGCAGGACGCCGTATGACCGGCAGGATCACCATCGTCCCCGTTCCCGAATCCCGACGGGCGGTCCTGGACGGCATGGCGCGAACGTACTTTCAGGAAGTGCTGCCGAACGGGCCGGCCTTCTTTCCCAACGCACTGGACCGCTATTGGATCGAGCCGGGACGCCATCCCTACCTGATCGAGCTGGACGGAACGCCGATCGGCTTCGCACTCGTCTGGAACCACCCCGACGGGACGCATGAGATGACCGAATTCACCATCCGGCCGGATCACCGGCACCGGGGGATCGGGACGCAGGCAGCCGAGATGATCTTTCAGGCTCTGGGCGGCGACTGGGTGCTGGGCGTCGGAAAGAACCCGCCCGGCGCGATGGATTTCTGGCAGCAATGCCTCGAGGCCTGCGAGGGCGTCTGCGAGATCACCTTGCGTCCTCCCCGGACCGCCCGACAGGCGGGAAGTTTCTCTTTTCGCGTGGAACGCTGACCGGGCTTGGCAAGCCACCGCACAGGTTGCACACTGAGACGCGACCGATTGGGGAGGCAAAACAAATGCGACTCACCGGCAAGACAGCGATCATCACCGGTGGCGCCTCCGGATTCGGCGCCGGTATCGTGCGCCGTTTCATCCAGGAAGGCGCGCGCGTGATGATCGCCGACATCAACGCGGCCGCGGCCCGCGATTTCAGAACGGAAATGGGCGACCACGCCGTCGCACACACGGTCGATGTCGGCGACGGCGCGTCGGTAAACGAAATGGCCCGGACCGCGGTGGATACGTTCGGGCACGTCGACATCCTCGTCAACAACGCGGGGGTGACCCACCTTCCGGCACCGCTGGACGAGGTTTCCGAAGAGGACTTCGACCGTGTCTGCCGGGTCAACATGAAATCCGTCTACCTCACGGCCCGCGCACTCGTCCCGCACATGAAGGAGCGGCAGGCAGGGGCGATCCTGAACATCGCCTCCACCGCGGGGGTATCTCCGCGGCCCAACCTGAACTGGTACAACGCATCGAAGGGCTGGATGATCACCGCCAGCAAGGCCATGGCGGTCGAACTTGCGCCCGTCGGCATCCGTGTGAACGCCTTGAACCCCGTCGCGGGGGAGACCCCTCTGCTCAGGAGTTTCATGGGGGAGGACACGCCCGAGATGCGTGCGAAATTCCTGTCGACCATTCCGCTCGGTCGCTTCTCGACGCCGCAGGACATGGGCAATGCCGCGCTGTTCCTCTGCTCGGACGAGGCCAGCATGATCACCGGCACCGCCCTGGAGGTCGACGGCGGCCGCTGCATATGAGATGCAGGTCGCGGCTGGCCCCGCTTCGGACCATCCCATGTAAACGACGGTGTGAAGATCATGAATACAGGCCCACGGAACCTCATCACCGACGTGCGCGGCCTGCGCGTCGGCAATGCCCATGATGATGCCCTGAAATCCGGCACCACCGTGGTCGTGGGCGATGCGCCCTTCGTCGCATCGGTGCATGTCATGGGCGGCGCCCCCGGCACGCGCGAAACCGACCTGCTGGCACCGGACAAATCGGTTGAGGCCGTGGATGCCCTCGTACTTTCCGGCGGATCGGCCTATGGGCTCGACGCCTGTTCGGGCGTGGTGGACGGTCTGCGCGCCGCCGGTCGCGGCTACGCCATTGGTCCGGCCATCATCCCGCTCGTGCCCGGCGCGATCATCTTCGACCTGCTGAACGGGGGCGACAAGAATTGGGTCGAGAACCCTTATCGCGCCCTGGGGCGGCAAGCGCTCGACGCCGCGGCGACGTCATTCGACCTCGGCACCGCCGGTGCGGGGACAGGCGCGCTGAGCGCGATGATGAAAGGCGGGCTCGGGTCGGCGTCGCTCGTTCTGCCGGACGGCAGCACCGTCGGCGCCCTTGTCGCGGCCAACCCGGTCGGGGCGGTCACCACCCCGGGCGACCGGCATTTCTATGCCGCGCCTTTCGAGATCGGGGCGGAATTCGGCGGCCTGGGGCCGGATCCGGCGTCCGGCCTCGGCATGTCCCTCGACAGTCGCAAGAGGCAGGCGATGTCCCCGCGCGAGAACACGACCATTGCCATCGTCGCCACGGACGCGGCACTGACCAAGTCGCAGTGCCAGCGCGTCGCTGTTGCCGCCCATGACGGGATCGGCCGGGCCACCGTGCCCGCACATACGCCCCACGATGGCGATCTCGTCTTCGCGCTCAGCACCGGAGAGGCCGGCGCTGGAGACGTGATGCTGATCGGCCATGCCGCCGCGCTCTGCCTGTCCCGCGCCATCGCGCGCGCCATCTTTCACGCCTCGCCGCGATCCGGCGATCTTCTGCCCTGCTGGAGCGATCTGAATGCCTGACCTGACCCTCGATGACGTGACCCTGCACTACGAGGTGGATGGCGACGGACCGCCGCTGGTCCTGCTCGCCGGGATGCTGAGCGACAGCGCCGCCTGGACCCCGCTGGTTCCGCTGCTGCGCGACGGTTTCACCGTCATCCGACCCGACAACCGCACGACGGGACGCACCACGCCATGGGATGCCCCCGCAAGGATGCCTCAGATGGTGGCCGACGTGATCGCGTTGATGGATCACCTTGGCCATCCGCGATTTCACGTGGCCGGACATTCCATGGGCGGGCTCATGACGCTGGAGCTGGCCGGTCTGTTCCCTGGCCGTGTGGCCAGCGCCACGGTCATGGCTTCGGGCCGGGTGCGCAGCCCGCGCACCACAGCGGTGTTCGAGGCCCTGCTTGCCATCCGGCGGATGCCGAAGGGCGAGGAAGCGTGGTTGCGCGCGCTCTACCCGTGGATCTTCGGCCCCGGGTTCTTCACCGATCCCGCAAATGCCGAGGCGGCGCTGGAAGCCGCGCAGGCCTATCCCTATGCCCAGACGGTCGATGCGATGGCGCACCAGCTCGAAGGGTTCAAGGCCTTCCGGCCAGAGGCGCGCCTGTCGGATATCGCCTGCGCCACGCTGGTGCTCTATGCCGCACAGGACATACTCGTGCCACCCGATCTCGCCCGGCCGGGGTTCGAGGGGATCGCCGATTTGCGCGAGGAAACGGTGGCCGACGCGGGACATTCCATCGTCTGGGACGCGCCGCAGGCTGTCGCCTCACATCTCGGCGCTTTCCTCAAGTCGCATCCGATCAGATAGCATCCGGCTGGTTGGCCGGCGCGGCACGCTCCAGCGCCGGGAGCGACATGCAGTTCTCGTGGATACGCAGGATCGTGGGACAACCGGTCATGTCCACGTCGAACCGCGCGTTGTTGAGCACCTGCGCATAGAGGCAGAGGTCGGCCATACCGACGATGTCGCCGTGGCAGAATTCGCCTGTCTCGGGCTCCGCCGCGAGCCGTGCCTCCAGCGCCTGCATCCCCGCGCCGGCCCATTTGCGGAACCAGGCGGCCTTGGCATCCGCATCAGCGCCGAACTCCGCCTCGATGTGCTTGAGGATGCGCAGATTGTTCACCGGGTGAATGTCCAGCGCGATGATATGCGCCAGGCTGCGGACCCGCGCCCGACCCCAGGGGTCGCCGGGCAGCAGGGGCGGCTCCGGATGCACCTCGTCCAGCCATTCGAGGATCGCCATCGACTGCGGCAGGGCGCCTTGGGGCGTGACGAGTGTTGGCACAAGCCCGGACGGGTTCAGTGCGAGATGATCGGCGCTTGCCTGTTCGCCCTTCAGCAGCGACAGCGGAACATAGTCGTAGTCCAGCCCCTTGAGATTCAGGGCCGCGCGCACCCGCACCGAGGTGGAAGACCGAAAGTAGTTGTGCAGGATCAGGTCGCTCACGAGCGCGGTCCGATCGTCACTTCCAATTCGCCGATTCCGTCGACACCGCCCGTGATGACATCGCCGGTCACCACGGCCCCGACGCCGGCGGGTGTGCCGGTCATGATGATGTCGCCGGGGGCAAGGGTCATGGCGTGGCTCAGGATGGACACGTGTTCGCGCACCGACCAGATCAGGTCGGACAGGTCCGCGTCCTGCCGGATCGTGCCGTTCACCGCCAGCCAGATGCGCCCTTTCTCGACGCTGGGAACATCCGCCATCGGCTTGATGGGCGCGATCGGCGCCGACTGATCGAAAGCCTTGCCCCAGTCCCACGGGCGGCCCATGTCCTTCGCCTCCCCCTGAAGATCGCGGCGGGTCATGTCGAGCCCGACGGAAGCGCCCCAGACGTGATCCATCACATCATCTTCGGCGATCCGTGCGCCCCCCTTGCCGATGGCGATGATCAGTTCGATCTCGTAGTGCAGGTTTTCCGTCAGCGGCGGATAGGGAATGGTGCAGGGCGTGTCGACGGCCGCATCCGCCGGCTTGGTAAAGAAGAAGGGCGCCTCGCGGGTCGGATCCTTGCCCATTTCGCGCGCGTGCGCTTCATAGTTGCGACCGACACAGAAGATCCTGCGCACCGGAAAGCGCGCGTCGCTGGCCTGCACGGCGAGACTGGCCTGACGGGGGGGATCGAATACATACATGGGCAAGCTCCTTTGATTGGGGTAACGAACACCGCCTGCCCGGCGCCGTCAATGCCGAGCGTATTGGCCTGAGCCACCCGATGCCATAGAAGGGCAGAAAGAGACGTCAGGAAGGTCACATGAAGAAAGCACTCATCACCGGCGTCACCGGACAGGACGGCTCCTATCTGGCGGAGTTCCTGCTGGAAAAGGGCTACGAGGTGCACGGAATCAAGCGGCGCGCATCGCTGTTCAATACCCAGCGGATCGATCACATCTTTCAGGATCCCCACGAACGGAACCGTAACTTCCACCTCCATTACGGTGACCTGACCGATACCTCGAACCTGACCCGCATCCTGGCCGAAGTGCAGCCGGACGAAGTATACAACCTCGGTGCGCAGAGCCATGTGGCCGTCAGTTTCGAGGCACCCGAGTATACCGCCGACGTGGATGCGAACGGCGCGCTTCGCCTGCTCGAGGCCATCCGCTTTCTCAAGCTGGATCAGAAGACACGGTTCTACCAGGCATCCACATCCGAGCTTTACGGTCTGGTGCAGGAAACCCCGCAGACGGAAACCACGCCGTTCCATCCGCGCAGCCCTTATGCCGTGGCCAAGATGTATGCCTACTGGATCACGGTGAACTACCGCGAAGCCTACGGCATGTATGCCTGCAACGGCATCCTGTTCAATCACGAGAGCCCCCGCCGGGGCGAGACCTTTGTGACACGCAAGATCACCCGTGGCCTGTGCAACATCGCGCAGGGGCTGGAACCCTGCCTGTACATGGGAAACATCGACGCGCTGCGCGACTGGGGCCACGCCAAGGACTATGTGAGGATGCAGTGGCTGATGCTGCAGCAGGACAAGGCCGAGGATTTCGTGATCGCCACCGGGGTCCAGTATTCCGTCCGCCAGTTCATCGAATGGTCGGCGGCGGAACTGGGTCTGACCCTGCGCTTCGAAGGGAGCGGCGTGGACGAGATCGGCATCGTGGACGGCATTACCGGTGACAAGGCCCCTGCCCTGCGCGAGGGCGACGTGATCTTTCGGATCGACCCGCGATACTTCCGTCCGGCAGAGGTCGAGACCCTCTTGGGCGACCCGTCCAAGGCTCGGGAAAAGCTGGGCTGGACCCCGCAGATCACGGCCCGGGAAATGTGCGCGGAGATGGTCGCCAACGATCTGCGCAATGCCCAGCGGGAGCGCGTGCTGAAGGATCACGGCTACGATCCGCAGATGTCGCGGGAGGACTGAGCGGTGGCAGGCAGACTCCTTCTTACCGGGGCGGGCGGGATGGTGGGCCGCAATATCCGCGACCATACGGCTGCGCAGGGATGGGAGATCCTGGCCCCCGGTTCCGCGCAGCTTGACCTCACGGATCCGCACGAGACCGCCGATTTCATCGCGACGCAGAAGCCCGACGTGATCGTTCATGCCGCGGGGCGCGTGGGCGGTATCCAGGCGAACATGGCGCATCCGGTGGCCTTCCTGGAACAGAATGTCGCCATTGGCCGCAACGTCATCATGGGGGCGAGGACAGCAGGCGTGATGCGGCTCATCAACCTGGCATCCACCTGCATGTACCCCGCACAGGCCGAAAATCCCTTGCGGGAGGAAAGCATCCTGACCGGCCCGCTCGAACCCACGAACGAGGGCTATGCCATCGCCAAGATCATGGCCATGAAGCTGTGCGACTATATCCGCGCCGAAGATCCCGATGCGCTATACAAGACCCTGATCCCCTGCAACCTGTACGGGCCCTACGACAAATTCGACCCAAAGGCGTCGCACCTTCTGCCGGCCATCATCCACAAGGTTCACGAAGCGAAACGGACGGGCGCCGAAACGGTGGAGATCTGGGGTGACGGGACGGCGCGGCGCGAATTCATGTACGCCGGAGATCTCGCCGATGCCGTGTGGAAGGCGGTCGAGACTCCAGAGGTCCTGCCGGGGGCCATGAACGTCGGTCTGGGTCACGACCATGCGATCAACGACTATTACGCCACGGTCGCCGAGGTGATCGGCTGGCAGGGGGAGTTCACGCACGACCTGTCCCGCCCGGTGGGCATGAAGCAGAAACTCTGCGCGATCGATCGGCAGACGACATGGGGTTGGCAGGCCCCCACCCCGCTGCGCGAGGGAATTGCCAGAACCTACCGCCATTACCTGGAGCATCACGCGACATGAGCTTTAAATACCCCCTTGCCACGTCTTCATGGGACGACGCGGAATATGCCGCCCTCGACCGCGTGATCGAATCCGACATGTTCTCCATGGGCCCGGAGGTGCGGGCCTATGAAACCGAGTTCGCCGACCTTTTCGGGTCGAAGTTCGCGGTCATGGTCAACTCTGGCTCGTCCGCGAACCTGCTGATGACCGCGGCGCTCTTCTTTACCCGGAATCCCGCGCTGAAGCTCAACCGGGGGGAAGAGGTGATCGTGCCCGCGGTCAGCTGGTCGACGACCTATTATCCCCTGTCGCAGTATGGCCTGCGGCTGAAGTTCGTCGACATCGACCGCGAAACGCTGAACTACGATCTGGCCGCGCTGGAGGCCGCGATCACCGACAGGACGCGCGCGCTGATGGTGGTGAACCTGCTGGGCAACCCGAATGATTTTGCCCGTCTCAAGGCGCTGACGGAACCGCGCGGGATCGTCATGATCGAAGACAACTGCGAATCCATGGGAGCGACCTTCGAAAACCGCCAGGCCGGTACGTTCGGTGTGATGGGCAGCTATTCCTCGTTCTTCTCGCACCACATATCGACCATGGAGGGCGGCATGGTGGTGACCGATGACGAAGAACTCTATCACGTCATGCTTTCGCTGCGTGCCCACGGCTGGACGAGGAATCTGCCCAAGTTCAACCACGTCACCGGAGAGAAGTCCGATGACCCGTTCGAAGAAAGCTTTCGCTTCGTCCTGCCCGGATACAACCTGCGTCCCCTGGAAATGTCCGGCGCGCTGGGGCGCGAACAGATCCGCAAGCTGCCTGCGCTGATCGAGGGCCGCCGCGCGAACGGCGCGATGGTGCAGGACATGCTGAACGATCATCCGCGCTTCATGATCCAGCGGGAGATCGGCGAATCCAGCTGGTTCGGCTTCTCCCTTGTCCTGCGCGAAGACCATGCAGGACAGCGCGCGCAAATGGTCCGCGACCTCGGGGAAAAGGGGTTCGAATGCCGCCCCATCGTCGCCGGGAACTTTGCCAAGAACGAGGTCATGCAGCATATCGACCATGAAATTCACGGTACGCTCAGCAACGCCGACTACATCGACGCCAACGGGCTGTTCGTGGGAAATCACCACTATCCCCTGCCCGAAGCCATCAGGGAACTTGCCTCTCTGTGACCTTGCGGTGCGATTGTTTCCATTTTTCGCTGTCGGCGGCATTGTTTTCGTTTCGGCGACAATGGACGCCGTGTGATGCTTGGGATGCCTGATAAATCAGGCCGCCTCGGCACGCCGCCATATTCCCGCCGCTATCAACGCGTTAGAGTCGCGCCGACAAGAAGAAGGACAAAGTGATGACAGATCGCGAAATCACGCCGGTTATCCTTTGCGGGGGGTCGGGCACGCGGCTTTGGCCCGTGTCGCGCAAGAGTTTCCCCAAGCAGTTCATTTCCCTTATCGGTGAGGGGAGCCTCTACCAGCAGTCCAGCACGCGGCTTTCGGGTCCGGGGTACGGTGCCCCGATGATCGTCACCAACTCGGACTTCCGGTTCATCGCGACCCAGCAGTTGGCCGAAGCGGGTTTGGATCCGGGCGCTGTGCTGATTGAGCCGCAGGCCCGCAACACGGCCCCTGCCCTGCTGGCGGCGGCACTAGTCCGGATGCAGTCCGATCCGGATGCCCTTATGCTCGCCGCGCCGTCGGACCATTACATCACCCAAGCCGACAAGTTCCGGGAAAGCGTCCAGCGCGGCGTCGATGCGGCGATCGCGGGACAGATCGTGACCTTCGGCATTTTGCCCGATCGCCCCGAAACCGGTTACGGCTATCTGGAAGTCGGCGAAGGCAGCCATGGCGCAGCCGTTCCGCTGAAGCGCTTCGTGGAGAAGCCCAAGCTGGCTGACGCAGAACGGATGCTGTCTGCGGGCGGCTATCTGTGGAATGCCGGAATCTTCATGTATACCGCCCGGACGTTGGTGGACGCCTACGCCGCCCACGCTCCGCAGATGCTCGAACATGTGCAGGCTGCCGTCGATGGTGCCCGGCCCGATCTGGGTTTCCTGCGGCTCGACCCCGAAGCCTGGGCCCGCTGCGAGGACATCTCCGTCGACTTCGCGATCATGGAAAAGGTTTCGAACCTCAGCGTGATCGAACACCATGGCGATTGGTCCGATCTGGGTGGCTGGACCGCAGTTCATCAACATGCCGATACGGATGCGAATGGAGTCGCGCTTCAAGGTGCGGCGATGGCTCTGGATTGCACGAACAGCCTTCTCAGGTCCGAGAACGCGGGTCAGCAGATCGTGGGTCTGGGACTGGACGGGATCGTTGCCGTCGCAATGCCCGATGCCGTGTTGATTGCCCACCGCGACCGTGTTGCCGACGTGGGCAATGTCGTCAAGGAGATGCGAAAACGGGATATCCCGCAGGCCGACACCTTTCCCAAGGATCACCGCCCTTGGGGGTTCTTCGAGACGTTGATTTTGGGCGGGCGGTTTCAGGTGAAACGGATCGTGGTAACGCCCGGCGCCGCGCTGAGCCTGCAAAGTCACGTACACCGCTCGGAGCACTGGATCGTCGTCGCGGGAACCGCGAGGGTCACCATCGACGACAAGGTCCAGCTCGTCTGCGAGAACGAATCCGTCTTCATTCCGCTGGGGGCCGTGCATCGCATGGAAAACCCCGGCAAGGTGCCCATGGAACTGATCGAGGTACAGACCGGCAGCTATCTGGGCGAGGACGACATCATCCGCTACGAAGATGTCTACGCGCGCGGCCAGGGCGCAAAAGGCTAGCGCCCCCTCGCCCTGATGCCCGCTGCCTACTTCTGCAAGGATGCGAGGTAGGCCCCATAGCCGTTCTTGCGGAAGAGCTCGGCCCGTTCGGTCAGGGCCGCATCGTCGATCCAGCCCAGGTCGTGCGCGATCTCCTCGAGGCACCCGGTCTGAAGGCCTTGCCGGCTGGTCAGCGTGCGGACGAAGTTGCCCGCGTCCAGAAGGCTTGCATGGGTTCCGGTATCGAGCCAGGCATAACCACGCCCCATGCGATTCACCCTCAGCGCACCTTTTTCAAGATACATCTCGAGCAGCGTCGTGATCTCCAGTTCGCCACGTGCCGACGGTTTGACCTGTCGTGCCAGGCGCGGTGCATCGGCATCGAGGAAATAGAGCCCGGTGACCGCATAGTTCGAGGCGGGCTTCTCCGGCTTCTCGATGATGGACTGCGCGACGCCATTCTTGTCGAAGCCGACCACGCCGTACCTTTCGGGATCCGAGACATGGTAGCCAAAGACCGTCCCGCCGCTTTCCTGCGCATCGGCATCGGCCAGCAGCTCGGGCAGCCCGTGGCCGAAAAAGATGTTGTCCCCAAGAACCATGGCGGAAGGGGCACCATCGAGGAAATCTTCCGCGAGGATATACGCCTGCGCCAGCCCGTCGGGGCTGGGCTGGGTGATATAGGTCAGGGAAATCCCCCACTGGCTGCCATCGCCAAGCGTCCGCTTGAATTGTTCCTGATCCTGCGGTGTCGTGATCATCGCGATCTCGCGGATGCCGGCCAGCATCAGCACGGAAATCGGGTAATAGATCATGGGCTTGTCGTAGATCGGCAGCAGCTGCTTGCTGACGCCCATGGTGATCGGATAAAGCCGCGTGCCGGAGCCGCCGGCCAGAATGATGCCTTTGCGCTTTGTCATTTCGATGCTCCAATATCTTTCAGAATATGTGTGAGGGTCGCTTTCCAGTCGGGACGGGAAATGCCGAAGCGGCGTTCCGTCTCGCTGCAATCCAGCCGGGAGTTCAGGGGCCGTGCCGCCGGTGTGGGATAGTCCGAAGACGGAATGTCCGTCACGGTGCAGGTCAACCCGGCCGTTTCAAAGATCGCCCGCGCAAAATCCGCCCAACTGCAGTCAGGGTCGCCGGAAAAATGATAGGTCCCCGATTTGCCGGGGTCGGCGGCCAGTTGGCCAGCGATGGCGTGGCATGCGGCGGCGATTTCACGCGCGCCCGTCGGCCCGCCGATCTGATCCGCAACGATCGTCAGCGCATCTCGTTCGGCCCCCAGCCGCAACATCGTCTTGACGAAGTTGTTGCCATGCGCGGACACCACCCAGGACGTCCGAAGGATGGCATGGACGCCGCCAGCGTCGCGAACCGCCTGCTCCCCCACGAGCTTGGACCGCCCATAGGCGCCCAAGGGGCCGGTCGGATCATCCGGCGTCCACGGCTGCTGCCCATCCCCGGCAAAGACATAGTCCGTCGAGATGTGGACGAAGGGAATCCCCAGATCGGCGCAGGCCCGCGCCATGGCGCCCGGCGCTTCGCCGTTGATGACGGTGGCGAGGTCTTCTTCGGTTTCCGCCTTGTCCACGGCCGTATAGGCGGCGGCGTTGATGACCGCCGCGGGTTTCTCGGCGGCGATCAGCCGGGCGCAGGCGTCGGGCTGCACAAGATCCGCAGCATCGCGCCCGACACATTTCGTGTTGTCCAGCCGTGCCAGTTCACGGGCGACCTGCCCGGTTTCACCGAAAACGAGAATGGTCATCGGACCTCCTTCGGTTGAGGGATTCAGCCTTTGACGCCCAGCCGCTTGCCGACGCCGTCGCGCGCCTGCAGTGCCCGCCACCAGTCTTCATTGTCGAGGTACCACTGCACTGTCCGCTCCAGGCCCTCGTCCAGCGTGACGGACGGTCGCCATCCCAATTCGGTCCGAATGCGCGTCGGATCGATTGCATAGCGTAAGTCGTGCCCAGCGCGATCTTCCACAAAGGTGATCTGCTCTTCGTACTTGGTGCTCTTGGGGCGCTTTTCGTCAAGGATACCGCAGATTTTCCGCACGATGTCGATGTTGCGGGCCTCGTTCTCGCCGCCGATGTTGTAGCTGCGTCCCAACACGCCCTTTTCCAGCACCAGCAACAGCGCATCGGCGTGGTCTTCGACGAACAGCCAGTCGCGCACGTTGATTCCCTGACCGTAGACCGGCAGGGGCTTGCCCGCGAGCGCGTTCAGGATCACGACGGGAATCAGCTTTTCCGGAAAGTGGAAGGGCCCGTAGTTGTTGGAGCAATTTGTGAGAACCACGGGCAGCCCGTAGGTTTCGTGCCAGGCCCTGACAAGGTGATCGCTTGACGCTTTCGACGCGGAATAAGGCGACCGGGGGTCGTAGGGCGTATCCTCCGTGAACATGCCGGTATCCCCCAACGAGCCGAAGACCTCGTCGGTCGAGATGTGGTGAAAACGGAAGCCTTCCGGCTTCCCCGCGCCCACCCAGTAGGCGCGGGCGGCTTCCAGCATGTTGTAAGTCCCGGTGATGTTCGTTTCGATGAAATCTCCGGGGCCGTCGATCGAACGGTCCACGTGGCTTTCCGCCGCCAGATGCATCACCGCATCCGGCGCGTGCTTTGCAAAGGTATCGTCCAGCGCCGGGCGGTCGCGGATATCGACCTGCTCGAAACTGTAGAGAGGATTGTCTTTCACGCTGTCCAGATTCTCGAGGCAGCCGGCGTAGGTCAGCGCGTCGACATTGATGACTTCGTGACCTCGTTCAACGGCAAGGCGCACCACCGCCGATCCGATGAAACCGGCGCCGCCTGTAACCAGAATTTTCATGCTGTACCTTCATAAGTGAATGGGCTGTCGAAATCTGCGAGCAGCGGTGCCTTGCCGTCTTTCTCCGACAGCACCGCTTCCCCGGTAAGACCCCAATCGATGCCGATGTCGGGATCGTTGAAGCGAACCGCGCCGTCACATTCGGGCGCGTAGTAATCGCTGCACTTGTAGATGATTTCGGTATCCGGCGCGCGCGTGGCGAAACCGTGCAGGAACCCGGCTGGAATCAGCAGTTGCAGACCGTTTTCGGCTGTCAGTTCATAGCCCACCCACTCACCGTAGGTCGGGCTGCCCTTGCGAATGTCCACGGCAACGTCGAACAGCGCACCACGCCCGCAGCGGACCAGCTTGCCCTGCGCGTGCGGCGGAGACTGGAAATGCAGACCGCGCACGGTATTCACTGCAGCCGAGACAGAATGGTTGTCCTGTACGAAATCAAGGTCGATGCCCTGATCCGCAAGCTTCTTTCGATTCCATGTTTCAGAGAAAAAGCCCCGGTTGTCACCGAACCGGGGCGGATTGACCAAGACCACTCCGGGGAGTTTGGTCTGCGTAATGAAGTCCACAAAATTGCTCCGTCATTCTCAATCGTCCTGCCTTTAGCAAGCAGGTCCGAGAATGTCACGGTGCGAGTCAAAGCACCGCCGCACTTTCCGGCGATGCTTGGGCGTTTTGCCTATGAAACGACGGCGCGGTCCGTGACCCGCCGCCAGCTTGCGCCGTCGGAGAATGCCGGAACCGCCCCACCGGCCTCGTTCGTGACGAAGACCTGCGCCCCCGCTCCGGCGGCTGCGGCGTCCGGCAAAGTAGCGACAGTGTAATCCATCAGCTGAACCGGACCGAAATGGCTTGTCACCATGCTGAGCATGTCGATCTTCAGGACATCCTGGGCACCCGCTTCGTTCCGCAGCTTGAAATCGCCGGCGCCGGTGATCTTGAATTTCCAGTCACCGCCGGACGGGTCATCCGTCATGATGAAAGACGCGCCGCCGCTGCCACCCGTATTGCGCACCTGAACGCTGGGGGCGTCGTGCGCAAGGACCAGCAGGTTTCGCGTGCCGGACGCTTCGCCGATCGTGATCGTGCCGGTCACGGGCTCGATATGGATCGCGCGTAGGAAGGAGGTGCCGTCAGCGCTGACCTTGATGGTGAAATCGTCGGCCCCGGTCGTTCCGATCTCGGCGCGCCCCGCAAAGCCCGTCTGGAAGAGTACGCTGGCGGTGTCCCCCTCGGCGGCCTTGTTCAGCTTGAGCTGGTGACCCGACCCATCATGCGTGAACAAGGTGGCATCGGACGATACCGCAAGGCGGTTCGTGCCGTCCGCAGACGCGTTGATGCCGACACTTTCAAGGTTCTGCAACTCGGCGAGCGCGGGCGCCACCCAAACCGTCCCGTCAAAGCGCAGCGTTTCGCCGGTTGGCGTCACGTCTGCCCGCCAGCCCGGACGGGGTGCGAAGAACTGCCAGGTGCTGTCGACCCAGATCGCGATATCATGTTCCTGCCCCGCCCATGCCGCGGTCGCGCCCGGCCCGACGATATGGCGATCCCCTTCTTCAGGCAGGGCGGGCGGCGTGTCGAGCGTCGCGCTCAACACCGAAAGCTGGGTCACCGCGTCAAGGATGCGCAGGGCTTCGTTGTGCGTGACATGTTTTTGCGCCTGTGCAGGCTGAAGGTAGGGCAACGCGAGGCTCGGGGAGGTCTCTGACATCCGGGTATCCTTTGCAGGGTGTGTCCATGACGATGGCCCGGAGGATTGGCAAGCGGGGGTAAACAACAGCCGCGCCAACGCGCGGTCTGCCTGAATTTGATGCAACGGCGAACATCTAAAATGGCGCGCAACTTCCCCGCAAAGGCCACAATCCCTCAAGCGGGAACTTACTTTCCTCTGCCAAACAACGCTCCGGGTAAATGGGAGCGGGTGGCATGGTACGTGCAGTCTTTGCTGTGGAAGGTCCCCTTGTGGCGTCTCAGCGCGGGGCGACAGTCGGGATCACCGACCTTCAGATCGTCGAGACCGGATCGGGGACGAATCTCTATGCCGCTACGAGGGGCGGGGGATGGCTGACCGCCTTCGACGTGGGGCAGGCTGCGGGGGAAACCCGGCAACAGGGTGCTTTCGCCTTGGCCGACCGGTATCTGAGCCTCGAATCGACCGAGCTCGTCCTGCGGGAGACGGCAAACAGTCCACAGCTTTTCATGGCGGGCCTGAATGCCGGTTCTCTCGAGGGCGTTCGGCTGGACGCCGACGGGCAGGGCCCGGCCTTTGACGGTACGGTCAGCGTTTCGGCCAGCGGATGGAGCCTCGGCCAGTTTTCCGAAGTCGAGCTGATCGGAAATGGCCCCAGCGGATTGGCGGCCTTGCGCGGCGGTGGCCTCGTCAATCTGTCGTTTGGGGCGGGCAACACCCTGAACGTCAACGCGATCAACCAAGGCAGCGCCATGGACAACCACCGTGCGACCGACCTTCAGACGGCCGTTCACAATGGTCAGACCTATGCCTTTGCAAGCTACGGTTCGGCGGACACCGTCAGCATGTTCCGGCAGGACTCGGGCGGCCGGCTTCGCCATGTCACGGATGTGAGCGTCGGCGACGGCCTCTGGATCGATCGGCCCGGCGCGATGGCGGTCTCGGAAGCAGCGGACGGCCACCTCTATCTGGTCGTCGCCGCGTCGGGCAGCGACTCCCTTTCGGTTCTTCAGGTGTCCGCGAACGGAATGCGACCCGTGGATCAGGTGGTCGACGGGCTCGACACCCGTTTCGCGGATGTCAGTCACGTGACCAGCGTGACGGTGGGCGGACAGGATTTCATCCTCGCCGCCGGTTCCGACGCGGGCCTGTCGCTGTTCGCAATGTTGCCGGGCGGCCGCCTGCAACACATCCACAGCATGGAGGCGACCGCCGCGGCACCGCTCAACGGCATCACCGCGCTCTCTGCGCTGGCCACGCCCCAGGGATTGCGCATCTGGGTAGCCACGGAGGGGGCGCCTTACCTTTCGGAATTCAGTGTCAGCCTCGCGACGATGGGCGCCAGCCTGGTCGCGACCGCCACGGGCGGTGGCCTCGCCGGAACGGGACGGGACGACGTGCTGGCGGGTCTGGCCGGCGCGGACAACATCACGGGCGGCGGTGGTGACGATATCCTGATGGACGGTGCCGCCGAGGATACCCTGACCGGCGGTTCTGGCGCCGATCTTTTCATCCTGACGCAGGACGGCGTCCGCGACATCATCCGGGATTTCCAGCTGGGTCAGGATCGTATCGACCTGTCCGATTTCGGCCAGCTTGCCGGTATCGGGGCGCTGCGGGTTCAGCAACGCAGCTGGGGGGCGGAGATCATCATCGGCGACGAGGTTCTCGAAGTGCGATCTGCCAACGGCGCACCCCTGAATGCGCGTGACTTCAATCCGCTGAACCTGATCACCGGTGGCAGGCTCGAAACCGATCCGGACGCATACGATGATACGCCCGCACCGACACCGACACCGACACCGCCGCCGGTGTCAAACCCGGCCGGCACACAATTGCCGGGCGTCCCGCCAGTGCACCCGATCTGGTATGCGGAACCGGTATGGACCCTAATACGCCGACAGGGCGATCTGAACGCATCCAACGCGGCGGACAGCATTCGCACGACCGGCGAAGCGGACGGGATATTCGGCAACGCGGGCAACGACACGATCGAATCCGGGGCCGGCGACGACCGGGTCAGCGGTGACGGCGGCAACGACCTGATCCACGGCGGCGGCGATGACGATATGCTCTTGGGCGGCGGCGGCTTCGATACGATCACCGGCGGCGATGGCGAAGATTCCCTGTCGGGGGGCGATGGCGCCGACTCCATCCTTGGCGGCAACGGGAACGACATCATCCTCGGGGGCGCCGGGTACGACTGGATCTACGGCGGAGCAGGCAACGACACGATCTGGTCCGGCACAACGCCCGACCGGGTCTTCGGTGGTGATGGCGACGACTGGATCAGCGCGGGCAGCAACTATGGTCTCACGGTAGATGGAATCTTCGGAGAGGCGGGCAACGATACCCTGTTCGGCAACGCCGGTTTCGACCTCTTGAACGGCGGCGACGGGGACGACCTGCTCGATGGCGGCCACCAATCGGACAATCTCTACGGTGAGGCTGGGAACGACACACTCCTCGGCGGTCTGGGTTTCGATCGCCTTTTCGGTGGTACGGGCAACGACATGCTGTCCGGAGGCGACAGCGGAGACGGGCATTTCGGTCAGGAAGGCAATGACACCCTTTGGGGCGGCGAGGGCAGCGACCGCTTTTTCGGCGGAAGCGGTGACGATATCATCGACGGCGGCACCGGGAACGACACCCTGTATGGGAATGCCGGCTTCGACACGCTGATCGGCGGGGCTGGAAACGATACGCTGATGGGAAATTTCAACGCGGACAGGTTCGTGTTCGCCGACAACCACGGCCATGACGTGATCCTTGATTTCGATGCCACGAACGCACTGGAACTGATCGATCTGTCGGCGGTGTCGGGGTTCGCAAGCTTCTCGGATGTCGTTGGCCACACCCGCCAGGCCGGTGGGGACGTGATCATCGAAACCGGCGGCAACAGTTCGATCCGGCTACTTCAGACCGATCTCGCGGACCTCGACGCGAGCGACTTCATTTTCTGAGATCGCTCAGCGTGTCCCGGACCAGCCCATCGAAAGCCAGCGCCTGGTCGTCGAAGCTGGCCACGTCGACCGCGGTCTGCAAGCGCGATCCGTTCTCAAGGGCCTCCTCGATCTGGGCCTTGAGCAGACCGGCCGGGGCTCCGATGGGAATCAGCTTTTCGGGGGCGACCGCACCATGTTCGGTCGTGCCGCCGCTATCCGTCTGGATCACGGAGATCCCACGCGCCAGCGCCTCGCGGATGGCCAGACCAAAGGTCTCCTTCCACTGGGACATGAAAAGAAGCACGTCAATTTCCGCATAGAAATCGTCCATCTTCTCCTGAACGAATCGCGGGCGCACTTCCCAGGAGCCCGGCAACTTGTCGAAGCGATGATCCTTCCACCAACTGCCGTCCAGCGAACCATCCACAAGGACAACCCGAAAGTCGTCGCGGTCTAGCTCTGCAAAAGCCCGCCGGATCAGGGGCCAACCCTTGATCTGCGATGGGCCACCGACGAAACCAAATGTCAGCCGACTGTCCCTTTCCCTCCGCGCCGCCTGTCGCTCAAAGAACCCTTCCCCGGGAAGGTGAACACCGTTTTCCCAGACGACACCGCTTCCCGGTGCGAGGCCGGACGCCTCGCACAGGTCACGCGCAAACTTGCTGGGATAGGTGATACGCGCAGCCTTGCCGGCCACCTGCCGCAGCTGGTCAAAGCGCATCTTGGCGGACCAGAAGTTGTCCACGCAGCCCTTGCATTGCTCAATGCGGACGGGGAACTGACCGCAATATTGCTGGTCCACCTTGATCATGAACTGGCGGTCGCAGATCCACCAGAAGTCGTGAACGCTCAGGATGACCGGGACGCCCTGGGATTGGGCCGCGGTAACGATGCCGGTACCCATGTCCTGGATGCAATGTGCGTGCACGAGGTCCGGCTCGAGCGTGGCAATGAGTTCCGCAAGGCGAGAGGTCACGCTGGGATTGTCGTAAAGCTCGCCATAGCTGCGGCTGGCGGGAATGTTGATCAGGTAGTTGGTGATCCCGGCTTGTTCGGACTTTATGATGACATAGGGCGCCAGATCCTGTCGGCAGCACATCGAAACGGCGGTGACGCGGTAGCCGTGATTGCGCACGAGTGCTTTCGCGACCTGTTCGGCCACCACCGTCGCACCCCCATAGGAAAACGGCGCGAAAAAGACATTCGCCAACAGGAGGTGGGGTCCGCTCATCCCTCTACCCACTCCAGAATTTCGGGCGAGATGATGTGTGCGCCGTCCGACCCATGCCAGTGCGCTTCCAGTTCTGCCCGGGCGGCCTGCCCCATGCGGCGCTGCAACCCGGGATCCTCTGCCAGCGCCCGCAGCGCCTCGATCCAGTCGGCCGGTCCAGCCGAGACAAAGCCGGTCTCGCCGTGTTTCACCACCGCCGCCAGATCGCCCACGGTGCCCACCAGCGACGGGACGGCAACGGCAGAGGCATCCAGCACCCGCACGGCGGACTTGCAGCGGTTGAAGATGTCGTCGCACAGCGGCATCACCGCGCAGTTCGCCCGCGCCAGTGCTTCCAGGTACAGGGGATATGTGCCGAACTTGGTCGTTTCGACCTGTTCGATCAGCCCGTCCGGCAGATGCTCGGGTTTGAAGTGACCGATCAGCATCAAGCGGCGGTTCGGGTCGGCCATGATGAATTCCGCAAGCGGATCGATGATCTCTGCCAGGTCAACCTCGTGTCCCTGCGAACCGCTGGCAAAAGCGACCCGAAATATCCCGTCATCACCCGGACGCGTCGCCATGGCATGCCGGCCCGCATCGAGCGTCTCCTGATCCGCGAAATTGCGGCGCATGTAGACCGGTCTGGCGCTGTAAAGCTCGGTATGGGCCACGAGCCCCGGGGTGGAGACCTGCAGGATATCGGCGCCGTTCATCATGCCGAGATACTTGGGCGCCTCGGACAGGAAATGCGCTTTCAGCTTTTCGCCCACCGAATCCATGTTGCGGTAAGTCTCGTAGGCCGAGACCGAAAAAAGAGGATCGTCCAGATCGTAAAGCACCGGCAGTCGGAGCCGACGCGCCTCGTAGCGGAACATCTCGGTCACGGGCATGGATTGCAGACGATATTCCATCAGATGCGTGGCGTTCTGCATGATGCGCGAGGCGCGGGGCACGTCCTGATAGTGCGAGAATTCGAATTCGACCCCCCGCCCCTGCCAGAAGGCCGCCAGCTGCTCGACCCGGTATTTTCGGCACTGGGGCAGGTTGAGATCACCGATCATCGCGATCTGCCGCCGCTTTTGCAGCACGGCAGGCGCGGTCGTGATGTGAAACGCGTCTTTCCGGGCAAGATCCTGCCAGACACCGTGCAGATATTGATCCTCGGACCGCGGATGCCCCTGCGCTGTCAGCCCGACGGTTCCGGCGCCCACCTGTCTGAGCTTCATCGCCGTATAGGTACGCGCCTTTCGGAATGCTTCTTTCGGACCTTCTTCGCGATAGCTCGAAATGAACCGTCGAACGAGGTTCAGTCTGAAAAGTCTTGCCACGAAAGTGTTCCCTTGAGCTTTCCGCCGCAGCACGGATAGTCTAGTTCAGCCCGAATATCTACCTCATTCGTGGTTCTGGACCGGACGGACATACCGCATGACGCTGCCCGAAATCTCCACTCCGTCTACGGGCGTCGACCTGTTGATGGGGGTCCGAAACGGGGCGGCGTTCCTACCCGGACAATTGGAAAGCATCGCGTCGCAGACCTTTTCAAACTGGCGGGTGGTCTTCAGTGACGATGGCTCGACGGATGGCACGCGGTCGATACTCGACCAGTTCCTGCAGGAGCATCCCGGCAAGGTCATCGTCAGAGAAGGGCCGCAACAGGGGTTTTCCGCCAACTTCATGCAGCTGATCCGGGATCTGCCCGGTACGCCGGGCCATGTCGGCTTTGCCGATCAGGATGACATCTGGATGACGGATAAGCTGTCGCGTGGCATCACCGCACTCGACGACGGGGATGAAGGCCCGAAACTCTACGCGGCGCGCAGCTTTTACTGGCAGCCCGCCATGGATCAGCGGCAACCCTCGCCGCCCATCCTCAAGCCCTGCTGTTTTCGCAACGCGCTGATCGAGAACGTCGCTTCGGGAAACACGATTCTCCTCAATCCCGCCGCCGCCCGGCTGGCCCGCGAGGCGGCCCGGCGAACGGATCGGGTCTTCGCCCATGACTGGTGGCTCTACCTTCTGGTCTCGGGGGCGGGGGGCAGGATCATCTTCGACAACGGCCCGCCGTGCCTGCTGTACCGCCAGCACGGCGGCAATGTGATCGGCGCGGGCAACAGCCTGCCACAGCAGGTAAGGCGCAAGCTGGCGGTCCTGCGGGGCGCGTTCTCAGACCGGCTTCAAAGCAACATCAAGGCACTGGATGAGGTACGCGACCTGCTCACCGACGAAAACCGCCGCATCCTTGATGACTTTGCCGAAGCGCGTACCGCATCGATGCTGCCGCGCCTTGTCGGCCTGCGACGTATCCGACCATACCGCCAAAGTCTTCTGGGCAACATCGGGTTCTGGGGGGCTGCCAGCCTTGGCCGCATCTGACGCACCACCACGGGTATTGCTGGTCGGTGGCGCGGGGATCCCTTCGGGCGTGCCGCGCCACATATGTCACTTGGCAAAGGCCTTTGAAGGGACCGCGGATGTCACGGTCGTCAGTGAAGCAGACCTGGGCGGATACAGCGCGCTGGCCGAAATGGGAACGCGGCATGTCGTGCTCGACGGTCTCAGCAGCAGGCTGTCGCTGCGGCACATGTGGCGCGGCTGGTGGGGGTTCCTCAGGTTCCTGCGGCAGTCACGCGCCGATCTGACCTGGATTCACCCTCGCTTTCCGTCGCTCATGGGTCGGGCGGCATTGGCCTTGCGGCTCTGGCGGCCTGCCGGTGCGACTGCCTTCACGATCCACGGGCTCCCCTACGGCAAGGGGCACAAACCCCATGCCAGCTTCCTGTCACTGATGCTGGAAAAGGCACTGTTGCGGACCTGCCCGCCGATCAACCTGATCTTCCTTTCTCAGGATATGGCCGACCGCGCGCGCATCAGGCTGGGTGCGCGCAATCTGGCGCGGCACAACGTACACGTACTGCCGAATTGTTCCGATCTTGGGACGCTTCCAGCTTTCACCCGGCCGGCTGACCCCACCCTGGTCATGACCGGCCGCGCTGGACGGCAGAAGAACTACGCCGCTGCCATCGGGCTGATGAACCACCTGCCGGACGATACCGCGCTGATCCTGTGCGGCACCGGAACCGATACCGCGGCCTTTCAACGGGAAATCCGCGCGCAGCTTGCTGACGATGTGGCTTCCCGCGTCTTCTGTACCGGTCCTGTCCGGGACGTCCGCCCCCTGTTGCGGGCCGCCGATGCCTACCTTCTCACCTCCCGCTACGAAGGGACACCCATCGGCACCCTCGAAGCGTTCGAGGCCGGCCTTCCCATTGTCCTTGCCGACTTCGAAGGGGCAAGGGCGCTTGTGGATCGGCACCCCATGGGACTGGTCATCGACACTGCCGAGCCCGAAACCGCCGGCCTGCGAATCGCAGACTTCCTGCGCCGCGCCCGCATGTCGGATCCGGCGCTCCGCCAAGACATAAGGCGGGTCTGGGAACGCGAATGGTCACCCGAGGTTTTCGGGGATCGCGCGCGGAACCTGCTGCATCGCATGCTCGCAGGCTGATCACCGGTTCGGCGGTGTCTGGGCCATCTGCATCTCGTGCAGTTCCAACGCCTCTTCGATGTCTTCGAAGAACTGGATATCCCCGTTCTCAAGGACGGCGGCCATGTTGCACATCCGGCGCACCATTGGGGGGGAGTGCGTCACGACGATCGCCCCTGACCGCTCCATCCGGTCATCGAATACCGCGGCGGATTTCGCACGGAAAGATCCGTCGCCGACCGCGGTCACCTCGTCCACGAGGTAGGTATCAAAGGGGATGCCCATGGATACGCCGAAGGAAAGGCGCGCCCGCATGCCCGACGAATAGGTCCGCAGCGGCATGTGCATGTGTCCGCCGAGTTCGGCAAACTCCGTCACGAACTCCAGCAGGCTGTCGGTGTCATACCCATAGAGCCGCGCGACGAAGCGGGTGTTCTGCGCACCGGTCAGGTCGGGGTGAAAGGAACCCGCGAAACCCACAGGGTAGGAAATGCTTCCGGTGGACAGAACCCGCCCTGACGTGGGCCGGATCGTTCCGGCGATCAACTTCAACAGCGTGCTCTTGCCCGCGCCGTTGCGGCCCAGCAGGGCAACCGACGCCCCTGTCGGAAAGGTCGCGGTCAGGTTCTCCACGATGGTCTGATAGCCTTTCCGGGTGCGAAAATACTTGGTCAGATTCTCCAGATGAATCATCGCGCGCCCCTACTTGCGGTCACGCAAGCTGTAGAAGACGAGGCACAGGATCGCCCAGGCGAAGAAACAGAAAAGCAAAAGAAACGCCATGATCTTGATCCGCTTCGGATACTCCGCCTTCTCGGCCAGGGTCGGTTTTACATGCGCGGCGAGGTATCGGCTTTGCTTGCGCACTTCGGCCAAGGCCCCGTCATGGGCGGCAAGTGCTGCGGTATAGGCCTGCTCGGCGAACTCACGATCGACGATCAGACCTTCGTATTCCCCAACGAGGTTCGCGAAAGCCTCGCCGCTGCCGCCGTCTTCACCGATACCAAGCTTGCGCCGTTCGGACGCGATCCGCGCATTGATGACTTCGATCCGGCGCTGGGCCTGTGTGACACGGGGGTCACTTTCGCTCGTCGTGTCATCCAGAAGGTCATATTCGATCAAGGCATCGGCAAGCTGCTGCTGCAGCGTGACCAGCAGACCCATCTGGTTCTGGGTGTCGATGCTGGGGTCGACGATCTGCGTACGATTCCGGAACTCGGTCAGAGTACGGCGCGCTTCCTTCAGCCGTTCGACGGCGTTCTCGAGCTCTTCCTCGGTATACTTGATCGAATCCTCGCGCGCGATATTGGACAAGGCGTTGATCATCGACGCACATTCATCAAGGATCGCCTGCGCGATGTTCTGGGCGTCCACCGGGTTGAACGCCAATACTTCAAGATCGATGAGGCCAGTACCGCTGTCATAGACGATCGAGATCATGCGGTCCCAATGATCCTGGAGATCTTCGATCGTGCCGGACGGGTCAAAGGCAAAGAACGGATCCTGTTCGACACTGACACGGGACCAGATCTCGCGGAGGTCCACCTCGGCATTGACCTTGCGGACGAGTTCCTGACTGGACAGGAACGCGAACAGGATATCCGTGTCGGATGAACTTGACCCAGACAGCTCCGTAATGCCCCCGAGCAGTTCGATCGCCGATCCTTTTTCCTCGGTCCGGACGGAAAATCCCACGTCAGACGCGAACTGATCCGCTGCACGGGTCCACAGGTAGAAAGCGGTGAAGAACGCCGGCACAAGCACGACGAACACGAAGGACGCCATCAGGAACATGTGCCTGCCCTTCGTCTTGGCGGGGACTGCAGGTTTGCCCACCGGAATCTTTTCGGCGCCAGGTTGCTGACGGGGCGGCGCGGGCTCGGCCAGATCAGTATCGACCTGCGCACGCTGCGCCTGGTTGGCAGGGGCCGCCTGTGCCGGTGGCGCCTGCCTCTGCGGCTGCGGTGTCTGCGGGTTCGCTTGAGGCGCGGGCGCGGCAGGCCTCGCTGCCGGGGGTTTCTGACCGGGTTGAGCGGCCTGGGCGGCGGGTGCCGGTTTCGCTTGCTGAGCGCCTGCGTTCTGTCCTACCGGCGCAGGGGCCGGTGCCGGCTTTGCCGGCTGAGGTTGCGCTGCAGCGGCCGGGGCGGCCGGTTTTGGGGCAGCGGCAGTTTTGGACTCTGCGTCAGGAGATGGCCGCTCTGCCTTGTCGGCGGTATCCTTGGTGGCCTTGGGGTCCGGTTCCCTGGCCTCGGCTGCCGTCTGTTCGGCCCTTTCCGGCCGAGCTTTACCGGACTGCTTCGGAGTCTGCTCTTTGGTGTCAGCCATCGGGGATCTTTTCTGTTGCAAGAACTTGCCTTATCCTTCGTACCGTTACATCAGAACGCGGATGGTATCCAGACAGGAGGGACGACACGATGTCGTCAAGTCAAACCGCCATCCTGCGCGAGCAGCGAACATCCTTCGCGTCGTTCAGGGCGATTACTGCGCTTATCCTTCGAGAGATCACGACCACCTACGGGCGTTCGCCCGGCGGGTACATCTGGGCCGTTCTTGAACCCGCGGCGGGGATCGCACTGCTGACGCTCATCTTTTCGATCGGTTTCAGGTCTCCGCCCCTCGGCACCGTCTTCGCGCTTTTCTATGCGACCGGCATCCTGCCGCTTCTGATGTATATGGACCTGTCGGCGAAACTTACTCAGACAATGAACTTCAGCCGCGCGCTTCTTGCCTATCCGCGTGTAACATTCCTGGACGCCCTCATCGCCCGGCTCGCCCTCAATCTGGTCACGCTGCTGTCGGTCCAATGCATCGTCGTGGGATTCATCCTGCTGATATCGGACGTGCCGACCACCTTCGATTATTCGAAGATCGCGCTGGCCTACGGCATGCTGATTTCCATAGCGATCGGCGTGGGGACCCTGAACTGCTTTCTGACGTTGTCCTATCCGATATGGGCAACCGCCTGGGCGATTCTGAACCGACCGCTGTTCCTGATCTCCGGGGTCTTCTTCCTGTTTGAGGCGATCCCCGAGAAATACGCAAAGTTCCTTTGGTACAACCCGCTCGTTCACATCATCGGAATGATGCGGGATGGCTATTATCCATTCTACAAGCCGTCGTATGTGTCGGTCGCCTATCCGATGCTGGTGTCGATCATCACCCTGATGACCGGCCTCTTCCTGCTCAGGCGGTATCACCGGGACATGATGGACAAGTGATCGCGGCCGGGCGACACTGATCCGCCTCCACTGCACCAGGCCGCCTGCGAACCAATTGAAGGAACTGAGCGCGCGCGCCGTCTCAGGCGCGCGAACCGGTCACGGCTCGTCGACCTCGAAGACAAGGCTGCCTTCAGCGATCTGGTTCGTGATCACCTGAACAAGCTCGCGGGACAGGTGGTGGGAGTCGGGGTGGTAGAAGCCCGTCTCCATCAATGCCTTGCGCAGGTCGATGCGCTTTCCCAGGAAATCCAGCGCCACCTTCGACGCGCCGGGCTTGCGGCCGCGCCGGGTCGGACCACCGGTCTGTATCCCCACCAGCCGGGTCAGCCGGTGCTGATGACTGGGATAGAGAATCGCCTGGGTGATCGACCGTTTCTCCAGCGTCTCGTATTCGGTGATGTAGATACGGTCGGCGAGGTTGTAGACGAGACCCTCATACTTGTTGATCCCCATGGTCCGACGTGTATCCGCGTCGCGCAGCATCTCGATATTCTTCCAGAAGTACTGTTCCCCCTGCGCGTAGATCACGGCGAGCGAGCGGGTCACGAGGCCCTTGTTCCCGAAGGAATAGAAGTAGCGGTAGTAATAGCCGAGATACTTGTCGAGCCGCTGGCTGTGACACTGGATCGCCGCAAGGTGGTCCGCGATGCCCAGGTCCTGGCGCAGGCCCTCCGGCTGCCGCCTCAGCACGATGATCTGTTCGAGCTGATGCGTGTCCATCATCATCTCGGCCTCGCTGACGCCGAAGAAATCGCAGATGCGCCGCATGTTGCTGCGCGACGGCCTCGTGCGGCCGCTGAGGTACTTGTTGAACTGCTGGCGATTGATCCCCAGCCGGCGGCAGACCTCGGCGATCGAGGATTTGTAGCTGCACAGGAGCGAGAGGTTGTTGGCGAATTGAGAAACCATGACCCTATCGCACAGTGAAGCCAATCGGGTGTCAAGTAGCGCAAGGCGGCGAAGTTGCCGAAGCTGCAATCTTGTGTTCCGTTCGGGCCAAACAAAAACCAAGAACAGGGAACAACAGCCATGAACAATTACAAATTGTCCCGCCGGGGCTTCCTGGCATCGGGCGTCGCATTGGGCGCGCTCGGTCTTGCCGCCGGACGACCCACCCCGGTCTTTGCCCAGCAGGACAGCGTGCTGCGCCTGCGGCTCGACGGCGACAACAAGATCCTCGATCCCGGCTACATGATCGGCGGCACCGAGGTCGAGGCGCAGAAGCAGTGCCTCCCCTTCCTCGCACAGTACACCCGTGATGGCGACACCTTCGGCTGGGAGCCGACCTATTACGTCACCAAGCTGGAACAGCGCACCCCCACGGAGATCGACTTCGAACTGACCGAGGGGCTGGTCTGGTCGAACGGCTACGGCCCGCTGAAGGCATCGGACGTCAAGTATTCCTACGAACGCATGAAAGGCACCGACTGGGGCGGCTACTTCGACGCGCTGGACCACGTCGAGGTGACGGGCGACCGGACAGGCACGATCGTGCTGAACAAGCCTTTCGCGCCCTTCTTCATGGTGACGCTCTGCCACGGGCCGGGCGCCATTCTCTGCGAGAAGGCGGTCGAGGACGCGGGCGGCAAGTTCACCACCAGCTTCCCGGCGGTCTGCGGGCCCTATACCTACGACTCCGTCCCGGGCCAGAACGCCACCTTCACGCTGAACCCCGAATGGACGGGGCCGAAGCCGGCCTATGACAAGGTCGTCCTGAACGTCATCTCCGAGGTCAAGGCGGCGGAACTGGCCTTCGAAGCAGGCGAGATCGACTGCACTGAACTGGGATCCGACACGCTGGCGCGCTACGCCACCCAACAGCCCGAAGGCAGCGAGATCACGACCGCGGGCGAGTTGCAGTACATGTGGATGGGCATGAACACCGAGCATCCCAAGCTGCAGAACAAGACCGTCCGGCAGGCGATCCAGCATGCCATCGACGTGGACTCGATCCTCGCCGGTGCCTTCTCGGGTACCTCGGCCAAGTCCCACGGCATCGTCTGCCCCGGCCTGATCGGCCACCGCGACGCCAACAAGTCCTACAGCTATGACCCGGCGAAGGCGCAGCAGCTCATGGCCGAATCGGGCGAGAGCGGCCTGACGCTCAGCCTGCGGACGCTGAACACGCAGGAACGCATGCTGACTGCGCAGATCATCCAGGCGAACCTTGCGGTGATCGGCATCACGGTAGAGATCCTGCCGCTCGACAGCGGACCGTTCTGGGAAATGGGCATGGAATCCGCAGGCGACACTTGGAAAGACCTGCAGCTCTGGACCATGCGCTTCGCCGGCACGCCGGATCCTTACGAGGCGGCGCAGTGGTTCGTTTCCTCGCAGGTCGGCATCTGGAACTGGGAGCGCTGGACCGATCCGGAGTACGACCGGCTCTACGACGAGGGGCTGGCCGAAACTGATCCCGCAAAGCGCGACGAGATCTACATCCGGATGCAGGACATCATGGAAGAGACAGGCGCCTACGTCTGGATCAACCACGAACCCGAGGTCTATATCCACGACGCGGACATCGAGATCAGCGCAGCCCCCTCGGGCGAGCTGGATTACCGCCGGTTCAAGCCGGCCTGATGCAAAGCCCCCTGCGCCGCGCGGCGCGGGGGGCCGACTTGTCCCATGATTGCCTATCTCCTCAAACGCCTTGGCCTGTCGGTCGCCGTCATCTGCGCGGTGGCGATCATGCTGTTCGGCCTGCTGCAACTGATCCCCGGCGACCCGGTGACCATCGCGCTGGGGCCGCGCGCATCGCCCGAGGCGGTGCAGCGCTATGCAGAGAAGATGCACCTCGATGAACCCGTGTGGATGCAATTCGCGATCTTCGCGCGGAACGTGGCGACGGGTGATCTGGGCGTCGACGTCTTCAACGACCGTCCCGTGGCCGCCATCATCGGAGAGCGCATCGGCTTCACCCTGGTGCTGATCGGTACGGCGATGGGCTGGGCGGTGCTGCTGGGCATGCCGCTGGGCTGTCTCGCGGCTATCCGGCCCGGATCATGGCTCGACCGGATCACCGGCGTGCTCTCGGTCGGTACCATCGCGGTGCCCTCCTTCCTCGTCTCGATCTGGGCACTGCTGATCTTCTCGGTCAACCTGCGCTGGCTGCCGGCCATCGGCTCGGGAGAGCCGGGCGACATCGCCGACCAGGCGACGCACCTGATCCTGCCCGCCTTCGCCGTGGGGCTGAGCTGGGTCGGATACCTTGCCCGCATGGTCCGCGCCTCCATGCTCGAGGTCATGGGAGAGACCTACATCCGCTCCGCCCGCGCCTTCGGACTGACCGAGCGCAAGGTGGTCTATGGCTACGCGCTCCGGGTCGCGATCCTGCCGACGATCACACTGATCGGCATGGGGTTCGGCGGTCTGATCTCGGCCGCCGTCTTCGCCGAGATCATCTTTGCCCGCCCGGGCCTCGGCAAGCTGATCTTCGACAGCGTCATGGCGCGCAACTTTCCCGTGGTGCAGGGGGCGGTGATCGTGGCGACATCGCTCTACATCTTCGTCGTGCTCTTTGCCGACCTGCTGATCGCCTGGCTCGACCCGAGGGTGCGCGATGCCCTCTGATCCTCAGATCCTTCCCGCGGCGCCCGAGCGTGCCGAAAGCCTTGGCCGCGAGCGGCGCGAAAAACTGCGGGCCTTCGCGCGCAACCCACAGGGGGTCATCGGGCTGATCCTCGTGGTGGTTTTCGTCTGCAGCGCCGTCTTCGCGCCGCTTCTTGCGCCTTACGATCCGCTTGCCATGGACATCCCCGCGCGCCTTTCCGGCCCCACCTTGGCGCATCCCGCCGGCACCGACCAGCTGGGCCGCGACACGCTTTCGCGCATCCTCTACGGCGGGCGCGTGGCGCTGCTGGTGGCGGCGGTGGGGGTCTCGGCCTCGCTCGTCCTGGGCCTGCTGCTGGGCATGATCGCGGGCTTCGGGCCGCGCTGGCTGGACAACCTGCTGCTGCTGATCTTCGACGCGGTGCGGTCCTTTCCGACGATCATCATGGCGCTGGGCACCGTTGCCTTGCTGGGCCCCAGCATCCAGCTCGTGCTGGCCATCATCATCGTCACCTCGATCCCGCAATACGCCCGCGTCGCGCGCACGGCGACCATGTCCCTGCGCGGGACCGAGTTCATCCAGGCCGAACGCTCGCTCGGTGCCTCCCTGCCCCGCATCCTGTGGCACCACGTCCTGCCGAACATCCTCGGCCCGCTGATGATCCTCGCGGCGATGGACGTGCCGGTCGTCGTCTCGGTCGAGGCGGGGCTGAGCTTTCTCGGCCTCGGGGTGCTGCCGCCCACGGCAAGCTGGGGCACGCTGCTGAACGAAGGTTACCTCGTCATCCGCGACGCGCCCTGGATGGTGGTGGCGACGGGTATCCCGCTGATCCTGACGACGCTTGGCTTCACCTTCCTCGGCGAGGCGCTGCGCGATATCTTCGATCCGCGGATCGGGCGGGGCCGGTAATGGACAACCTGCTCGACATACGCGGCCTGTCGGTCGATTTCCGCAGCGCGCGGGGTCGCATCAAGGCGCTGCGCAACATTTCGCTCGGCGTGCGCCGCAACCGCATCCTCGGCATCGTGGGCGAAAGCGGCTCGGGCAAGAGCACCGTGCTCTGGTCGATCCTCGGCCTGCTGGCGGGCAACGCCGAGGTGACGGCGGGCGAGATCCTCTTCGAGGACCGCGACATGCTGGACCTCTCGCGCAGGGAAATGCGCGCGCGGCGCGGCGAGGATATCTCGGTCGTGTTCCAGGATCCCATGACCTCGCAGATCCCGGTACTGAGCTACGCGCGGCAGATGCGCGATATCCTCTACCGGCGCGACACTTCCGCCGCCGAGAAGCGCAGGCAGGCGGTGGAGATCATGGGCAAGGTCGGCATCCCCGACCCCGAGGCGCGCGTCGACCAGTTTCCGCACCAGTTCTCCGGCGGGATGCGCCAGCGCGCCGGCATCGGCATGGCGCTGATGACCGGGCCCAAGCTGCTGCTCGCGGACGAGCCGACCACCGCGCTCGACGTGACGATGGAGGCGCAGATCATCCACCTGCTACAGGAGCTTCAGCGCGAGCTGGAAGCGACCGTGGTGGTGGTGTCGCACAACCTCGGCCTGATCGCCGAACTCTGCGACGACGTGGCGGTGATGTACGCGGGCGAAGTGGTCGAGACCGGCGAGGTGCGCGCGATCTTCCACAACGCGCGGCACCCCTATACCCGCGCCCTGCTGGAATGTGATCCGGCAAGGGTCGAGGGGCGGAGCCGCCGCCTGCCCATCATCCCCGGCGAAATACCCGGCCTGATCGACCCGCCCAAGGCCTGCGTCTTTGCCGACCGCTGCCAGAAGGTCATGGAGATCTGCCACCGCGAGGTCCCACCCGAAGCGGTACGCCCGGACGGCGGCATCGCCCGTTGTCACCTGCTCGAGGGACCAGGCCACGATCCGTCATGGCCGCCGCCGAACGACGTGCTCACCGTCCCACAGGGCGAGGCGCCCGCGGAGGCCCGCCAACCGTCCCACGCCCCCCTGCTGGAAGTGCGCGACCTCAACGTACGCTTCCCCGTCCGCCGCGGCCTTACCGGCACCTTGAGACGGGCGCAGCACGTCAATGCCGTGCTCGACGTCAGCCTCGACGTGCGCGCGGGCGAGACCGTGGGGCTGGTCGGCGAAAGCGGCTCCGGCAAGACGACGCTGGGGCGGGCGATCCTGCATCTCGTCGCCTCTCAGGGCGGCAGCATCAAGTTCGACGGTCGAGAACTGCGCGGGATGAAGGAGGCCTCCTTCAAGCCCCTGCGCCGCGACATGGCGATGATGTTTCAGGATCCGATCGGCTCGCTCTCGCCGCGCAAATCGGTGCGCGCGCTGATCACCGAGCCATTGCAGATCCACGGCATCCGGGACGTCGACCCCGACCGCGAGGCCGAACGGCTGGCAGAGATGGTCCGCCTGCCCCGCGCCCTGCTCTCGCGCTATCCGCACGAGTTGTCGGGCGGCCAGGCCCGCCGCGTGGGCGTGGCCCGGGCGCTGGCGCTGAACCCGCGGCTGATCATCGCGGACGAACCCACCGCCGGGCTCGATGTCTCGGTCCAGGGCGAGATCCTGAACCTCATGGCGGACCTGCAGGCGGAGCACGACCTCGGCTATCTGGTCATCACGCACAATCTGCCCGTGGTGCGCCACATCAGCGACCGGCTGGCGATCATGTACCTCGGCCGGATCGTGGAAATCGGCGGGGCGGAAGAAATTTTTGAAAGCCCGCGCCATCCCTATACGGAAACGCTGATCAACGGCATCCCGCAGCCCGACCCCGACAAGCGCCGCGCCATTACGGCGGCCACGGGCGAAGTGCCGAGCCTGCTTAATCGCCCCAAGGGGTGCGATTTCGTGACCCGCTGCCCCTATGCCCGTTCGTTGTGCCACGACGTGAAACCGCCCCACGAGACGGACACGCGGGGCCGGACATTCGCCTGCCATTACCCCTTGGGCGAAGGCGCCCGGAAAGACTGAAGAAGGAAGTTGACGTGAGCTACGGCATCTACATCGGCCGCAACCATACGGCGACCGGCATCCCCTACCTTGCCGGCTACGGCGACGAACCCTCGAGCCATTGGCTCGAGATCGTGCCGCGCCGCGAACATGCCGAGGATGCCACGATCACTGTCGGCGTCACCCCGCAGGCGGACATGCCGGGGCATCTGACAGAGATCCCGCAGGCCCGCGAGACGGCCCGTGCCCTGCGCGTCAGCTACAGCTACTACCTCGGGGTGCCTGCCCCGCTGACGAACGGCGGGCTGAACGAACACGGCGTCGCGGTACGCGACATCTGGTCGACCTCCAGCGCCGCGCTGATCGAGATGACGCCGAAGGACCAGACCGGTCCCAACTACTCCGACCTCGCCCGCATCGTCGTGGACCGCGCCCGCACCGCCCGCGAAGGCGTCGACCTGATCGCCGGGCTGATCGCGGAGCACGGCTATTCCACCTACGGCGGCAATTCCCACATCATCGCCGATCCCGACGAGGCCTGGGTGGTGATCGAGTTCGCGGGGGGCCGCGGCCTCTGGGTGGCGGAGCGGTTGGGCGACGACAGCATTCGCGCCTCGCGCCCCGGTTACATCGGTGTAATTCCAAATGAGCCGAACGAAGATTTCCTCTTCCCGCCGCACTTCATCTCCACCGCCGTCGAACTGGGATGGTACGACCCGAAAGAAGGCCCCTTCGACGTGAACCGCATCTACGGCGACGGCAAGAGCCCTTGGGAGGGCGCCGCCTGGATCGAGGCGGAGATGCGCAAGCGTGCCGCCCGACCCGAGAAGATCGGCCTTGAGGACGTCTTCTGGTCGATCTCCACCGAACGGCTGACCGGCGATACAGCCGGCTACGGCCAGGTCGTGCCGTTGGTCCACCCGGCACATGCGGAGCTTCGGATGCTCTGGCACGCGCCCGTGGGCCCGGTGACGGCGCCCTTGGTCCCCGTCTGGATGGGCCAGACCGCGATTCCGCCGGCCTACGGGCGGCACCGCTACCTCACCACCGGCGAAAGTGCGCGCTTTCTGGATCGCCGCAAGGAAGAGAAGACCCCCGATGCCGTCTCAAGAGTGCCCCAAGGCGTCGAAAGCGGCGATTCGGCAGTTTACGAGTTCAAGCGGCTGATGCACCTCGCCTTCCAGAAGCAGGATCCCATCCTGACCGAGGTGGACCGGCACTGGCGCAATGTCGAGGCACGGATCGCGGCCGAACTGCCCCGGATAGAGAAGATCGCCGGTATCCTCTGCGAGGCCAACGAGCCCGATCTCGCGGCAGTTGTCCTGACCGAATTCAGCACGAAATGGTTCGACGCCACCTTGGCGGACTGCAAGGCCCTCACCTCGGCGATCCACGCGCGGATGCGTCTCGCCGGCGAACTCAACATGTCACAGACGCCGCTCTCGCCCGCCCAGCTGTGGTGAACACTGCCGTGAAGCGTTCCGTCGCTTGCTGATCAGCCCCACTTCTCGGGAAGGGTGAAACCTTCGGCTTCGATCTCCCCCCGGATCCGCCTGATGTCCTCGGCGAACAGTTCGGGAAAGAACGCCGGCATTTCGTGCTTGATGCTTTCGGTAAACCGGCGATCCAGAATGGCCTGCGGGTACTTGAAGGCCGGGATGCGCAGGAATTCCTCGATCTGGCGCAGCGTGCCCCGCTGGTCTGCGTGGATGTCCTCGTAGAAGATCACCTTGCGCTGCTGCGGTTCCAGCCCCTCGCGGAGCGTGCGAAGAACCTGCCCGTATTCGGCATTGCGCCAGATATGCGGGCGGCGAACGAATTCGTTGAAGTCGTCCGGCCCCCAGCTGTTGAGCTTGTCCGCGCCGCCGGTGATCTGAAGGTGGAACTTGGTATGGCTCCACAAGCGCTTGATCGGGTCGCGCATGGTATAGAGAACACGAAGGTTGTCGCACTTCGCCGATATCTGCGGCCAGGCTTCGACGGGCAGCTGTGCATTGAGATTCGAGAAATCGCAGGCATAGATCTCGCGGTCCCGCATCTGGAAGAGGTTGCGATACCAGAAATCATCGACAGGACGGTCAAGGTAGGCGCTGACCCAGTGCAGGTTCTTCTGGATCGCGTCGATATTCGCCTTTTCCGGATCGTAGCGCATCAGATACCGGTTCTTGGCTTCGGCCAGCCGGTATTTCTCGCTCAGCATGTTCTTGTCGACATACTTGTGGTAGAAGTAGTGGATTTCCTTCTCCAGAGCGAAATACAGCGCCGGGTGCTGTGCCAGAACGGCATAAAGCCAGGTTGTTCCCGCTTTCATCGCTCCGATGCTCAGAAAGAGGTTGTTGAAGGTCTTGGCCATGGATGGATTTCCGATCTGACGTCTTCTGGGCCGCTCAGGCGGCTTTGGCATTGGTGAACCGGCTCAGCATGGCGCGGTACATACGATGATAGACATCGCGTTTGAAGTGGTTGAGATCGATCATGTCCTCGGTCCCGTCGATCAGCGATGCGGGGTCCAACAGCATGACATTCGACCGGCCTTTCGCCACCGCATTCAGCGTCGCGTTGAGACGCTGGTGAAACGGATGCGGCGGTTTCGACGGGTCCGCAAAATGCAGAGGGCCGCGTTCGGCGGCGAGGATCATCACCACCTGCGCGGTGGGGGGAAGGCGATCGAGGATGAGGTTGTATCTTCGTTCCATCTCATCCTGAGACAGGATTCCCTCGTGTTCATACTCCTCGCACAGGACGTTCAGACGCTCGCGCTGCTGATCGGTCTTGGCGATGGCTTTCCGCAGATCCGCGCGCTCGACGAGATTGTGGTTCTGTGCCCCGACCAGCCAGTACGGCACACGAAGACCTGTCTCACGATGGCGGTAGACCGGAATGTCGGCATCAGCCCAGAAGCTCAGGAAGTACAGCCCCTGCCCCGGCCCCATGTTCAGAATGTCCGTATCAAAGTCCCGTGGCGCATAGCCCAGCGCGCTTGCCGCCTCGGTCTGTGCAGGCGTCAACCCGCCTTCCAGTTCGGGCATCAGGAACGACGAGTGGTCCCTGCGGAACATCTGTCCGTTCCGGGGCTCGTTGAACTCCTCGACGATGGTGCCGGAATGCAGGGTAAAATAATGCAGCAGGCTTGCCAGATCGCAGCCGCCGCGGGCAAAGATATGGTCGAAGGTCAGGTCCGCCCCGGGGCTGGGCGCATCCATGTCCTCGATGTTGGCGGGGGTGATCCAGTCCACCTCGATCGCGGTATCCTGCACGTCCGACAGCACCTCGCCCACCACCGACAGCTTCGGCCTGCCGAGAAACGCATAGACCCAATGCTCGATATACATGTTCAACGTGCGACAGGAGAAACAGAAGTGTTCGAGCGTGCGTGTGTTGTTGACCCGGCGTGTCATGTAGAACCCGACGAACCCGTAGTCGCCAAAGTCGTCCCGGACGCGGATCAGCGCGGCGTCGGTCGTGTTGTGCGCCAGACGCTGGCTCAGTTCGCGCCGGGCGGTTTCCGGATCGTCCGAAAGCCGGTTCTTGGTAAAGTTCAGCTGGTTTGTCCGGTTCACCAGTTCGACGGCCCGGTCCAGGTGCGCTTCGACATCGTACTCGATAAACACTTTGACGTTCGACTGGCGCAGGAATGCCGTGGTATCTCCGCCCGTCACTTTCGCCGCCTCGGCCTTTTTCTCGGTGACCTTGTATTGCGCAAGCCGTGACAGTTGGCTGTCGTCCTTGCCCTTCAATTGCGGTGCATCGCGAAGTCCGGCGATCACATCGGGCAGCGCGCAGTTCAGGCCGGGGTTGGCATGTTCCGCCTGTGCAAGGTTCATCGGGTTGTCGTCGAGAAACAGGGTCGACGCGGCCCGAAGCCCGATGGTTTCAAGCATCGCCTTGATCCTCGGGCCTTTGGGGGTCCAGTCGATACTGGGGAAGATGAAGTAGTCCCACAGACCCTTCTCGCGCAGCAATTCCTCGATCGGTTCGTGATCGTTCTTGGAGCAGATCGCGCTCATGATGCCGCGCTTGGCGAGGTCGATCACCAGTTGATGATGATCGTCCCGGTAGGAAATGCCCCCTTCGGTCAGCGTTCCATCCCAGAAGGTTTCGTCCAGGTCCCAGATGATCAGCCTGATGTTCTCGGCGAATTCCGGTGTCTTCATGCCAAACTTCCCAAATACCGCTTACAGCTTGCGCAGATACCCGTTCGGGTTCGTGGTGGCGTTGGTGCCGAACATGTCGCAATAGCTCGTGTCGATCTCGTAGACACCGGGATTGTTGTCCAGATACTCTTCCAACGCACGGCTGGGACCGCCATCGAATTTGTCGCCTAGGTCCAGCTCGGCCAGGATGGCATCTTCCATGATCAGATATTCGCCCTTCTGGAGGTGCTGTTCAAAGAATTTGAGAACACCCATGCAGGCCGAATAGGTATGCGCACTGTCTTCGCAGATCAGCCAGGGGCGCGGCAGATCGAACAGGTTGTTGCGCTGCCACGTACCTTCCATATCCATCACGTTGCCCTGAACGAAACGGATGCCATCGAACCGGCTGTCGACCTCGGGGGGACTGCGGTCGATGGTGACCACCTGCATGTCCAGGTCGTACATCCTGGCGATGTCACGCATCAGCAGGGCGGAACCACCGTGCTTGGTTCCGATCTCGACGTAGGTGGCTGGTTTGACGGCATTGATCAGGTGCAGGAACAACGCGATGTCGAGAGGGGATTTGTTGCACATGACATCGCGGTAATGGTACTGCATGACGCCTTTGAAGAAGGCCCCCAATTGCGGGCGTGTGTAGGGCGTCTTGAAGGATCGGACCATCGAATAACCTCAATGCTCAGTGCAAAAAATAATTCCCCCCTGTCATAGGGGGGAATTCGGGAAAGGTGAAGTCGCCCGGACGGTTCCGGCTGGCAAACTTCCGCGCTGCTCAGAAAATGAAATCGCTCGCATCCAGATCGGCGATCTGAACACCGTTGAGCCGGATGGAGTTGCCCCCGCCGGTATTGATGACCACGGCGTTTCCGACCTGAGAGGCGGCGTTCAGAACCTGATTGAGATTGTTCATCGTTGACAGACCGCTGAAATCGATTCGCTCGTTCGCGCTGAACTCGTCGAAGTCGCCGATCGTGTCGTTCCCGTGGCCGTTCTGGAACACGAAGGTATCACCGTTGAAGAAGCCGAACATCAGGTCGTTCCCGGCACCGCCGTTGATGGTGTCGAACCCGCTGTCGGCATAGATCGTGTCATTCCCGGCACCGGACAGGATGAGGTCGTTGCCGGAACCGCCGAAGAACCGGTCGTCACCGTCGCCGCCATAGATCGTGTCGTTGCCCTGCTGGCCGAAGTGGCCGTCCGGCCCGTCGCCGCCGTTCAGCACATCGTCGCCGGTGCCGCCGAACAGACGGTCGAAACCGGCGCCGCCGATCAGGGTGTCGTTGCCAGCGTCGCCATAGAGGTTGTCGGCCTGGTTGCCGCCATCCAGAACGTCGTCGCCATCACCGCCCCGCAGCAGGTCGAAGCCGCCTTCGCCCCGCAGGGTGTCGTTACCGGCACCGCCATCCAGCAATTCCGTGGACGTACCGATATTGAGCCCGCCGAGAATGAGATCGTTGCCGGCACCGCCGAACATGTAGTCGTTCGTGTTGCCGCCCTGTATCGTATCATCGCCCTCTTCGCCGAAAAGCTGGTCGAAACCATCCGAGCCGATGATCAGGTCATTGCCCGCGCCGCCGTAAAGCGAATCCGCGCCGTTGCCGCCATCGATCGTGTCGTCGCCGGCACCGGCATGGATGGTGTCGAAACCGCCGAACCCGGCAAGCTGGTTGTTGAACTCGTTCCCGAAGATGAGATCCGCCGAAACGCCACCCACCGCATTCTCGATGATGACGCCAGCCGCGATCGTAAAGCCGCCTCGCGTACCATCGACGGCCGAGACGAACCCGCCGCCGCCTTCCTCGAGCTGGAGCGTGGCATCGCGCAGGTCGATGACCGCCGATCCCGCGCCGTTGTGCCGGATGGTGTCCACCCCGCCGGTATCCCAGATCGTGGACCAGAAGACGCCTGCGCCGGTTCCCGTGGGCAAAACGTAGTCGTTGTTGCCGTTGTTGTGGTTGGTGTTCGCGCCGTAGAGCCCTTGAAGCACCGCGATATCCAGCGCCATCGGGCCCGCCGCGTAGCCATAGGGCGTTCCGGTGCCATCGCCGGTTCCCGCTGCGGGGGCAGACCCGGGTGTCCCGGTATGATAGGCGGGGTTGTAGGACATCATGGTGAAGACGCCCTGGTTGATGTTGAAATCGCCAAAGTCGTTCCGGGCACTGCCGACACCCGGCATCACGGATGAATCTCCCCCTGTGTCATGCGGATGCGCAAGGCCGAGACCGTGCAGCAGTTCGTGCATGATCGTGAAATACCCGAAACCCCCTTCCGTCAGGTCGCCGCCTGCAAAGCGGTCCCAGAGGTTGCCCGCGAACTGACCGACACCGTCATTGCCCTCGCCGCCGTATCCCGGCGGGTTGAACCGGCCATAGACGCCATCGAGCTCGTTCGTGTCGAGGATGAGCTCCCAATCCGCACCATCACCGGAGTTTACGACGTTGAAGGTGAGGTTCGTGACGGCCTCCAGCGCCTCGAAGGCGCGCAGGAACTGCTGACGTTCGTAGGCATTGAACCCTTCGGAAGTGATTCCATCGGCGGTGTAGCCGGCTTCGCCGAAGTAGACGGTGATCACATTGTGATCGAAACGCGTATCCCAAGAAAGCGCATCCAGCAACGGGCTGGTGAAATCCGGAGAATCCTCCCAAGTGTCGTTGGGATTGAACTGAACTTCCTGCACCGTGAGCGTGTAGGTACCGGTTGCGGAGCCATAGGCTTCGGCGGAGATGTAGAACACGCCCCCTGTCTCGGATAGGTAGCTCATCAGGGAGTTGAGGCCCGGCCCGCCATCGTCGTCGGTCTGGAGGAGGTTGCCCTGAGCGTCGTAGAGGCGCAGCAACGGGTCACTCAAGGTGCCGCCGCCCAACGAAGACCCGTTCAGGGTGATCTGGATGCTTTGACCGGCGGTCAGGGTGATTCGGAACCAGTCGTTGTCGCCCGCTGTATCGATCGTGTTCACGATGCTCTGGCCGACGTTGATCGTACCGGCTGACCCGGGAGTTTCACCGATATCGGGGCCGATCGCCGGCGCAGTATCCGCAGGCAAACCATCCGAACCGCCGGGAAGCGCGCTGGAATCGTCTTTGTCGGCCATGCAGGAATCACAGCCGCAGAAAGACGCAGTCGGATCGTGCTCCGGGCTCTCGCCGGAACGGGCAAATACGATAGACATGGAAGGGTCCCCCAAAAGAGAAATTGACAAACTAATAATGCGCCCTAAGTTTTAATGCCTTTTCAGGAACCTGGCAATTGATCATCGACATACCTGCGGCTTTGACTGGGCGTCATGTCGAACCGTTCCCGAAAGGCTCGGGTCATTGCACTGGCATCGCGGTAGCCACATCTCAGGGCAACTTCGGCCAGGGGCAGGGTCGTCGTCTCGGCCAACCGGCGTGCGAGGTTCAGGCGCAGCACCCGGTAAAGCTGCTGAGGTGTCATATCGAAATCCTTCCGGATCGCCAGTTCCAACGTCCTTTGTGAACAGCGGATCGCGCCCGCCACCTTCGGCAGGGGAAGCGGCGCTTCGATATTGTCCTGCATCACGGCAACCGCGCGGCGGGACAGCCGGGTACGGGCGGTGACCGCGGGCACTGACGGGGTCGCACCGGGTGCCATGAACAATTGTTCCACCTCGAGCGCGAGCGCCGGTCCGTGGGCCTGCACGATCAAGTGGAGGATCAGGTCGAAGCTGGCCATCGCCCCCGAGCAGGAGATCCGGTTGCCATCGACGACATACCGCTCCCGCGCGACTGTCAGTTCGGGAAAGGCCTCGGCAAAGGCGGTCAGTTCTTCCCAATGGATCGTCGCGATCCGCCCGTTGAGAAGACCTGCAGCGGCCAGCAGCCAGCTGCCCATGTCCAGCCCGGCCAGCGTGGTGAACCGCACCGCGGCCGACCGCAGGCCGCGCAGCACCCTGTCCGTGACATAGGCCCTCACCCCGTAGGACGGCATCACCACCAGCAGTTCGCCGGACGCATCCTTGAGAGCCGCGTCAGGTACGATGCGCAGCCCGCTGGAACTCTGCGCCGGGGCGCCAGATACCGTCAGATACTCCCACCGATAGCTCGTGCGCCGACCAAGATCATTCGCGGCCCGCAACGGCTCCACCAGGTTGGCAAGGCAGTGGTTCGAAAAGCCGTCGAACAGCAACACGCCGATCCTGGTAATGTCCCGATCCGAATTTTTCCAACTCTGCATAGTTTGACCATAACTCCGCACATCACTCCGCTATAGGCACGATAGCGTTTCCGCAACAACGATTGCGCGAGGAAGCTACCGATGAATTTTGGATTGACCGACGAACAGGAGATGATCGTTTCCACCGTGCGAAGCTTTGTGGAAAAGGAAATCTACCCGCACGAGGCCGAAGTCGAACGGACGGGCCAAGTGCCGCACGAGCTGGGCGAAGAGATCAAGAAGAAGGTGATCGACCTCGGGTTCTACGCCTGCAATTTTCCCGAGGAGGTCGGCGGGGCCGGACTGGGTCACGTGGATTTTGCGCTGGTGGAACGAGAGCTCGGCCGGGGGTCGATGGCGCTGACGCACTTCTTCGGTCGGCCGCAGAATATCCTGATGGCCTGCGAGGGGGACCAGAAGGAACGCTATCTCCTGCCCGCCGTTCGCGGTGAAAGGATGGACGCCCTGGCGATGACCGAACCGGATGCGGGATCGGACGTCCGGGGCATGAAATGTTTCGCCAGGCGTGATGGCGGCGATTGGGTCGTGAACGGCACCAAGCATTTCATCTCGGGCGCTGACCACGCCGATTTCATCATCGTCTTCATCGCCACGGGCGAGGACGACACACCAAAAGGCCCCAAGAAACGCATCACCGCTTTCCTGGTGGACCGGGGCACGCCGGGCTTCACCATCCGCGAGGGCTACAAGTCCGTCAGCCACCGCGGCTACAAGAACATGGTGCTTGAGTTCGACGATTGCCGCCTGCCGGACAGCCAGGTGCTTGGCGAGGTCGATGGCGGCTTTGCCGTGATGAACGAATGGCTCTATGCGACACGGATCACCGTCGCGACGATGAGCGTGGGACGCGCCCGCCGCGTCTTCGACTATGCCCTGAACTACGCGGCAGAGCGCAAGCAGTTCGGCCAGCAGATCGGGAAATTTCAGGGCGTCAGCTTTCAGATCGCCGACATGATCACCGAGATCGACGCGGCCGACTGGTTGACCCTGGCGTCTGCCTGGCGGCTGGACCAGGGGCTGCCCGCGAACCGCGAGATCGCCTCGGCGAAAGTCTATGCCAGCGAAATGCTTGCCCGGGTCACGGATGCCACCCTTCAGATTTTCGGTGGCATGGGACTGATGGACGATTTTCCGATCGAGCGTTTCTGGCGCGACGCACGGGTCGAACGAATCTGGGACGGCACATCGGAAATCCAGCGCCACATCATCTCGCGCGAGCTTCTGAGGCCCCTGGGCGCATGAAAGCCGATCTCACACGGCTGCTTCAGCCCCGGTCCATCGCGGTTGTCGGCGGCGGTGCATGGTGCCGCGCGATCGTTGCGCAATGCCAGAAGATGGGTTTCGACGGCGCGATCTGGCCGGTGCATCCCAGCGCCGATACGATGGCCGGATTGCCGGTCTACCGCGACATCGCCTCCCTGCCGGCAGCGCCGGACGCGACGTTCATCGGGGTGAACCGGACCGCAACCGTGGATATCGCCGCCCAACTGTCCGCGCGGAACGCGGGCGGTGCGGTCTGTTTCGCGTCCGGGTTCATGGAAGCCCAGGCCGAAGATGCCGAAGGCATGGATCATCAGGCGGCACTGTTGCGCGCGGCAGGTGATATGCCGTTTCTCGGGCCGAATTGCTACGGCTTCATCAATCTGCTGGACGGCGCGCTATTGTGGCCGGACCAGCACGGCGGCAAGCGGACCGACCGGGGCGTGGCGATCATCACGCAAAGCTCCAACATCGCGATCAACCTGACCATGCAATCCCGCGCCCTGCCGCTGGCTTACGTGGTCACGGCGGGCAACCAGGCACAGTGCGGCATTTCCGATATCGGCATGGCGGTCTTGAAGGATCCGCGCGTGACCGCGCTGGGACTGCACATCGAAGGCATCGACGACCTGCGCAAGTTCGAGGCCCTCGCGGAATATGCGCGGCAGATGGGCAAGCAGATCGTGGCGATCAAGGTTGGCAAGTCCGTGCAGGCGCAACACGCGACCGTGTCGCATACGGCATCTCTTGCAGGGCAGGACGCGGGCGCCGGCGCGCTGCTGCGCCGGCTCGGCATCGCGCGCGTCGCGGACCTCCCGACCTTTCTCGAGACGCTGAAACTGTTGCACATGGCCGGTCCTCTGGACAGCAGGCGGATTGCAACGATCAGCTGTTCGGGGGGCGAGGCGAGCCTTGCCGCCGACACGGGCCTCGACGCCGGCCTTCAATTTCCGCCCCTTGGCGAAGAACAGAAGACCGCTCTGCGCGCGGCATTGGGTCCGCGTGTCGCGCTGGCCAATCCACTGGACTATCACACCTACATCTGGCGCGACGTTCCAGCCATGATGGCCACCTTCGCGGCGATGGCCGATCCGGGCAATGCGATCACACTGCTGATCGTCGACTTTCCGCGTAGCGATCGATGCGACCCATCAGATTGGGATTGCGTGATCGAGGCCGTGATCGGCGCGGCGGAGCGGACCGGCGCACGATACGGCATGGTCTCCACCCTGCCCGAACTGATGCCGGAAAGCGTTGCGGAAACGCTGATGGATCACGGTATCATTCCCTTTTGCGGACTGACCGAAGCACTCAACGCCTGCGCTCACGCGGCACGTACCAGCCCTGTGGCGGCGGACCCGGTGCATATCGCGCCTCCTGCCCGGGTCCCCGCGCTGATTGCGGAGGGTGATGCAAAGCGACTTCTGGCCGAACATGGCCTCCGCGTTCCCGTGGCGCAGCGCTGCCAAGGCACCGAGGCCGCGGTTCAGGCCGCCACGCGGATCGGGTATCCCGTCGTGCTCAAGGGTGAAGGCATCGCTCACAAGACCGAAGCCGGGGCGGTACGGCTCGACCTCGGCTCGGCTGAAGCCGTTGCAGCCGCCGCCGAGGCGATGTCCGTCGACAGCTTTCTGGTCGAGGAGATGGTCAACGGCACGCTGGCCGAACTTCTGGTCGGCGTCGTTCATGACCCGGCACATGGCTTCATCCTGACGATCGGGGCCGGCGGCACGGCGGCGGAGGTGCTGGACGACACGGTGTCCCTGCTGATACCCGCGGCACAAGAAGCGGTCGCGCAGGCCATCGGGTCATTGCGGATCGCGCCCCTCCTGCGTGGGTATCGCGGCAAGCCGGCGGTTGCCATGGACAGGATCCTTGACGCGGTCATGGCCGTACAGGCCTTCGTGATGGCGCAGGAGGGTGGCTTGCAGGAGGTCGAGATCAATCCCCTGCTCTGCACGATGGACGATGCAATCGCCGCCGATGCGCTGCTGCGGCTGGACCAGACAAAGGACTGAACATGCCAGAAAATCCGATCAAGACCCACCGCGACGGTGCCGTTCTCGAAGTGACGCTCGACCGGCCCAAGGCAAATGCCATCGACTTGCAGACCTCCCGCGTGATGGGAGAGGTCTTTGCCGAGTTCCGCGACGACCCGGCCCTTCGGGTGGCCATCATCACCGGCGGCGGAGACAAGTTCTTTTGTCCGGGGTGGGATCTCAAGGCCGCCTCGGAAGGCGACGCGGTCGACGGGGATTATGGCGTCGGCGGGTTCGGAGGGCTTCAGGAACTGAGGGATCTGAACAAGCCGGTCATCGCCGCGGTCAACGGGATCGCCTGTGGTGGCGGTCTTGAACTGGCGCTGAGCGCGGACATGATCCTCGCCGCGGAACACGCAACATTCGCATTGCCGGAAATCCGTTCAGGCACGGTGGCAGATGCGGCATCCGTCAAGCTGCCCAAGCGCATCCCCTATCACGTCGCGATGGAACTGCTGCTCACGGGCCGTTGGTTCGACGCGACGGAGGCCAAGGGATGGGGGCTCGTGAACGAGATTCTGCCCGCGGATCAGTTGATGGACCGCGCGCGGGAACTGGCCCGTCTGCTGGCTTCGGGGCCGCCGCTGGTCTACGCCGCGATCAAGGAAATCGTTCGAGACGCTGAAGACGCCAAGTTCCAGGACACGATGAACCGGATCACCCGGCGGCAGCTGCGCACCGTAGATGTGCTGTATTCGTCGGAAGACCAGCTCGAAGGGGCCCGCGCTTTCGCCGAGAAACGCGATCCGGTCTGGAAAGGGAAATGAAGGTCCGGGGGCACCGCGGCGCGGCGCCCCCGTTTCCTGTCAGCTGAACAGGAAGTCGCTGGCATCCAGGTCGGAGATGTTGACCCCCAGCAGCAGGATCGAGTTGCCGTTGCCGGTGTCGATCACCGTGCTTCCGCCGACTGTCGAGGCTGCGGCAAGCGCTTCGCCGATAGTGTTGATGGAGGACAGGCCCGAGAAATCCAGAACCTCGTTCCCGCTGAAGGCGTCGAACCCGACAACGGTGTCGTTGCCGTGCATGTCCGCAAAGACAAAGGTGTCGCCGTTGAAGTCGCCGCGCAGGATGTCGTCACCCGCGCCGCCGTCCAGCGTATCGAAACCCGCGTTTCCGTAAAGCGAGTCGTTCCCCTCGCCGCCCATCATCAGGTCGTTGCCGGAACCGCCCAGCAGACGGTCGTTACCTTCGCCGCCCATCATAGTGTCGTTACCGCTTTCACCCAGCAGGGCATCGCCAGTCGTGCCGCCGTCAAGGGAGTCGTCGCCCTCGCCACCGAACAGGCGATCGAAGCCGTTGCCACCCAGCAGAGTATCGTTCCCGGCATCGCCATAGAGGTTGTCCGCCTGGTTGCCGCCGTCGAGCAGGTCGTCGCCGTCACCACCATTCAGCACGTCGAAGCCGCCGTCGCCGAAGATGGTATCGTTCCCGGCGTCGCCGTTCAGGCCATCGACCGAGCCGCCGAAGTTCAGGCCGCCCCGGATCAGGTCGTCGCCGTCACCGCCAAAGACACGGTCGGCGCTGTCGCCGGACAGCAGCGTGTCGTTGCCCGCATCGCCGTACAGGTAGTCGAAACCGCTTTCACCGAGAATCCGGTCGTTGCCGTTGCCGCCCATCAGGCTGTCAGCGCCGAAGCCGCCATTGATGAAGTCGTCACCGTCACCGCCCATGATCGTGTCAAAGCCGCCGTCGCCGATCAGCGCGTCACCGTCGGCGCCGCCGTCGATCACGTCATTGCCGACACCGCCACGGATCACGTCGCGGCCGCCTTCGCCGAGCAGCGTGTCGTTGCCGTTTTCGCCGGCGATCGTGTCATTCCCATCGTGCCCTTCGACACGGTCGTTGCCGGACGAACCGACGACGAGGTCGTTGTTCCGGCTGCCGCGCACGGATTCGATGTTCGACAGCGATGCGTTGAACGCCGTGCCATCGACGGTGCCCGTGGTGACACCCGTTTCCATGTTGACGCGCAGGCCGGACACCTGAAGGTTGCCATCGTCAAAACGGACGCGGTCGAAACCGTCGCCGCCGTTGATCGAGTCATTGCCGCCCACCAGTACGAAACTGTCGTTGTCGCTGCTGCCGACCATGATGTCAGCCAGCAGGGTGCCGCGCAGTTCGTTCACACGCCCCGGGCCCGCAATCGTTTCGACGTTGCCGAAGCCATCGTTCAGGATCGTGCCGGTGGCGAGGTTCACGTTCACACCGCTGGTGTTCGGATCGCCGCGCACGAAGAAGTCGAGCCGCACGAAACCGCCCGTGCCGATGACGTAGTTGTCCGCACCACGGTAGCCGTTCAGCACGAGGAAGCCGTCATCGGCGCCCGAGACGTTGAACGTGTCGCTATGCCGGCTGCCGAAAATCAGCAGGCCTTCGTTCTGCATCGCATTGGCCGCGCCGATCACGGTCGTCGTGCCGCCAGACGCCTTGGTGATCGAAGCGGTATTGGCGTTGCCGTTGATGTTCACCGTGATGCCGGCATCAAGGTCGTAGTGTTCGATGCTGACGAAACCCACGTCCGCGTTGCTCAGGTTGACGATGTCATTTCCAGTACCTGCCAGAATTTGATCGAAGCCGCCGTTGTTCGAGCCCGCCGAAATGGAATCGTTGCCGTTGCCACCGATCAGCGTGTCGTTGCCGTTGCCGCCGGTCAGCGTGTCGTCACCGCCGCGACCGTCCAGTTCGACACCGCCGTCGGCGCCCACGATGTTATCCGCGTTGTTCGATCCGCGGATGCGCTCGATTCCCGAAAACGACGTGTTGAGGGAGGCGCCGTTGGCGAAGCCGGTGGCGATGCCGTTCTGCATGTCGACGAAAAGGTTCGTGACGTTCGCACCGCTGTCAAAGCGCAGACGGTCGATCCCGCCGCCGCCGTCGATGCTGTCATTCCCGGCCAGACCGATGAAGCTTTCGTTGTTGTCGCTCCCGATCATCGTATCGCTGAATTGCGTGCCGCGGACTTCCCAGACGGAGCCGGTGCCGGAGATCGATTCCTGGTTGCCGAAGCCGTCGTTGCCAACGACGCCGGTCGCAAGGTTGACGATCACCCCGCTGCGCACCTCGTTGGAGCGGAAGTCGAGCCGCACGTCGCCGGTGCTGGCATTGATGACGTAGTTGTCCACGCCATCCAGTCCGCGCAGGGCCATCCACCCCCCGTTGGCGACGGTCACATTGAAAGTGTCCGCAAAATTCGTTCCCGTGATCTGGAAACCGTCAGCGCGCATTGCACCGGCCACATCCAGGATGGAGGTGGTGCCGTTCACACCCTTGTTGATGGTCGAGAAGTTGGTGTTGCCGTTGATGTTCGCCGTGATGCCCGCATTGAGATCACGGTGATCGAGTTCGACATAGCCCTGCTGAACCTCGACGAGGTTCACCGTGTCGTTGCCCGCGCCGGTCATGATATAGTCGAAATCGGTGTTGTCGCCGGGATTGATGGAGTCGTTTCCGGCCCCACCCACAAGCTCGTCGCTGCCGTCCCCGCCGACGATGGTGTCATTGCCGCTGCCGCCGACGATGGTGTCGTTGAAATCCGACCCGACTGCCGTGACAGGGACGGTCACCCCGTCGATGTAGGCGTCGATGCCTTCGACGGAGTTGCTGCCGTCGAGGTTGATGGGCTGCAGGTTGAGAAGGTTGTTGAACGGAACCTCGTTGTCGTTCGTCAGCAATTCGTCCATGGCGCTGATGAAGGTCGCAAGGCCCCATGCCGCGTTGCTGAACGATGCGACGACGTTGCCGTTCTGATCCCTGATCTCGAGGCTGTTGACGATACCCGTCAAGGTGACTTCGGGGTTGGAGAATCCGCTGCCCGTGATCGTCGTCGTCCACCCTGTCAGCGGGTTGCGGACGTTGATTTCGGTCGAAGACCAACTTTGCAGATCGACGTCGAACTCATTGTCGATCGGATCGTAGAAAGCCTGTTCGAAGAGATCGGCGGTTGAGCGGAAAAACTGGACGTTCAGCATGAAAAGTCACCCTCTGAAAAGATACATAACTTTCGTAGGGTTTCCGCTCGCACATTTCTAGGAAAAATTGCCTTCGTTTTCAGCGTTTTCCGTTTTTCTACCTTTGGTTGAAGCAGTATTCGGAGGATTTCGGGCGCCGTTGTCTGACGGAACGGCATCGGACAAGGTCGGACCGGCAGGCGCTAGCGGCCTCACCCCTCGGATCGATCAGGGCGTCGCCTGTGCGTCGGCCTTCCTGCTGCCATCTTCGTCAAGCAACTCCGCGTCCTCGATATCGCTGCGGGTGGCGACCTTTCCGCCACCATCCGCGCCCGTATCGTCCTGCGGCGCGCCGACGATGAGCGGCAGCATCTGGACACCGCCCGGCATCGCGACCTCGGACATCGGCGGTGTTTTCCAGGCAAGCGTGTCGAAGCTCTTGCAGTTCTCGCAGATCGGTTTCCAGTTGGCGTGGATATGCTGGCAGTTCTCGCAAATCCACTGCGGGCCCCGAGAAACGGTCAGGGCGCGGGCCAGCCAGCCCTTTACCACCGTGTCCGATGCCCCCTCTCCGCGTTCGATGGCAGCCATCAACGTGACGGAACGCGCGGTCGGATCTTCCTCTGCCAGCTTGCCCAGGGCGCGGCGGGCGGCGGGAAAGTCCTCGTTCGCGATGTGCAGTTCGGTCAGCAGCATCCTTGTTTCGGGGTGGTCGGGCTGCGACCGGGTCAGGGCACCGAACCGCTTGATCCGGGCCGCGGGTTTCTCGTCCGGCTCGATGGCAGCAAAGGCCGCGGCGAGGTCGGGATGCGGATGAACGCTCCATGCCTTGGTAAGAACCCGCGAGGCATAGCGGGGCTTCTTCTGGTCGCTGTACCCCTGCGCGGCCATGACTGCCGCCGGAATCAGATCGGGCGACAGGCGATTGGCCTCGATGGCCTCCTCGCGCGCTTCGATGTCGTTGCCCTCGGCAAAGACTTCGCGCGCTTCGGACAAGGCCAGCACTGCATCGCGGCGCTTGTGCACGTCGCGGGGCAACTGACCGTTCTTCAACTTGGTGCTCAGCGTCTTGCGGGCACCGGCCCAGTCCTCCTTCTCGGCCTGCAGACGCAAAAGCACATCGCCGGTTTCCTCGTGCTTGGGCTTCAGGGCAAAGGCCTTCTCCGCGAGTTGCAGCGCCGTTTCCGTGTCGCCCTCTGCCAGCTTCTGCTTCATGATTCCGCGAACGCCGACGAACCGGGTCTTCTCGTCCGCGACAAGCTTTCTGTAGGTTTCCTCGGCCTTTCGCCGGTCACCGGCCAGCTCGGCAGCCTGCGCGGTCAGCAGGTTGGTCAGGGCGGGGCGGTTCAGGTACTTGTCCGCCTTGGCGGCCTTGGCCATGGCAACCCTACCCTCGCCGCTGGCCAGCGCCATCAGCCCATCCGACAGCGCCTCATAGCCCTTGCGTTCGCGATTCCGGTCAAAGTAACGGCTCAGCGCTGTCTCGTCCCCGTTCAGGAAATGCCAGGTCGCGACCAGCAGCGACATGAGCTTGAGCAACAGCCAGACAGCCAGGATCAGCAGGATCACGGCGACGACCGACTGGAACGGGCCGAAGCTGTACTCGGTTCCCATCAGCGTCACCTGGACGCCTCCCTGGCTTTCCAGCAGGTATCCGGCACCCCAGGCAAGCGCCCCGACAACGGCGACGAAAACGACAATCTTAATCAACGACCACAGCATAATCGGGGTATCCTCAGTTTGCCGTCAGGCTTTGCGACAGGTCTTCCACTCCGGCTTCCGCGCCGGCGCGTGCGCGCGCATCGGCGATCCAGTCGGACATGGCAGACTGGGCCTCGTCGGGCAAAGAGTCAATTTCGCCCAGCGCGTCGGACACCCGACCGTCACGCAGGGCCGCCTCGGCACGTGACAGGATGGCGTCGGGATCAGAGCCTTCGCGCGGCTGCACCGACCGCGCGCCAAGCTGGCGGCGCAGGAACGCGGTCACCCCGCCGTTTTCCTCGCCGCTCTGGCCGCTGGCGCGCGCCGCCGCGAGCGCATCGCGCGCTGCATCCGGAAAACGGTTCTGCAGGCTGCTCAGGGTCGCGACACCTTCGGCGGCCCCCTCGACGAGCGGTTCGGGCAGATCGCTGACCCCCGCATCCCTGAGGTCGCTCACGACACCTTCATAGGCCGATCCGGTGCTGATCGCTGCCGTCATCTTGCTGACGCCGGCCTGGATCGCCGCGGCACGGGCGGCTGCGGCGGTGGCGTCCTCTATGCTCTGCGCATTCGCGAGCAATCTTTCGATCTCGGATTGTTGCCGCTCGAGCGCCGCGCGCATCTCTTCCAGATCGTCGGCGGACTCAGATCCGTCGCCGGAAGCGGCTGCCGGACGGTCTTCCAGCGCCGCGATACGCGTCTCGAACGATTGAACGGTCTCGGACAGTTGCGCAAGCTGCTGTTCGACGCCGCTCAGATCCGGTTCCGGCGGGGCGGCTTCCTGCAGGGCCGCGATGTCCTGCGCCTGGCTGTCCAGCCGAGCCTGCATATCCCCGGTTTCGGTCCGCAGGTTCATAAAGTTGGCCTCGGCCGCGGCAAAGCCCAGCGCGGCTGCGACGGCGCCGCCAAGAAGAAACGGCCAGAAGATGCTGCCGGTTCGCCGGGTCGCCGGAGGCGGACTACTGACCGGCTCCGGGGATTTCGGCGGCGGCGTGGCTTCGGTGGTCTTGGCGATCACCTTCCGGGTGGGCTGAAAGGCGGACTTCGGATCGCGCGTGATCGGATCCGCTTGTTCCGTTTCCGGTTTCCGGGTTTCCGCGGGCTTGGAAGCCGCGACGTTGGTTGCCGTCCCGACCGTGCTGCTGGCCCCGGCGCTGACCGTCTGGGCAGGTGCATCGGCCTTGGTCCCCGTCGATTTGGCCGATCCCTTTGCGGCAGCCGCGGTGGCGCTGGACGGGGACGCCTGCTTTGTCGTGTCGGTCGTCCCGGTATCGGTCGCGGCGGAGGCTTTGGTGGCTTGTTCCTTGGCCGGGCTGGGCGTGGGCACCGCGTTATCCACAGACTGCTTTTCCGACCCGCTCTTCGCGTCTGCCTTTTTACCGCTCGCCACTTGACCCACCTTTCCGATTCTGACCTTGCCGGTCAGCTAGACCTGTCAACCTTACCCGGCAACCGCGCCCGGCTTCAAGACAAGCGGCTTCCGGACAACAGCTTTTCGACCGCTCGGCGCATTTCCCCGGCAGAAGGGCTTGGTACGGTCTGAACCGATGCGAAGCTCCCTGCCGGCAGCACCTCGGACACGGCCGGGCTGATCGCGACGGCGTGGGTATGGCCCAACTCCGCAGCTTGCGCGACAAGATGTGATGCGGTCCGAAGTGAAAACAAGGGCGCGACGACAGGTGATCCACCGCTCAGTGCCGCCTGCGCCTCATCGCTGAGGGGACACAGTTCCTGATCGTACAGGGGCACCGAAACGGCATCCATGCCCCAGTCCCGCAGCGCCCCGGCAATATCCATGCGCAGATGGCGGCCACCGAGGTGAATCACCAGCCCTTCGATGCGGGGCAGCTCGGCAAGCAGTTCCTCCGCCGTGGCGCTGACCTGCCGGACATCCCAGCCCCTTGCCCGTGCGGCGGCGGCGGTCGCCTCGCCCACGCAATAGGCGGGCCGGTCCCCGCCGTCCGGCGCGAAACGGACAGCCTGAGCCGAGGTAAGGATCACACCCCGGATTCCCGCAAGGTCAACTGGCGCGCCGGTTCCAACGATCCGAAGCAGCGGGGAAACGATCACCTGCGCCCGCGCGGCAATTTCGGGCGCCAGTGACGCATGAAAGGCAGTCGAGCTTTCCGTGGGCCGGGTCAGCAGCAGGATTGGCGCGCTCATGGTCGGTCCCGGGCATTGTTTGACGGTTGAACCAGTGTTACCTGCCGGGAAACAACCCTGCAACGGTAGGACCATGGCGCGTTCTCTTACGATCCTAGGACTGGAAAGCAGCTGCGACGATACCGCGGCGGCAGTCGTGCGGACCGCCCCGGATGGCGCGAAGGTGCTTTCCTCCATCGTTTTCGGCCAGGCGGAACTGCACGCGGCCTACGGCGGCGTCGTTCCGGAAATCGCCGCCCGTGCCCACGCTGAAAAGCTGGATATCTGCGTGGAGCAGGCCTTGGATCGCGCCGGGATCAGGCTGATGGATGTTGACGGCATCGCGGTGACTGCCGGGCCCGGCCTGATCGGAGGAGTTGTATCCGGCGTGATGTGCGCCAAGGGCCTCGCGGCTGCGACCGGCAAACCCTTGTACGGCGTGAACCACCTTGCCGGTCATGCACTCACGCCGCGCCTGACCGACGATGTCGCCTATCCCTATCTCATGCTGCTGGTCTCCGGCGGGCATTGCCAATTCCTGCTGGTTTCAGGACCGGATGATTTCAGGCGACTGGGCGGGACGATCGACGACGCCCCCGGAGAGGCATTCGACAAGATCGCCCGCCTGATCGGACTGCCGCAGCCCGGTGGACCGGCGATCGAAGCCGCCGCCCAGACCGGAAACCCGATGCGCTTTGCCTTCCCCCGCCCGCTTCTGGACCGTCCGGGGTGCGACATGTCGTTCTCGGGCCTGAAAACCGCGGTACTACGGACCCGTGACAGCCTGATCGGCGATCAGGGCGGATTGACCCGACAGGACCAGGCCGATCTCGCGGCAGGATTTCAGGCGGCGGTGGTCGATGTCCTGGCCGAGAAGAGCGCCCGGGCGTTCCAGGCCGTCGCCCCTGTCGGCAGCTTCTGCGTGGCGGGCGGCGTGGCAGCCAACCAGTCCATCCGTGCGGCACTGGAAAAGGTCTCCGCCAACTGCGGCGCGGGCTTCATTGCGCCGCCCCTTGCGCTGTGCACGGACAACGCCGCGATGATCGCTTTCGCGGCGGCGGAACAGGCAGGTCTGCGGGGGCCGGATGACCTGACACTGGCGGCGCGGCCCCGGTGGCCGTTGGACCGCGCGCAGGCGCCGATGCTGGGCAGCGGCAAGAAGGGGGCAAAGGCATGAGCGTTTCCGTTCTTGGCGCAGGCGCATTCGGCACTGCCTTGGCGATCTCGCTGTGTGGCAGGGGGCCCGTCACCCTGTGGGGGCGGGATATCGGGGAAATGCGGACCACCCGGGTCAACGCGGCGCGCCTTCCCGACTGCCCGTTGCCCGATGCACTTTGGATTACCGATGATATTGCGGAGGCCGCAGCCGCGACGACCATCCTTCTCGCGGTGCCGATGCAGAAACTGCGCGGCTTTCTGACCGATCATGCCGCCCTGCTGCAGGGCAAGCGACTGGTCGCCTGCTGCAAGGGAATGGAGATCGACACAGGGCTCGGACCGGTTTCGATCATTGCCGAGGAGGTTCCCACCGCCACCGCCGCGATCCTCACCGGGCCCAGTTTTGCAGCCGACATCGCGCGCGGCCTGCCGACGGCACTGACCCTCGGTTGCGCCGACGAAGCGGCGGCGAAAGCGCTCCAGCAGGCTCTGACGACCGAAAATCTGCGTCTTTACCGCACGGTGGATACCGTGGGCGCGGAATTGGGCGGCGCGCTCAAGAACGTGATCGCGATCGCTTGCGGCGCAGCGATGGGTGCCGGCCTCGGAGAAAGCGCACGGGCCGCCTTGCTGACCCGCGGATTCGCGGAAATGCAGCGCTTGGCGCGCACCCTCGACGCCGAGCCGGACACGCTTGCCGGGCTGTCGGGGTTCGGCGATCTGGTGCTCACCTGTACATCCGATCAGTCGCGCAATTATCGGCTTGGTCTGTCAATCGGCGAGGGTCGTCAGTTCGACCGGACAGTCACGGTCGAAGGGGCGGCGACGGCCCTTGCGGTTCATGCACTTGCGCAGAGGTCCGGGCTCGATCTCCCTATCACCGCCGTGGTTGCGGGGCTGGTCGAGAACAGGCAAGATGTGACCAGCGCCATGACGTCCCTGTTGGCGCGGCCGTTGAAGGAAGAATAGGATGTTTGTCGTTCTCATGGCAAAGGACAAGTCTGGCGCGCAGGACATTCGCGCAGAGAACCGTCCGGCCCACCTGGAATACCTCAAGTCCACCGACATGGTCGCGCAGGCCGGGCCGCTGCTGGACGATGACGGGGCGATGGTTGGCTCGCTTATCATCCTCGACGTGCCGGACATGGCCACTGCAGACGATTGGGCGGCGAAAGATCCCTATGCGAAGGCCGGGCTTTTCGCCGAAGTGACACTGACACGCTGGAACAGGGTCATCGGCTGATGGCGTTCTGGCTGTTCAAGTCCGAACCGAACACGTGGGGTTGGGACGATCAGGTTTCCAAGGGCGACACCGGTGAGGAATGGGACGGTGTGCGCAACTACCAAGCGCGCAACTTCATGCGGGAGATGAAGGTCGGTGATCTCGGCTTCTTCTATCATTCGATGAAAGAGAAATCGGTGGTCGGGATCGTCGAGATCATCCGGGAGGCCCATCCAGACAGCACGACGGACGACGACCGCTGGGAGTGCGTGGACATCAAGGCTGTGCGCCCGTTCAATCGCAGCGTTTCTCTGGACGAGATCAAGGCCGACGACAGGTTGGCCGACATGGTGCTTGTCAAGAACTCGCGACTGTCCGTGCAACCGGTGACGGACGAGGAGTGGCGCATCATCTGCGCGCTTGGCGATACCGACCCATAGAAGCGCAGCTGAACGTCCGTTGTTCGGCAAAGCTGCCGTCACTGCCGAACCCGATTTCGAAAAGATCCCATCGGACCCGGATCTGGAACGGCGACGCCGGTGCCACACGGCCCCGTGGATCGAAGATGATGTTTTCAGAACTGAAAAAAGGGCCTGGCTCGAAAGCCAGAACCCTTCTCACCCGTGCGCTCCCTTTACCCCGGCACACGTATCGAAATCCGTTCTGGCCATCCTGGCCGATGCCGGGAACCTAGCCGAAATATCGGCTCCGGATCAACAAAACGATGCGCAGGATGCAATCGAAAAACGAGACGTCCGCTTAACCACGTTCAGCCAAGCGTCTGGCACGAAATGGAAATCAGCCGTAGACAGCTTCCTTTCCGAAGTGCTTGGTCAGCATGTAGTAGATCACGGCGCGATACTTGTTCCGCTCGGACTTGCCGTAGGTTTCGATTACCGAATGGATCGCCTCCATCAGGTTGGGACCATCCGGCAGTCCGAGTTTCTTCATCAGGAAATTCTTTTTCACCAGCTCCAATTCGCTTTCCTGGCTGCTGGCGACGGTCTGGGCATCCGCGTCGTAGATCGACGGGCCACAACCGATGGTCACCTTGGTCAACAGGTCCATATCCGGGGTCATGCCACACTTGTTTCTCAGATCGTCAGCGTATTTCGCGATCCATTCGTCCCGTTTGCCCATTTGATTTCTCCCACCTTGGACTTCAATTCAGGCCGGTTTCGGCCTTGGCAGGGACCGTATCCATATATGCAGACACGACAAAGAAAAAATTTCGAATGTTCCACGCGAACGAAAAGGGGCGCCGCAGGGGCGCCCCTTCCACTGGTCTTTGGTCCGCGGGCTCTCAGATGGGCTGGTCGGCAGAAAGCTCGGTCACGCTGTCCATGTCGACTTCCGGCATCAGGTTCAGCTCTTCCTGCGTTGTATCCGAAAGTTGCAGCGTCCCGTCGGCGCCTTGGGTCAGCCGGTCGAGCGGTACGGCCACGTCATGCTGACCGAAGCCAAGGAAACCGCCCATGCCGATCACGACGGCAATCTCGTCGCCGTCGCGGATGACGGAATCGACGTCACCGACATCGTTGCCGTTGGCTTCGATCACGGACTGACCTACCACGTCGGCCACGGTCATACCGGAAAAGCCATCGACCATCTCGGCGTCAGGCGCGGCCTCGTCGGTTTGCGCATCAGCGGTCATTTCGGTTTCGTTCTGCTCTGCACCGGCGTCAGACTGAGCGTCGGCAGTCTCCGAGGCGTCGGTATCGGCAACATCCGCGTCCGTTTGGGCCGTGGTCTCCGGGGCCGTCACAGCCGCGTCATCGGACGCGGTTTCCGTGTCGGTTGCACTGTCGTAGGCATCTTCCGCGCCTTCGGCAATCGCGGCACTCGTGTCATCCATGGCCTCGCCGACTTCTTCGGCGGTGTTGCTCAATACCTCACCCGTGTTGTCGAGCGCGTTGTCCACGGTCGTCGAGGTTTCGGTATCTGCGGAAACATCTGCATTCGCGTCGGCGTTCATGTCGGTCTGCGCCCAGGCCGTGGCGGCGGATGTGATGGCAATCGCGGCGACGGTGCTTTTCAATGTGAGTCGCTTCATCTTGATCTCCAATGGTTGTGTGTCAGTCGAATTTGCCGATTCAACCACGGCTGAGAGCGCATTGTTCCCGGCGCGAGCGCCTGTTTTCTGCAACGGCAAGAAAACGCCGCCCGGCTTGGACCGGGCGGCGTCTGGATCGCTCAGAAATGGGGGATGCCGATCAGTAGCGGTAATGTTCCGGCTTGAATGGGCCTTCGGGTGTCACGCCGATGTATGCCGCCTGATCGGGGTTCAGCTTGCTCAGCTTCACGCCGATCCGGTCGAGGTGCAGACGCGCAACCTTTTCATCCAGATGCTTCGGCAGGATATAGACGCCGGGCTTGTACTCCTCGCCCTTGGTCCACAGTTCGATCTGCGCCAGAACCTGGTTGGTGAAGGATGCCGACATCACGAAGGACGGGTGACCTGTGGCGTTGCCGAGGTTCAGCAGACGGCCTTCGGACAGCAGGATCAGACGATTGCCGTTCGGCATCTCGATCATGTCCACCTGTTCCTTGATGTTCGTCCACTTGTGGTTCTTCAGCGCGGCGACCTGAATCTCGTTGTCGAAGTGACCGATGTTGCCGACGATCGCCATGTCCTTCATCTCGCGCATGTGCTCGATGCGGATGACGTCCTTGTTGCCCGTGGTAGTGACGAAAATGTCAGCCGTCGCGACCACGTCTTCCAAGGTGGTGACCTGAAAGCCGTCCATTGCCGCCTGCAGAGCGCAGATCGGATCGACCTCCGTGACGATCACACGCGCGCCAGCCCCCTTGAGCGACGCTGCGGAACCTTTGCCGACGTCGCCGTATCCCATGACCACGGCAACCTTGCCGGCCATCATGGTATCGGTGGCGCGACGAATGCCATCGACCAGCGATTCCTTGCAGCCGTACTTGTTGTCAAACTTGGACTTCGTGACGCTGTCGTTCACGTTGATCGCGGGGAAAGGCAGGTGCCCTTTCTTGTGCAGGTCGTAAAGGCGGTGAACACCGGTCGTGGTTTCTTCGGACACGCCCTTGATCTGGTCACGGACCTTGGTGAACCAGCCGGGGCTTTCCTTCATCCGCTTCGCGATCTGCTTCTTGATGACCTCTTCCTCTTCCGACTGCGGTACAGGAATGACGTCTTCACCGGCCTCGGCGCGGGCGCCCAACAGGACATAGAGCGTCGCATCGCCGCCGTCGTCGAGGATCATGTTCGGCCCGTCCTCGAACATGAAGGACTTGTCGAGGTAGTCCCAGTGCTCCTCGAGGCTCTGGCCTTTCACGGCAAAGACGGGCGTGCCGCCCTCGGCAATCGCGGCGGCCGCGTGATCCTGGGTCGAGAAGATGTTGCAGGACGCCCAGCGCACGTCGGCACCCAAGGCGACCAGTGTTTCGATCAGCACGGCAGTCTGGATCGTCATATGCAAAGACCCAACGATCCGGGCACCGCTCAGAGGCTTGCTGCTGCCATACTCCTCGCGGCAGGCCATGAGGCCCGGCATCTCGGTTTCCGCGATGTCGAGTTCCTTGCGACCGTAGGCCGCCAGATTAATGTCTTTAACGATATAGTCCTTGGCCATGAAACACCTCTGCACCTTTGTTTAAAAGGGCGAGTAGCACCATTTCATGGGGTTCTCAACACGCTTCGGCAGCGGTCAGCGGTTGAGCATTGCCAATTGCTTGGGAGATTCCGCGCCAGCCATCCAATTCTCGCCTTGGGCGATGACGCAGGCGCTACCATCGGCCAGGAGCTTGACCATGGTCCACGTGCCGGAACGGTCGGATGCCCACATCTGCTCCCCCTTGGCGGAAGGCTCGGAAACGGGGGTTTCACCGTACCAGTCGACAAGCGATGCTTTCATTTCAGCGGCAGGCATGCAGACATCCTGCGTGCCATCATCCTGTGCATTGGCCAGGGTCGCGGAAAGGCCAAGAACAGCAGCAAGTGAAAGTGTCGAAATAACGGGTTTCATGATCATCTCCTTCGCGGATAGAACGGCGGAGCAAATGAAAAGTTCCAACCCTGTCAGATGGATGGAGAACAATCCGATGGCCCAACCGCCCCGCGCATGGCAGCGCATGCTTTCAGGACGCCGGCTCGACCTTCTGGATCCGACCCCCATGGATGTCGAAATCGAGGACATCGCGCACGGTCTCGCCTTCGTGGCGCGGTGGAACGGACAGACCAAGGGCGATCACGCCTATTCCGTCGCGGAGCACTCCCTGCTCGTGGAAACGCTTTTCGGTCGGCTCAACCCGCAAACCGGATCGAAATGGCGGCTCGCGGCCTTGCTTCACGATGCGCCGGAATACGTGATCGGCGACATGATCTCTCCGGTCAAAGCGGCGGTCGGGCCGGGCTATGGCGCATTGGACGAACGATTGACCGCGGCCATCCATATCCGCTTCGGTCTGCCAGCGGTCCTGCCGGCATCCGTCAAGAAACAGATCAAGCGGGCCGACAGGATCAGCGCCTACATGGAGGCGACCCAGATCGCCGGATTCTCCACCGCCGAAGCAACGAAGTTCTTCGGACAACCAGATCAAGCCGTAACGGAGGGTCTGGATATCGTGCTGCGCCCACCCGTGGAAACGCGCAACGCCTTTACCGCGCGACACACGGCCCTGATGGCCGAACTCTGATCCCGCCCGCGCATGGTCCAGCCCATCCATATCCGACGCGCCGCGCCCGCCGATGCCCGTGCATTGGCCGAACTTCTGCAGGAAATCGTCGACGCAGGCGGCACCACGGCGCTGACCGGGCAGATCACCCGAAAGGACATCGTGGAATGGATGCGCACGTCCGCGCGTGCCGCATGGCACGTTGCCGAAGATAACAGCGGAGAGATCCTTGGCTTTCAGTGGATCGAGCCGATGGTCGAAGACCCGGAACATGCTGCCGAGATCGCCACGTTCGCGCGGAAAGGCAAAACCGGAATGGGCATCGGCTCCCGACTGTTCGAAGCGACCGAAACGGCGGCGCGGCAGCTGGGTTACCGGTGGATCAGGGCCAACATCCGTGCCGACAACGAGGGCGGGCTGATCTACTATCAAAGCCGAGGGTTCGAGGACTACGGCCGCATCGAGAACTACCGTATGGCCGACGGAACGGTCGTGGACAAACGGCTCAAACGCTTCGACCTCTGACCGCGCCGGTCAGCGTGGCGAGCGTTTGGCGAGAATGCGCTGAAGCGTGCGCCGATGCATGTTCAGCCTCCGTGCGGTCTCGGACACGTTGCGATCGCACAGTTCATAGACCCGCTGAATGTGTTCCCACCGCACGCGATCCGCGCTCATCGGGTTTTCCGGCGGCGGCGGCATGTCGTCGCCGGTCGCCAGCAAGGCGTTGGTGATATCGTTCGCATCGGCCGGTTTGGAAAGGTAGTCCGTCGCGCCGATCTTGACCGCGGCGACAGCAGTGGCGATCGCCCCGTACCCTGTCAGCACCACGACACGCGCGTCTTGCCGCCGCTCTCGCAGTACCTCCACGACGTCCAGCCCGTTCCCGTCCTCCAGCCGCAGGTCGATCACGGCATAGGCCGGCGGTCTGGCGGTCGCGATCGCCTTTCCTCCGGCAACGCTGTCGGACGTCTCGACGTCGAAGCCACGTTTTTCCATCGCCTTCGCGAGGCGGCGCAGAAAGGGTTCGTCGTCATCGACAAGCAGCAAGGTCCTGTCCGGACCGAGATCATGTTGCGGTTCAGTCATCTAGGTTGCCCTGCAGTTCCCATGCCAGTGAATATGATCCGCGTTTTCAAACGGTCAAATGCTCAGGCATTGTCGATGAAACATTGCAGTTTGTCAGCCATCTCCTCAGGCGTCACCTCGCGGCGGAAATAGTCGACGAAGCCATCTTCGGGCATCACCAGGTAGCTGAATGTCGAATGATCGACCAGATACTCTCCATCCTGGGGAGGGTGCGCCTTGTAGTAGGTCCGGTACGCCTGGCTCGCCTGTTTCACCTGGGATTCCGATCCGGTGAGCCCGATCATGCGGGGATGCATCGCCTCGGCGAAATCGCCGACGACCTCCGGCGTGTCACGCGCCGGATCGATGGAAATGAAGACCGGCGTCACCGTCGTACCGCGTTCCTCCAGAATTTCGACCGCCTGCGCATTCCGGTCCACATCCAACGGGCAGACATCGGGACAGAAGGTGTAGCCGAAGTAGATCAGGGCGGGTTCGGTGATGACATCCTGATCGGTTACGGTTTCGCCGTCGGCATTGACCAGCTCGAACGGGCCACCGATATCACCAGCCACTGTGGAGGATCTGCACTGCGCGAACCGGTCCGCCCCGGTGGAACGTGTCGTCAACCAGAACGTGGCCCCCAGGAAAACCACCGCGACGGCCGCCGCGCCAAGTGCCATTGTACGTTTCATCATCTTCTCCTGCGCCAATTGCGCACCTTGATCGTTCCCGGGTGCAGACCTACGCTACCTGATCTGACATGCAACGGCCAAAGAGCAAAAGGTGCGCTGATGACGCAGGCCAATATCCGCCCCCTTTCGGGCCGCACCCGCGCGAACTGGATCCGCCTGCGCACCATGATCGTCCTGCGGTGGGTGGCGATCATCGGACAACTCGTGGCCATTACGGTGGCCCAGGTCATGTTCGGCCTGCAATTGGCCCTCAGCCTTTGCTATTTTGCCGTCGGCGTTTCGATCATCGGCAACCTGATCGCGACATTCGTGTTTCCCGAGAACAAGCGCCTGACAGAGCGGGAAAATCTCGCGATGATCATGTTCGATCTGCTTCAGATCGCTTTTCTGCTGTACCTGACCGGCGGGCTGAACAACCCCTTCGCCCTCCTCCTTCTGGGTCCGGTCACCATCTCGGCCACCGCGCTCAGCCTTCGGTCCACCGTGCTGCTGTGCACCACCGCCATCGTTTTAGTTACGGTGCTGGCCTTCAGCCACCTGCCGCTGATCAATAGCGAGGGCGAGGTCCTGAAGATCCCGGCCTTGTTCAATTTCGGGCAATGGACGGCGCTCGTGATCGCCATCATCTTCACAAGCGCCTATTCCCGTCGCGTGACGTCCGAAGTGCACTCGATGGGGGACGCGCTTGCAGCGACGCAGATGGCACTCGCCCGCGAGCAGAAACTGACCGATCTCGGCGGGGTCGTGGCGGCGGCAGCCCACGAACTGGGCACGCCCTTGGCCACCATCAAGCTGACAAGCTCGGAACTCCTCAACGATCTCAGGGATCACCCGGAACTGGCGGAGGATGCCGCGCTGATCCGCGACCAGGCCGACCGCTGCCGGGACATCCTGCGCGACATGGGGCGGGCTGGTAAGGATGACCTGCACCTGCGGCAGGCCCCGCTCGAGGCGGTGGTGGCAGAAGCTGCGGAGCCGCACGTGGACCGCGGTATAAAAGTGATCCGCCAGCATGCGCCCGCTCGTGACGGCGCACGGGACCAGCCCACCATACTCCGCAAACCCGAGATCATTCACGGCCTTCGGAACCTGATCCAGAACGGTGTGGACTTTGCCAGCGAAACGGTCTGGATCGAAACCGACTGGACGGACGAGCTGATTTCCATCCGGATCATCGATGATGGCCCCGGGTTTCCGCCGGATGTCCTCGGTCGGATCGGCGATCCCTTCGTGCGCCAGCGCAAGGTCAGTCAGATCATGGGGGCAAGGCCGGAGTACGAAGGCATGGGGCTCGGGCTTTTCATCGCGAAGACCCTGTTGGAGCGATCGGGCGCCCGGCTGCGTTTCGCCAACGGGCCGGAGCATCCGCCAAGCGGTGCCGTGGTCGAAGTCATCTGGCCGGTAGAAAAGCTGATCTCCCAGGCGCAGACGGCAAGCGCGCCGCTGGGTGCAAACCAGCGCATCATCGCCTGACCTCGGGCGATCTGGCCGTCAATCAGCCTTAACGGAGTCTTAATCTTGGTAGGCAAGACTCCGTTAATCTTCCATGGCTGGATCGGAACCTGTCGTGCTGTCCTCACCTGAAATCGCTGTCGCGATGCTCGCCGCAGGTGTCGCTGCTTCGGTCGGCCTCTATTGGTCCGGTCGGCAAGCCGGCCGAAAGACAGAAACGGGCGCGGCCAGCCAAGAGCCGCTGTCGATGCTCTTCGATGCGGGCGTATTGCATCACGGTACCGCAACCGCGCTGCGCCGTTTCGCGCTGATTCCGGGGGCACACCTGTGGGACGACCTGCACGAAACCCTCGCGCATCGGTTTCCCGCTTTTCCGGATGCTCCCGGCGACGGTGAAGCCGGGTGCATCACGCTGCATGCCGACGACGCAGACGACATCCAGCGGGTCGAGATTTCCTGGCGCGGGCCGCTGTGCTGGGTCACCTGTTCGGATCGGGCACCGTCTGTCGCCGGGGGACATGATCCTGCAGCAACGGCCTCGAAACTGGCGTCGGAAACCACGCCGCATCCTGCGTGGCAAACGGATCGGAAAGGCGACGTTATCTGGCACAACACAGCGTACCAAAGCCTTTTCCAGAAAGTCCACGGTCGGCTGCCCGACAAGGGGGACCGGCTATTCGATCCAACTTCCGCAGAAGGTGGGACGCGGGCGGCCCTGCACCCGACGCAGGGCGACCCGATCTGGTTCGAACTCATCTCGCAGGACAGAGACGGTTGGACCATGCATCACGCCACCTCGATCGATGCATTGGTCAAGGCGGAGGACGCCCAGCGGAGCTTCGTTCAGACCCTGGCAAAGACATTTGCGCATCTGCCGATCGGGCTCGCCGTCTTCGATCGCGACGATCAGCTCTTCCTGTTCAATCCCGCGATGCTGGAGCTGTCGGCGCTGCCGGTCGCATTTCTGACTGCGCGACCCACGATGTTGTCATTCTTCGATCAACTGCGGGAGAACAGACGCATGCCCGAACCCAAGAACTACGGCGCCTGGAGAAAGGAGATCATGGAACTGGTGGCGGCCGCCGCTGACGGTCGATACCGGGAGACGTGGTCACTGGAAGACGGGCGCACGTACTCCGTCCAGGGTCGGCCCCATCCCGACGGGGCGACCGTGTTCCTTTTCGAGGATATCAGCGCGGAAATCAGCCTGACACGCAACTTTCGGTCTGAACTGGAAATGACCCAGCACCTGCTGGACAAGGTCGAGGATGCCATGGCCGTGTTTTCGCCGTCCGGCATCCTCACCTTCTGCAACCGGGCCTATCGGGATCTGTGGCAGCAGAAACCGGATGCGGCTTTCGCCGATGTCACGATCGCAGATTGCGTGGCCATATGGCGTCAAACGGCGACAACAGACCTTGGCTGGCAACGGCTTCTGACGATGCCGGGCAGAAAGGGACCGCGGGAGCCTTTGAACGGCACAGTCACGCTCCACAGCGGTCTGCGCCTGTCCTGCGTCTGCGAGCCCATCGCCTCCGGCGGAACACTGATGAGGTTCCGCGCTGTGCAGGAGGTTGCGACCGCCCTTGCATGACATGCCTTTTGCCTTGCAGCCGACCTCACCTTGGCTATGCATGAGCCATGACCACCCGATCCCGCAGCTTCACCTTCGCCGATGCGGAACAAACCGCCCGTCAGGCCGCGCTGCTGGCGCAGGTCCTGCGTCGGGGTGACGTAATCCTCCTGAGCGGCGATGTAGGTGCTGGAAAGACGCATTTCGCGCGGTCTGCGATCCAGTCCCTGCTGACCCTGCCCGAGGATGTGCCTTCGCCGACTTTCACGCTCGTGCAGACGTACGACACCGGGGATGCGGAGCTCTGGCATGCGGATCTCTACCGCCTCGCTTCGGTGCAGGAGGTCGAGGAATTGGGGTTGATCGACGCTTTCGAAACCGCAATCTGCCTCGTGGAATGGCCCGATCGTCTGGGAGAACTTGCACCGTCTTCGGCCCTTTCGCTGACATTTTCGCAAGGCCAGCTGCCCGATAGTCGAAGCGTCGTCGCCACGTGGCAGGACGACGGATGGACGGAAAGGGTCATGGCATGGTGACGGAAGGTGCGCGCGCCGCGCTGGCCGACAACTTTCTGGCGGAAAATGGCTGGGCGGACGCGGCCCGCACCCGGATCGCCGGTGACGCCTCGAACAGATCATACGATCGTCTGCTGCGCGCCGACGGGACCACCGCCATCCTGATGGACGCGCCACCTGATACCGGCGAAGACGTCCGGCCCTTTGTCCGGATCGCAATGCATCTGCGGCAGAACGGGCTGAGCGCGCCGGAAATCCTTGCCGTCGAGGAACGGTCCGGATTCCTGCTGCTCGAAGACCTTGGCGACGATCTCTTCGCGCGGCTGATGCAGGCCGATCCGGCCCGGGAAACGTCTCTGTACCGGGCCGCCGTGGATGTGCTGATCTCGCTTCACGGGTGCGAACCCATGCCGCTCGCGGCCTGCGATGCCCAATGGCTGTCGGACATGACGGAACCCCTGTTCGAATGGTACTTGCCGAAGGACACCAGCGGTCTGCGCACTGCATTCAAAGCCGTGTTCGACCCGTTGGCACAGGCCGTCGCAGCGGCCCCGCACGTGACGATCCTGCGGGACTATCACGCACAGAACCTTCTGTGGCTACCCGAAAGAACGGGCGTCGCCCGCGTAGGCCTTCTGGATTTTCAGGATGCGCTGGCGGGGCACCGTGCGTACGACCTCGTATCCATCCTGCAGGACGCCAGACGAGACGTTTCGACCGAATTAGAGACGGATATGCTGGCATATTACCTGGACCGCGTACCGGTTGATCCGACCACCTTCAGACGGGATTATGCGGTTCTGGGCGTGCAGCGGAACCTGCGCATCCTCGGCATCTTCGCCCGGCTGGCGAAGCGGGACGGCAAAGCCTCTTATGTTGATCTTGTACCGCGGGTCTGGAACTATGTTCAACGCAACCTCGCGCACCCTGAACTCAAGCCTCTGGCCGAGGTACTCGCAGACGTGCCGGCACCCACACGCGCGTTTCTGGAGCAGTTGAAAGCCAGATGACCAGCCTGCCCCTCATGTTGTTCGCCGCCGGTTTCGGCACCCGGATGAAGCCGCTCACCGACACGCTGCCGAAGCCACTGATCGAAGTAGCGGGAAAGCCGCTGATCGATCACGCGCTGGCGTTGGGACGGTCTGCCGGCTGTGCGCCTATCGTCGCCAACCTGCATTACCGGGCCGACCAGCTTCAGCAGCACCTTGCGGAAAGCGACGTCATCCTGCTGACCGAATGGCCAGACATACTGGATACCGGTGGCGGCCTGCGCAACGCGCGCGATGTGCTGGGGCAGGATACCGTCGTGACGATGAACACGGATGCCGTCTGGTCGGGGCCTAATCCAATCGATCTTTTGCGCGATGCCTGGAACCCCGATCTGATGGATGCGCTGCTGATCGCGATACCTCTGGCCCAGGCCAAGGGATACGACGGCAAGGGAGATTTCACCATGGACCCCGACGGGCGGCTGACGCGGGGGCCCGGACTGCTCTATGGTGGGGTGCAGATCATCAAGACGGCGCTGCTTTCCGGGATTCCCGACCGTGCATTCTCGCTGAACGTCCTGTGGGACCGGATGGGTCAACGAAACCGCCTCTATGGTCTGAGGTACCCCGGCCTGTGGTGCGACGTCGGTCATCCGGCCGGCATCGGGGTGGCCGAGGACATGCTGGCGAACCCCCATGTTTGAACCGACGGACAGGCCACGCGTCTTCGGATTGGCACCCGGGGTCGATTTTCCGGCAGGGCTTGTGGCCGGCATGCGGGACCGTCTGGCCGGTCAACCGCCCGAGACGATTGCGAGGACCGTCCTCATCGTCAACAGCCAGCGCACCAGGCATCGGCTGCGACAGGTGTTCGATGCCGGGCCGCCGGGCTTCATGCCGCGCATTTCGCTGGTCACCGAACTGGGTCATCTCCTGCCGGGCCACATGATCCCCGAGGCCATTTCACCCCTGCGAAAGCGGCTCGAACTGACGAAGCTTGTTTCCGGTCTGCTCGACGCCGACCCAAGCCTCGCGCCGCGAAGCTCGCTTTACGATCTCGCCAACAGCCTGGCAGCCCTGATGGACGAAATGCAGGGCGAAGGGGTGACGGCCGATGATATTGCAGCGCTCGATGTCAGTGACCAATCGGGGCATTGGGGCCGTGCGCAGCAGTTCATCGCACTGGCGCAGCAGTACCTCGACCAAACCGTATCGACGCCCGATGTGGAGACGCGACAGCGCAGGATCGTCACCGATCTGGTCAGAAACTGGCAGGAAAGCCCGCCTGACCATCCGGTGCTGCTCGCGGGGTCCACGGGGTCAAGGGGGACCACGGCCATGTTGATGCAGGCGATCGCGCACCTGCCGCAGGGGGCCGTCGTGCTGCCGGGTTACGATTTCGAAATGCCGACCGGAGTCTGGCAGGATCTGGACGACGAGACCATGGCCGAGGATCATCCTCAGTACCGGTTCAGGGCGCTCATGCGGGCGCTGGACCTGCCCAGCGCGCAGATCCGTCCCTGGTGCGATACCGCTCCCTCCAGCAGCGCCCGAAACGCGCTGATTTCCCTTTCCCTGCGCCCGGCACCCGTGACGCACGCCTGGTTGACCGAGGGGCCGACGCTGGGCGACCTGCGGGAGCCGACAGCGAGGATGACCCTGTTGGAGGCGCCGACGCCGAGGATCGAGGCGCAGGCCATCGCCGCCCGTCTGCGCGTCGCGGTCGAAGAGGGCAAAACCGCTGCCCTGATTACGCCGGACCGGATGCTGACCCGACAGGTGACATCGGCACTGGATCGCTGGAACATCCTGCCTGACGACAGCGCCGGAACGCCATTGCAGCTGTCACCCCCCGGCCGCTTCCTGCGCCATGTCGCGGACCTCTTCGGTCGAAAACTGGATGCAGCCGCGCTTCTGACGCTGTTGAAACATCCGTTGACCCACAGCGCGGCAGACAGGAACACCCACCAGCTCCATACCCAGCGTCTGGAGATGCAAATTCGCCGCGATGGCCTGCCGTATCCAGATCCGGCGGGACTGTTTTCGATTGCCAACAAGATCGCGGGCCGGATGGCTGAACCGGACGAATTCATCGACTGGGCGAACTGGGTCGCCGATACCTTCTGCGACATGGAAATCGGAGACGAGCGGAGCCTCTCCTGCTGGACCGAAGGACATCTTGCCCTGGCCGAGCGGATCGCTGCAGGTCGGTCCTCCGGCAAAGCGTCGGAATTGTGGAAGCAGGCATCGGGCCGAACGGCACTTGCGCTGATGGAAACGCTCACGACAGAGGCCAGCCATGGCGGCGCGCTTTCGGCACGTGACTACGCCGATCTCCTTTCCGCACTCCTGTCGGAGCAGGAGGTGAGGGATCTCGAAGGCCCGCATCCCGACGTGATGATCTGGGGGACGTTGGAAGCGCGGGTACAGGGCGCCGACCTCGTGATCCTGGGTGGGCTGAACGATGGAAGCTGGCCGGAATCGCCGCCGCCGGATCCATGGCTGAACCGCCAGATGCGCCTGCAGGCCGGGTTGCTGTTGCCGGAACGGCGCATCGGCCTGTCCGCGCATGACTATCAGCAGGCCATCGCCGCACCGGAAGTCTGGCTCAGCAGGTCGATCCGATCGGACGAAGCGGAAACCGTGCCATCACGCTGGCTGAACCGCTTGGAAAACCTGCTTTGCGGCCTGCCGGAACAGGGAGGCCCGGACGCCTGGAACGAGATGCGCAGCCGCGGAAAACACTGGCTCGCTCAGGTCAACGCCCTCGAAAGGATTGATCGGGTGCCGCCTGCGGTACGCCCGTCGCCCCGGCCACCGATCGCTGCCCGACCGAGAGCCCTTTCGGTTACGGAGATAAAGCGGCTCATTCGCGACCCTTACGCCATCTACGCGAAACACACGTTGCGGCTGCGCCCGATCAACCCGCTGGTGCAATCGCCCGATGCGCCGGTGCGTGGGATCGTGCTTCACGAAATCATGGAGCGTTTCATTTCCGAAGTGCGCGCCGACCCCGTCCGGCTGACGAAGGCGGTGTTGCTTGAAACCTCCCGCACGGTCCTGGAGAAAGCCGCGCCGTGGCCCGCGGCCCGCGTAATGTGGCTTGCGCGCATCGAACGGGTTGCCGACTGGTTCATCGCGCAGGAGCGTCTGCGTCAGGCCCATGCGGTTCCCGCCAGTTTCGAGACGGTCGGGTCGTACAAGTTCGAGGACCTGGGCTTTACGCTGACCGGATATGCCGACCGGATCGACCGTAATGAGAGCGGTGAGGCGCTGATCTATGACTACAAGACCGGCAGCCCACCCAGCGCGAAAGAACAGACCTACTTCGACAAGCAGCTTCTGATAGAGGCAGCGATGGTAGAGGAGGGCGGCTTTGCCGATGTCGGGGCGAGACCGGTCGCCCATGCCGCCTTTATCGGGTTGGGCAGCAAGCCGCAGGAAGTCCCCGCACCGCTGGAAGACGAACCGCCATCTGTCGTGATGGCCGGCCTCCGCTCGCTGGTCCGGCACTATTTCGACCCTAACCAGGGCTTTACGGCACGGCGGCTCGTCAAGACCGAGGAAGCGCCGGGAGACTACGATCAATTGGCCCGCTTCGGCGAATGGGACGGAACCACCGCATCGACACCGGAGGACCTGACGTGATTTTCGACGACGCCACGCGCGCCCAGATCGACGCGGCCCGTCCCGATGCCTCTACCTGGCTGGCGGCCAATGCGGGGTCAGGCAAGACGCGCGTGCTGACAGACCGGGTCGCGCGGCTCTTGCTCACCGGTGTCCAGCCGGACAAGATCCTTTGCCTGACCTATACCAAAGCCGCCGCGTCGGAGATGCAGAACCGTCTCTTCCGGCGGCTGGGTGAATGGGCCATGCTCAAGGACGACGACCTGCGACAGGCGATGGCGCAGTTGGGCATGGAAGCGACCCTGTCGCCCGAGAATCTGCGCACGGCCCGCACCCTATTCGCGCTCGCCATCGAAGCGCCGGGTGGCCTGAAGATCCAGACGATCCACTCCTTCTGTGCGTCCCTGCTGAGGCGGTTTCCGCTCGAAGCCGGGGTCAGCCCGCAGTTCAAGGAAGTGGAGGATCGCGCCGCCGATCTGCTGCGGGCGGAGATCGTGGACCAGATGGCGTCCGACAGCGGTGCCGATCATATCTCGCAGGTGGCCCGGTTCTATACCGGCGAGGATTTCGCCGGGCTGACCCGACGGATCGTCGGCCTGCGCGACCAGTTCGACCAGGATATCGGCAAGGAAAGGTTGCTGACCTTGCTGAACCAATCCCCTGACTTGTCTTGGGACAGGGTCAAATCGCTGGTCTTTCTCGGTGGCGAAGAAGCCCTGATAGAAGACATTGTCCCGCACCTTTTGGAAAAGGAGGGAAACGACAGAAAGGCAGGTGAAATCCTGCGGACCGTCGAACGGTTTGACGTTACCGCGCTGCCCGCGCTGGAAGGCGTGTTCCTGACCAAGAGCGGCCAGTCACCGTTCACGGCAAAAATCGGCAGCTTCCCGACCAAACCCACGCAGGCGGTCATCGCCGCGCAGATTCCGGCGCTGAACGATCTGATGAAACGCGTCGAGGCCGCCCGCCCGGCTCGGCTTGCACTGGAACTGGCCGAGCGATCCGCCGTGCTGCACCGATTTGCGCGGGAATTCCTGCGCCGCTACGAAAACGCGAAACAGCGTCGCGGCTGGCTTGACTTCGACGATCTGATCGACAAGGCGCGTGCCCTGTTGCACGATCCGGCGGTGGCGGCGTGGGTCCTGTACCGGATCGACGGCGGCATCGACCATATTCTGGTGGACGAGGCGCAGGATACCTCCCCCCGCCAATGGGACGTGATCGAGAAACTGGCGGACGAATTCAACAGCGGCCAGGGCGCCCGGCCAAACGAGGATCGGACGCTGTTCGTGGTGGGCGACAAGAAACAGTCGATTTATTCGTTCCAAGGCGCCGATCCCCGCGAATTCGACAGCAAGGCAACAAGTTTCGAAGCTGCATTCGAGTCGGCCGGGAAGACCTTTCAGCGCCGCAGTCTCGACTATTCCTTCCGGTCTTCGAGCGCCATCCTGCGTCTCGTAGACACGGCTTTCGACCCGAGGCAGACGGAGGGCTTCGAAGATCCGACCGCGCATCTGGCCTTCAAGGACGCGTTGCCGGGGCGCGTCGACCTCTGGCCGTTGGTCGAAAAGGCCGAGCCAGACGAGGATCGGCCGTGGACCGATCCGCTGGACCGGCGAAGTGCGCGCCATCACACTGTCGTGTTGGCAGAGAAGATCGCGGATCGGATCAGCCTGCTGACCCGCAACGAACATTACATCCCGGACGACAGGAACGGGCGGTATTTTCGCCGCCGTATCCAGCCCGGTGATTTCCTTGTTCTGGTGCAACGCCGCTCGGCCCTGTTTTCCGAGATCATCCGCGCCTGCAAGGCCAAGGGACTTGCCATCGCCGGGGCTGACCGGCTCAAGGTCGGCGCGGAACTCGCGGTAAAGGATCTCGGCGCGCTTCTTTCCTTTCTGGCAACGCCCGACGACGACCTGTCGCTTGCCACCGCGCTCAAGTCGCCGCTTTTCGGCTGGTCGGAACAGGCGCTGTTCGACCTGGCCCATCGCCGCAGCGAACCCAGCCTCTGGCAGGCTTTGCGGGGCCGGACGGCCGATCACGGCGAAACGGTCGCCATCCTGCGCGACCTGCGGGCACAGATCGACTTTCTTCGACCTTATGACCTCATCGAGAGGATTCTGACGCGCCATGATGGGCGCAAGCGCCTGCTGTCCCGGTTGGGGCCGGAAGCCGAAGACGGCATCAACGCCATGCTGACGCAGGCATTGGCCTACGAGCGGAACGAGATTCCGAGCCTCACGGGTTTCATCGAATGGATGCAGACCGATGACCTGGAAATCAAGCGGCAGATCGATTCAGCATCGAACCAGATCAGGGTGATGACGGTCCATGGCTCGAAAGGTCTGGAAGCGCCGATCGTCATTCTGCCGGACACCGGCCAGCGGCCCATCACGATCAAGGACGAGATCATTCCCCTTGAGGGCGTGCCGGTCTGGAAACCGGTTTCCGCCGAGATGCCGGACCAGGTCCAGCAGGCCATCGAAGGGATGAAGAGCGCCCAGTTCGATGAACGACTGCGGCTTCTTTACGTTGCGATGACCCGTGCAGAGAAATGGCTGATCGTAGCGGCGGCCGGGGATCTGCCGAAGGACGGGTCGAGCTGGTACCAGATCGTCGAAGGGGCGCTGGGTCACATCAACGCCGTACCCGTGGATGACGCCGGCACGCTCAGGTTCCAGGAAGGGAACTGGGATGGCTCGGAGCCTCTTTCCGTGCCGGATCCCGGCGATGACCTTCCCCCGCTGGATCCGGCGCTGGCGCGCGGTATCGACACGTTTTCCCATCCCGCGCTTGTCTGGTCGCCTTCTGATCTTGGTGGGGCCAAGGCGCTTCCCGGCGAAGCGGGCGCCGACATGAACGAGGCGTTGTCATACGGCGTTATGGTGCACCAGATGCTCGAGACGCTGGCGGACCTGCCATCTGAAACACGGACCACGGCCGCAACGAGGATGGTCAGCCGCAGCATCGACCCCGACATGCATCAGGCCGCCCTGGCCGAGGCACTGGCGGTCCTGCAAGAGCCGGCGCTTGCCCCGATCTTCGCCGCCGGGACACTTTCCGAGGTGCAGTTGACCGCCCCCGTCGGCGACGCCCGTTTCAACGGGATCATCGACCGTCTGGTATTGTCGCCGGGCCGGGCGCTCGTGGTGGATTTCAAGACGAACCGCGTCGTTCCGGACAGTATCGACAACTGCCCTGAGGGTATCCTTCAGCAGATGGGCGCCTATCACCGAATGCTGTCTGCGGTGTATCCGGATCGCGAGATTCATACGGCCGTGCTGTGGACCGCCACAAGGACCCTGATGCACCTGCCGCACGATATCGTGTTATCCGCCCTCGACCGCTCGCCCTATCTTGACGCGCAGGGTCCGCGTTCATAGGTTCAGAACTCAAACGAATTCCTGTCAGGAGAGCAGCATGGCAACCGTCGCGGTCACAGACGATACATTCGACGCCGAAGTAAAAAACTCGCCCATCCCGGTCGTGGTGGATTTCTGGGCTGAATGGTGCGGCCCTTGCAAGCAGATCGGACCGGCGCTGGAAGAACTGTCGTCCGAGATGGACGGCAAGGTCAAGATCGTGAAGGTGGACGTGGATTCGAACCCGAACTCACCCGCTCAGATGGGTGTACGGGGCATTCCCGCGCTGTTCATCTTCAAGGACGGCGAAGTCGTGTCGAACATTGCGGGCGCCCGTCCCAAGGCGGCACTGCAAAGCTGGATCGAAGACTCCATCTGACCCAACGCGAATGGCAAGTTTGCAGGGGCGTCCTTTCGGGCGCCCCTATTGCATTGGCCAACCGAAACGTCGGAATCGCGCGGCGATCCTTTCTGCGGCGTCATCCCGGCCAGCGTTTATCGATTGCTCTTGCCAGAACCACCAAACGTATTTCACGAAATCAGGCCGATGCGTGGCAACTTGTGCGAAGCACTCCTCGAGCCTGTCCATTTCCGCCCGGATGGCGATGTGGTGAAAATCGATCCGGGCGAACAGCAAGGCGGGTTTGCGGAAGAAATATCCAAAGAAGGCCGCGCTTGAGTTCTGCGTGACCACGTAATCGCAATCCCGCAGGTGCGTTTCCATCTCGCCCCGCGCTACAGTGAGCCGGGGGTGGGCACGCTCCATGCTTTGCAGAGCTGACAGCTCGTCTTTCGTGTACTCCTCCTTGGGATGCAGCGTTGCCACGACGTTCCTTTGGGTGTCGTAGCGCAGGCAGTGCCCGATCATGTCCAGCGGTGAACAGGCCTGAAACGAGCGTCGGCGGGTCAGACGTCCCTGAAGGGGTACGTACACATAGCCCGTCCCCCTGGCCTGCTGCGGGCCCTTGCCGAACTGGCGCCTCCCCCAGAACCGGTGGAACCGCACGGCATCCGGCGCATGGATAGACGGATCGAACGCGGCTTGCGCGACGTCCCAGTTCCAGCGTTCCGCGGTCGCCTCTATCTGCCAGAACGGGTATTGATATACCCGCCTGAACACCAGGCCGCGCCGGTCGGGCGGCGGCGCCATGTGAGTCAGCGTGAACCGTTCCCCAGCGTCGGGCTGTTCCGAAATGTCACGAGATTCGACCCTGAACCGGGCGTTTTCGGCCACTTTGATCACGAGATTGATAAAATTGTGTTCGCCCGCCCTTGCACTGCGAAGCAATGGTGCTTCGAGCCGGATCTCCAGTGTTCTGCTGTCGGTCATTTTCGTTTACTGCCTTGCCCAAGACCCGGCAGCCTCTTGTCTGCCCGTTTTATGGGGGCCATATACACCACAGGCAACGCGCAGGACAAAAGAACATGGCAGAAGACTCATTTCCCGGATGGCACGGCACAACGATCATCGGTGTCCGCAAGAATGGCAAGGTGGTCGTGGCCGGTGACGGCCAGGTCAGCCTGGGCCAGACCGTGATCAAAGGTACGGCGCGCAAGGTCCGACGCCTGTCGCCCGGCGGGTTCGAGGTGGTCGCGGGCTTTGCCGGGTCGACCGCTGACGCTTTTGCCCTTCTGGAAAGGCTCGAAGCCAAGCTCGAAGCGACCCCCGGCCAACTGCAGCGCGCCAGCGTGGAACTCGCCAAGGACTGGCGTACCGACAAATACCTTCAAAAGCTCGAGGCGATGCTGATCGTCACGGATGGCAAGGACCTTCTGGTGATTACCGGCGCCGGTGACGTGCTGGAACCCGAACACGGTATCGCCGCGATCGGCTCTGGCGGGAATTATGCCCTTGCCGCGGCACGGGGAATGATCGACAGCGACCGCGACGCCGAGCAGATCGCGCGCGATGCAATGTCCATCGCGGCCGATATCTGTGTCTATACAAACGGCAACCTGACAGTCGAAGCGATCGGCGACGGCGCCTGAGCGTCACGCCTTCAGCGTCGTATCCCACGAACCCGACCTGCCACGGGCCGTACCGAGCGCGCGTGCCTTGCCGATATATTCCGGGCCGAAGGGACGGCGAGGGTCGTAACCGAGGTCTCGGTTTATGCTGGTGACCTTCAGCGGCAAACCACGCCTCCGCGCGAATTGCAGGGTCTCCGTCAAGTCGCCGACTGCGGCATTGCGGCTGAGGATCGACAGCGCGCGTGCTCCGACCTCCACCCCACGGTCCCTTGTCATCTTGAACCGCGGGTCGAGGGATTCGTTGAAAATGATGTAGATCGCGGGCTTCCAGCCCGGCAAAACGTCCTGACCCGTTTGCAGTACAGCGGTTGGCACCGTCAGGATCTCGCTGGTGACGGCACCGTCGGCATGCAGTTCTTCGAACCGCCGGCCACCCACCTCGACCTTGATCCGTTGCGCGGAAAACACCGCGGGTATGCTTGCCGAAGCGGTCAGAACCTGCCGGAACAGCGCCAGACGTTCCGGGTGGCTGGACGCGGCAATCCGGCCAAGATCCCAGATATAGCCTCTCTCGCTGTCAAGCGACGTGGTCTGGACCAGGAGCCTCGCCCCCGAGCGATGTCGCTGGGCGACCTGGTCCACCAACGTCGCGTCGACGTAGGTCGCAACGATCTGGGCAAGCGCACCCTGGGGATAGAGGCTTTGGCCCATGATGGCGCGAAGAGGATTGCGCGGTCCCGCCAGGCTTTCGAGACTTTCGGGCGTGAAGATCTGTTTCAAACCCCCATCTCCTTGCACGCCGAGAAACGCGTAAGGCGCGATCAGCGCCCCCGCCGAGACGCCGGTGACCAGATCGAACATCGGGCGTGTGCCATTCCGTTCCCACCCCAAGAGGAAACCCGCGCCGAATGCACCGCCGGACCCGCCACCCGACAACGCCAGCCAGTTCGGACGCCCCTGTGATCGAGGCAAGGGCCGGAAGAATGCGGCGAGAGCCGCGGGGTCAGCATCCGCAGCGATGCGGATCCTGTCGAACCCGGGCACTTCCGCCACCGCGGCGGCAGAAGCGGAATAGGGAATGCGGCTTTCGCCGGCGCAGCCCGACAACAGCGCCGCCGCTCCGGTCAGCATAAGGCAGCGGCGGTCGATGGCGCCCGAACGGTCCGATACTGTCAACTTTGCCATCGTTCTCGCCGTCGCTGCCGAAAATCATGCGCTCCTGAAGGTTTTCAATACCCCGCCGAACACCTATGTCAACGAAACACAGACACGGAGCCAGAATGACCGACCTTACTCCCCGCGAGATCGTTTCCGAGCTCGACCGCTTCATCATCGGACAGAAAGACGCCAAGCGCGCGGTGGCGGTGGCATTGCGCAATCGCTGGCGGCGCAAGCAATTGGGCGACGACCTGCGCGACGAGGTCTATCCCAAGAACATCCTGATGATCGGCCCCACGGGCGTCGGCAAGACAGAGATCAGCCGCCGGCTGGCCCGATTGGCGCGAGCGCCGTTTCTCAAGGTCGAAGCGACCAAGTTCACCGAGGTCGGTTATGTCGGGCGGGACGTGGAACAGATCATCCGCGACCTGCTGGACTCCTCCATCGCGATGACCCGTGAATTCATGCGCGAGGACGTCAAGACGGCTGCGCACAAGGCTGCCGAGGATCGCGTCATCGACGCCATCGCCGGAACCGACGCCCGCGACGGCACCCGCGAGATGTTTCGCAAGAAGCTGAAGAACGGCGAGCTGGATGATACGGTCATCGATCTCGAAGTGGCCGACACGTCGAACCCGTTCCAGATGATGGATATACCCGGCCAACCCGGCGGCGGGGCGGGGATGATGAATATCGGCGACCTGTTCGGCAAGGCCATGGGCGGTCGAAAGACCAAGAAGCGCCTGACGGTCGCGCAAAGCTACGAGATCCTCATCGGGGAAGAAGCCGACAAGCTGCTGGACGACGAAACCGTGAACCGGAACGCCATCGAGGCGGTCGAACAGAATGGCATCGTCTTTCTGGACGAGATCGACAAGGTCTGCGCCCGGTCGGACGCCCGCGGCGGCGACGTAAGCCGCGAGGGTGTCCAGCGCGACCTGCTGCCGCTGATCGAAGGCACGACGGTCAGCACGAAGTACGGGCCGGTCAAGACGGACCATATCCTGTTCATCGCCTCCGGCGCATTCCATATCGCCAAACCATCCGACCTGCTGCCCGAACTGCAAGGGCGGCTGCCGATCCGGGTCGAACTGCGCGCCCTGACCGAGGAGGATTTCGTCCGGATCCTGACGGAGACCGACAACGCCCTGACGCTGCAATACACCGCGCTCATGGGCACCGAGGACGTCAAGGTCAGCTTCACCCCCGAAGGGATCGCCGCCCTGGCCAAGATCGCTGCGGATGTGAACCAGTCGGTCGAGAACATCGGCGCCCGGCGGCTCTATACAGTGATGGAAAGGGTGTTCGAGGAACTGTCCTACAATGCGCCTGACCGGGCCGGTGAAGAGATCGAGGTCAACGCCGACTTCGTCGAGGAGAACCTTGGCGAGCTGACCCGGTCCACCGACCTCAGCCGCTACGTGCTCTGAAGGTGTTTTAGGCCTTTTCATTTTTTCATGCCCCGCCGATGAAGGGGCATGAACTATCTGAAATTTCTGCGCCTCAACTGGCTGTTTCTCCTCGCGGGCTTTCTGCTGACCTTTACCTCGTCGTATGGGCAAACGTACTTCATTTCCCTCTTCGCCGGCGAGATAAAGGCCGATTTCGGTCTCAGCGACGGGCAGTGGGGCGGCATCTATACCGTCGGAACGACCCTTTCGGCCGTCACGATGATCTGGGCCGGCGTTCTCACGGACCGCTTTCGGGTGAGGGTTCTGGCTCTTGGCGTGATGCTGGCGCTTGCGACGGCCTGCGTTCTGATGGCGCTCAACACGTCGTGGCTTCTCCTGATCTTTGTGATCTTTGCGCTGCGGCTGACGGGGCAGGGCATGATGTCCCAGCTCGGGGCGGTTGCGATGGTCCGCTGGTTCGAGGCTTCGCGCGGCAAGGCGCTGTCGCTTGCATCCATGGGGTTTGCGGTGGGCCAGGCCGTCCTGCCGGTGGTGTTCGTCGGTCTTTTCGCGGTGGCGGAGTGGCGCAGTCTGTGGGTGCTTGCAGGCGGTCTGATCGTCCTGACGATTCCGGTCATCCTTATCCTTCTCAGGCAGGAACGCACGCCGCAGTCCATGGCGGACGAGGCGCAGGTCGCGGGCATGAACGGCGTCCACTGGACCCGGGCACAAATGCTGAAGTCGGGTCTTTTCTTTCTCATGATCCCGATGATCGTAGGTCCGGCGGCCTGGGGAACTGCGCTGTTCTTCCAGCAGGTGCACCTGACCGAGGTGAAGGGATGGGAACTGGTCGCCTTCGTCGCGCTGATGCCGATCTACACCCTCAGTTCCGTGGGGGCGACCTTTGCCTCCGGCTGGGCCATCGACCGTTTCGGCGTCAGCCGGATCGTGCCCATCCAGATGTTGCCATTTGCCGTGTCCTTTGCCGTTCTCGCTTTTGCGGACACAATCTTTGCCGCGGGCATCGGGCTGGTCATTTTCGGGCTGGGGCAGGGCATGCAGAGCACGGCCACGTCCACCTTCTGGGCGGAGTACTATGGCACCAGATACATCGGATCGATCAAGTCGGTCGCGGCCGCATTGATGGTATTTGGATCTGCAATCGGGCCCGGCATCACGGGACTGCTGATAGACTTGGGCATCAGCTTTCCAGAGCAGATGCTGCCGATCTCGCTCTACTACCTGATCGCAGCCGGGATGGCGACATACGGGATCATCCGGTATTTTCCCACGCTGCGCCGCTAGCGTTGGCGCCTGAGATAGACGTAGTAGGCGCCGCCGCCGCCGTGGCTGATGTGAGCGGGAGAGACTTGCAGGACAAGGGCGGCCAAAGGCGGCGTTGCCAGCCACTGGGGCACCTGATGGCGAAGCACACCGTGGCGGACGGGGATCGGCCCGCCGTCGTCGCGCGCCTTGCCTTTGCCGGTAATGACCAGAACCAACCTTTTTCCGCTGCGATGCGCCGACTGGATAAAGCGGTTGAGCGCGGGATGGGCCCGATCCAGTGTCATCCCGTGAAGGTCGATCCTGCCTTCGGGTCTGAGCTTGCCCCGCTTCATCCGTGCAAAGGACTTCTGGTCCATCTGGACTGCGGCGCTGCGAAACTGGTCCGAAAGGGAAGGGACGAGGTCGTGCGTGTTCCGCCGCGGTTTGGGTGCAGGTTTGCCCATCGCCGTTACGGTCGGCTTCCTGATCTCCGGTGGAACGGGGGCCGGCGGGTCGATTTCCGGCGTGAACAGCGACTTGAGGTCCAGCTTTTCCGTCCGGTCCGTGACCCTTCGCCACAGTTCGAGGTCGTCGTCGTTCAGCCGTGGTTTTCGTGCCGGACGTTTCATATCGCGCTTTCGGGCAGAAGCGCATAGGCGCGCTGGATCGGCATCAGCACCATCATGCGGCCCGGATCGCGCAACTTTCCCGCTTCCAGCCCCGCGCGGTCGCCGGTGCCAAAGAACACGTCGGCCCGCTGGGCACCCTTGATCGCACTTCCCGTATCCTGCGCGATCATCAGGCGGCGCAACGGCTTTTCACCGTCCTTCTCGATCCAGACCGGCGCGCCCAGTTTGACAAAGGAAGGATCGACCGCGATGGACCGCATTGCCGTGACGCTGCGGTTCATCGCCCCCAAGGGCCCCTTGTCGGCCGGGACTTCGCTGATTTCGCGGAAGAAAACGTAAGATGGATTGTGATACAGCAGCTCGCGCCCGTCCTCGGGATTGCGCCGGACCCAGTTCTTGATGACCTGTGCGCTCACCTGATGGGGCTGATAGACGCCGCGGCGGACCAGTTCGACCCCGATCGACTTGTAAGGGTGCCCGTTTGCACCGCGATAACCCACGCGAACGTAGCGCCCATCCGGCAGACGGATGCGTCCGGACCCCTGGATCTGGAGAAAGAACAATTCGACGGGATCATCCACCCAGGCGATCTCGAGGCCCCGACCGGCGAGCACCTCGCCATCGAGAATTTCGCGGCGGGTCAGCCAGGGGTTCTGCGCCAGGGCTTCGTCCGGCATCTGGTAAACCGGATAGCGAAATCGGTCGGACCGGTAGAGATCGCCGTCAAGCTCAGGCTCGAAATAGCCCGTGAACAAGGCGTCCTGGCCATCTTCGATCAAAACGGGCCGGAAGAAGAGTTCGAAGAACTGGCGCGGATCGGGATCAGTCTGGGCAAACCTGCAAACCGCGGTCCAGTCGACCTCGTCCATGTCGCGGCACGTGTTCAGAAAGGTTTCCAACGCGGATGCATGGTCGTCGTTTTCCCAGCCGTCGAGCTGGTCGAAATCCATCACGGTATAGGTGACATCATTCGCAAAAGCGGCGGTCACCGCCGCGACCCCCGCCCATGCCGAAACCAGAACCGCATGGATCAGCCGTCTGTGGAAACGAGCATCCAATTCGGATCATCCGAGCCCATGATGCGCGCAAAGACCCAAGTGTCTTTCTGCCGCTTGATTTCCTTGGTGCTACCTTCGACGATGTCGCCTGCGGAGTCGCGGACAGCGGAGGTAAGTTCGGCGACGAACCGGATCGTAAGTTCGGCTTCGTTGGTGTCCTCGTCAAGTTTCGCGTCGACCAGTTCGGTTTCGCGAACGCCGATGAAATGCGCCTCGATGGTCAGGCCCTGGTCTTCGCGGGCGGCAACGCCGTCGACGAAACTCTCGTAGATTTCCTCGCTCAGGAACGGCTGGATCTGGGCCAGTTCACCCTTCTCGTATCCCATGACGATCATCTCGTAAGCGCCGCGCGCCCCGCTGAGGAAATCGCTGACACCAAAGGACGGTTCGATCCTTTTCATCCGTGCCAGCGCCTTGCCGGCATCGCTGTCTTCGGGCAGATGGTCCGCGATGTCGAGATCCGGCCCGCCTTCGATGACCTCCAGTGCGGGCCCGGTACGGCGTTGCGGCGACTGATCGGTTACCGGCGGCTTCTCAAAGCCCTCGCGTGTCCCCAGCACGTTTCTGAGCCGCAGGATCAGAAATACGGCAATCCCGGCCAAAACGAGAAGCTGTATCAAGGGTGAATTCATTGGAACCTCTTGCGGGTGAAACATGGAAACACGACGGTTGAGCACTTATGTAGGTGCTTGACCGGGGCGAGTCCACTCTGCCTCCCAGATAAGGACCCTACCGTATGTGGCTATTGATCGCATTCCTTGCCATTCCGCTGATCGAGATCACGCTTTTCATCCAGATCGGTGGTGCCATCGGCCTGGGCTGGACACTGGCGATCGTGGTGGTCACGGCCATCCTTGGCGCATCGCTCGCCCGGTCCCAAGGGGCAATCGCATTGGGCCAGTTGCGCAGTTCCTTCTCCGACATGCGTGATCCGACGGAGCCTTTGGCACATGGGGCCATGATCCTTTTCGCCGGGGCGCTGCTGCTGACACCGGGTTTCTTCACCGATGCGGTCGGTTTCTCCCTGCTGATCCCCGGTGTGCGGCGGGCCGCGTTCGAGTTCCTGCGCACGCGGATCAAAGTTCAGAGCTTTTCCTCGCATCCCGGCGCCGGGCCCGACCCGCGCCACTCTCCCCGGCACGGTCCCATGCGGGGCAGTGATGTGATCGAAGGCGAGTATCACGAGATCGACGAGACGGACCGCAAGTCAGGCAAGCCCTCGGGATGGACCCGGCACTAGCCAAGGCATTGAGCGCTGTCGCGCAACCTGATAAGCCCGACCGCAACCAACATCTGCGAGGAAAAACAAATGGCCGAAGAGGCACCGAAACAACCGACCGCGCCGTCGATGCGCGTACTGGGCCAGTTCATCCGGGACATGTCGTTCGAAAACATCATGGCTCAGAAGGGCGCGCCGACCGACGTCCAGCCCGACGTGCAGGTTCAGGTCAACCTTGATGCCAAGAAACGTCCGACCGAGCATCAGTTCGAAACGGCGATCAAGCTGAATGTCACGTCCAAGAACAAGGGCGGCGACCAGACGCTTTTCGTGCTGGAACTGGATTATGTCGGCATCTTCCACATCGAGAACGTGCCGGACGACCAGATCCATCCGTTCCTTCTGATCGAGTGCCCGCGCATGATCTTCCCGTTCCTGCGTCGGGTTGTCAGCGACATCACGCGCGACGGGGGTTTCCCGCCGCTGAACCTGGAAAACATCGACTTCATGTCGATGTACCGCAACGAGGTCGCGCGCCGTCAGCAGGCGGAAACCCCGCCCAAGGCCGACGCCTAGATCTGACGCCAGAGAACGTCGTCGCCCAGCTTGCCGATGAATTCGGCGTGGGCGGCGGCCTCGCGTTCGGACAGACGTGGATCAAGCGGGCGGGGACGGGGTTTCGGCACCCAGTCCGTGTGGGGTTCATCCGCAGTGCGTTGAGGTTGTGCCGACAAGGCAAAGTCGGGCTGCCGGCCCCCGATAAGCTCAAGATAGACTTCCGCGAGGATTTCGCTGTCGAGCAGCGCGCCGTGCAGCGTTCTCGATGAATTGTCGATGTTGAACCGTCGGCACAGGGCATCGAGCGAAGCCGGGGAACCGGGAAAGCGCTTCTTTGCTATCGCCAGGGTGTCGATTGCCTGTTCCCACGGAATCTGCGGGAGGTTCATCCATTTCAGTTCGGCATTGAGAAACTTGATGTCAAAGGCGGCGTTGTGAATGACAAGCTTGGCGTCACCGATGAAATCGAGGAAAGCGCGGCCGATTTCGGCGAACTTGGGTTTGTCGCGCAGAAAGTCGTCACCAAGGCCGTGCACCTGGAAGGCTTCCTCAGGCATGCTGCGTTCGGGATTAATGTACTGGTGATAGGTCCGCCCGGTAGCTACATGACCCATCAGCTCCACCGCACCGATCTCGACGATACGGTCCCCGGTCTCGGGATCGAACCCGGTGGTTTCGGTATCAAGCACGATCTCACGCATTGTTCAGCTCCTTCCGGATGGTCCTGACCACCTCCTGCACCTGCTGGCGGGCGTGTTCAATGGTGTCCGTTTCGATCACGAAATCTGCAAGCGCCCGTTTTTCCTCTGCCGGCATCTGCTTGGCCCTGATGGCCTCGAACTGCTCGGGCGTCATCGTCCCCCGTGCCAGAACGCGCTCGCGCTGGGTGGTGTCGTCCGTGTAGACGCAGACTGTCGCGTCCACGCGGGCCTGTCCGCCGGTTTCGAAAAGCAGGGGGATGTCCATCACGACGATATCGGCATCGGCCTGCACGAGGAAATCCGCCCGGTCACGGCCGACCAGCGGATGCACGATACCCTCGATCGTCTTCAATGCGCCGGGATCGCGCGCGATGATCTGCTTGAGCACCTCGCGAGAGATTGCGCCGTCGCGGAGCGCTTCGGGAAATACAGCGGACAACGGGGCGACCGCCGCTCCGCCCACGTCATACAGGCGGTGCACGGCGGCGTCCGCATCCCAGACGGCGCAGCCTTCTGCCGCGAACATTCTTGCAGTGGTCGACTTGCCCATGCCGATCGACCCGGTGAGACCCAGCGTGAACATCAGCGCAGCGCCGCCGCACGTGTGGCCCGGTCAACTTCGGGCCGTTTGCCGAACCAGCGCTCGAATCCCGGCACCGCCTGATGAAGCAGCATGCCCAATCCATCCACGGTAACGCATCCCATCTCCTCCGCCGTTTCCAGAAGGCGGGTCTTGAGTGGCGCATAGACAAGGTCTGTCACCACGGTGCCCGGCTGCAAACCGTCGAGGGGCACACGCATCTCGCTTTTGCCGATCATTCCAAGCAATGTCGTGTTTACCACCAGATGCGCGTGATCCAGCATATTGCCTGCCTGAACCCAGTCATAGACACGAATCCGGCTGCCGAAATCGGTCTTGAGCTTGTCCGATCGAACTCTTGTGCGGTTCGACAGCAGGATCTCGGGCACGCCCGCGTCAAGCAGCGACGCGATCACGGCACGGGCCGCGCCGCCTGCACCGAGGACTGCCGCAGGCCCCGAGCGCGGATCCCAGTTCGGCGCACCGTTTCTCAGATTCTCTATGAATCCATAGCCGTCGGTGTTGTCCGCGTGGATCTTGCCGTCCTTCCGGAAGATGAGCGTGTTTGCCGCACCGATCAGGATGGCCCGGTCTGTGACCAGGTCAGCAATGGACATGACCGCTTCCTTGTGCGGAATCGTGACATTCACCCCGACGAAACCCATGGCAGGAAGCGTGCGTATCACGGTTTCCAGATCCTGGGGGGCGACATCCATCGGAATATAGTATCCGGCCAGCCCGTAGGTCTTGAGCCAGTGCGCCTGCAATTGCGGGGACTTGGAATGTGCGATCGGCGATCCGATCACTCCCGCCAGCGGAATTTTCGGCAAGGTCATGTGGCAAGGTCTCCGCGCAGGGCAAGGTAGTTGAGCATCTCCAGAAGTGGCATACCCAGAACGTGAAAGTAATCCCCTTCGATCGAGGTGAAAAGCCGCGCGCCTTCCTCTTCCAGCTTGTAGCACCCGACCGCGTGACGGATGCTGTTCCAGTTCCGGGAGACGTAGTCGCGCAGGTAGATGTCGGACAGATCGCGCATCCTCAGCCGTACCGTGCCGACATGACGCCATACCGGTTCACCGCTTTCATAAAGAACCGCGGCCGCATGAAGCGCGTGTCTGTCGCCCCGCAGGTTCGTGAGCTGGGAAATCGCGTCCGCTTCGCTCTCCGGCTTTGACATCAAGGTTCCCCGGTGATCCAGCACCTGATCGCACCCGATGACGAGCGCGCCCGGGTTTTTCTCGCTGATCCGGCGTGCTTTCATTTCCGCCAGTGCATCCGCGATGTCCCTTGGCGGGGCACCTTCCGCGATGAGCGCGTTCTTGATCATTTCTTCGTCGATCCGCGCGACCTCCACCTTGTGAGCGACATTCACCTGCTGAAGCAGCTTGGTACGGATCGAAGACGCTGAGGCGAGGATGATCGGCAAAGACATGGGGATAAACCTGTGCAGGACGTTTAGGAAAAATTAGGGAAATATCCTCGGTAAGAACAGTCCCCTCCAACCATCCCCATTTCAGCGTTTTCTCGGGCAGATATGCCGCCGCGATCCACGGGTGGACAAGCAAAACTTTCGTCAGGGGAAGAATCGAATTACGCAAAAACTGTCCCGGCTGATATCCACATGTCAACTTGGATGCAGGGTCGCTTTTGCTGTGGTTTCAGCCCCGTTTTTCCTGCTTGACGACAGGTTATGCACAGGGGTCGAAGGCCAGCTTCGCATTGTGGAAGGAACCCGGTAAAAGTTGCTAATCCACAGGATCCGGCGTCCCTACATACAACATCATCTTTCTTCTTTTCTTTATTATTAATAGAAGGTCTCGGGTAACCGGAGCTGGACATGTCTGATCTTCTTGCCATCACCTATCCCTGGATCAAGGGCCTGCACATCATCTCGGTGATCTCATGGATGGCTGCCCTGTTCTATCTGCCCAGATTGTTTGTCCATCATACAGAGAAGGCAGGCATCAGCGGGGGAACCCACGAGATTTTCACGCTGATGGAATACAAGCTTGCAACGGTCATCATGCGACCGGCCATGATCGCGACCTGGATTTTCGGTATCGCTCTGGTCTTCACGCCGGGTATCGTCGATTGGGGCGCCGTATGGCCGTACACCAAGGCAGCTGGCGTAATCGCCATGACCGGATTTCATGAATGGCTGATGGCGAGGATGCGAGATTTCGGGCAGGGGCGCAATTCACTGACCGGGCGCCAGTACCGCCTGATGAACGAGGTACCGACGGTTCTCATGATCCTGATCGTGTTCTCCGTGGTGGTGAAGTTCTGATCCGATTGACTTGGCCCGCGCCGGCGCCTATATCAGGGCGACGCTCCGTCCGGGGTGATTGCCTAGCTTTGACATTTCAACGATGACCAGCCGTTGCGCCACAGGCGTCGATGCTGCACGGGATTTAACATGACAACCGACACACTGAACCTCGCCGACCTCAAGGCACAGACGCCCAAGAACCTGCTGGCCATGGCCGAAGAGCTGGAGATCGAGAACGCATCCACCATGCGCAAGGGCGAGATGATGTTCCAGATCCTCCGGGAACGGGCAGACGAGGGATGGGAAATCTCGGGCGACGGTGTGCTCGAAGTTCTTCAGGACGGCTTTGGTTTCCTTCGCTCGCCTGAGGCGAACTATCTTCCCGGTCCTGACGACATCTATGTGTCGCCCGACATGATCCGCCAGTGGTCCCTGCGGACCGGGGACACCATCGAAGGTCTCATCAAGGCGCCGGACGACAACGAACGCTACTTTGCCCTGACCGAGGTCACGAAGATCAATTTCGAGGAGCCCGAGAAAGCGCGGCACAAGGTGGCCTTCGAGAACCTCACACCGCTTTATCCCGACGAGCGGCTGACAATGGAAGTGGACGATCCCACCATCAAGGACCGGTCGGCCAGGATCATCGACCTGGTATCGCCCATCGGCAAGGGCCAGCGGTCGTTGATCGTCGCTCCGCCCCGGACAGGCAAGACGGTGCTTCTTCAGAATATCGCGAACTCCATCGAGAAGAATCATCCGGAGTGCTATCTGATCGTTCTGCTGATTGATGAACGCCCCGAGGAAGTGACCGACATGCAGAGGTCGGTCAAAGGTGAAGTCGTATCGTCGACGTTCGACGAACCTGCGACACGTCACGTCGCGGTGTCTGACATGGTCATCGAGAAGGCCAAAAGGCTTGTTGAGCACAAGCGAGATGTCGTCATCCTGCTGGATTCGATCACGCGACTGGGCCGGGCGTTCAACACCGTTGTGCCCTCTTCCGGGAAGGTGTTGACCGGCGGTGTGGATGCGAACGCGCTGCAACGGCCGAAACGCTTCTTCGGTGCGGCACGGAATATCGAGGAGGGCGGCAGCCTTACCATCATCGCGACAGCGCTGATCGACACCGGTAGCCGGATGGACGAGGTGATCTTTGAAGAATTCAAGGGTACGGGTAACTCGGAAATCGTGCTCGACCGCAAGATCGCGGACAAGCGCGTTTTCCCTGCCATCGATATCCTCAAGTCGGGCACCCGCAAGGAAGACCTGCTGGTCGACAAGACCGATCTGCAGAAAACCTTTGTTCTGCGGCGGATCCTGAACCCGATGGGTACAACGGATGCGATCGAGTTCCTGATCGGTAAACTGAAACAGACCAAGACGAATTCCGACTTCTTTGACTCGATGAATACCTGATTTCCTTTATATATCAGTTGGTTAAAGAGAATGGAGACAATCTTCGCCCAAGCGACTGTCATGGGCCGGGCTGGTGTTGCGGTGGTCCGCGTCTCCGGACCGGCGGCATTCCAGATCGGCGCATCCCTTGCTGGCTCGGTGCCCGGACACCGCCAATCGGGTGTGAGATACCTTCGCGACGACGCGGGTGAAGTGCTGGACCAGGCGCTCGTGCTCGCTTTCGAGGGGCCCCACAGTTTCACTGGCGAAGATGTCGTGGAGTTTCACCTCCACGGGAGCATCGCGGTCATTCGTGCCGTTCTCGGGCGGCTTAGTGAATTCGAAAATTGCCGGCTTGCCGACCCCGGAGAATTTTCCCGCAGGGCCATGGAAAACGGCCGGATGGATCTTGCTCAGATCGAGGGTCTTGGTGACCTGATCGAGGCCGAGACCGAGGCGCAGCGGAAGCAAGCGATGCGGGGTCTGACCGGAAAGCTCGCGCAACGGGTCGAGGAATGGCGGAGTGATCTGATCCGTGCTGCATCCCTTTTGACGGTGACCATCGATTTCGCCGACGAGGATGTCCCTGTCGATGTGTCCGATGAAGTTGCGGAATTGCTTCAGACAGTTCTTGAGGGTGTCGAGAACGAACTGGAAGGTGTGAACGCGGCTGAGCGTATCCGGTCCGGGTTCGAGGTTGCAATCGTCGGTCCGGCAAACGCGGGTAAGTCGACGCTGTTAAACGCGCTTGCGGGGCGCGATGCTGCGATTACCTCTGAAGTGGCTGGAACAACCCGTGATGTGATCGAGGTGCGGATGGATATAGGAGGTCTGCCCGTGACCTTTCTGGATACGGCCGGGCTGCGGGAGACGGCAGACAGCGTCGAGCGGATTGGCGTGCAACGCGCCTTGGAAAGAAGCCTTGCTGCAGATCTTCGTATTTTTCTGAACGAAGAGGGCGAAGAACTGATCGTGGCGCCGTTCCCCGAGGATATCGTGCTTCGCCCGAAGGCCGACCTGAGATCGGACAAGACCGATGCGATCTCAGGGCATACCGGGGAGGGGGTTGCGCAGCTCATCTCCAGAATTCAGCGTATCTTGGAAACGCGTGTGCAGGGTGCCGGACTTGCCACCCAAGAGAGGCATCGCGTCGCATTGGTGCATGCGCGGGAATCCCTCATTTCTGCAATAACCATGGCATTCAGCGGGTCTTCGCATTATGATTTCGCTGCAGAGGAATTGCGTCTGGTGATTCACGCCCTAGAAGGTTTGATCGGGCGTGTGGATGTCGAAAATTTCCTCGACGAGATTTTTGCGAACTTTTGCATTGGCAAATGATGGAGTGTTTCACGTGAAACATTTTGAGGTTGTTGTCATTGGCGGTGGCCATGCCGGGACAGAAGCGGCCCATGCGTCGGCGCGTATGGGGGCGGCGACTGCGCTGGTCACCATGCGGCGCGAGGATATTGGCGTCATGTCGTGCAATCCCGCCATCGGAGGGCTTGGGAAAGGCCACCTCGTCCGCGAGATCGACGCGATGGACGGTGTCATGGGAAGGGTGGCGGACGCGGCCGGGATCCAGTTTCGACTGCTCAATCGTCGAAAAGGACCAGCGGTCCAAGGCCCGCGCACACAGGCCGACCGAAAGCTCTATCGCCAAGCAATGTTGAGGGAAACGATCGCTCAACCAAACCTTGAGATCATCGAAGGAGAAGTCGTCGATCTGCTCATGAAAGGTGGTGTCGCTTCCGGCGTCGTCCTCGCGACGGGCGAGGAAATTTCGGCGAAGGCCGTCGTCCTGACGTCAGGTACGTTCTTGAGGGGCCTCATTCACATCGGTGACGTATCCTATTCGGGCGGACGAATGGGCGACAGGCCGTCGGTACAATTGGCCGACCGGTTGGATCAGTTCGACCTTAGAATGGGCCGGTTGAAAACCGGGACGCCACCGCGGCTCGACGGGCGGACAATCGATTGGTCGGGCTTGCAGATGCAGCCCGGGGATGACGATCCGGTTCTGTTTTCCTTCTTGTCGGAGCGTCCGGCCGCACGCCAGATATCCTGCGGGATCACCCACACGAACAACGCGACGCACGACATCATCAGGGCAAACCTCGCGCGGTCGGCGATGTACGGCGGAATGATCGAAGGAACCGGCCCAAGATACTGTCCCTCGATCGAGGACAAGGTTGTAAGGTTCGCGGACAAGGTTTCGCACCAGATCTTTCTAGAACCAGAAGGGATCGACGATCATACGATCTACCCCAACGGAATTTCGACATCTCTGCCTGAAGACATTCAGGAGTTGTATGTCCGCTCCATTAAGGGTTTGGAGGAAGTAGAGATCCTTCAGCCCGGTTATGCCATCGAATACGATTACGTCGATCCACGAAGCCTCGATCCAACCCTCGAGTTGAAGAATGTTCCCGGGCTGTTTCTCGCAGGCCAAATCAACGGTACGACGGGGTATGAGGAGGCCGCGGCGCAAGGCCTGGTTGCCGGGTTGAACGCGGTGCAGCGTGCTCGCGGTGGCGCAGATATCCTCTTCAGCCGCGCGCAAAGCTACATTGGTGTGATGATCGACGACCTCACGACACGGGGCGTCACCGAGCCCTATCGGATGTTCACATCCCGTGCAGAGTTCCGGCTGTCGCTCCGCGCGGATAATGCTGACCAGCGGCTGACGCCGCTCGCAATCGAAATCGGCTGCGTTTCCGATAATCGGGCCGACCGTTTCAACGAAAAGATGAGCCAATTGACGGCTGCCAAGGATTTGCTCTCCAAGCGGACCTTTACACCCAAAGAGTTGAGCGTCGTCGGGATCGGCTTGGGCAAAGATGGCGGCCGCCGATCCGGCCTTCAACTTCTGTCGTTTCCGGACGTCAATTTTGGCGACATGACGCCGTTGATCCCGGAACTTGATGAGTTTTCGCCCGCGATCGGTCAGCAGGTCCAGTATGACGCGCTTTACGCAAATTATCTGGATCGGCAGGCACGGGACATCAACTCCTTGCAGAAGGATGAGGCGCATAAAATTCCCGCCGATTTCGATTACGAGGGTCTTGATGGCCTATCCAACGAGTTGACCGCCAAGTTGATCAACGCGAAACCCGCAAATCTGGCGCAGGCAGCCCGGATAGAAGGTATGACGCCGGCTGCCTTGCTTCTGTTGCTGTCCCGGCTGCGGCGGCAGGACGCACGGAAGAGGGCGTAATGCAATTTGACCATCAAGATGTTTCACGTGAAACATCGGATCGACTGGAGACCTTCGCCCAGCTGGTACGGAAGTGGACGGCCAAGATCAATCTGATCTCCCGCAATACCGTGGGTGAGATCTGGGATCGCCATATCCGCGATTCCATGCAGTTGCTCGATCTTGCTCCTGACTTTGATCATTGGGCCGATCTGGGGAGCGGCGGAGGGTTTCCCGGCGTCGTCATCGCAATTCTCGCGAAGGAAGGGTCCGCCAGACCAAAGTTTACGTTGGTCGAAAGTGATCTGAGAAAAGCTGCGTTCCTGAGGACAGCGGTTCGCGAACTCGACCTGGATGCAACTGTCCTGGCAGAGCGCATCGAAAACCTGTCACCCTTGAACGCGAACGTGCTGTCCGCAAGGGCTCTGGCGGATTTGACGACGCTTGTCTCATTCGCCGATGTCCACCTCGCGCCAACTGGCACGGCAATATTCCCCAAGGGTCGGAATTGGCGAGAGGAGCACAGGAAAGCGCAGGAAGCGTGGTCGTACTCGCTTTCCCCGGTAGATAGCCGGACTGACGAGGATGCCGCCATTTTGATCATCAAGGATATCAAGCGTGTCTGATTTGTCCCGGCCTGAAGGCCCGAAGATAATTGCGGTTGCCAATCAGAAGGGCGGTGTCGGCAAGACGACCACTTCGATCAATCTCGCCGCGGCACTCGTCGAGCTTGGCAAGCGCGTGTTGCTTGTCGATCTCGACCCACAAGGCAATGCGTCCACCGGACTTGGCGTCGAAAATGACGAGAGGGACTATACCACGTACGAACTCTTGCTCGAAGACGTCGATCTGGATGAAGTGGTTCAAGGTACAGACATTGATGGGCTTTTCATCGTACCCGCAACGGTAGACCTCAGCTCCGCGGATATCGAATTGATCTCCAATGAAAAGCGAAGCTTCCTTTTGCACGATGCCCTTCGGCAGACCGCGATGGACGCGTTTGCCTTTGACTACATCCTGATCGATTGCCCACCGTCTTTGAACCTGCTGACTGTGAATGCCATGATCGCGGCGCATTCGGTGCTGGTTCCTCTCCAAAGTGAGTTTTTTGCCTTGGAAGGGTTATCGCAGCTGATGCTGACCATCCGCGAAGTTCGACAGAGCGGAAACAAGGATTTGCGGATCGAAGGCGTCGTGCTGACAATGTATGACCGCCGGAACAATCTTTCGCAGCAGGTCGAAAGCGATGCGCGCAGCAATCTTGGCGACCTGGTGTTTCAGACCGTCATTCCGAGAAACGTCAGGGTCAGCGAAGCGCCCAGTTTCGCGATGCCGGTCTTGTCTTATGATACGACATCAAAGGGTGCGTCGGCCTACCGGTCGCTCGCCAAAGAACTGATCAATAACAATACAATCTGAGGGAATCGCATGTCGGATAAGCAGGAACGTAAACGCGGGCTGGGGCGGGGTCTTTCCGCATTGATGTCAGACGTCACCGAAACGGAACGTCAGGCGGCACAGGGGGTCGCCGCGGCGGAGCGTTTCGTGCCGATCGAGCAAATCTCGCCAAATCCGGAGCAGCCCCGCAAGAGATTCGGCCAATCGGAGCTTGATGACCTCGCTTCCTCCATCAAGGAGAAAGGCGTCATCCAGCCGCTGATCGTCCGGCGGCGCTCCGATGACAGTTTCGAGATCGTGGCGGGTGAACGTCGCTGGCGTGCTGCACAGCTTGCGCAGCTTCATGAATTGCCTGTCATCGTGCGGGAGTTTTCCGATGTCGAAGTGCTTGAAGTTGCCATCATCGAGAATATCCAGCGCGCTGACCTGAATGCGATCGAAGAGGCGGCCGGCTATCGCCAACTGATGGACAAGTTCGGGCATACCCAGGAGAAAATGGCCGAAGCCCTGGGCAAGAGCCGCAGCCATATTGCGAACCTCCTGCGTCTGCTCAGCCTTCCGGAAGGCGTGATCGACCTGGTTCGATCCGGCGAATTGAGTGCTGGCCACGCCCGCGCACTTATCCCCGCCACTGACCCGATGAAATTGGCTCAGGCGGTGATCAAAGGCGGACTGTCCGTTCGGGCGACCGAAGCCTTGGTCAAGAAATCACTGCAAGAGACATCCGGTCAGCCCGACAAGACGCAAAGCAAACAGCAAAAAGACGAGAAGGATGCGGATACCAAGGCGCTTGAGGGGGATCTGTCCGCGTCGTTGGGGATGAAGGTCACGCTAGATCACAAGCCGGGCCAGGAGTCAGGCCAATTGACCGTCAAATACGATTCTCTTGACCAACTGGACGAACTCTGCCGGATACTGGGTGGAAATTAATCTGGCAGCAAGGCTTCCAATACCGAATTCAGAACGATAAAGCCTTGATCTGTAACGTTAATTCTCTCATCTGAGTGCTCGACCATCCCGATATCGATGAGATGGTCGAGCGCGCCCGGATCAACGGGAGCACCTGCAATCGCCGCATAGCGCTTCAGGTCTATTCCTTCCTTTAGCCTAAGACCCATCAGCAGGTATTCGGTCGCCTGATCGGTATTCGTGAGCAGGGCGCGAGGCTTCTCCGACGTTCCTTTACCAACGCCCGACAACCACCGGCCGGGCTGAAGGTGACACTCGGTCGCCCATTTCGATCCGGCGAGGGTCAGCCGTCCATGCGCCCCCGGACCAATGCCGACATAATCGCCGTAGCGCCAATATATAAGATTGTGCCGGGATTGCGCACCGTCACGGGCGTGGTTCGATACCTCGTAGGCCGGCATGCCGTTCTCGCCACACAGGTCTTGCGTCAAGGCATAGAGATCAGCACCAAGATCCTCGTCGGGCAAGCCACGCAATTTTCCGCGGGCATAGCGATCGCCGAAGGCAGTGCCGGATTCAATCGTGAGCTGGTACAGGGAAAGGTGATCGACCGCGAGTGACAGCGCCTGCTTGAGCTCCTTCCGCCAGTCTTCCAACGTCTGGTCCTGCCGGGCGTAGATCAGATCGAAACTGACCCGGTCGAACTGATTGCGGGCAATATCAAAAGCGGTCAGGGCCTCTTCGACAGTGTGAAGTCGCCCAAGTCGGCGCAAATCCCTGTCGTTCAAAGCCTGTATCCCCATGGACACCCGGTTCACACCCGCTTGTCCGAATGCGGTGAACCGGCCAGCCTCCACCGACCCCGGATTGGCTTCGAGCGTAATTTCCAGGTCATTTGCCGTGGGCCAATGACCTTTTATCGCGGTAATGATGTCGGCAACCGTATCCGGATCCATCAGGCTGGGCGTCCCGCCGCCAAAGAAGACGGCGTTCAGGACGCGACCCCTTGTTTCGGCCGCCGCGCGTTCCAATTCCGTCAGGTAGGCATTGCGCCAGGCACGATGATCGATCGCGCGGCTTACGTGGCTGTTGAAATCGCAATAGGGGCACTTCGCTTCGCAGAACGGCCAATGGATATAAAGACCGAATCCCCCGTTTTGCCAATCTTCAGTCAAAGCAGCCCTTGATAAGCTTGGCGAAGACATCCGCGCGGTGGCTGATCGCGTTTTTTTGATCCGCGGTCATTTCGGCAAAGGTCTGTTCGTGCCCGTCCGGTTGGAACATCGGATCATACCCATGCCCGAGCTCTCCGCGGATCGGCCAGACCAGGGTTCCGCTGACCTTGCCCTCGAACACTTCATCATGACCATCGGGCCATGCCAGTACCATGGTGGCCCGAAAGCGGGCACTGCGGGGATGCGGCGCGCCCGCTTTCTCGAGCAGGTCATGAGTCTTTTGCATCGCCATCATGAAATCACGGCCTTGGGGAGTCTCGGCCCAATCGGCGGTGTAAACGCCGGGTGCGTTATCGAGCGCCTCGACCTCTATCCCGGAATCGTCGGAAAGCGCAGGGATGCCGGCGGCCTTGGCAGCCGCGTGCGCCTTGATCCTCGCGTTACCCACGAAGGTGTCTTCGATCTCTTCCGGTTCCGGCAGGTTCATCTCCGCCGCGCCGACAACGCTGACCCGGTAGGGGGCGAACAGTTGTCTCAGCTCTTCGAGCTTCCCGGCGTTGTGGGTGGCAAAGAGAACGCGTTCGTCGGTGAACTTGCGGGTCATGCCGTTACGGACTTCTGAACAGCGACGAGTTCGGAGACGCCTTTTTCGGCCAGATCCATGAGCTGGTTCATCTGATCCCGGGAATAGGTCGACCCTTCAGCACTCATCTGCACCTCGATCAGCTTGCCGCCCCCGGTCATGATGAAGTTGCCGTCAACACCTGCCTCCGAATCCTCGGGATAATCCAGATCCAGCACGGGCTGTCCGGCGTAAATACCACAGCTTACCGCAGCGACAGGATCGACAAGCGGATCGGAGATCACATCGCCCGCCTTCATCAGCTTGTTGACGGCAAGCCGAAGCGCGATCCACCCCCCCGTGATGGAGGCGCAACGCGTGCCCCCGTCAGCCTGAAGGACATCGCAGTCGATGGTGATCTGACGTTCTCCGAGAGCGACACGATCAACCCCTGCACGCAAGGCACGGCCGATCAGGCGCTGGATTTCCACCGTGCGACCGCCCTGCTTGCCCATCGCCGACTCGCGGCGCATCCGCGTGTTCGTCGCGCGGGGCAGCATCCCGTATTCGGCCGTGACCCAGCCAAGGCCCGAGCCCTTGATGAACGGCGGCACGCGGTCCTCTATGGTCGCGGTGCACAGAACGTGGGTGTCTCCCACCTTGATCAGCGCGGACCCTTCCGCATGTTTGGTAAAACCGACCTCAACAGAGACGTCGCGCATTTGATCGAGTTTCCGGCCTGAAGGTCGCATGTTTCATCCTCTTTGAACTGCATTGGGCATAGCGCCGTGACGCGTCAGGATGCAACCCCGATTGACGTTTGCGCAAAGCCTACCTTTATTAAGGGCATGAACGAAACTTCGGATCTTCTCAAAGAGATGAACGATAGATCCCGCGAGGTATTCCGGCGGGTGGTCGAGGGCTATCTGGCAAGTGGTGATCCCGTCGGATCGCGGACGCTGACCCGCGATTTCAGCGAAAAGGTGAGCGCGGCGACCATTCGCAACGTCATGCAGGATCTTGAATACCTCGGCCTGTTGGGTTCCCCCCATGTCAGTGCCGGTCGGATACCCACGCAGCTGGGTCTTCGCATGTTCGTGGATGGCATGATCGAGCTCGGCGATCCGACCGAAACGGACCGCGAAAAAATCGATGCCACGCTCGGCGACAACGCATCCGATGTCGGCGGGCTTCTGGACCGTGTGGGATCAGCGCTGTCCGGCGTGACCCAGGGGGCGTCGCTGGTGCTGACGCCAAAGCACGAGGCGCCGATCAAGCATATCGAATTCGTATCGCTGTCCCATGACCGGGCGTTGGTGGTTCTGGTGTTTTCCGACGGGCACGTTGAAAACCGCCTGTTCACGCCACCGATAGGTCAGACCCCCAGTTCGATGCGCGAGGCCGCGAATTTTCTCAACTCGCTGGTCGAAGGCAAGACGCTGACCGAACTGCAACGGAGCATCGCCCGAACGATCGCGGAGCGCCGTCAGGAAATCGACATTCTGGCGCAGCAGCTGGTGGAGAGCGGTCTCGCGCTCTGGACCGGTGAGGACGAGAATTCGGAACGGCTGATCGTCCGGGGCCGCTCGCACCTTTTGGGTACCGACGCCGAGGAGGAAGACCTCGCACGCATCCGCTCGCTGTTCGATGATCTGGAACGCAAGCGCGACATTGCCGAGTTTCTGGAGCTTGCCCAGACCGGCGAGGGCGTGCGCATTTTTATCGGCTCGGAGAACAAACTTTTCTCACTTTCGGGTTCCTCTCTGGTCGTTTCCCCTTATATGAACGCTGATCGAAAGGTGATTGGGGCCGTCGGCGTGATCGGTCCCACCCGATTGAACTACGGTCGTATTGTACCGATTGTAAATTACACTGCGCAACTGGTCGGCAAGCTGATTTCCGACCGGAGCTAGAGGGGAAAAATGGCTGAGCCTAAGAACGATGATTTTCTCGACGATATCGACGCGGCGGAACAGGACGAGTTCGCCGACACAATTGCGGAGATCGACGACGAAGCGTTGGAACTGGATCAATTGCGGGCAGAGCGCGATCAGCTGAAGGACCGTTTCATGCGCGCGCTCGCGGACGCCGAAAACGCGCGCAAGCGGTCGGACAAGGACCGCCGCGAGGCAGAGAATTACGGCGGGTCAAAGCTGGCCCGTGACATGCTGCCGGTCTACGACAACATGAAGCGCGCGCTGGAAGCGGCGACTGACGAACAGCGCGAAGTTTCCGGCCCGCTTCTGGAAGGCGTGGAGTTGACGATGCGTGAACTCCTGAATGTCTTCAAGAAACACGGAATCGAGATCATCGCGCCCGAGGTCGGGGACCGCTTCGATCCGAAACTGCACCAGGCGATGTTCGAGGCCCCTGTGCCGGATACCAAGGCGGGCGATATCATTCAGGTCGCTGCCGAAGGTTTCATGTTGCACGACCGCCTTCTGCGCCCCGCGCAGGTTGGCGTCTCATCCATGACGGGCAGCTAGGCTGGCAAACGCTGGATTCGTGTATTTATTGAACAATGAAGGGGCGGTCAGGTTTTGGCCGCCTCTTTCAGTTTGTACAGCAGATCAAGCGCCTCGCGCGGGCTCAGCTCGTCCGGAATTATTGCGGCGAGTTGTTCGTCCACGATGGATTTCTGTTGTGGTTTCGGGGCGGCTGCCGGACTGACCGAGAACAGCGGCAGGTCGTCGATCAGGGTCTTCTGGGTCGCGCCGCCTTCGCGTTCGCCCTTTTCCAGTGCGTCCAGAACGACCCGAGCGCGGGCGATGACCGAATCCGGCAGCCCGGCAAGCTGCGCGACCTGTACGCCGTAGGACCGATCGGCGGCGCCAATGCGCACCTCGTGCAGGAAAATGACGGTTCCGTCCCACTCCTTGACCGCGACAGTCGCGTTTTCGACGCCGTCCAGCTTGTTGGAGAGCGCTGTCATCTCGTGGTAGTGGGTTGCGAAAAGGGCGCGGCACCGGTTTGCATCGTGCAGGTATTCGAGCGTGGCCCAGGCAATGGACAACCCATCGTAGGTTGCCGTACCTCGGCCGATTTCGTCTAGGATCACCAGCGCGCGGTCATCCGCCTGATTGAGGATCGCAGCGGTTTCCACCATTTCGACCATGAAAGTCGACCGTCCGCGCGCGAGGTCATCGGACGCCCCGACGCGGCTGAACAACTGACTGATCAATCCGATATGCGCGCGATCGGCCGGCACGAAACTACCCATCTGTGCCATCAGCGCGATCAACGCGTTCTGACGCAGGAAGGTCGATTTGCCTGCCATGTTCGGACCTGTCAGCAACCAGATGTGCGCGCCATCTCCCTCGATCCCGAGGTCGCAATCGTTGGCCACGAAAGAGTCACCCGATTGCTGGCGCATCGCCCGCTCGACCACGGGATGCCGACCGCCCTGAATGTCGAAGGCGCGGCTGTCGTCCACCATCGGCCTGACCCAGTTCTCCGCCTGCGCCAGATCGGCCAGCCCGAATGCAAGATCGATCTCGGCCAGCCCGGATGCGGCGGTGCCGATTTCCGCGGCATGGGACAGCACGGTGTGCCTCAAATTCTCGAAAATGCGCTTTTCGATGTCCAACGCGTGATTGCCGGCATTAAGGATCTTGGTCTCCATTTCCGACAGTTCCACGGTCGTGAACCGAACCTGGTTTGCCGTGGTTTGACGATGAACGAAGCGGTCCGACAGTGGCGGCGACATCATCCTTTCCGCATGGGTTGCAGTGGTTTCGATGAAGTAGCCCAGCACGTTGTTATGCTTGATCTTCAGAGAAGAAATCCCCGTGTCAGACACGTATTGCTGCTGCATGCCCGCGATCACGCCCCGACCCTCGTCGCGCAGCTTGCGCGCATCGTCGAGTTCTTCTTCGTAGCCCGGCGCGACGAATCCGCCATCACGGACCAGCAGGGGCGGCTCGGCGATCAAGGACTGGTCCAGAAGATCTACGATGTCTTCGTGTCCTTTCAGTGATGCGGCTGCTTCCGCCAGCAGCGACGGCAGTTCGAGAGTGCCGAGCCTTTCTGCAAGCAGGGCTGCTTCGGACAAACCGTTCCGGATCGCGGCCAGATCGCGCGGCCCGCCCCGATCGAGCGACAGACGCGACAAGGCGCGGTCGAGGTCGGGAACCTTGCGCAAAGACTCCCTGACGGTCTGTGTGATCCTCGAGCTATCGAATGCGAACGATACGGCGTCCAGACGGCGCTGGATCGTGTCCAGAACCCGTGATGGGCTCGATATGCGCCGTTCGAGCAGGCGCGCGCCGGCTGCGGTACAGGTGCGGTCCATGATGGCCAGAAGCGAACCTGCCCGTCCGCCGCCCAGCGCATGGGTCAGCTCGAGATTTCGCCGGGTCGATGCATCGATCTGGACGTTCCGGGCCTCATTCTCCTTTTGGGGATGCCGCAGAAGGGGCAGCTTTCCCTTCTGCGTGATCTCCAGATAGTCGATCAACGCGCCCATGGCCGAGACTTCCGCCCGGCTGAAGCTGCCGAACGACTCCAGGGTCTCGACATTGTAGAGCGCGCAGATCCGCTTTTCCGCGTTGCTGCTGTCGAAGGCGGATCGCGCGAGACCGGTCAGGGCGATGCCGAACTCCGCCTCGAGATGGCGGTGATTCTGTTCGCGGGCTTCGGACACGATCAGTTCCGCGGGGGCGAGGCGCGCCAGTTCCGGGCCCAGCCGCACCGCGGGCAGGGCCATGACCTGCAGGAATCCTGTCGAAATATCGACCCAGGCGAGCGCGGCTTCGTCACGGACTTCTGCAAAGGCGGCGAGATAGTTGTGCTGCCGCGCATCGAGAAGCGTTTCCTCCGTCAATGTTCCTGGCGTCACCAGCCGTACAACGTCGCGTTTCACAACCGATTTGCTGCCGCGCTTCTTGGCTTCGGCCGGGCTCTCCATCTGTTCACAGATCGCTACCCGAAATCCCTTGCGGATCAGGGTCAGCAGGTATCCTTCCGCGGCATGGACCGGGACGCCGCACATCGGGATGTCGTCACCGGCGTGCTTGCCGCGCTTGGTCAGGGCGATGTCAAGCGCTTCTGCCGCCGCGACGGCATCGTCAAAGAACATCTCGTAGAAATCGCCCATGCGATAGAACAGCAGGGCGTCGGCATAGTCGGCCTTCAACTCCAGGTACTGCGCCATCATCGGCGTTATCTTGTCGCTGCTCACCTGCATTCCCCCTTGATTGTGTGTCTGTACAAAAACAGCCGGCGCAGCGAAAGGGGCGCCGTCGTCCTTGATGCTAGACGGGTTGGCTTGGCGTGCTAGAAACGATGCCGAACCCCATATGGCAGAAAGATGTCGATCCCTTGCGCAACAAGATCGAACTGAAATTCCCCCCTGACGCCCTTTTCATGAATCCCTGGGTCGATCCGGGGTTCAGCGTGCTGGCCCGGCCGGAGTTCGTCTGGCGACCGATGCCGCGCACCATCATCGAAGGGTTTCCGGCTTCGGCGCACGAGGAAATGAATCGCAAGATCACGTCCTTTCTGGGTGTGGTGAAGAAACAGAAGGTATTTCGCAAGGCACTGGAGTTCAGCGCGGTTCCGGCGGTGCTGGAAAAGGCAAGCTTCCGAAAGTCCTACGTGATGGCATCCGACCGGTTGCTGCTCAGCGGTGCGGCGGGAACCCGGCTGATCAATCGCTATCGATGGGAAAACGAGGACACGGAATTCGACGTGGACATGACGTTAGACGCCTATCTGGCCAATTGTCGCGAGCAGAACAGATCACGTCAGCTTCCGCTTCATTCAGGTGGGTTGTCGCCCGACATTCCCTTTGCGGTGGAGTGTCGCAATACCTTCAATTTCTATCACTTCCTGACCGAAGCACTGCCGCAGCTTACACTCCTCGACGGTCTCGATTTCCGGGGCAATATCTATTTCCATTTTCCGAACGCCGAAGAGAAACACCGCCCCTTCACCGAAGCGTTCGTTGAGACACTGTTCCCCGAGTTCGCGGGCCGTGTCTTCTTTGAACGGGCGCCCAAGGATTACGAACGGGTCATAACGGCCTACGATTTCCTTGGCGGTCATGCGCAGCTTCCCGAAGCGATGCTCGAGGGTATCGCGTCCTTTGCGCCCGCGACCGTCCAGCAGGAAGAAGATATTCTGCACACCCGGTTCAACGCCAACCTTGCGATGAATTCCGTCAGCACGATGCTTCTGAAACTGCGCAGCAGGGCGCTGGCGGCGATCGAGGGGCAGGAATTCCCGCATCTGCCGAAGCGGTTCTTCGTCGGTCGGGACAGCAGGCAAAGCCGGGATCGGCACATGGCGGGCGAAGACCAGCTTTTCGAACACCTCAGCCTCTTCGACTTCGAGTACGTGGTGTTCGAGAACCTGCATCCGATCGAGCAGATCGCGCTCATGGCCAATGCCGAGATGATGATCTCGTACCACGGCGCAGGTTTTGCGAATATGCTGTTCGCAAATCCGCAGGCGCATGTGATCGAGATCGGCACGTTGCAAACCGCCCAATTCCGATGGGGCGACTTCTGGCCTTTGGCCAACGCTGCACAATGCCGTTACATCAGCTTCTTCGCCGATTTCAACTCGGAAGACCCTTTGATAGAGCCGCATTTCGCAAAGGACAGCATCGTTCCCGTGGCCATATCCGAACCGGCGGTCGCGCAGATCATGGCCTTCGTCGTGAGCGTGCTGGGCCACGTGCCTGAACTGAATTCCGTCAATGCCCTGGGTCGTCTTTCCCGCGAACTGCTTCAGGCAGGATCGGCCGACCGTGCGGTCGCGGTCCTTGAACGGCACGGCCCGCTGGTGACGGAAGATGTCGAACTTTGCCTGTTGAAGGCGGATTGCCACAAGGATCTGGATGAACCCAAGTCCGAACTGGTCGCGTTAGACAAGGCGTTCAAGGCCGATCCGTCGCGATGGCAGACCCTCGTCCGCATCATCTGGTGTGCCAACCGATGCGAGCGTCCCCAGGTCATCCGATGGGCGGTCTCGCGGCTGAGGTCGGATTTCCCCGAACGGCACGCTGCTTTCGTCAAGAACCACGAATGGGTGCGCTACATTGCCTGATCCCATAACGGGCCCCGCGATTGTGCGCGGGCCGTTTCACGTCTATTAGTCCGAAAAACCCAAAGGGCCCTTTCAGTGTCAAGCAATCGTATCACCTCCGAAGAAGCACTTGCGTTCCATCTCGAGCCGAGTCCGGGTAAGTTCGAAATCACGGCGACCGTTCCGATGACCACCCAACGGGACCTTAGCCTTGCCTATTCGCCGGGCGTTGCCGTTCCCTGCGAGGCGATTGCCCAGAATCCGGAGACAGCCTACGATTATACCAACAAGGGCAACCTTGTAGCCGTGGTGTCCAACGGGACGGCGGTGCTGGGTCTGGGAAACCTCGGCGCGCTGGCGTCCAAGCCGGTGATGGAAGGCAAATCGGTTCTGTTCAAGCGTTTCGCGGACGTGAACTCCATCGACATCGAACTCGATACCGAAGACACCGAAGCGTTCATCAATGCCGTGCGCCTGATGGGTCCGACATTCGGCGGCATCAACCTCGAAGATATCAAGGCGCCTGAATGTTTCATCATCGAGCAGCGCCTCAAGGAAGAGATGGACATTCCGGTGTTCCATGACGATCAGCACGGAACGGCGGTGATCTGTGCTGCCGGTCTTATCAATGCGCTGCATCTCTCGGGGAAGAAGATAGAGGACGTGCGTATCGTCCTGAATGGTGCCGGTGCGGCCGGGATCGCCTGTCTCGAACTGCTGAAGGCCATGGGGGCGCGGCACAACAATTGCATCATGTGCGACACCAAGGGCGTCATCTACCAAGGTCGGACCGAGGGGATGAACCAATGGAAGTCTGCCCATGCCGCGCAGACGGAGCTGCGCACGCTGGAAGAGGCGATGAAGGGCGCAGATGTCTTTTTGGGCGTCAGTGTGAAGGGCGCGGTCACGCCTGCGATGGTCGAAAGCATGGCGGACAACCCGGTGATCTTCGCCATGGCGAACCCGGATCCCGAAATCACCCCGGAAGAGGCCCACGCCGTTCGCATGGATGCCATCGTGGCGACCGGGCGCAGCGACTACCCGAACCAGGTGAACAATGTCCTAGGCTTTCCCTATCTCTTTCGCGGGGCGCTGGATATCCACGCCCGCGCCATCAACGACGAGATGAAGATCGCCTGCGCCCATGCCCTGGCAAATCTTGCGCGCGAAGATGTCCCCGATGAAGTTGCGGTCGCCTATGGCAAGACCCTGACCTTCGGGCGGGACTACATCATTCCGACACCCTTCGATCCGCGATTGATCCACCGTATTCCACCCGCCGTGGCGCGGGCGGGGATGGACACAGGTGCGGCGCGGCGTCCGATCATCGACATGGACGCCTACGAGCTCAACCTGAAATCGCGGATGGACCCGACGGCCAACATCCTGCGTGGTATCAACGCGCGGGCACGTAACAACCAGGCGCGCATGATTTTCGCCGAAGGTGACGACCCGAGGGTGCTGCGCGCGGCGGTCATGTACCAACGCGCCGGTCTGGGCAAGGCGCTGGTCGTCGGACGAGAGGCGGACGTAAAGGCCAAGCTGGATGCGGCTGGCATGGACGACGCGGTGCGCGAGCTCGAGGTCGTCAACGCGGCGAATACGCAGCATCTGGATACCTACAAGGACTATCTCTATCGAAAGCTCCAGCGCAGGGGGTTCGACAACAAGGACATTCATCGGCTCGCCGCTCGGGACCGCCACGTTTTCGGCGCGCTGATGCTGGCCCACGGTCACGGAGACGGACTTGTGACCGGCGTGACCCGGAAATCCGCGCATGTGCTGGAAAGGTTGAACCACGTCTTCGAGGCCAACGCCGAGCATGGCGCGGCAGGGTTCACCGCGCTGCTGCACAAGGGGCGGATCGTGTTCATTGCCGATACGCTCGTGCACGAATGGCCGGATGAAAACGATCTGGCCAACATCGCCGAAAGCGGCGCCGCCGTCGCACGGCACATGGGCCTGGAACCGCGGGTGGCCTTTGTCAGCTTCTCGACCTTCGGCTATCCGGTGTCCGAGCGTGCGGAAAAAATGCACCTCGCGCCCGAAATCCTGGACACCCGCGGTGTCGATTTCGAATACGAAGGCGAAATGACCGTCGATGTCGCACTGAACGTCAACGCGCAGAAACAGTACCCGTTTTCGCGGCTGACCGGCCCGGCGAACATCCTGATCGTACCTGCGCGCCACTCGGCCAGCATCTCGGTCAAGCTGATGCAGGAGATGGCGGGTGCCACGGTGATCGGTCCGATCCTGACCGGCTTGGACAAGAGCATCCAGATCTGTTCTACCACATCGACGGCCAACGATATCCTGAACATGGCAATCCTCGCGGCCTGCAAGGTCGGCGAATGATCTGGAACCTCGGTTCGATCAATGCGGATAACTTCTATCGTCTGCCGCATCTGCCCGGACCGGGCGAAACCATAGCCGCGACCGAGTTGCGGCAGGGTCTTGGCGGCAAAGGTGCCAACATGTCCGTCGCCGCGGCCCGGGCGGCTGCACGGGTCATGCACATCGGCGCGGTTGGTCAGGATGGCGCCTGGGCGCTGCAGCGGCTGCTGGAATACGGGGTTGAGACCGCGCACATAACCGTCATCGATACCGCGACCGGTCATGCCAACATCCACGTCGACGCCGCGGGGGAAAACAACATCGTGCTGTTCCCCGGCGCCAATCACATGGTTACCGACCAGATGATCGGCGCGGCGCTGGCCGAAGCGTCGCCGGGTGATTTCCTGTTGATGCAGAACGAAACGCTGGGCCAGCCCTTTGCCGCGGAGACGGCCAAGCTGCTGGGGATGCGTGTCGCCTATGCCGCTGCCCCATTCAGCGCGGAGAGCGTGACCCGGCTTCTGGACAGGATTGACCTGCTGGTCCTGAACGCGGTCGAGGCGGGGCAACTGGAAAAGGAGACCGGGACGGAGTTGCGCGACCTTCCCGTTGCCGATGTGATCGTCACCCTCGGCGGTGACGGATGCCGTTGGATTTCAACCGCCACCCATGAAGAGAGACGGTTTCCCGCTTTCTCGACGCAGGTGGTGGACACCACCGGGGCCGGAGACACCTTTACCGGGTACCTGATCGCCGGGCTGGACAGAGGCATGAAAATGGCCGAGGCGATCGAACTGGCGCAGAAGGCCGGTGCGCTGATGGTCGCACGTCAGGGCACCGCCGATGTGATCCCGGACCTCAAGGATATCCAGGATCACGATTTCGGAGCGTGATCTATCCGACGAAGGGCGCGTCGCTTCCCCAAAGCTCCTTGACCCGCTGGTCCCGACCGCAGCCATTGCGGTAGCGTTTATAGGCGACGGACTTCTTGACACCGATGCCGACACTGCTGAACGCCAGCCGGTCGCTGCTCTTGTAGTAGTCCTGATGATAGTCGCCCGCGGGATAGAAGGGCGTGTCGCCCAGTATGGGTGTCACGATATTCTGTCCCAGCTCCGCCTGTGCTTCTGCCTTGACCCTTTCCGCGGCTGCCTTCTGCTGCGGCCCGTCCGCAAAGATCGCGGTGCGGTAACTGTTGCCCCGGTCACAGAACTGTCCGCCAGCGTCGGTCGGATCGATCGAGCGGAAAAAGAGGTACAGCAGGCTGTCCACGCTCACCACATCGGGGTCGAACCGGATCTGGACCGCTTCGTAATGCCCGGTGCCGCCTGCCGTCACCTGATCGTAGGTGGGGTTGGCGACGGTTCCGCCGGCAAAACCTGAGACAGCTTCCTGTACACCGCGCACGGATTCGAAATCGGCTTCGACACACCAGAAGCAGCCGCCTGCAACGGTAAGTGTCTGTGTCTCCGCGGCCCGTGCTTGCCCGGTCTGAACAACCAGTCCGAGCGCAATCAGCGCGCCGAGGGCCAATGCCTTGATCTGTGTCAATCGCTTCATGGTGACCTCCCTTTCCAACGGCGATAGCCCAACGCTGGACCTGTACGTCAGGTAGTACAAGCCGGGTTCGATCAAGGTCACGTCGTGGTGAAACCGCGTGATCGGTGCGGGGCCGGATGGTGCCGACCCTCATCCAACGTGTCTGCCAGTGCCTGTCGGAACAGCCTCAGCGCCGGTGTCGGCTCCTCCTCGGATCGGGTCATCATGCCGACCGGACCGGACATGCTGTCGGTATCGATGGGCAGGATCGACACGCGGCCTGCCGCAACATCCCGTGCAACGACGCCTTGGCTTATGATCCAAACCGCATGCGCCGGGCCCAGCATCATCGCGCGGCCGAAGGCGGCGGAAACGGTTTCCAGCAGGCGCGGGAAGGCGGCGATGCCCTTTTCGATCATGAACCGATCGACCAAAGGCCGGATCGCGGCGTTCGGCGGCGGATACAGCACCCGATGTTCCGCCAGGGCAGACGCATCGCGCACACCTTCCGCGGGGTGATGGCGGGCCGCGGCAAAGACGACCCGCTCGGAATAGAGCTGGGTGAAACTGATACCGTTCATGCGGTCGGGCGATCCCATGCGGCCGATCACCAGATCGAGGTCACCCGCGCGCAGACCGTCGATCGAAGTGGCGATCGGCCCTTCGATCACGGTCACCGGCGTGGCGGGGGACAGACGTTCGAACTGCAGGATCACGTCCGGCAACAGGTCGGCAGAGACAGACGGCAGCGTGCCGATCCTCAACGGCGCGGCGCGACCGGCGCTCAGCGCGGCAAGACTGGTCAAGCCGTGGTCAACCGCAGCGAGGCCCTGCTCGGCGAATTGCCGAAAGACGGCCCCCTCGCGCGTCAGGGCGATTCCGGCCCTTCCCCGGTGCAGAAGCGTGACGCCAAGTATATGTTCGAGATCCGCAAGGGTCTTGGAAACGGTCGGCTGGGTCAGGAACATCCTTTCGGCCGCACCTTTCAGACTGCCGCACCTCACCGTTTCGACAAATGCCGAAAGGTGACGCATCTTGATCCGACGGGTCTGTTTGAATTCCATTCTGGAAATCATAAAGCATACGAAGTCATTTTGAATGCCTTTCTCATGGCTTTAGGCTGAAAGCCTAGAACGAGGAGGCGAGGATGTCGGAGAAGTACGAAAAAGGGATGCTCGTGCGTCGGCAGGTGCTGGGCGATGCCCACGTCGACCGTGCGGAAGCGAGCAGGGTCGATTTCGACGCGCCGTTCCAAGAAATGATCACCGAGGGCGCTTGGGGAACACTCTGGGCGGACGACACGATTTCGCGCAGGGAAAGGTCGATGCTGACCCTGGCCCTGCTGGCCGCCATGGGAAATTTCGACGAGATCCCCATGCACATTCGCGCCAGCCGCACGACCGGAGCCGAACCGCGTGACGTGTTGCAGGCCTTCATGCATGTTGCCATCTATGCGGGCGTGCCAAAAGCCAACCACGCCATCAAGCTCGCCAAGCAGACCTATGCGGAACTCGGAGTCGACCTATGACAGAAACTCGAACGCCGAACCTGGGTGGATTTGTGCCGCGTGACCGCAGCTGGCACCCGGATGCGCTGACCCCGCCGTACAAGACGAGCGTCAAGCGCAGCCCGCAGGCGGCGCTTCTTTCGTTTCCGACCACGCTGAGCGAGGAAACCTCGCCGATGTTCGGGCACGGGATGATCGGGGCGCTGGATAACGACCTCATCCACAACTACGCGCAATCGGGTCAAAGCGCGATCGGACCCCGAATCATCGTGCACGGTCGTGTTCTGGACGAGATGGGACGGCCCGTGCCGGGCGCGCTGCTGGAGTTCTGGCAGGCCAACGCGGGGGGCCGCTATCGGCACAAGAAGGAAAAGTACCAGGCGGCGTTGGACCCGAATTTCGGCGGCTGCGGTCGCACGATCACGGGGAACGACGGTGCCTACGAGTTTCGTACGGTGATGCCGGGGCCTTATCCCTGGCCGAACGGCATGAATGACTGGCGACCGGCACATATCCACTTCTCGGTCTTCGGTCACGGTTTCGCCCAGCGCCTGATCACGCAGATGTACTTTGAAGGTGATCCGCTGATCCCGCTGTGCCCCATCGTCGGGGTGCTGAAATCGCAGGAGGCCATCGACCAGCTGACCGCGCTGCTCGACATGCATCGCACGGTGCCGATGGACGCGCGTGCCTACAAGTTCGATATCGTGTTGCGGGGGCGGCGTCAGACATACTTCGAAAACCGGGCGGAGGGGCTTTGAGCATGGTGCAGAGACTGGATTACCTGAAAGAAAGCCCAAGCCAGACGGCCGGACCCTATGTTCACATCGGCTGCACCCCGAATTTTACCGGCATCGACATCTATGGCGGCGACCTCGGCACAAAGATGAAGACCGGCCCGGTCAAGGGTCAGGAGATCGTGATCAAGGGAACGGTCTTCGACGGCACGGGGACACCGCTGCGGGACGCGATGATCGAAATCTGGCAACCTGATGCCGCGGGGCTGTTTCCGTCGTTGAACGAGACAAGGGGCAAGGCAGACCCGAATTTCACCGGATGGGGCCGCTCGCCGGGTGACATGGAAACGGGCGAGTTTTCGTTCGATACCGTGAAGCCGGGCGCGGTGCCCATGCCCGATGGCCGGATGCAGGCACCCCACGTAACCGCCTGGATCGTGGCGCGGGGGATCAACATCGGTCTGCACACGCGGATCTACTTCGAAGATGAGGCCGAAGCGAACAGCGCCGACCCCTTGCTGAGCGGGATCGAACACCAGAATCGGGTTCCGACCCTGCTCGCCAGGAAAGAAGCTGACGGGGTCTATCGGTTCGACATCCACTTGCAGGGTCCGAACGAAACCATCTTTTTCGATATCTAGGGGGCCGCGTGAACAAACCCTGCATCATTTGCGTGGCCATCACCGGGTCAGTACCAACCAAGGCCGACAACCCGGCGGTTCCGATCACGGTTTCGGAACAGATCGAAAGTACGCAGGAAGCCTATGAGGCTGGTGCGACAATCGCGCACTGCCACGTGCGCAACGAGGACGAAACACCAACCAGCGACCCGGACCGTTTTGCAGCCCTGAAAGGAGGGATTGAGAAACACTGCCCCGGCATGATCGTGCAACTCTCGACCGGGGGGCGCTCAGGCGCAGGACGGGCTCGGGGCGGGATGCTGCCATTGCAGCCCGACATGGCGTCCCTGTCCGTGGGATCGAACAACTTTCCCACCCGTGTCTACGAGAACCCGCCGGACCTGGTCGACTGGTTGGCGGCCGAAATGGTCGCTCATGACGTCAAGCCGGAGATCGAAGCCTTTGACCTCAGCCACATCTTTCGTGCGGCCGAGATGCACCAAAACGGTAAGATCAAGGACAGACCTTATGTTCAGTTCGTGATGGGTGTGAAGAACGCGATGCCTGCGGACCGGGCTGTGTTCGATTTCTACGTCCACACCGTCAAGCGACTGTTCGGCGAAGATGCGCCTTGGTGCGCTGCCGGAATCGGCGCGAACCAGATCGTCCTGAACGACTGGGCCATCTCGAACGGCGGCCATGCCCGCACCGGGCTGGAAGACAATGTGCGGCTGGACAGAAACACCTTGGCCCCCTCGAACGCCGCTTTGGTCCGGCGCACGGCGCAGATCTGTGACAAGTATGAGCGACCTGTTGCGACATGGCAGGAAGCCCGCCGGATCCTCGGGTTGCGACACGTTTCGTGACCGCACGGCCGAAGCCGCTTCGCAGGAGACCAATCACCGGATCGGCACCGTCGCCCCTTTAGCGCCCTTAGGCTAGATGCCGTTGAAGAAACGTTGCATCCGGTCCATCGCCTCTTCAAGACGTTCCAGTTCGGCACAGCCGAAACAGACGCGCAGGTGCCCCTGGCCTGCCTCGCCGTAGAAACTGCCGGCTTCGACCACCACCCCGACTTCGGCCAACAGCCGGTCCGCGCACTCCTGCGCGGCCAGACCAGTGCCGATAATGTCCGGAAAGGCATAGATCGTTCCTTCGACCGCGGCACATGTCACACCGGGCATCTGGTTCAGCCTGCGCACCACGAGGTCGCGCCTTGCCCGGTCCCGGTCCACCATCCCCGCGAGAATCTTGGGATCTCCCGTTAGCGCCGCGATGGCACCATGCTGCACGAAGGTGTTCACATGGGTCACTTCGTTGGTGTGGACCTTCATCAAGGGTGCGATCAGCGATTCATCGGCAGCGATGTAGCCCAGCCGCCACCCGTCCATCGCGTAGGCCTTGGTAAAGGCGCCCATGGTGATGGTCCGCTCCTTCATCCCCGGAAGGCCGGCTATCGAAATGTGACGATGCCCGTCATAGGTGATCTCGGCATAAACCTCGTCGGACAGAACCAGAAGATCGTGTGCGACCGCGAGGTCAGCGAGACCACGCAGTTCGTCACGGGTATAGACCCGGCCTGTCGGATTGCAGGGATTTATCAGCGCGATGGCGCGGGTTCGTGCGGTGATATGCGGCTCTATCAAGGCGGGATTCAGCGAAAACCCATTCCGATTATCAAGCGGCGCGATAACCACCTTGGCGCCGGCCAGCTCGGCCTTTCCGATATGTTGAGGGTAGTAGGGTGCCAGCAGGATCACCTCGTCACCTGCATCGAGATAGGCCATGAACGCGGCAAAGGATGCCTGGGTAAGACCGTTTGTCACGATCACTTCGTCCGCATTGTAGGTGGGCCCATCATGCGCGCCCAGCCGGTCCGCGATGGCGCGGCGCAACTCCGGCAGGCCCTGCAGATCGGAATAATGTACATCACCCGCTTGCAGCGCCGCGATGGTGGCGTCCTTGATATGCTGCGGTGTATCTTCGGCCGGCATCCCCAGTTCGAGATGAATCAGATCACCTTCCATGCCCACTGCCTTGGCGAACATGCCGAAGTTCTTGGGGCTGCTGTCGGTGATCCGGCGGGCGGGTCGAACAGGCATGGCTCATCCTTGCATTGACCTGATGCGTGCGTTTACATCCACCTCTGAGTAACGCGGGACCGGCGAAAGCGCCAGTTCCGAGAGGAGGGCACATGGACAAGATTGCAGTCGTCACGGGCGCCGCGGGAGGGATGGGGCGCGCCATCGTCGCGCAATTGATGAAAGACGGGTTTCTGGTGGTGGGGCTGGATCTTGATGCCGAGAGCCTGAAGGAAATGGAGGCCGACGGATTTCAGGGGATCAAAACGGACCTTACCGACTACGGGTCGATCACGGATGCCTTTGCGGCGATAGCGGACCGGCACGGAGGTGTTGACGCGTTGGTGAACAATGCCGGCACCTGCTTCATGTCCGAGTTTCCGGACATCCCCGAAGCGGAGTTCGAAAAGCAGATGGCCCTGAATTTTTCCGGCGCCTTCCATTGCTGTCAGGCGGCGATCAAGCTGATGCAGGGCCGGCCCGGTGTGCGGAAGATCGTCAATATATCCTCCAATGGGGCCTACAATTTCGATGCTTTCGACCCTCCCCATTATCGCGCGTCCAAAGCCGCGCTCGACACGCTGACCAAGGATCTGGCGCGGCGCTATGCCACCGAGAAAATAGCGGTGAATTCCATCGCGCCCGCCATGACGGAAACGCCGCTGTTCAATGTCGTGAGCGAAGAGGTGCTGGCCAAGGCGATCGCGCAGATGCCGCATGGCCGCGCGATGCAGCCTTCGGAGATCGCGGCATGGGTCGGATTCCTCGTTTCTCCCGCCGGCGATGTTTCCAGCGGAAACGTCATCATCCTGAACCAGGGCCGGGACGTTCGTTAGACCCTACTCGAACCAGTCGGGCGCCTTGCGAAGGTCGGGCCACTGTTCCGGGCTGTGACCGTAGATCACCAGCGCGTCCCTTTCCCGCGCCAATGCCATCAGGCGGTCCCCGTGAAAGATCGCCTGATCGTCGTCCCATGAACCCGCAAACTTCTCGTCGATCTCGGACGCCCGGCTGATCGCGTCCGACGTCAGAAGAACCCAGCCTGTCTGCGGCAGATCGACCATGAAGGCCAATTGCCCCGGTGCGTGTCCGGGACAGTGCAGGACCTCGAACCCCGGTCCGAGCATCATGTCCGAATGGACGAGGCGATAATCCCTGTCCGGCCATTCCATGGCCTGTTTTCCCGACCAGTACAGCGGCCTGGGCAAGGCCCGTTCAGCGGCGGAGATCAGGATCGGCGCCTCGGGGTACCCTGCCATGTCACCGACGTGGTCGATGTGCGTATGGCTTTGGATCATCAGGGTGACATCGGATTTGGCCAGCCCCAGGGTTTGCAGCTGCGGACCCGGCATGTTTTCCGCCGTCACCGACAGGACGCGGCCGAAACTGCCAAGGTCATCCTCCGCCGTCGCGGCCTCTGCGTCGTCCGCATACTTCTGCGGGAATCCCGTATCGATGAGCACAACCTCGTCGGCGTCGGTCTGAACAACGAATCCGCAGATGCCGATCGTGCGCGGGCCTGCGTGAACTTCGAAAAGGCCGTAATCAAGAACGGCGAGGCGTTTCGGTTTGCCCTTGAGCGTGAACTGTTTATCCATGGCCGCGATTAGCCCGGGGGAGCACATGAAAGTCAAGATTCACACGTTGTTTCAATATCTGCTCGAGACCACCGATGCGGAACCGGAGGCCATCGTCGGCTTCTCGCTTTCCGGCTCGCCGGTTCTCGGCGACTATCTGGATGCGCTGGACCCCAGCCTGTCGCTGGACTGGAACAACCGGGATTTCCGTGGCCTGCCCGAACTGCGGTCGCATGTCCTGACACAGGCCGGTCTTCAGGACCGGTGCGGTCTGGAAGACGTACTGATCACCGCAGGCGCCGCAGAAGCGAACTACCTTGCCATCATGCAGTTGCTGCAGCCGGGCGACGAGATCGTCATCGAAACCCCGGGCTGGCCGCAGGCCGAGGTTCTGGCCAAGGCGATCGGTGCGAAGATCGTAAAGGTGACACGCCGGGAAAGCGAAGGATGGCATCTGCCGATGGATCGCCTGCGCGATGCCGTCACCGACAAGACCAGGATGATCTTTGTGACCAACCCGAACAACCCGACGGGCGATTTGTTGAGCGCGGCCGAAATCGAGGAAATGGTCGGCATCGCCGCGGGTGTCGGCGCGTGGCTGCTGGTGGATGAGGTCTATGCCGGGCTGGAGTGGGACGGACCCCGCGCGCCATCTGTCGCGGGTCTCTACGAGCGCGGAATCACGACCGGCTCCGTCAGCAAGGCGCTGGGCCTGCAGGGGCTCCGGACAGGCTGGATGATCTGCCGGGACGCGGATCTGCTGATGGATGCCGTGATTCTTCGGGAAAACAGTTCGGAGATCATGAACATCATGGGCGAGGTGATTGCGGAGATCGCCCTCAGGCCCGCGCGCTACGTGCCCGCCATGGAAAAGGCCCGCAGCGACGGGGCCGCGAACCTCGCCGAAATGAACGGTTGGGTCGAATCGCAGAAGGATCTCTCCTGGGTGTCGCCGCGCGCCGGGTTGATCGGATTGGCGCGGTTGCCGGACGGCATCGACAGCGATGCTTTCGCGCGCCGCCTGTTGGAAGACCCCTACCGAACCTTCCTGCTGCCTGGCAGTGCCTATGATCAGCCGAACCACATTCGGTTGGGAGTCGGCGGTGGCGCGGCCGTAAACCTGGGCAAGGGACTGGACCGCGTGAGCGCGGCGTTGAAAAATTGGTCGGATGACGGCGAATAGACTGCCGACACAAAAACTTCACGGGATTCGCTTTTGCGATCCGGGAAGTCTGGGTCTATAAGTCGCGGCTGAGGATGCCTAGCATCCATTCATTGAAGAAATTTGTCCTCGGAGACCGAATTTGAAAGTCTTGCTGATCGGGGGATGTGGTTTTATCGGTTCGCATGTCGCGGACTGCCTGGTTGAACACGGAATCGCGGTTCGCATTTTCGACCGCCGCCTCGAGCCGTTTCGCGATCCGCTGCCGCGGGTCGAGTATGTCATGGGCGATCTCACCGATACCGCCCAGGTGTTCGAAGCCATGAGCGGCGTCGATGCGGTGATCCATCTGGCCAGCACCACGGTGCCCTCCACCTCCAACCTCGACCCGGTGGCGGACATCAAGGGCAACCTGATCTCGGCCGTGCGCCTGCTCGAGATGATGCGCGCCACCGACATCCGCAAGATCGTCTACCTGTCGTCGGGCGGGACCGTCTACGGCATCCCCACCACCGATCCCGTGGCCGAGGCGCATCCGCTCAACCCGATCAGCTCCTACGGGATCGTGAAGGTGGCGATCGAGAACTACATGCAGATGGAGAACCACCTGCACGGGTTGCAGCCGATCGTGCTGCGCGCCTCCAATCCCTACGGTCCGCGGCAGGGGCACGGGGGGATTCAGGGCATCATCGGCACCCACCTGTGGCGCACCGCCCGCGGTGAAGGGGTGGAGATCTGGGGCGACGGCAGCATCGTGCGCGATTTCATCTACGTGCGCGACCTTGCCGATCTCTGCGTTGCGGCGCTGACCACCGATACGTCGGGATGCTACAACGCGGGCTCCGGCGCGGGCGCGTCGATCAACGACATCGTCGACCGGATCAGGGCCGTGACGGCGGATGAGCCGGGGATCAATTTCGATCCCGTCTACAAACCCGGGCGCAGTTTCGACGTGCCGCGGGTCGTGCTCGACATTTCGAAGGCGCGGCGCGATTTCCGCTGGGCGCCCAAGGTGGATCTGAAGGAGGGGATCGAACGGACCTGGGAATGGGTCAAGCAAACCTCACGTGCGGACTGATTTGCCGTATTCTTAGGCTTTGTCCCGCCGACATTCATTTTTTGGATCGAGCGCCATGGATTCCCCTGGTCCGGTCACCTAAAGAGTAAACGTAACCGAGTTATAAGTTTAACATAAATTTCACCTATATTATAAACACTTGCGAGGAATCTGCAGTGGCCTCAAATGACATGGACAGGGCAACGCTGGAAAGCTCGGGGCTGTTTGATGCCGACTGGTACTTGCGCCAGTATCCCGACGTCAAAATGCTTGGCATGGACCCGCTGGAACACTTCCTGTGGCTGGGGGGTCGCCTGCTGCGCAACCCCGGCCCCAAGTTCAACTCCGAGTATTACGTCAAGACGCACCGCGACGTGGCCCGCAAGAACTACAACCCCGTCTTGCATTACATACGTTTCGGGAGGGCGGAAGGCCGCCGTATTGCCGAGGTCGCGCAGCCGCGGCTGCACAAGGCGGAAGACATCGTGCGGGACGGGGTCAAGCGCGTGGCCGGAGGCCTCGAAGCGCGACCGGGCAGACCGACAGTCCTGTTGTGCAGTCACGTCGCCGGGAAGAACCTGTTCGGCGGCGAACGCAGTTTCATCGACATGTTGGATGGCCTCAACGCGCTGGACTACAACGTTGTCGTGACGGTGCCGGGGCATGGCAACACCGACTATTTCCGCACCTTGCGCCAGAAATCGTTTGCCACCTACGTCTTTCGCTATGGCTGGTGGCGCGACGGCGAGCCGCTGAACGATCACGCGGTCACGGACTTTGCCCAGATCATTCAGGACGAGGGAATCGATATCGTGCACACGAATACCATCGTGTTGCGCGAACCACTGGTCGCAGCCCGGAGGATGGGCGTCAAAAGCATCATCCACGTGCGCGAGCTTATCCGGCATGACGAGGCGCTCCTGAAACTTATCGGGGAAAGTGCGGATGATATCGTCGACTGGATCTGGGAAAACTGTGACCACGTGATCGCCAACTCCAAGGCGACGCTTGAGGGCTTCAGTCTCAAGGGTCATTCCCCCTCTCTCGTCTACAACACCGCCGATTTTGCCGATCTCGTGAAACTGCCGCCGCCATCGTCCAGCGGTCCGTTGCGGGTGGCCCTGATCAGTTCCAATATCCCGAAGAAGGGCATCGCGGATTTCGCCGAAATCGCGCGGGACATCGCGACAACACATCCGGACGTCCTGTTTCACCTGATCGGCCCTGAAACAGAGCATACCCACGAGCTGATGAACAAGGTCGCAGATGGCAGCCTTCCGCAGACGTTGGTGATGCTTGGCTATCGCGATACGCCGGCCCAGGCGATCGCCGAGGCGGACGTGATATTGAACCTGTCGCATTTCCAGGAAAGCTTCGGACGTACCGTGCTCGAAGGGATGGCAGCGGCGCGACCTGCAATCGTCTATGATTACGGCGCCCCACCCGAGTTCGTCCAGGAAGGCGAGACCGGCTTCATCGTGCCCTTGGGTGATACCAAAGCGGTCGCAGCGCACCTGCGCCGACTGGCGGATGACCGGACCCTCTTGGGGCGTATCGGCAAACAGGCGAAGGCTGACGTGCAGAAGCGGTTCGACCGGGATGTCTATGCCGACCAGATGCGCAGTGCCTACGATGCGCTGAACGCCAAGCAGCTTGCGCCGGTCAAGCAGAAGCTGCTGCCCCGCCGCGATCTGACCCCGACCCCAAGGGATCAGATGAAGATCGCGTATTTCAGCTGGCATTTCCCCGTCCCGTCGGAAACGTTCGTGCTGAACGAGTTACGCCTGCTGGTCGAGCAGGGGTACGACGTCAAAGTCTATTGCAAACAGTCACCCTACCCGGATTTCAAGCCGGACTTCGACATCGAATGGGAGAGGGTGCGCGATCACGATCACCTTGCGGAACGGCTGACCGAAACCGGGCGGAACATGGTGCACTCGCACTTTGTATATCCCACGGTGACCGACATGGTCTGGCCTGCCTGCGAAAAGGCGAATGTTCGCTTCACCTTCATCGCCCACGCGCAGGATATCTTCCGATACAGCAACGACATCAGGAACCGGATCGACGAGGTTGGCCAGTCGCCCCTGTGCGCCAAGGTTTTCGTGCCGTCGCGCTTTCATCGGTCCTATCTCGCCGAACGCGGCGTGCCGGACCACAAGATGATGATCAATGCGAACGGCTGCGATGTGCGTCTCTACGCCGACGGCTGGTCCGAGGGGCGCGAGAAACGACCCTACCGCAGGATCGTCGCGATCCACCGATTTACCGAGAAGAAGGGTCTGATTCACCTGATCCGGGCGGGAAAGCTGCTGGAAAAGGAAAATATCCGGATCGAACTCTACGGATACGGCGATCTCGAGGACAGTTACCGCGAGACGATCAAGACGGAGGAGATCGGCAACGTGCACCTTTGCGGACCGGTAAAGGGCCGCGACGCGATGCTGAAACTATACCGGGAGAGCGATCTCTTTGCCTGTCCCAGCGTTCGGGCTCAGGACGGCGACATGGATGGCATCCCGACCGTGCTCATGGAAGCGATGGCGGCGGGTCTGCCGGTCCTGACAACCGATCTTTCGGGAATTCCGGATCTGGTGGAGGACAACGTGACGGGCTTCGTCTGCGAACCGACGCCGCAGGCCATCGCGGCGCGGATCCGGGCCTTTTACAAGCTGCCCGATGTCGCCGTCGAAACGGTCATCCGCAATGCCTACCAGCGCATCGAACAGGACTACAACACCGGTCACCTGGTGGAAAACCTGCTGCGTGTCTGGACGGGAGAGACAGTGGATTTGCTGATCGTGAGCTGGAACAACATCGCGGAGATCACCGAGGTCACCCGTCGTCTGTTCAAGAACACGTCGCTGCCTTTCCACCTTATCATCTGCGACAATGGCAGCGGGCCCGAGACCCTGACCTACCTCATGCGGCTGCATGCCCAGCATGACAATGTCACGGTCATCCTGAACCGCGAGAATGCTTTCGTCGGCCCCGGAACGAACATCTGCCTGGCGAACGGCACTTCCGAATACGCGATCTACGTGTGCGGCAAGGAAGGCATGACCGTCCGCTACGGCTGGGAAAAGCCCTTTGTCAGCTACATGAACGGCCATCCGGACATCGGGCTGGCGGGAACACTGTGCTATTCGCCGACCTATCTCTACGGGCGTGACTATCCCGTTGCGCAGGCCCTGTTCGACAAATTCCGCAACCCACAGTTCGCGCACGACAATCCGGACCGGCTGTTCTGCCATGTTCAGGGCGGCTTCTTTGTCATGCGGCGATCCATGATCGACGCGATCGGCGGGTTTTCCGATGACGTCCCCCATAACTCCACGGACGTGGAATTTTCCTACTACGTCGAAAGCTGTGGCTGGGAGTTGGGCGAGGTGCCCGGACTGATGGCACTCTACAACAAGACGCGGCCAGGGCTGTTCCACCGGGTAGATGAAACCATGGGCGCGCTGCATCCGCCGATGCTGGAGGATCTCCGCGCACTCGACGCCATCGCCGGAGGCGAGGTTTGTCATTGCAATGCCTGCGGAAAGCAAAGCTCGGCGTTCGAGGATCTGGACGGCGCAGCGCGTTGCCCACACTGCGGCGCATCGCGACGGGGCCGCAGCCTGCATCGCGCATTGGCGGAATCCACCCTGCTTTACAGGCGCCTTCCCGCGCTGGGCGTCAACGTACCGCAGGCGATATCGGGCTTCTGGACCCAGCAGTTCCAGGGCCGCCAGATCGAGGCAGCTCCGCTTCTCGAGATTCTGAAAGGCACCGGACGAACGGATTTCGCGGATGGCCGATTGAGTTTCGTCATGCTGAACGATGCCCTGGGCAGCGATCCAAAGGCGGACGAGCTGCTGCTGAGGGAGGCATCGCGGCTGTTGAAACCGGGCGGGTCACTGGCCATCGCCGGCGCACGTGAAAGCGAAGAATTGACCGCACGTCTGTCCGCGCTGCACTTCGAGAAAGCGCAAGTGCGCAGATACGCCAGCAAGGTCAGTCAATATGATTGGTATCCGATCCAGTTCTTCACGAGACGAAACTTTTCGGCGGCATGAGGCGTGGCTCGGCTACACCGATCGGGTCTAATTATGCAGCAACCTATGGGCCAAGAGCTTTGCGAATGATAATACCCGGATTTATCGGCGTTGCGGGCAATTGCCCGATGCGTCGGCCCGAGAGCGCCCTTTTTGTAACTTGGATATTGATAGGCAGTACATGGCGGCGAGAGTGACCACCAAGACCGGCAAGACCGCGACCCGCAAGAAAACGGCCCGCAAGCCGGCAGAGAATGCCTCGGCCTCCCGGAAAAAGCCGGCAGCAAAGCGGACCGCCGTCGTGGTCCTGGGGATGCACCGCTCGGGCACATCCGCCACGGCGGGGGTGCTGAACCTGCTGGGATGCGACACGCCCGCAAACCAGATGAAGCCGACCAAGGACAACGAAAAGGGCTACTTCGAGTCCGAAAGCGTCTACAAGCTGCACAACGATCTGCTGTCCTCCGCGGGTTCAAGTTGGGATGACTGGCTGCCGATCAATCCGGGGTGGTTCAAGAGCAGCCGGGTCGAGGAATTCCACGATCGTGCCCTCGAACTGGTGAAGAACGAGTTCGGCGACTCCCGGCTGTTCGTGCTGAAGGATCCCCGTATCTGCCGTCTTGTCCCGTTCTGGGAGGACGTGCTGAAGGAAAGCGGTGCGGCGACCCGCTATGTGCTGACGCATCGCAATCCCCTGGAAGTCGCCGCGTCATTGGAACGTCGCGATAACATGAACACCGGCAACGCGATGCTGATCTGGTTGCGCCACGTTCTGGATGCCGAAGCATCTACTCGGGGCAAGAGCCGCTGCTTCATGAATTTCACCAGCCTGCTGCAGAACTGGGCAGGCGCGATGACCAAGGTACAGCAGACGCTTGACCTGTCGCTGCCGCGTTTCTCTGTCGGGGTCTATGCCGAGGTCGAAAGTTTCCTCGACAGGAATCTCAAGCATCATGACCAGCCTCCCGAGGCGACTCTGGACAATCCGATGCTGTCGGAATGGGTCCGCGACACCTATGCCATTCTGGAAAAATGGGCCGCGACGGGCGAGGTCAGGACCGATCACAAGAAGCTTGATGCGACCCGTGCCGCGCTGACCAGCGCGGCCACGACATTTGCCCCGGTCATTCAGGACAGCCGCAAGACGGCCCAGACCCTGAAGGCGCGCGAAACCGACGTGAATGCCCTGCAGGAAGAGCGATCCAAGTTGGAAAGCCGGCTCAAGGACGCAATCACGGCGCGGGATAACCTGGCCGAAAACCGTGACGCCATCCGTTCCGAGCGTGACGCCCTGAGAAACGATCTGACCAGTGTCGAGGCGGAGCGGGACAGCGTGCGCCAGACACTGACCAAGACCATGTCCGAGAAGGCGAGCCTCGATGGCTCCCTCACGGCCGTCGAGGCCGAGCGCAACAAGCTCAAGGAAAGCCTTTCGAACGAGGTTCGGACACTCCAGCAGGAACGCGCGGACTTCGAAAAACGGTATGCCGACCTTGCGGCGGAACGGGATGAACATGCCCGCAAACGCGAGTCTCTCGTGGCGGAGAACGCGTCGCTTCGTGAATCCCGGAATGAAACAGCTGCCGCCCGCGATGCATTGCGGGCGCAGGTCGCGGACGCAAAGGCGAGGCTCGAAGCGGTCGAGGAAGCAAAGCGCAGTCTTGAACAGGAACGAGACGCGCATGCCGAAGAACGTGCGTCTTTCCAGCAGGAAAAGGAGAGCCTGCAGAAGAAGCTGTCGAGACTGCAAACCGCTTTCGACCAATCCGTGAAGGAGCAGGACCGGGTGTCGTCGCAACTGGTGACCCTGACGGACACGCACGACCGCGTCTTGCGGAAACGCGATGAATTGGCCGCAGAGCGCAACCGGCTGATGAAGGACCGCGACGATCTCTCCGGACAGCGGGACAGGTTGGCGGAAGAACGGGATGTGGTCGTATCGGAGCGCGACTCACTCAAGAAATCGGCCGACGACCTCTCTCGCGAAAAGCGCGAGATTCAGACCCGTCTTGAGACCTTGGCGGCCGAACAGGAGGTCGATCGTGCGACCCTCAGGACTGTTCAGGACGAACTTGCCCAGGCACGAAGCGCGCTGGCGCAGCGGACCCACGAGGCTGAACAGACACACCGCGAACTTCAGGCTCTCAAGGCGGAGCAACCCGACAGGGACCGCCGCTTTGTCGAGATGAAGACGGCATTGTCGCGCAAGGAGACCGCACTGGAGCAGGAAGCCGCCAGGATCAGCCAGCTGCAGCGGAGCGTAAGCGACAAGAGCAACCAGATCGCGATCCTGGAAACCTCGGTCAAGACGCAGCAGCGCGAGATTACCGAACTGACCCGCATCCTGATGGAGAACGAACAGTCCACCAAGGCCGAAATCGCAGAACTGCGAAGCCGCGGCGCCTATGCCGAGGCGGCGTGGGAATCGATGAGGGAAAGCACTTCATGGCGCATCACGGCGCCACTGCGCTGGGTCGTCCGCAGGATCAGGAACTGACCGGTCAGGCGTCTCGGGCGATCCAGCACAGGCGTCTGCCATCGCTTTGCAAGACCTTGGACACTTGCTGATGCATCCCCCCGCGCAGGTTCATGGTGGTGTGAACCAGCGCCGCCGGCTCGGCGCCGGATCCTTCTGGCCAGACCATGAGGCCCCCCGGCGCAAGACGGGCAAGCAGCCGCTTTGCCAATTCGTGATCGGGCCCGCTGCCAAGACATATCAGCGTGAAAAGGTCTGATTGGGGCAGGTCCTGCCACGTGGTCGCAGAGACTTCGAACATCCGCGCGGCCATTGCATCGACGAGCGAGGCGACGCAATCGACCAACAAGGCCTTTCCGCCCCGGTGTGCACGCCAGTCGTGGGCAAGGTACTGGTAGAGCTTGCGATCCATGCGGGAACTTCGGCAGTGCCGGCAGCGCCCGTCATGCGCGATGCATTCCCATCCCTGGCACAGGTTGCAGCGCGTCGATCCCGCGACATGCATCCTGTCCAACTGCACCGCCTCGTTCAGCGTGACGGGATGCGCCACGCACGTCGTCTCGTCCAGAACGGCTTCGAGGCGCGGAAGCGTCTTGACCGTCACCGAGGCGACTTGGGGGATCTTCCCGATTTCGAGCCCCCGGCTTTCGAGGAAATAGCTGAACTCCACATCGGTGTTCGCCTGTGGCAGGGTGTCGGAGAAGCAGGTTTGCGGGTTCACGACATCGCGCCGGAGGATAAAGATCCCTCCCTGAACGTGTCGAAAGGGCCGTTCGGGATGAGCGGTCGCGAATGCCGGATTGCGGAAAGCGGGGAAGGCGGGATGTTTCGCCAATTCCGCCCCCAAGGTGTGGCGCGGCAGATGACTGAGGTGGCCGCCCATTGCGAGGTGAGGACGACGGCGCATGTGGTCGATCAGCGGCCGTTCCCAGCCGTGCCGTGCGACGAAACCTTCCTTCGAGCACACATAGATCGTGAAAACGGCATCGGACCCGGCGAGGGCGATGTTCGTCGCAGGCCCGACAAAGCGGTTCCGCTCCAACAGGTGCAGCCGCATGTCCGGCATGCCGGCGGCAAGCCTTTCGAGGCCGGCGCGAAATTCTGCGTCGGATCCGTTGTCGATCACGACCAGCCGGTAGGGAGTGATCGTGTGCGTCCTGATCCGGCGGATGATCTCGAAGGTTTCCTCGGCATCGTCGTGGCCGGGAGCGTTGTAGGTGACCAGCACGATATCGACCGGCGCATGGTACCAGGTATCGCAGTAGGTCTCCATTGTCCGGTCCGTCCCGGTCGTGCTCTGCAGGAACGTCGTGGCATTGCGCAGCATCGCCATCCTGTGCGTTTCCGGCAATCTCATGAGACTTCTGACGGACCCAGCCAGCGATTGCGGGTCCCGCGGCGTGGCGACGAGCCCATGGACCTGATCGATCAGGTGGTCCCCGATGGCCGAGACCGAGGTGGTGACGACAGGTCGTCGCGCGGCCATCGCCTCCATGATCACGGTAGGAAATCCTTCGGTGTCGCCGGTGTCTGCCACGATCGAGGGCACGATGCAGAATTCGGCGTTTCGGAGGACATCTCGGACCGCATGCCGATCATCCAGCGGCCCGTGGAAGGTGATATTGTCGACACCCAGAGCCTCCGCCCGGTCATGGACGATCCCCCAGAGCGGACCGTAGCCGTAGATGTCGAAATGGACCGCTTCGTCACGCAGCAGCGCGGCCGCCTCGATCAGCGTTTCGATGCCCTTCTTTTCCGTGAACCTTCCGATGAACACGCCCCGCCACGTCGCGCCATTCTCTGGCGCGGGCCGGTCCGGGATGCCGCGAAAGAGGTCAAGGTCGGCGCACTGGAACGCATAGGCCAGTTTCTCGATCGGTATGCCCTGCGCCTCGAGGTGCTTGCGATGGAATTCGCCATGCACGAACAGTTTCAGGCAAAGCGGATCGTTCATCACCTCGTCGATGCGGTTCACCGCGATGTTGTTGTGCAGGAATATATCGACAGCGTGGCCGAAGAACGTGAAAGGCACGCTGGCAAGCCGACACGCGGGCCATGCCAACAGTGTCATCGCGGGATAGGCGAAATGACAGTGGACCAGCGTCCGGTCGCGCTGCCGCAGCAGCTTGGCCAGCGCCTCCGGTGTCGTCACCTGATGCTGGGGAATGTCGAAGGCAACTTCAGCCGACCTGTCGGGCGCGATCTTGTAGAAGACCTCCACGTCGAACCCGCGCGAAACCAGCCACCGCAGTTCCGCCATCACGAAGCTCTGGCTGAGTGCGGGCCAGTCCCACAGGACGTAGGCGATCCGGGGCGCTTCAAGGCCGTGCCGCCATCGATCCTGTCGGTGGCGGACGATCATGTCCTGCCCGCCTTCACGATCAAGGGTTTGCGACGGTTCACGCATCACGTCGGCACCCACGAATGCGAGATAGCCCGGCGCGTAAACGCCGGTGTGGCGCAGAATGAGGTTCCAGGCCGCGTTGTCCCCGGCAGCATCGTCGAAGCCGCCAAGCTGTTCGAACACGACGCGGCGGTGCATGAAGACACTCAGGTCTATCAGCGGTTCGGTCAACAGCCCAGCGCGGTCGTACGGCGCACCCCAGATCCGCGATTGACCGGGTCGTGCCGTTGCCTGCCGCCATCCGGCAAACCCGGTGCAGAGATCGTCGTTCTGACAGAACCACGCTGTCATCAGCCTGAGGTAGTCCGGTCTCCAGGCGCTCCATCCGTCGAGATAGGCGACAAGATCGCCGCGGGCGGCATCCAGCCCGGTGTTCAGAGCCTGTGTCGTGCCTGTGCCGTGGCTCTGGACGATCCGCAGCATGCCCGAACGGATCTTTTCAGTGTAGCCACGCCTGATCTGAGACAAGGTCTCGTCGTCGGATGGCCCGTGGATCAGGATGATTTCCATCGGCGGCGTGGATTGATCCAGCGCGGAATCCAGTGCCCGAAAGAACCCACGGCCAACCAGCGGCAGGATGACGGATACCGTCGGGGCGCGCGCGCCCTGCGCGAGAATGGCAGCGGCCAGGGCGCGGGCTTGCGACGGGGGATGCTCGACAGGATCGGGTCCGCTCAGGATACTCTGCAATGGACACTGCCGCAGTGCGTCAGCCCAAGGCGCAGGGCCAAGTATCTCCTGCGCGGGCCTGTTGTGCGGAAGGGGCGGCGAAACATCGTCCGCACGCGCGCGGCGGCCCTCGGCATGTCCGTGCCGCAGGTAGTGCACCAGCGGGTTCATCTTGGCCTCTGCCACCTCGGGATTACGTTCGAGATAGTAGCGGCCATCGAAATAGGGCGACGGGTCGCGACCCATGAGCGCCCCGACCCACAGGTAATGTTCCGCTGGGGACAGCCCGCAATCGACGGCATCCGGGTACTGGTTCTGGTACCAGGAGGCGTCGAAATAGGGCGAGCTTTCCAGAAACGCGGTGTCGCCCAACAGCGGACGGCTGGCAGTCAGCTTCGGTCCATCCAACGATGCAAGCTGTCGCGTGTTATCTTCCAAAGACCCGCCCCAGTCTTCGGATCGGAGCCATCAGGCGCCATGAAGTGCTGGCCCGGATCGAGGCGAGGTCGGCAAGGTTGTAGTCCACGATGCCCTGCGCATGTGCCAACGCTTGCCGCGCTTCTTCAAGTTGCGCTTCCAGCGCCTTGATCTGTCGGGTCTGCGCTTCCAGTTCGGCTTCCTTGTCGACAAGAGCGGCGGTGATGTGTGCCAGCTCTCTGTGACGGACCATCAGTGATGCTTCGGCATCCGCAAGACGCAGTTCGTGCGTTCTTGTTCCGGGGCGGGGGGAAGTCATCTACTGGTGTCACTCGTTCGTCGGTCCGGGGCGCACAACCGTTATCAATCCTGGCCCTCCTGGTCCAGAGGGCCAGGCCTTTCCGTCATGCGAAGCTGCGAACGGTCTGGATGGCCCCTTCCAGTGCCTTGCCTTCGGCGTCCTGCAAAGCGGCTTCGCGTATCCGGTTCATCCATTCCGCCGCGTCCTCGCGGCCCCGCAGCAGCTTGGCGGCATTCATCACGGTCGCGAACTTGGTCAGTCCTCGGGCGTGGGTATCGGAATACCCCTTGATGAGCCGCCTGTTCTTGAGCAATTCGACACTGAGCGCGTAATCTTCGGACAGGGGTTCGAGACTGTCCTTCAGCCATTGTTCGAGATGTGCCATCTCGACCTCGTGCCTGCGCGTCTTCACACGGTACCCTTTCAGGCCGCCGAGGAAATGCAGCAGGAGGAACGACCGCAGCGAATGTGTCCGCAGGCGACGGCCCTTGTTGAACCACCTGTCGATCTGCGCCATGCGTCTGGGGTTGGCTTCCCAGCGCGCGCCCAAACGGGCAGGGAGCAGGCTGACGATCTCTTCGCTCCTCGGATGAAAGAACTCGGTAAGCTCCATCAATTGCCCTTCTTTCGCGCCCATCTCGGTCTGGATCCGGGCCATGCGCGGCGCCCGGGTCTTGAGGTCGGCCACGCGGATGATGTCGTCGTAGGCCATTGCATTCGCGATATATTTCGCGGCCGTGGCCGCCAAGAGCCAGTCCCTCTCCGCCGTGTCCTTTTCGACAATTTCCTCCACGCGGTCGAGGTAGGCTTCACCGTAGGTGCAATCCTGAAAGTCGACGACTTTCATCAGACCCGGCACGGCGATCTCCCGCACAGGGTCGGGCAGCGCTTCGGCCCGTCCCAAGAGCTCGGTCCAGCGGTCCATTTCCCGGTCGGGGCCTGTCAACGCGGGGGCGCGTTCGGTTTCCTCGGGGGCGGTCAGGCCACCGGCTTTCGGTTGGGGGCCGCTCAGCTCCGGCGCCTTGCCTTCTTCCGGCCCGTCGCCTGTATCCACACCAAGCTGCGCGGCATCGTACCCCGCGGCGAATGCCCGCAGCGAGGCTTCGACGCCCTTGCCGCTCGCGCGGATCGCGTCTTCGAACGCCGAGCGCGGGAACGGCAGCGCGCCCGAGCCGGCAAGCGCACCGAACAGGCTGGACGAAATGACGGAGCCCTGAGCAACCGCCAGCCCATCCATGTCAGCGAGGACAAGCTTCTGCGACGCGACCTCTGCCGCGGCGCGTACCTCGTCCGCATCCGCGATCCCGTCGCCGGGTGTCATCTTCTCCGAGACCGCCAACGCGCGGTGGGTCGAACCGATCAAGGTGGTCCGGTCGGGGGTCACGAACCCTCTCATGATCGCGCGGCCGACCTCAATCATTTCCGCAGCGATCAGGACGTCAACGTCGCCACCCGCGGGCGCGAGCGCAAAAACAGGCTCTAGATCGGCCTTTTTCGCCATTTCGATATAGTAGATCGTGGCGCCGGTCCTCTGGGCGACACCGGCGACGGAGGTGGCCTGGCACACGTAACCCTGCGATCTTGCCAGCGCTTCGATCCAGTTGGTCAACACGCCGCCGCCCTGGCCGCCCACCGCCATCACGGCCAGCTTGATGATCTCGCCTATCTTTGCATCGGGTGTCTTCTGTTGAAGAGGCATGTTCATGTGGGCGCTCCTGTCAGGCGCAGCCGCTTGGAATCGCGCCGTGTCTGGAGCCACGAGATGACCCTGTTCCGCATGTTGGCCCGCCACCGTTCGAAACCGCCGGGATTGTGCACGACATCCGCACGGTAGAAGGACGGGCAAAGCACCGCCGCATCCGCCACTTCGCCGCAGTTTCCGCAGCCCACGCAGGTCTGGTCGATATGCGCGATCGGGTCGTCCCGCAGCGGGTCATCCAGCCGCTTGAGCGACAGGGAGGGGCATCCGGAAAGCCGAATGCAGGCGTGATCGCCAGTACAGATGTCACTGTCCACGCCGAACCGCGGTATGTCCACCCTCCGACCTTCCTTGATCGCCTTGTTGCGCAGCGGCTTCTCTCGCCGTTGCTTGTTCAGCATGCATTCCGATGAGGCCACGATCACCTTGGGCCCCTTGAAGTCGGTGGTCAGCGCCTCGCGGACCGTGTCGCGCACCTTGCCCACGTCGTAGGTGTGGTCGATCTGCCTGATCCACTCGACGCCGACGCCCTTGAGCGCAGCGGAAATCGGGTTGTTCGTCGATTTCGTATCGTTCTGCGCGCGCGAGGACAGAACATCCTGACCGCCCGTGGCGGCGGAATAGTAGTTGTCCACGATCACGACGACGTTGTCGGACTTGTTGAACACCATGTTGCCGATGGAAGACGACAGGCCATTGTGCCAGAACCCGCCGTCGCCCAGCATCGAGATCGCCCTGCGTTCCCCGCCGCCGTCGAAGGCGGCATTTGACGCGGGGCCAAGCCCGTATCCCATCGTTGCGCCGCCGATTTCAAAGGGGGGCAGAGACCCGAACAGGTGGCATCCGATGTCGCCGGTGATCTGGTGCTTGCCCAGCTCCTGCTCGACCAGCTTCATCCCCGCAAAGATCGGACGCTCGGGGCAACCGGTGCAGAAGCCCGGCGGGCGGATCGGCACGGTCTTGCTCAGGTCCGGGATCTTGGGTTCTTCCGCATTCGGCGCACGGACCTGGCCGGGGAGCATATCCGGGGCGGCGGATTTCAGGAATGCGGTGATCCCGTCCAGCATCACCTGACCGGTATATTCCCCCGCCATCGGCAGCACGTCCTTGCCATAGAGCTTCAGACGGCGGCCGGCCTTGTAGAGAAATGAGCCAAGATGCTGCTCAATATGTTCCGGTTGACCTTCCTCGACCACCAGAACGTGATCCTTGCCTTCGCAGAACGCGTCGAATTCGTCTCTGACAAGGGGGTAGGTCACGTTCAGACAGTAGATCGGGATCTCCGTCCTTCCAAACAGATCGGCGAGACCGAGCCGTTGCAGCGCCCTTATCAGGCCATTGTACATGCCACCTTGCACGACGATGCCGATCTTTGCGTCCTTGGGGCCGAACTGTTCGTTCAACCCGTTCTCCATGATGAACTTTTCCGCCGCGGGCCAACGTTTCTTGATCTTGTCCTGTTCGTGCAGGTAGCTCATGGGTGGCAGAACCACGCGGTTGAAATCCGATTGGGGGTTCGCGATGGCCTCCTTCACCGTCAGGGGAGGCGGGACATTGTCCTTTGTCGCGAAGCTGCCGGTGACGTGGCAGGAGCGGATGCGCACCATCAGCATCACCGGCGTATTGGACGCCTCGCTCAATTCGAAACCGTCTTTCACCGCCTTGGTGATGGATGGCAGGTTGGGCCGCGGATCGAGCATCCAGAACTGGGACTTCATCGCGAAGGCATGGGACCGTTCCTGCATGATGGACGACCCTTCGCCGTAATCCTCGCCAACGATGACAAGGGCGCCGCCGTTCACGCCGGATGAACACAGGTTGGCCAGGGCGTCGGACGCCACGTTGACGCCGACAGGCCCCTTGAACGTCACGGCCCCGCGGATCGGGTAATGGACGGAAGCGGCGAGCATGGCAGCCGCCGCCGCTTCCGAGGCGTTGGCCTCGAACCTCACGCCCAGTTCGGCCATCAATTCTTCGGCGTCGGCCAGCACATCCATCAGGTGAGAGATCGGTGCACCCTGGTAGCCACCGACGTACCCGACGCCATTTTCCAGAAGCGCCTTGGTGATCGCGAGAATCCCTTCGCCGGTGAACACGTCACCGTCCCCCTTGCGCAGATGTTCGACCTCTGCCTTGAACGACCGTTCAGCCATCGAATTACCCTTCTCAGAAATCGTGTTTTCGGATGTTGCGCAGCATGGTCTGCAACGTCGCGACAAAGTTTCGTTGTTCGGTCGCGTTGATGCCTTTGAACATCGCCTCGTAGGAGGCCGACATATGAGGCCAGAGCCGATCGTAGGCTTCGCGACCGGCGTCGGTCAGGAACACCCGTGTCGCACGGCTGTCCTTTTCATCGGTTTCCCGCCGGACCAGACCTGCGACCGCCAGCGCGTCGAGCGCGCGGCTGAGCGTGGACTGCTGGACGACGGCATAGACCGCAAGTTCGCGGATCAGGATTCCGTCGATGACCGAAAGGACAGCCAATGACCGCATCTGCGGCGTGGTCAGCCCCAGCTCCGCCATCTCGGAGGACAGCGAAGCGTTGTAACGGCCCATGATGCGATTCATCAGGTAAGGCGCGAAGTTTTCGAGCCCCATTTCGCCCAGTCTCAGAGCATCCTGCTGCGACTCCTCCTGCTTCATGCGCCAAGCCCCTTTGCGATATTGAATCCCGATCCGCCCCCGAGGCCGGGGCCGGGGTGCGTCGACGCGCCGATGTGGTACAAACCCTTGATGGCCGTGTCGTTGTTGTTCTGCCCTGCGTAGGGACGCCAGACAAAGAACTGGTCGAGCGTACAGGCGCCGCCGTAAGGGTCGCCGCCGACGAGGTTGATGTTCATGGATTCGAGGTCGGCCGGAGAATAGGCCTTACGTTCGAGCCTGATGTCGTCCCAGTTTCGGATATGGGCCTTCAGTATGGCTTCGATCCTGTCCGCATAGGCTTCGCGCATCGCATCGGTCCACTCCGGCGTGGTTTCGATCTCGCCCGCCGCGTCCCCCTTGATCACGCGGGGCGCATCCGGGATCTGCAACCACAGGATCGCCTTGCCGTCAGGGCAGCGGGAGGGATCCAGCCGGTGCGGCTGGCCGACACAGATGGTCGGCGTGGCGGGCAGCATGCCGCGTTCGGCTTCGTTGCAGGACTTCGAGACTGAATCGACACTCTCGGCCAAGTGGATCAGTGCAACATCTTCCAGCCCGTCGCTTTTCCACTCCACGGGGCCGTCGAGGGCGTAATGCAGTTGAAAGTTGCCCCTTCCGTGCCGGAATTTTCGGGTCGGCTCGGGCGTGCGTTCGGTCTTGAGCAGCGTGTCATAAAGCTGCCCCGGTGCGGTGCTGGCGATGATGTTGCGGGCCAACAACTTTTCGCCTGCTGCTGTCCTCACCCCGATGGTCTTGCCCCCCTCGGTCAGGATGCGTGCTGCTTCGACGCCGGTCCGGATCTGGCCACCATTTGCCTTGATCAGGGACGCAAACGCAGCCGCGGCCTGTCCTGCGCCGCCCTTGACCACCGGTGCCCCGGCGGCCTCCAGCGCAAAGGCGATGACACGGGTCATCTGGCCGCTGTAACTGGATTCCGGCGTCAGGCCCACATGCAGCACCCAAGGCGCCCAGAGGGCCTGTACCTCGGCGCTTTGGTAGCGTGTTTCAAGCCAGCCACGGGTCGGTTCGAGCGCTTCGCCGAACCATGCCTTCAGCGGGCCCAAGCCACGCTTCCACGCCTGTTTCGCCAGCAACAGTGCCGTTTTCCGCGACCAAAGCGGCTGTCCGAGCAGTGAGAAAAGGAAATCCGCATCCTGTTCGACGCTTCCGACATCCCGTGCGTGCTGGTCACCGTCGCCGGAACCGAGTTCATTGAATGTCGCGATGTTGCGGTTGCGATCCATCGCAAAGGTCAGACAGCTGCCATCCGGCCTGAGGACGGCGGTCGGATGCGCGGAATGGCAAAACTCCAGCCCGTGACTCTCCAGGTCCTTGCCCAGCGCCTCGTACGCAGGGCCGGTGAGAAACAGGACAAAGGTCGCCGCCATCACGTCGTGGTGGTACCCCGGCAGGGTGACCTGATCGGAGGTGAACATGCAGCCCCCGATCCTGTCTTCGCGTTCGATCACGAGCACGCTGTCGCCCTTGCGCGACAGCATTGCCGCCGCGACAAGGGCGTTGATGCCCGACCCGATGATCAGGTGATCGACCGCGGCCACCGGTCAGCCCTTCGGTACGAGCGCGAGCGCTCGGATGGGGCTGCCTGTCCCGTTTTCGATCTTGAGCGGCGCTGCGATCAGCACGGCGCCCTTCGGGGGAAGTTTCGACAGGTTCGCCAGAGAGGCGAGACCAAAGCAATTGTCACGGTGCAGCAGGTTGTGGGCGGGGAAGGGCGGTTCCATCCCGCCGGCCTGACCGGCATCGGTACCGATGCATTGGGTGCCCCACCCGACGATCTTCTTGCCAAGCAGGTATTCGATCGCCTCGGGGGTCGGCCCGGGGCTGTGGGGACCGTTCTCGTCGGCGTTCAGGAAACGCGATTCATCCGACGCGCGCGCATCCCAGTCGGTGCGCATCACGACCCACTCGCCTTCCTTGATCTCGCCGTGTTCCTTTTCCCATTCCTTGATGTGGTCCGCGGTCAGCAGGAAATCCTCGTTCTCGGCCGCTTCCTTGGAACAGTCGATCACGTTGACCGGGGCGATCAGGCGCTGCACGTCAAGCTTGTCGGTATAGCCATCGGCGTGATCCTTGCCGGTGATCCAGTGGTGGGGCGCGTCGAAATGAGTGCCGCTGTGTTCGCCCAGCACCATCCAGTTCCAGGCAAAGAACGGGCCGTCGTTGTCGTATTCCGAAATCTTGTGAATCTCGATTTTCGGCGTGTTCTTGGCGAAATCAGGGGGCAACTGCAGGATCGGGGTGTTCGGACCCAGAACCCCGGTGCAATCGACCACCTCGACCCCGCCGGAGGCCAGCATCGCCCCCAGATTGCTTACAACATCCGTCGCGTTCATTTCTTCAACTCCCTAGGTCTGCGTGGCTGGCTGCACGCTTTGATAGATGAATCAATGCTAGACAAAATTACATGCGTTTGCAATTATCTTGTGCAAGGAGTCCGTAGAACATGGCACAGAATCCCGATGCGATCTTCATAGGTTCAGGCCACAACAGCCTGGCCTGCGCGTGTCACCTCGCGGCGCGCGGATGGAAGGTCGCGATCTTTGAACAGAACGCCGAACCCGGCGGGGCGGTCAAGACCGGGGAATACACGCTGCCGGGCTATCGGCACGACTGGGGGGCGATGAACCTGTCGCTGTTTGCGGGATCGCAGTTTCATCAGCTGCATGCGGCGGAACTGGCGCGACACGGGCTTGCCTTCGCGCCGACAGCGAATCCGTTTGCGAGCGTTTTTCCCGATGGCCGGTGGCTGGGTATTTCCAGTGACGTCGCGCTGACAACCGCCCGGATTCGCGGATTCTCGGAAGCGGACGCCGAGGCCTGGACGGGCCTGACCGAAAGCTTTCCTTCCGATGCAGAGTCTATTCTCGGCGTGCTTGGCAGCCCGATGAACACGCGGGCGCTGGGCGCCGTCATGGGCAAGACAATGTGGAAGCGGGGCACCTCAGGCGCGCTCGACCTTGCGCGATTCCTGATGACGTCGCCACGTGCCTGGCTTGACCAGACATTCCAGGATGACCGGGTCAAGGCAACCTTCGCGGCCTGGGGGATGCATCTGGATTTTGCCCCGGATATCGCGGGCGGAGCTGTTTTCCCTTATCTGGAGGCGATGGCGGGGCAGGCATTCGGCATGGTCCTGGGCCAGGGCGGCGCCCGCACGATCACCGATGCGATGATCGGGATGATAGAAGCCCGGGGCGGCACGGTTACCTGCAATGCAAAGGTCACCAACATTGAACAGGCCGGCGGCCGCGCGATCGGCGTGGTCCTGGCGGATGGCAGCGTCGTGCGTGCCGAGAAGGCAGTGATCGCCAATGTCTCTCCCTCCGGCTTGCTGAAGCTCACCGGCGGTACCGGAGACGCGCGCCACGAACGCGCGATGCAGACGTTCCAGCACGCGCCGGGCACCGTGATGATCCACCTCGCAATGGACCAGTTGCCCGAATGGCCGGCAGCGGAGCTGAAACGCTTTGCCTATGTCCACATGGCCCCGTCGATGGATCAGATGGCCCGCACCTATGCCCAGGCAAAGGCCGGGTTGTTGCCGGACGAACCGGTGATCGTCTGCGGCCAGCCCACGGTCGTCGACCCGTCGCGCGCGCCTGCGAGCAAGCACGTGCTGTGGCTTCAGGTCCGGATGGCGCCGGGCCAGATCAGGGGCGACGCGGCAGGTGGCATCACCGCCAGAAACTGGCAGGACGCCGCGGAACCCTTTGCCGACCGCGCGCTGGACATACTTGAGCGTTACGCGCCAGGTACCCGCGACCGTATACTGGGCAAACACGTGGTGACGCCGGACATGTTCGAGGCAGACAATCCGAACCTTGTCGGGGGCGATCAGGTCTGCGGCAGTCACCACCTGCATCAGCATTTCATCAACCGTCCCGCGCTGGGTTACGCCGACGGGACGACACCGATCCGCAATCTCTATCACACCGGTGCTGCAGTCTGGCCCGGTGGCGGCACAGGGGCAGGGCCCGGCACCCTCCTGGCCAGAAAACTTGTCGGAAACTAACTGGAAAAAACCAGATCAACAGGGGAATTAGAAATGTCACTTTCAAGAAGAAGCCTGCTCAAGTCTTCGGCGGCGGCTGCCGCTTTCGCCACCATCAGCCTGCCCAGCTTTGCTCAGGAGATCGAGGAACTGGTGATCGCCTACAACGTCAACCTGCCGAGCTGGGATCCCACCGTTGGGCCCTCTGCGGTCAACCCTACGATCCAGGGCCTGTACCAGTCGGTCTACGACCTCTTCATCCATCAGGAGCCCGACCTGTCCTTTGCGCCGGGTCTCATCACCGACTGGGGCTGGAACGAGGACAACACCAAGCTGTGGATGGACGTTCGTGAGGGCGTGACATGGCACAACGGTGATCCCTTCACCGCCGAGGACGTGGCATGGTCGCTTCAGCGGGCGGCGAACCCGGACACGGGCAATCCCATCCAGTTCATCTGGGGGAAAGTCGAGAACATCACCGCAGAGGGCAACCGGGTCACCGCGGACGTCAAGGAATACGAACCCACGTTCTTCAAGTGGATGAGTTTCCTGACCGGCTATGTCCTGCCCAAGAAATACTACGAGGAAGTGGGCGCGGAAGGCTTTGAGGCAGCGCCGATCGGTACTGGCCCGTACATGGTGGACCGGTTCGAACGGAATGCCTTTGTCAGGCTCAAGGCGAACGAGAACTACTGGGGCGGCGCGCCCGAGTTCAAGACCGTGACGATCAAGTTCGTGACCGACGCCGCCAGCCGCGTGGCGGAGATCGAATCCGGAAATTCGCATGTCACCCTCGAAGTCCCCTACGAGGAGTTCGACCGGTTGAAAGCCAAGGACGGCATTACCGGCGTGGCCGAGCCGATCTCGGATATCGGGATGATCTTCCTGAACGACATCGACGTCATGACCGATCCAAACGTCCGCAAGGCGGCGGCCCATGCCATTGACAAGCCGCTCATCATCGAACGGCTGCTGTCGGGATACGGGATCCCGATCGATACCCTGCAGACACCGGATTACGTTGCCTATGACGAGACGATCAAGGTGCCCTACGACCCCGAGCTGTCCAAGCAGCTTCTGGCCGAAAGCGGCTACGGACCCGACAACCCGGTGAAGTTCAAGATCCAGACCACACGCGGCTTCAAGCCGAAGGACTACGAGATGGTTCAGGCCATCGTCGGTCTCTGGCGGCGGGTCGGTATCGAAGCCGAGATCGAAGTCTACGAGATCGCCAAGCACTACGAACTTCGCGCTGCGGATACGCTGGCTCCTGCCGCGTTCTACAACTGGGGCAATTCGGTCGGCGACCCGACCACGTCGACCGGGTTCGCCATGTTCGGCCCCTCTCCGCATTCGGTCTGGGACGGGCAGGAAACCTTCGACGCGATTCTTCCGCTCTGGGCTGAATCGGACGAGGAAAAGCGCATCGAAGGATGGAAGGCCGTGGATCGCCTTGTCGCCGAGAATGCCGAGGTGATCCCGCTGCTGCAGTATGTCCAGCCGATCCTGTCGGTGTCGGAGGTCAAGGTGACACCGCACCGGTCCGGCGCGCTGCTGCCGCACCTGATGACCCGGGCCTGAAGACTCTCCCTGACTGGTGGGGTCGCATCTGCGGCCTCACCGCTTTTTTCGGGTTCAAATGACTCTGCTGCGCACCATCGTCATGCGGTTGCTGACCACCGCCATCACGCTCTTTGGCGTGGCCGTGATCGTGTTTGTCGTGATCCGCGTGGTACCGGGCAATCCCATCGCGATGATGCTGCCCCCCGGCGCCACGGACGCGGACATCGCCCGGCTCGAGGCGCAGTACGGTTTCGACAAGTCCATCTTCGATCAGTTCGTCATCTGGTTCGGGGGCGTTCTGCAGGGCGATTTCGGCACCTCGATCTCGCTTCGGCAACCGGTGTCGTCACTGGTTCTCAACAGGCTGCCCGCCACATTGGAACTGTCCTTCGTTGCATTGGTTCTGGCCGTCATGATGGGCGGCGCGCTGGCGCTGGTCGGCACGCGCTTCAGGGATGGCAAGACCGAAGGCGCGGTCGACGTCACGGCGGGCATGGCGCTGTCCATTCCCGATTTTCTTTGGGGGCTGGTGCTGATCCTGCTGTTCGGTGTTCTCTGGCCAGTGTTTCACATATCGGGGCGCGTCTCCCCGTCTCTCGACATCGATTTCCACACCAATTTCTACCTCTTCGAAGCGATTGCGCGGATGCGTTTCGACGTGATCGGCGATCTGGCAGCGCATATGTTCATGCCCGCGCTGGCGCTGGCGATTCCGTTGGCGGCGATCATCTCGCAGTTGCTCAAGCAGTCCCTGAAAGAGACCATGCACCTCGATTATGTGACCTTGGCGCGGACGAAGGGGTATGGCGAAAACCACGTCATCCTGCGCGAAGCGCTGCCAAATGCCATCCTGCCGACCCTGACCCTGGTCGGGGTGCAGTGCACCTTTCTGATCGGCGGCACCGTCATCATCGAGAGACTGTTCAGCTACGAGGGTCTGGGCAACATGGCGATCGATGCGGTGATCAACCGCGACCTGCCTCTGATACAGGGGATCGTGATCCTTTTCGCCCTTCTGTTCACCCTCGTGAACCTTGCCGTCGACATGCTTTACGTCGTTCTGAACCCGAGGCTGCGCCATGCGTGATGCCCGCGCTGAAGTGGCACGCCCGGTCGGGGCGAGGCTGTGGCTGTCAGGCAGCTGGCTGACGCTGCTTGTCCTTGCCGCCGTCCTCGCCCCCTGGATCGCCCCCAAGGATCCGCTGATGCAGGACCTGTTCCTGGGCCGGATGCCGCCCTTCTGGCAGACAGGGGCAGAACCGGGATACTGGCTGGGCACCGACTCACTGGGGCGCGATGTGCTGTCCCGGATGCTGTACGGCGCGCGCCTTGCGCTGATCGTCGCGCTGATCGCCGGTACTCTGACCTGCGTCATAGGGGCGACGCTGGGGTTGATCGCAGGATACTACCGCGGCTGGCCCGACCGGATCATCAGCCGTTTCGTGGACATCTGGATGGCCTTTCCGCCGGTGCTGTTCGCCATCCTGCTCATTGCCGTTCTCGGGCCGGGTCTGTGGTCGATCATCATCGCCATCGTCGTGATCGACTGGACCCGTTTTGCCCGCGTGATCCGGGCCGAGGCCATGAGCCAGGGCGCGATGGACTACGTGGCCTCCGCACAGGTTGCCGGGCGGCGGCGGCTGGGTACCATGCTCACCGAGATCCTGCCGAATGTCCTTCCGACCATCGTCGCGCTGTTGACCCTTGAAATGGGGATTGCCGTCATTGTCGAGGCGATCCTGTCCTTCGTGAACCTGTCGATTTCGACCGACAGCCCGACGTGGGGGGGCATGATTGCCGAGGGCCGCACATCGGTGCACCAGGCGTGGTGGGTGCTGGTCTTTCCGCTGATCGCGCTGTTCCTCACGGTCCTCAGCTTTTCCCAGTTGGGCGAAGGGTTGAAAGACCGCTTCGATCCGGTGCTGCGATGACCGGCTTTCTTTCCATCCGCAATCTGACTGTCCGCCTCAAGAATGGCGCATCCATCCTGCGCTCTGTCTCGCTCGAGGTTTCCGCAGGCCAGGTACATGGGCTGGTCGGTGAATCCGGTGCGGGCAAATCCATGATCGGCAAGGCGGTGCTCGGCACGTTGCCCCGTGCGCTGGAAGTCACCGGGGGTGAAATTTGGCTGGACGGCACGAACCTGATGGCCCTGTCCGCCACCGAACGGCGCAGGCGCATCGGCGCGACGGCCGCGCTGATCCCGCAGGATCCGCTCACCGCCCTGAATCCGTCCAAGCGGATCGGACCGCAGATCACCCGGCGGCTGGTGGATATCCTGGGCTGGAGCAGGAAAGACGCCGAAGCCCGCGCGCTCGAATTGCTGGCGGAAGTACATATTCCCGATCCTGCACGGGTCATGCGCAACTACCCGCACGAGCTCTCCGGCGGGATGAGGCAGCGTATTCTGATCGCATCGGCCTTTGCCGCGGAACCGAAACTCATCATTGCTGATGAACCGACAACAGCGCTGGATGTCACGGTCCAGCGGCAGATCATTCGCCTGATCGCGGACATGCAGGCACGCCATGGCACCGCGTTGCTTTTCGTGACCCATGATCTCGGCGTCGTATCAAAGGTCTGCGACACGTTGAGTGTTCTCTATGCCGGGAAGGTGGTCGAGGACGCGCGCATGCACCGGTTCTTCATGCGACCGATCCATCCCTATTCCGCGGCGCTTCTGGCGGCGACACCGACCTACACCGATCCGACGGGAAGCCTTTCGCCGGTATCGTCCGAGGTCATCGCAGCCGTCGAGGCCGAAGTGGCTCAACATGATGCGAGGCGCGCGCGATGATCTATCAGGTGCGGGATCTGCGCCTGTCCTTGCCGGACATGACGCGCAAGCCATTTCTGGGGGCCGCGCCGCGCATCGAGATCCTCAAGGGGATGACCTTCGACATTCCGAAAGGGGCGGTCGTCGGGATCGTCGGCGGGTCCGGTTCGGGCAAATCGACACTGGGACGCGCGATGCTGCGCCTGCTTGAGCCCACGGGTGGGGAGATCCTTTTCGATGGGCGGAACATCACACATCTTGGCGAAAGCGCCCTGCGCCCCATGCGCCGACGGTTCCAGATGATTTTCCAGGATCCCATGTCGTCCCTCAACCCGCGACGGCGCGTAGCGGGGATCATTGCCGGCCCGCTCAAGCTGCACGGTTTGGACGGGGTGCAGCGACGTGTGGACGAAGCGCTCGACATGGTGGGTCTGCCAAGATCCTTTGCCCGGCGCTATCCGCATGAACTTTCGGGCGGGCAACGTCAGCGGGTCGGGATCGCCCGGGCCATTGCGCTGCGGCCCGAATTCATCCTCGCGGACGAGATCGTCTCCGGACTGGACGTATCTTCGCAGGCCCAGGTGCTGAACCTGTTGGAGGAGCTGGTGCGGGAGCTGGGCTTGACCCTGGCCTTCATCAGCCATGACCTTTCGGTGATCCGACGACTGTGCAACCGGGTGATCGTTCTGCATCAGGGCGTGATTGTCGAAGAAGCCGAGACGGCAACACTGTTCGACGCACCAAAGGCGCGTTATACGCAAGAACTGTTGGAAGCCATTCCGCTGCCAGACCCGTTCCAGAACTGGCTCTGATATCGGACAACTCCCCAACCCGCCTTATCAGAGACTGAAATGACCACGGATCCCGCCTACTTTCTTTACCATTCCATCGGCCAGTATCCCGGCAAGGCTGAAGAGATGGCCGCCGCTCTCTCGGCTTTTTCGGAAGACTGGGGGCGTCGGGACGACGCGCAATGGCCGCGGGTGCTGACGGCGCGAGCCGAGTTCCTGAGCCTGTGGCGCACCCTGATCGACGCGCCGGAGGATACCTTGACCTCGGCCGAAAACGTGACGACGGCGCTGTTCTCTATCCTTGGCGGTCTCCCACCGGAGCGTCTGCGCGGCAGAAAGGTCCTCGTTGGGGCGGACTGCTTCCCATCGCTTCATTTTCTGCTGAACGGCATGGCGGAGCGTTTGGGCTACACTCTGGAAACAGTGCCGGTTCGGCAGGGCGATTTCTGGGTCCGTGACGAAGACATGATCGCCGCATGGGGCCCGGACGTGGGACTGGCGCTGCTCACTTTCGTGACGTCCACCGCTTCTCACCGGTGCGACATAGATGCGTTGCGGGACCACGGCACGCGCATGGGCTCGATCGTCGGGCTTGATCTGACGCAGGGTGTCGGCATCCTGCCCTTTTCCGTTGCCCGAACGCCGGTGGATTTCGTCGTATCGACGTCGCTCAAGTGGCTGTGCGGTACACCGGGGGCGGGTATCATCCAGATGCGCAAGGCGCTGATCGAACGATGCAAGCCGGAACTTCGCGGCTGGTTCTCGCAGGAGAACCCCTTCTCATGGGATCTGGACGGGTTCGAGTACGCGCCTGATGCGCGTCGGTTCGAACATGGCACGCCATCCGTCTTGGCCTGCCTCGGTTCGATCCCGGCACTGAAATGGCATGCCGCGCAATCCGGTTTGCTCGATCACAACCGCACCCTGACACGGCAGGTGATCGAGCGGGCGCGTGAAATGAACCTGCCGCTGGCGAGCCCCGAGGCCGAGGACCGTAGGGGCGGGTCTGTCATGCTGGAATTGCCCGGCGATTGCGACCCTGCCAAGGTCGTTGACGGCCTGCGCGGCAGGTCGGTGCATGTGGATGCAAGAGGACGCATCCTGCGCATTTCACCGGGAACGGTAACGGATGATACCCACGTCGCACGTCTGTTCGACGGACTTGCGGCGCTGATCTGACACAGGAGCCACACCATGCGCATCGCGATGTGGTCCGGACCACGCAATCTCAGCACGGCCATGATGTACAGCTTTGGCGCGCGCGCCGATTTCACGGTCATGGACGAGCCCTTCTATGCTGTCTATCTCGAACGGACAGGGCTGGATCATCCGATGCGGGACGAGATCATCGCCCACCATGAGCGGGATCCGCAGAAGGTGGCGCAGGCTTGTACGCGCCAAGGTTCGCCGCACCTCTACATGAAGCACATGACGCAGCACATGTTGCCGGGTGTCCCGATGGACTGGGCAGAGGGATGCGTACATGTGCACCTGTTGCGCCATCCCGCCCGCGTCATCGCCAGCTATGCGGCCAAGCGCGGTGCGCTGACACTGGAAGATATCGGATATGTGCAGCAGGCCCGCCTGTTCGACCAGTTCGGCGGTGTCGTGATCGACAGCCATGATGTCCGGGCCGATCCGGAAAAGTCCCTGCGCGGCCTATGCGCGGCCATTGACCTGCCGTTCGACACGGCGATGCTGAAATGGCCGGCCGGCCCCCGGGCCGAGGATGGCATCTGGGCCAGCCACTGGTACGCCGCTGTCCATCAGAGCACGGGTTTCTCCGGTGCCGAAGGTCCGCTGCCCGAACTTGATCGCGACCAAGCGGCGTTGGCCGAAAAGGCCATGCCGCATTACGAAAAACTCTGGGCTCGTCGGCTTGGAAAATAATTTTCGAATGTCGTGAAACTTCTTCCTCTGCCCTTTCGTGGATGCTGCATACACAACGAGGGAGTTTTCAATGAAGTACGTAACGAGTTCTATTGCCGCACTTGCCATGACCGCAGGCGTCGCATTTGCCGCCGCCCACGCCACCCCCATGGTCGAAGCGTCCGACCAGGATGTATCGAACGGCGTTGTCAGTGCCGACAAAGTCGTCGCCGGTGAAAATGGTTGGCTGGTCGTCCACCGCACCGATGCCGACATGAAGCCGGGCCCCGTGGTCGGCTACGCTCCGCTCCGCGCCGGTGAGAATATGGATGTGGCCGCGATCCTCCAGGAAGAGGTCGCATCCGGCGACATGCTGATGCTGATGGTCCATTCCGAAGCGGGCGGCACCCAGACCGGCGTTTTCGAATATACGCTCGGCGCGACCGAAGACGGTCCGATCAAGCCGGAAGGCAACCTGGTGATGAAAGTCGTCACCGCCGAGTGATCCCGATCGCGTAACGAGTTTTCGGTTTTTTGTACGTTAACGAGTAGCCAAACGAGTACAGGGCCCGGATCGTGTGATCCGGGCCCTTTTTCATGTTCAGGACTTTGAGCCGCGCGGCTTTCTGCGGTCCGAAGGATCAGCCCTTCATCCGCTTGTTTCGGGCCGCCAGCAGCTTGAGCCGCAGTGCGTTGAGCTGAATGAAGCCTGCCGCGTCTTTCTGATCGTAGGCGCCCGCATCGTCTTCGAACGTGACGTGTGCCTCGGAGTAGAGACTGTTCTCTGACCAGCGTGCCACGGTACGTGCCGATCCCTTGTAGAGCTTCACGCGCACCGTGCCGCTCACATGCTCTTGGCTTTTGTCGATAGCGGCCTGCAGCATCTCGCGCTCGGGCGAGAACCAGAACCCGTTGTAGATGAGTTCGGCATAGCGCGGCATCAGGCTGTCCTTGAGGTGGCCAGCGCCTGAATCGAGGGTGATCTGCTCGATCCCGCGGTGCGCTTCCAGCAGGACGGTGCCGCCGGGCGTTTCGTAGATGCCGCGGGATTTCATGCCGACAAAACGGTTCTCGACCAGATCGAGGATACCGACGCCATGCTTGCCGCCCAGTTCGTTCAGGCGGGTCAGGATCGCTGCAGGGCTCATCGCCTCGCCGTTGATCGCCACGGCGTCACCCTTCTCGAAGGTGATCTCGACCATCTCTGGCGTGTCGGGCGCCTCTTCGGGACGCGTGATGCGTTGCAGCACGTAATCGGGCGCCTCTTCGCCGGGGTTTTCCAGCACCTTGCCCTCGGAGGACGTATGCAGAAGGTTCGCATCGACGGAGAAGGGCGCTTCGCCCCGTTTGTCCTTGGCGATCGGGATCTGGTTCGCCTCGGCGAATTCCAGCAGGCGGGTCCGGCTGGTCAGGTCCCATTCGCGCCAGGGGGCGATCACCTTGATCGCGGGGTTCAGGGCGTAGGCGGACAGTTCGAACCGAACTTGGTCGTTGCCTTTGCCGGTTGCGCCATGGGCCACGGCGTCGGCCCCGGTTTCGGCCGCGATCTCCACCAGCCTCTTGGAGATCAGGGGCCGGGCGATGGAGGTGCCGAGAAGATAGAGACCTTCGTAGAGCGCGTTGGCACGGAACATGGGAAAGACGAAATCGCGGACGAATTCCTCGCGCACATCCTCGATGAAGATGTTCTCGGGCTTGATCCCCAGAAGCTCGGCTTTCTTGCGGGCCGGCTCCAGCTCTTCGCCTTGACCGAGATCGGCGGTGAAGGTCACGACCTCGCAGCCGTATTCGGTCTGAAGCCATTTGAGGATGATCGAGGTATCAAGGCCGCCGGAATAGGCAAGCACGACTTTCGTTGGCGCGGACATGGATGGTTCCTTTCTGACTTGATGGCGAGGTACCGGGTTTTCCCGTCGCGGGCAAGATAGGCCTGCCGCGTTGACCTGTGCCGCCTGCGCGCATATCGAACTGGAACGCAGGCCGGGGAGTGATGGCATGACAGAGAATTTCCAGGCGATGGCGACGCTGGCCACCGCGAAAATGCGACAGGTGTTCCCCGCCACACCGCTTTTGCGGAACGAACTGCTGTCGGCCCGGTTCGGCGCGGACATCTGGCTCAAGCGCGAGGACCTTAGCCCGGTGCGATCCTACAAGCTGCGCGGGGCCTTCAACGCGATGCGCAAGGCGATCCCGGAGCATCGGCTGTTCGTCTGTGCCTCGGCCGGGAACCACGCGCAGGGCGTCGCCTTCATGTGTCGGCATTTCGACGTGAGGGGCGTGATCTTCATGCCCGTGACCACGCCCGAACAGAAGATCCTGAAGACGCGGATGTTCGGGGGCGACAGTGTCGAGGTGCGGCTTGTGGGCGACTATTTCGACAAGACACTGACCGCCGCGCAGGCGTTTTGCGCGCAGGAGGGCGGCCATTTCCTGTCTCCCTTCGACGACGAGGACGTGATCGAAGGGCAGGCCTCGGTCGCCGTTGAAATCGAACAGGAACTCGGCCGCGCGCCGGATCACGTCATCCTTCCGGTTGGCGGCGGTGGACTGTCCGCCGGCACTGTCAGCTACTTCGGGTCCGAATGTGCCTATACCTTCGTTGAACCGTCCGGTGCCAAGAGCCTCGCCGCCGCGCTGGCCGAAGGAAAGCCGGTGGATGTGTCTCCGATCAATTCGTTCGTGGATGGGGCTGCCGTGGCCCGGATCGGCGCTCGGACCTTCGCGCGCCTTGCGAACGTGTTGCCGGACGATGTCATCGACCTTGCCGAGGACCGGATCTGCCAGACGATCGTCGAAATGCTGAACGTCGAGGGCATCGTTCTTGAACCGGCAGGTGCCATGGCGATCGAAGCGCTCGCGGATGTGGCCGGCCGGATCAGGGGCAAGACGGTGGTCTGTATCGCATCCGGCGGGAACTTCGATTTCGAAAGGCTGCCCGAGGTGAAGGAACGCGCGCAACGCTATGCCGGGTTGAAAAAGTATTTCATCCTGCGCCTGCCGCAACGTCCCGGAGCGCTGCGCGATTTCCTTGATCGGCTGGGGCCGGCAGACAACATCACCCGGTTCGAATACATGAAGAAGTCGGCGCGCAATTTCGGCTCCGTTCTCATTGGAATAGAGACGGACCGGCCCGAGAATTTTCCCGCCATGTTCCAGCGCATAGACGAGGCCGGGTTCAATTACACCGACATCACCAATGACGAGACGCTGGCGCAATTCGTGATCTGAGGAGAAAGCTGATGAAGTTCGACGGACGTTCAGTCGTGATTACCGGTGCCGGAAGTGGCATTGGCGCGGCGATCGCGCGGGAAGCGGCCGCGAAGGGCGCGCGCGTCTGCGTGTCCGACATCGACGGTGACAAGGCCGCCGTGGTCGCCAAGGAGATTTCCGGCATCGCGGTAGCCTGTGACGTGACCGACGAAGCGGCGGTAGGGCGGCTGATCGCCGAAGCGCAGGAAGCTCACGGTCCGGTCGACATATATGTCTCTAATGCGGGGCTTGGACGCGGTGACCCGGGTCATGCGGCCTCTCAGTCGAATGCGGACTGGCTGCTGAACTGGAACGTCCACGTCATGGCACATGTCTATGCGGCACGGGTTCTTCTGCCGGACATGATCGCGCGGGGCAGCGGATACCTTGTCAATGTTGCTTCGGCTGCGGGGCTGTTGAACCAGATCGGCGACGCAGCATATTCCGCGACCAAGCATGCTGCAGTCAGCTTTGCGGAGTCGTTGGCCATCACCCATGGCGCCGACGGCATCGGCGTGTCTGTCGTCTGTCCCCAGTATGTCGCCACGCCACTGCTGGGAATGCAGGATACGGATGCGAATGCCGGGGCATCGCTACTGACTGCTCATGACGTGGCGCAGGCCGTCATCGATGGCGTGGAAGCGGAGCGGTTTCTCATCCTGTCGCATCCGGCTGTGCATGACTATGCCCTGCACAGGGCCAAGGACCACGACCGCTGGATCAAGGGTATGCAGATGCTTCGGGCAAAGGCGCTGGATACGTTTGGCGAGATCCGGCTGCAGGAGTTCTATAAACTGGTGTAGGGTATCCAGCCTGGGCGAGCCGCTCGAGAAACATCTGGAGGGAGGTATGATAACAGCACAGGATACCTTCCAGCATTTCGGCACTGCAGGTGCCGCGCGCGGCGCTGGCTTCGCCCCGTTGGCACAGGGCCGACAACGCCGAGAAGCCCAGATTAAGCGCGCTCCCCTTGAGGGAATGCAGATCCTGCTCGACTGCCTGACAGCAACCCGCTTGGCGGAGCCTGACAATCAGTGCCTCGACCTCTTCGACGAAGAGGGTGACGATCTCGATGAAATCGTCCTCTCCGACCTCGTCCCGCAGGCCTCTTACCTGTTGCCAATCGATCATGCAGGGTCTCCTTCGAGGTTCATGATCGCCGGCAAAGTTTAATATTAGCCGTTGGTACATGGGCTGTTCGAGGTGAATTCTATCTTTCAGGGCGTATTAACCTGCGGAGCGATAGTCACCCGTGTTCGAGACCGAAATGACGGCGGATCATGCGAAATTTCATACCGGCCAAAAGTGTTCAGGCGCGCCGCACCCTGCCCGAGACGAGCACGCGTATACTTGTCGTCGATGACAGCCGTCTGCAAAGGCGGCTTCTGGCCGGGTCTCTGAAAAGATGGGGTTACGAGGTGACCGAAGCCGGATCGGCCGAGGAAGCGCTGCAACTCTGTAGGTCAGAGCCGCCCGACCTGGTACTGAGCGACTGGATGATGCCGGGCATGAACGGCATAGAATTCTGCCGGGCCTTCCGTGACCTCAGCGCGGACCGGTTCGCCTACTTCATCCTCCTGACATCCAAGCGCGAGAAGGCAGAGGTGGTCGCCGGGCTGCATTCTGGTGCGGACGACTTCCTGTCAAAGCCGGTAGACGGGGATGAATTGCGCGCGCGCATCACGGCGGGGGAGCGGATCATCGGCATCCAGAAGGAGCTCTCGCGCAGCAACAGGCTGATCCGGGAAACGCTTTCGGAACTCCAGACGCTCTACGATTCACTGGACAAGGATTTGCTGGAAGCGAAAAAGCTTCAACAGTCCCTGCTGCCGGAACGGCACCGGGTGTTTCGCGGTGGAACCCTTTCGCTGATGCTGCGGTCCAGCGGCCACGTGGGCGGTGATCTGGTCGGTTTCTTCGAGGCCGGTCCGCGAAAGCTTTGCCTGTACGGCATCGACGTGTCGGGACACGGCATCAGTTCCGCGCTGATGACCGCACGCCTGGCCGGTTACCTATCATCCTCCGCACCGGGTCAGAATCTGGCTCTGACGCGGGACGATCGTGGAAATCCGGTGCCGCGGCCCCCCGCGCAGGCCATCCAGGCCATCAACGAACTTGTCCTGAACGAGATGGACACGGAACATTATTTCACCTTGCTGCTCGCCAACGTCGATCTGGACACCGGCCTCGTGCAGGTCGCCCAAGCCGGGCATCCCCATCCCGTGATCCGGCGGCGGGACGGCAAGATCGAGCAGTTCGGCACGGGGGGATTCCCCGTCGGTCTGCTGAGCGGTGTTTCGTACCGGCAGTTCGATATCCAGTTGCAGCCCGGCGACCGGTTGCTGATCCTTTCCGACGGGTTCACGGAATGCCCGGATCCTCTTGGTCGGATGCTGGGTGAGGATGGATTGGCCCGGATCGTCGCCAGCCTCGGCGACATGCATGATGAAGCATTCCTGTCGGGTCTCTTGTGGAAACTTTCCGAGTTCTCAGGGGCGTCGGATTTTCCCGACGACCTGTCAGGCCTCATGTTCCAGAGGAACGATCCGACCCTCGGTCAGGAATAGTTTCGCGACCCCAGGTAGCGAAGGAACATCATCCGGTCCCCGTCATTGCCCAGGCTTTGGGCGCATTCGGTCGCTGACAACACCATCGTGACATGGTCCGGCTCGACCGGGTCGGCAATCTGTCTGACGGGACGGGCGACGTAGATGGAACACATCTTTTCCGCCCATAGGTCATATTCCGGCATGTAGACGAATCGCCGGAACGCCCCCAGTCGACGCGGGGACGCGATGCGCCAGCCCACTTCCTCGAGCACTTCGCGGTGAAGTGCCTGAAGCGGAGATTCACCCGGATCTATTCCGCCCCCGGGCAATTGCACGTCGACCTGGGGTGTCAGCTGCGCCGTCACCAGGAACCGACCCTTCAGGGGAAGGATGGCATAGGCGCCCGGCCGAAGGCGGTAGTCCACTCCCCTTTGCGGTGGCTTGCCCATTCGCCTGATCATGGTCGTCCCCTTTATCAACGGCTTGTCGCGACTATATAGACGCGGTATGCCAAGCGACCCGCGACAAGGAAACCCCATGACTTCTACCGCCCAGCCAGGAAACAAGATTGCCTGGGACGACAGCGTATTGCCGTTTCAGCTTGATCACTCGAATATCCGTGGCCGCGTTGCGCGACTGGACGGGGTGTTGGACGGCGTGCTGAGCCAGCACAACTATCCGCCGCAGGTCGAGGCACTGGTAGCGGAAATGGCGCTGCTGACGGCGTTGATCGGTCAGACGATCAAGCTGCGCTGGAAACTGTCGCTGCAGGTCCAGTCTAAAGGTGCCGTGCGAATGATCGCCACGGACTATTACGCGCCGGACGCGGACGGCAAATCCGCCCGTATCAGAGCCTATGCAAGTTTCGACAAGGACCGGCTGACCGATGCTGCGCCTTTCGAGCAGGTAGGCGAAGGGTATTTCGCGATCATGATCGACCAAGGCAAGGGGATGACACCCTATCAGGGGATCACACCTCTGACGGGTGGCTCCCTTGCCGCTTGTGCGCAGGCCTACTTCGCCCAGTCTGAACAATTGCCGACGCGTTTTTCCCTCAGTTTCGGCAGGTCGTCCGGTCCGGCCGAGGCCGAGCATTGGCGCGCGGGCGGTGTCATGCTCCAGCATATGCCCAAGGCATCCCCGTTCGCCGCCAAGGGCGAGGGATCGGGCGAGGTGCTTCAGGCTCGGGATCTCGTGCATGGCGAGGACGAGGAGAACTGGAACCGGGTCAACATCCTGCTCGACACAGTCGAGGACCTGGAATTGATAGGGCCAAGCGTGCCGCCCACGGATCTCCTGCTGCGTCTGTTCCACGAAGAGCAGCCGCGGGTGTTCGATGCGCAGGCGGTCCGTTTCGGATGCAGCTGTTCGGAAGATAAGGTGCGGCAAAGCCTGTCGATATACTCTGCCCGCGACATCGAGAAGATGACGACCGAAGACGGTCTGGTCACGGCCGACTGCCAGTTCTGCGGTGCGCATTACGAGCTTGATCCGTCCACCGTCGGTTTCGAAGCGGAAGAGCGCGGTGAAGGCTGACCAGATCGACCGTATCCGGGATGCGCTGCGCGATCCCGGAACGGTCACCTCCGATTTCGATCTGAACCCGGGGGTGACCCTGCCTCAGGGGCGTGTGTCGCGGCCCGCGGGTGTACTGGCGCCCATACAGGTCGTGAACGGACGGCTTGAGCTTTTGCTGACCAAGCGTTCCTCGGCCCTCAAGCATCATCCGGGGCAGATATCGTTCCCCGGTGGCAAGCAGGAGCCCGGAGACGCCGACAGCATCGAGGCGGCCTTGCGTGAGGCGCACGAGGAGATCGGCCTTCATCCCGCCAACGTCGAGGTGCTGGGCACCCTGCCGATGCATGACACGGTCACAAGCTTTGCCGTGACGCCGGTGGTCGGTCTCGTGCGGGACAGGTTCGACATCGTTCCCGAACTGGGAGAGGTCGCGGAGGTCTTTTCGGTGCCGCTGTCGCATGTGCTCGATCCGGCGAACTACCTCGTGCAATCGCGGCGCTGGCGGGGGTCCCTGCGCCACTACTTCACTGTGCCTTACGGGCCCTATTACATTTGGGGGGCAACCGCGCGTATGCTCCGCGAATGGACAGAGCGGATGAAAACCTGATTCCGGCCGGGACTCCCTGGTTGGCGGACCCGGCCGCGCAGTCTGTCTGCGCAGCGATCGAGGACGCCGGGTTCGCGGTCTTTTTTGTCGGTGGATGCGTGCGAAATGCCTTGCTGAAAGCCCCGGCAAGCGATGTCGACATGGCGACCGATGCCACCCCGGAGCAAACCATCAAGGCCGCCGAGGCAGCCGGGATGCGGGTCGTTCCCACGGGGATCGAGCACGGAACAGTGACGGTTGTTCAGGACGGGCGGCCCTTCGAGGTGACGACGTTTCGACGGGACGTCGAGACCGACGGGCGGCGGGCGGTCGTCGCTTTTTCCGGCGATATCTCGGAAGATGCGCGGCGGCGCGACTTCACGATGAATGCGCTCTATGCAACGCCGCGGGGTGTCGTGGTTGACCCGCTGGGCGGGCTGCCTGATCTGTTGGCACGGCGCGTCCGCTTCATCGAGGATCCGGGCGCCCGCATCCGGGAAGATTATCTCAGGATCCTGCGATACTTCAGGTTCTGGGCGATTTACGCAGATCAAGACGCCGGATTCGACCCCGAAACTCTGGCGCACATTTCGGAGAACCTCGAGGGGCTCAGTACCCTCTCGGCCGAACGGGTAGGGCAGGAGATGGTCAAGCTTCTGGCCGCAGCCGACCCGTCGGCAGCCGTGGCCACGATGCGGACGATCGGCGTGATGGGCGCGGTGCTGCCCGGCAGCGACGACAGGTTCCTCGCGCCCTATGTGCATCTCGAGACAGCATGTCAGGTTGCACCCGATTGGCGGGCGCGCCTTGCCGTGCTGGGCGGCGAGGATCCGGCAGCGCGTCTGCGACTGGGCAAGGCGGATGCGCGGCATCTGGCCCTTCTGTCAGAAATCGGATGGGCAGGACCGCCCGTGGCGGAACTGGCGTATCGGCATGGGCGGGCAGTGGCCGAACAGGCGCTGCTCATGCGCTGTGCCCTGAACGACACTTTGCCCGAAACCGGATGGCCGGAAAAGATCGCGGCGGGTGTGAACGCGACGTTTCCGGTGTCAGCTCGGGATCTGATGCCGGAGTACGAGGGCAGGGCGCTGGGCGCGCGGCTCGCCTCGCTTGAGCGGGTGTGGATCGAGTCCGGCTTTACGCTGGGACGAGATGAATTGCTTGGTACATTTTGAGGTCTCGACAGACGCGGCTCTTTCCAATACGTGTAAATGCATAAACTTGGAGGATACGAAATGTACCGCGGGATCTGGTTCAGCTGACGCTGAGAAAACCGATTTCTGACTGGCTTGCCTTGCACGCCGGTACATTTTGCCGTCTCTAAATCCAAGGCTCCCTGCCATGTTCCGTTTTTTTGAAAACCTCGTCGATCCCTATGTCGATTACGAGGAAACCGATGCGCCGCCACGCAAGCTGTGGCCCTTCCTCGGCGATTACGCGGTGCCGTTCAGGCGCATCTTCATCCTGACTGCTTTCATGTCCGTCGTGGTCGCCGCAATCGAGATCGGATTGATCTACTACATGGGGCGCATCGTCGACCTGCTGGACAACGATCCGGCTCGGATGTGGGCCGATCACGGTGCCGAGTTGATCGCGGTTGCCGTCTTTGTCCTTGTGCTGCGGCCGATCCTGCAGGGCTTTGACGTGGCCCTTCTCAACAACACGATCCTGCCGAACTTCGGCACGCTGATCCGGTGGCGCGCGCATCGTCACGTCCTGCGCCAGTCGGTCGGCTGGTTCGAAAACGATTTCGCCGGACGGATCGCCAACCGGATCATGCAGACGCCGCCGGCCGCGGGCGAAGTCGTTTTTCAGGCATTCGATGCCATGTCCTACGCGCTGGCCTACATGATCGGCGCGGCGATCCTGCTGTCGACCTCCGATTGGCGGCTGCTGCTGCCGCTGCTGTTGTGGTTCGTGCTTTACGCCGCGTTGGTCAAATGGACGGTGACGCGCATCGGGCCGGCGTCCAAGGCCGCATCAGATGCGCGATCGATGGTGACAGGCCGGGTGGTGGATGCATACACCAACATCCATTCGGTCAAGATGTTCGCGCACCACGATCTCGAAGTCGGCTTCGCGAAGGAAGCGATCGAGACGTCGCGCCGCACCTTCCAGAAGGAAATGCGGATATTTACCATCATGGATGTCGTGTTGGTCACCCTCAACGGTCTGTTGATCGTGGGCGTCGTCGGTTGGGCGATGGCCCTCTGGATGGCGGGCGAGGCAAGCGTGGGCGTCGTGGCCGCCGCTGCCGCGCTGACCCTCAGGCTGAATTCGATGACCGCGTGGATCATGTGGGCGCTGTCGTCGTTCTTCCGCGAACTTGGCGTGGTCGCGGAGGGAATGGAAACCATAGCTCAACCGGTGACGCTGACGGATCGCAGGGACGCCGAACCGCTCGCGCTGACCGATGGGAGGATCGAAATCAGGAATCTCTCTCATCACTATGGCCGCAGTTCGGGTGGGCTCAACGACATTTCCCTGACGATCCGCCCGGGCGAACGGATCGGCCTGGTGGGGCGCTCGGGGGCCGGAAAATCGACCCTGGTCAAGCTGCTCCTGCGGTTCTACGACCCGGAGAAGGGGCAGATCCTGATCGACGGGCAGGACATCACCAAGGTGAGGCAAGACAGCCTGCGTCGGCAGATCGGCATGGTCCAGCAGGACAGTTCGCTGCTTCACCGGTCGGTCCGGGACAACATCAAGTACGGTAATCCCGGTGCGTCGGACGATCAGATGATTGCCGCGTCCATGCAGGCGCAGGCACATGATTTCATTCTCGATCTCAGCGACCCCGAAGGCCGGCGCGGGTACGATTCGCGCGTGGGCGAGCGCGGCGTGAAGCTGTCCGGCGGGCAGCGGCAAAGGATCACGCTGGCGCGCGTGATCCTGAAGGATGCGCCGATTCTGCTTCTGGACGAGGCAACCAGCGCGCTCGACAGCGAAGTCGAGGCAGCGATACAGGAAACGCTATACGGCATGATGGCCGGAAAGACCGTCATCGCCATCGCGCACCGGTTGTCCACGATCGCGCAACTGGACCGGATTATCGTTATGGATCAGGGGACTATCGTCGAAGATGGTACTCATGACGCGCTTTTGGCGCAGGGCGGACTATATGCAGATTTCTGGAACCGCCAGTCTGGCGGATTCCTTGCGATGGATATGGAAGAGACCCCCGCGTGAAACTTGCCGATTGGATAGACCCCTTCTCCAGAAGCGATAGCCCCCCGCCCCAGCACCTGCTGGCATTCTTTCGCTGGACGCTGAAGGGCTCAGGCCCTGCTCTTGCCACTGCAGGTGTCCTGTCCGTTCTCGCCGGGGTGGTCGAGGTCATGGCGGCGCTGATCCTTGGCAAGGTGGTGGATGCGGCGCTTGCCTCCGACGCGGGGTCGGTGTTTCAGGACCAGACCGGGGTTCTGCTGCTTTCGCTGGCGTTCTTCGTCATCCTGCGACCGGCAATCTTCGGCGCGAGTTCCTTCATGCAGTCGATCGTGATCGGGCCCAACGTCTTCAATCTGGTGCTGTCACGGCTGCACCGCTACACGCTGGGACAGGCGGTATCGTTCTTCGACAACGATTTCGCCGGTCGTATTTCGCAAAAGGAAATGCAGACGGGTCGCGCCCTGACCGATGTGGTGATCGAGATGATCCACACGGTCCTGTTCGCCCTGGCGTCCTTTGTCGGAGCGGTCCTGCTGCTGGGAACAGTCGACTGGCGGATCGCGCTGGGCCTCGTGGTCTGGATGGTCGGCTATGTCTATCTCATCCGCCGGTACATGCCGCGCGTTCGGTCCCGGTCCAAGGCGCGGGCGGCCGCGCGCGCCATGGTGACGGGTCAGGTTGTCGATACGATCACCAACATCAAGACGGTCAAGCTCTTTGCTCACGCGGATCATGAAGACCGCGCCGCGCTCGGTTCCATGAGCCGTTTCCGCGAAACCGGCATCGCTTTCGGCAAGGTGAGCGTGTCGTTCCGGTTCTGGCTGATGACCATCGCCGGACTCTTGCCGGTTTTGCTGGTGGGCGGGGCGCTGTGGTACTGGTCGCTTGGTCTGGTGACGGCGGGCGACATCGCCGCCACGGGGGCCGTCTCGCTGCGGTTGGCGCAGATGACCGGATGGGTCAGCTTCACGTTGATGAACCTTTACGCCAACGTCGGCGAGGTCGAGGACGGGATGCGCACGTTGACGCCGGCGCAGACCCTTCTGGACGATCCAGATGCGACCGAACTGCAGGTCCCCAAGGGCGGCATCGTGTTCGACAACGTGCGTTACACCTACGGTCGGGGTGAGGGCGGCGTGGAACACATGGATCTGACCATCCACCCGGGCGAGAAACTGGGCGTTGTCGGTGCCTCGGGCGCGGGGAAGTCGAGCCTCGTATCTCTGCTCCTGCGGCTCTATACGCTGGAAAAAGGGCACATCCTGATTGACGGACAGGACATTTCCCGCGTCACGCAGGAAAGCCTGCGCCGGAAGATCGGCATGGTCACCCAGGAAACGGCCATGTTCAATCGTTCCGCGCTGGACAATATCCGCTACGGCAAGCCTGACGCAACGTTCGAAGAGGTGGTCGCGGCGGCGCGCAAAGCCGAGGCGCATGATTTCATCGAGAACATGAAGGACCACAAGGGACGCGAAGGCTATGACGCCCACCTTGGCGAGAGGGGGGTCAAGCTTTCGGGCGGGCAACGCCAGCGGATCGCTCTGGCGCGTGCCATTCTCAAGGATGCGCCGATCCTGATCCTTGATGAGGCGACGAGTGCCCTGGACAGCGAGGTCGAAGCATCCATTCAGGCGGCGCTCGGCCGGGTCATGGAAGGAAAGACGGTGTTGGCCGTGGCGCATCGCCTGTCCACCCTGACCGATATGGACCGCATCATCGTCATGGACGCCGGACGCGTGGTGGAACAGGGAACCCACGAAAGCCTGCTGGCGGCGGATGGTCTTTATGCGCGGTACTGGCACCGGCAGTCGGGTGGTTTTCTCGACCTTCAAGCGGCGGAATAGGCTCTTTTTCAGACAGCGCTTATTGGGTATGCCGCCGGCATGACAGAACATCGCATCATCCGGCTGGGGCATCATGGCGACGGCATCGCCAGCGGACCGATCTATGCCGCCAAGACTTTGCCCGGCGAATTGGTGACCGGTACGGTACAGGACGACGCGTTGACGGATGTCCGCATCGTCGAACCATCGGAGCAGCGCGTGGCGCCGCCCTGCCGTCATTTCAGATCATGTGGCGGGTGCCAGTTGCAACATGCCTCGGACCCGTTCGTCGCGGACTGGAAGCAGGACTTCGTCCGCACGTCGCTGAAGGCGCATGGGCTGGAAGCGCCGTTGAGGCCGATTGTGACTTCACCCGCTCAATCGCGGCGCCGGGCCACCTTTGCCGCGCGGCGAACGAAGAAGGGCGCGATGGCCGGTTTCCACGCTCAGGCATCCGACGTCATCATCGAAATACCGGATTGCAAGCTGCTGCACCCGGACCTGATGGCGGGTCTCGAAGTCGCGGAGAAGCTGGCAGTCATCGGTGCCAGCCGCAAGGGCCCGCTGGCCGTGACCGTGACCCGGAGCGACGCGGGGCTGGATGTGAGCGTGTCGAAGGGAAAACCCCTCGACGGACCGCTTCGCCAGACACTCGCGCAGGCGACAGAGACATTGGGTCTGGCGCGGCTGAGCTGGGAAGACGAGACGATCGCGATGCGGCTGCCTCCGGTTCAACGGTTCGGAGCGGCAGATGTCCTGCCGCCCCCCGGCGCCTTTCTGCAGGCGACCGACCATGGCGAAGCGGCCCTGTGCAGGGGCGTCAGGGAGGCGGTCGGCTCTTCCGCGCGGCTCGCGGACCTGTTTGCGGGATGCGGCACCTTCACTTTGCCGCTGGCGGAAACGGCGAGCGTTCACGCCGTCGAGGGGATCGCGGAGATGCTGCATGCCTTGGACCACGGATGGCGCATGGCGGAAGGGTTGAAACCCGTCACGACCGAGACACGAGACCTGTACCGACGCCCGATGTTGCCGGACGAGCTTTCGCGCTTCGACGCCGTCGTGCTGGACCCGCCACGCGCGGGCGCCGAACGGCAGGTCGCCCAGATCGCGCTGACGGACGTACCGAGGGTCGCCTATGTTTCATGCAATCCGGTCACCTTTGCCCGGGATGCGGCAACGCTGTGTGACGCGGGGTATACGCTGGACTGGGTTCAGGTCGTGGACCAGTTCCGCTGGTCGCCCCATACCGAACTTGTCGCCTGCTTTGCCAAGGCGGTGTGAAGGCGCCGAGGGGAACGGCAATATGCGAGTCACCACTTTTTGATCGGTCCGTTTTGCGGTATATGATACCGCGAAGGCAAAGATACATTTGACCCGTCAGGCAGGACAGACTCGGATGAAACGCAGAACACTTATTCTGGGAGGCACCGCGCTTGTCGCGCTGGGTGCCTGCAGCAGCAGCAAATTCAAGCGCTACAACGGTCCGGAAGTGACCTATGTCGTGGTGAACAAGCAGGACCGCAAGATGTGGCTGCTGCATCACGACAGGGTGCTCGAGGAATACAAGATCCAGCTTGGCTTTGCCCCGATTGGACACAAGGAGATCGAAGGCGACGGCAAGACGCCCGAAGGCACCTATGTCATCGACCGCCGTAATCCGAACAGCCGGTTCCACCTGTCACTCGGCATTTCCTACCCGAATGAATTCGATCGCAAGCGTGCGGAAGACTTGGGTCAGAAGCCGGGCGGCGACATCTTCATCCACGGCCAGAAGGATCCGTCAAAGAAGGACAAGACGGACTGGACCTGGGGCTGCATCGCGGTCCGTAACAAGGATATCGAGAATATTTACGCGATGGTACGCGACGGCACGCCCATCCTGCTTAACCCGTGAGGGGCAGGGGAACTGAAGATCAGTTCCCCATCACCAGCGTCCACCACAACTTACCACCGGCCTCCTGGAACCAGGAAAAGCCCATCTTGCGGGCTTCCGGGGCCATGATGACGCGCCGCGTGTCGGGCTGCTCCATCCAGGCGGCGAGAGTTTCCAACTCGGTCTCGTAGGTTTCGGAGATCGTTTCGCCCACGAGACCACCCTGGTAGCCGACCCGGTTGATGCGGTCGATCGGGGAAGAACCGTCAGACCCGAAGTGCCACGGGCGATTCTGGATCGACATGTCGCGCGAGTGCGTCGCCGCGGCCGCGTTGAGCTGCGGGTCGAGCTGTACGGGCGGCTGGCCTGCTGCGCTGCGCAGGGCATTGACCGAATCGAGCATCCTGAACTGGATCTTGCCGGTTTCGCTGTCGCGGATCCGGTAGGCTTTGGGCAAGGGCTGGCCATCGCTGCCCAGTTGAGGTGCGGCAGGCGCACAGGCGGACAGGGCAAGGCAGAACGCCATCAGGACGGACAGAATACGGATCACGGCACAGCTCCACGCGATTGTGTTTGGCCTCTCCTACAGCGGACGGCGTTGCAGTTCAAACCCACATCGGCGTTACCTTGCCTGATGACGGGTCTTTGATTTGAAACCGGCGCACCGCGGTCATATACCACCAGCAATTCCCTGAATGCTTTTTGATGGAGACATGAACATGTCCGACAAGCGCAACAAGTTCAGCAGCCGCCGTGCGTTTCTGGCCGGGTCCGCCGCGTTGATCGCGTCGCCCGCGCTGGCGCAGTCCACTGCCGCCGTGAACTCCCCGGCGACCACCCAGACCGAACGTGACCTCAACGAGTCGGTACGCCGCAATATCTCCAGCTTCCGCATGCTCGACTGGCGGCCGTATTTCGACAACACCCGCAACGGCGCGATCCTGGTCGATATCGACAGCCGCGCGGTGCACTTCTGGTCCGAGGACCAGAGCGTTTACAAGCTCTACCCCTCCTCCGTACCCCTGACGGAAGACCTGACGCGGCGCGGTCGCACACGTGTCGTGCTGAAGGATCCGGAGCCGGATTGGCGCCCGACACCCTCCATGAAGGAGCGTAACCCGGAATGGCCCGACTACGTTGGCCCCGGGCCGGACAATCCGCTCGGTACGCGTGCCCTTCACCTCAGCTGGACGTACTACCGGATCCACGGCACCCATGACACGCGCAAGATTGGCCGCCGGTCGTCGAACGGGTGCATCGGGCTTTACAACCAGCACATCGAAGAGCTGTACGAGATGGCCAAGGTCGGCACGCAAGTGTTGCTTATTTGACGACATTTCGCGGCTTCGGAAACGTCGGAGCGGAATCCGGGTTTGCAATCCCTCGTTTATGCTGTTTACAAAGTTTTACGAGGTAAGTCTTGGGTGCGTGCTTGCACAACTGTGCCGCACGCCATTTCTGGAGGTTATACTATGAAAAAACTCGTTCTCGCCGCTGCTCTGACAGCTGCTGCATCGACTGCATATGCCGGTTCGCTGGCAGAGCCGATCGTGGAAGCACCGGTCATCGTTGAAGAAGCATCTTCGTCTTCTTCCGGTGTTCTGGTTCCGCTGATCCTGCTGGCCGTTGTGGCTGCTGCAGTTGCTGCTGACTAATCAGCGCGACGATCAAAATGAAAAAGGCGGTGCAGTGCACCGCCTTTTTTGTTGTCTGACTTCCGTGGTTTTCCCTTCGACGAGAATATCTCGATGGGTTAGTCCAGCCAGCCCTTGAGGTTTTCCTTTACGGCGTTCGACAGTGCCTCGATGTGGGCGTCGTCGTCGTTGAGGCAGGGGATGTAGGTAAACCTTTCCCCCCCGGCTTCCTCGAAGCTCTCCTTGATTTCCTCGTTGATCTCTTCCAGCGTTTCGATGCAGTCCGCCGAGAACGCTGGCGCGCACACCGCGATGTTCTTATTACCGGCTTCCGCCTGGCGCGCGACTTCCTCGACAGTGTAAGGCTGCAGCCATTCCTCGGGCCCGAACTTGGACTGGAAGGTCGTCATGATCTGGGTGTCATCCCAGCCCAGTCGCTCTTTCAGCAGGCGCGTCGTCTTCTGGCACTGACAGTGATAGGGATCGCCTTCCATCAGGTAGCGGATCGGCACGCCATGATAGGAGCAGATCAGGATGTCGGGTCGCTTGTCGGCGGCGGCATAGGCCCGTTCGATGGACTGGGCCAGCGCCTCGATATAGTCGGGACGGTCGAAATAGGGCTCAACCACCCGGGCGATCGGCTGCCACTTTTCCTTGCCCAACGCGGCAAAAAAGGCATCGCAGGCGGTGGCCGAGGTCGCCCCGGCGTAGTGGGGGTAAAGCGGGAAGAACAGGATCTTGGTGCAGCCCGCCTTGGTCATCGCCGCCACCTTGGATTGCGTCGACGGATTGCCGTAGCGCATGCAGTAATCCACCATCACGTCGTCGCCGTACCGCGCCTTGAGCGCCGTTTCCATCTTGGCGGTCTGCGCCTTGGTGATCGTCATCAGCGGGCTTTCCCCCGCGTCTTCGTTCCATATGCTCTTGTAGGCGGCGCCGCTGGTAAAGGGGCGCTTGCTGAGGATGATGAGTTGCAGCAGCGGCTGCCAGAGCCAGGGTGAGTAGTCGATCACGCGGCGATCCGACAGGAACTCGCTCAGGTAGCGGCGCATCGACCAGTAGTCGTAGTTGTCCGGCGTACCGAGATTTGCCAGCAGGACACCGACGCGCTCTTTTGGGACAGCAGGGTGGTCGGCGTTGGCGTGTGGCGGGCGCGCGGCTTGCATGATCTGTCCTCGGTCCAAAGTTCCGTGTTGAAATAACGGGTTTGGCCGTGGGGTCAATTGCGCAACTTTGTCTCATCCGTGTTCAGCGCATCCGCAAGCCGCTGTTGTGCGGATCCGGGGCGCAGGGGCTTTTGCTGGCTGTCATCCGGGGCCCAGCCCGTCAGGAAAATCAGTTCGAATGTGGCCAGCACCCGACCGGCGCCGTCGTTGAAATGGTCTTGGTACAGTTGGGCGGCCAAGTCCAGAACCGCGCGGCTGGTCGGTTTGCGCAGCCGGGCTTCCAGTGCGTTCGCTTCGCCCATCGCCCGCAGCTCGCGCATCAGCGCCCAGGCGTCCCGGTAGGAAACGGTAAGCGGTACCGCGTCCGCGACCGGAAGCGCGAAGCCCGCCCGTTGCAGCAGGCCACCCATGTCGCGCAGTTCGCCCATGGGGGCCACGCGGGGAGACATGCCGCCCGTCACCTCGGCTTCGGCCTGTCCAAGGCAGGCGCGCAGTTCCTGCAGGGTCTGACCGCCGAATGCGGCGGATATGAACAGCCCGTCGGGTCGGAGTGCGCGGCGACATTGGACCAGCTGGCCGACCGGATCGTTGGCCCAATGCAGCGTCATGCCGTGCACCACCAGATCGTGCGCCTGAACGTCCAGGCCAAGTGTGTCGCTTGCCGGAACGACCTTTGCATCGGGAAGCAGACCGGCCCATGTCCGGGGAAAATCAGTCACCACCGCCGGATCGGTAAAGGTCTTGTTAACCATCCCCAGACGATCCTCGATCTCCTGAATGGCCTGCTCGTGCAGGAACAGCGCCTCCGGCTGTGCGCGTGCGCGGCGGAACGTCAATGCGATCCGATCGGTCAGGGGGGGCGGCGTGGTCATGGGGTTTCAATATGCCGTTGCGGGAAAGACTGCAAACCGCGTTGAATGCCATCTACCCCGCCCGCTGTCTGGCCTGCGGGGACGTCGTGGACACGGACTTCGGTCTCTGCGGACCCTGCTGGACCGAAACCGCCTTTATCGGAGGAACGGTGTGCGATTCGTGCGGCATACCGCTGCCCGGGATCGCTGCGGGCGACACGCTTGCCTGCGATGCATGTCTTCAGACCCCGCGCCCTTGGGAAAGGGGGCGGGCAGCGGTGCTCTATACCGCCACGGGGCGCAAGCTGGTGCTCGCGCTGAAACACGGGGACCGGCAGGAGATCGCGCGCCCGGCGGGGCGCTGGATGGCGCAGGCCACCAGATCGCTTCTGGATGACGACGCCCTGATCGCCCCGATCCCCCTGCACTGGCGCCGCATGTTGCGCCGCCGCTACAACCAATCCGCGCTGTTGGCCCGCGTCGTGGCGCGGGAAACGGGTCGGCGCTGGTGCGCTGACCTCTTGCAGCGGTACCGCGCGACCCCATCGCTTGACGGCATGGGCCGTGAAGAACGGTTTCGCACGCTGAAGGATGCCATTCGGCTCAATCCTCGACACGCGGTGACGGTACGAGACCGGCCGGTGCTTCTGGTTGACGATGTCATGACATCGGGAGCGACCTTTGCCGCTGCGGCGGAGGCCTGCCGCGCCGCGGGATCGGGACCGGTTTGCGTGGTAGCACTGGCGCGCGTGGCCAAAGACACCTAAATCTGACCCAACCGTTCATAGCTGAGAGGAGACAGGGCATGAAACCCGTCGAAATCTACACATCGCCGCTTTGCGGCTTCTGTCACGCGGCCAAACGTCTGCTGACACAGAAAGGCGTCAATTTTTCCGAGGTGGACGTTCTGGCAAACCCGGATCGCAAGCCCGAGATGATCGAACGGGCAAACGGTGGCCGGACCGTGCCGCAGATCTTCATAGGGGGCAGCCACGTCGGCGGGTGCGACGAGCTTTACGCGCTGGAGCGCGAGGGCAAGCTGGACAGCCTGCTGGCCGCGTGATGAAGGGCGCGATCCTGCAACTGAACGTTTCGGACGACCCCGAGGCGAATCTCGGCGAAACATTGGCGATGTTTCATGAGGCGGTGGGCGCCGGGGCGGAATTCGTGTTCACCCCGGAGGTGACGAATTGCGTTTCCACCAGCCGGGAGCATCAGCAGGATGTGCTGCAGCACGAGCAGGATGACATCACCCTCGACGCGTTGCGCAAGGGGGCATCGGCGTCTGGTGTCTGGCTTCTGATCGGGTCGCTGGGGCTCAAGACCGGCGAGGCCGACGGGCGGTTTGCCAACCGGTCCTTTCTCATCGATCCTGAGGGTGGGGTCGTGGCGCGCTACGACAAGATCCACATGTTCGACGTGCAGATCAACGAGACGGAGACCTACCGCGAATCCGCGGGATACCGGCCCGGTACGCAGGCGGTGGTGGCTGACACGTCTTTTGGCCGGGTGGGGATGAGCGTCTGCTATGACGTGAGGTTTCCCCTGCTGTACAACGCGCTAGCCAAGGCCGGGGCGGGAATCATCACCGTTCCCGCGGCCTTTTCCCCGGTGACGGGGGCGGCGCACTGGCACGCCCTGCTGCGGGCTAGGGCCATCGAAACCGGATGTTTCGTGATCGCGCCCGCGCAGACCGGCACGCACCGCAGCGCCGCGCACCGGACGCGCGATTGCTTCGGCCATTCGTTGGTGGTGTCACCGTGGGGAGAGGTGATTCTCGACGCGGGAGAGGCGCCCGGCGTTTACAACTTCCTTCTGGACATGGATGATATCGCCAAGGCACGGGGCAAGGTCCCCAGCCTTGCGAACGCGCGCGACTTCGACGCGCCGCAAGTGGAGTCTTGACCGGGTCAGTGGATGAGTGATGACAGCCAGACAGTTGCGATCATGCTGTTCAGCGAACTTCTTGCGGCGGATCATGCCGTGCGGAGCCGGCTGACACGCGTTCTGCCCAAGGGGATGGAGATTTCCCATTTCTCGGTTCTCAATCACCTGGCCTGGCAGGGGGATGAGAGCAGTCCGGCCCGCTTGGCCGAACGATTCGGCGTGACGCGCGGGGCCATGACAAACACGCTGACAAAACTGGAATGGTCCGGCTATGTCCACATCCGGCCGGACTGGGACGACGCCCGCCGCAAGATGGTCGCGATCAGCCCCGCCGGCCGCCAGGCACGCAATGATGCGGTGGCAGCCATCGCGCCCATGATCAACGAGGTCGTGGAAAGCCTGGGCGAGGAGCAGACCCGCGCAGCCCTGCCGATCCTGCGCGAGATCCGGATCAAGCTCGCCTGACGCTGGCGGTCACGTAGTTGACGCTCAGATCCCTGTCGGACAACCGCCATGACCACGCCACGGGATTGAATACGAAACCCTTGCGGTCCACCGGTTCCAACCCTGCCTGCCGCAGCAGATCAAACAGTTCGTCCGGCGTGATGAACTTGGACCATTCATGGGTTCCCTTCGGCAGCCAGCGCATGATGTGCTCGGCGCCGACAATGGCCATGACATAGGATTTCGGATTGCGGTTGAGGGTCGAGCAGATGTGCAGACCGCCCGGCTTGAGCAGGTCGTGGCAGGCGGTCAGGTAGTCGATCGGCGATGCGACGTGTTCGACCACCTCCATGTTCAGGACGACGTCGAACACCTCGCCGGCGGCAGCCATCGCCTCGGCCGTGGTGTGGCGGTAATCGATCGTGAGGCCGGATTGCTCGGCGTGAACCTGCGCCACGGGGATGTTACGCTCTGCGGCGTCGGCGCCGACGACATCCGCCCCAAGCCGGGCCATCGGCTCCGCCAGCAGTCCTCCGCCGCAGCCGATGTCGAGAATGCGCAGCCCCTCGAAAGGGGCGTCCGACTTCAGATCGCGATCGAATTCACCGGCGATCTGCGTTGTGATGTAATCCAGCCGGCATGGGTTGAGCATGTGCAACGGCTTGAACTTGCCGTTAGGGTCCCACCATTCCGCCGCCATCGCCTCGAACTTCGAGATTTCCGATGGATCGACGGTTGTTCGAGACGTTTGCATTTTCCGCTCCCTATGTTCTTGTGGCGCTGACCCCTATATAGGTCTCTCATGGACAAGTTTCCCGATCAAAAGCGCGCGACGCAGTATCTTTATCCCCCGATCGACCCGTTCGATCAGGGCATGATGTCCGTTGGGCAGGGCCATCGGGTGTATTACGAGCAGTGCGGCAACCCGGACGGCATTCCCGTCGTGGTGCTGCATGGCGGGCCGGGCGGCGGTTGCAGCCCGTCGATGCGCCGGTACTTCGATCCCTCTGTTTACCGCGTCATCCTGTTCGACCAGCGCGGCTGCGGGCGGTCGCGGCCCCATGCGAGCGTCACGGACAACACCACCTGGCACCTCGTCGCCGATATCGAGATGATTCGCACCGCGCTGAAGATCGACAGCTGGATCGTCTTCGGCGGTTCCTGGGGTGCGACACTTGCGCTGGTCTATGCCCAGACCCACCCCGACGCGGTGCGCCATCTCGTGCTGCGGGGCGTATTCCTCATGACGCAGGCCGAACTGGACTGGTTCTATGGCGGGGGCGCGGGGAAATTCTGGCCGGAGGTCTGGGACCGTTTCGTTTCACTTATCCCCAAGGATGAACAGGACGACCTGATCGCTGCATATCACAGGCGGCTCTTTTCGGGCGATCTGCCCATGGAACAGCGGTTCGGACGGGCTTGGGCCGCCTGGGAGAACGCGCTCGCCTCGATCCATTCTTCCGGGGCTTCGCACGAGGGGCCGTCCGACTATGCCCGCGCGTTTGCCAGGCTCGAGAACCATTATTTCACCAATGCCGGGTTTCTCGAGTTCGACGGGCAGATCATCGAGCACATGCCGCGCATCGCGCATATTCCCGGCACCATCGTGCAGGGCAGGTACGACATGATCTGTCCGCCCATCAGCGCGCACCGGATCGCTGCCCGCTGGCCCGGATGCGAGCTGAGCATGGTGCGCAATGCCGGGCACGCGCTGTCCGAGCCGGGCATTAGCGCGGAACTGGTCCGCACCATGGACCGGATCGCCAAGTCATGAGCCGGCGGTCGCCTTTCCTTGACCGCCGTGCGGTCTTTTCCAGCGCGGCAGCCGCGGTGCTGCTAGCGGCCACGGGCGTGGGCGCATCCGGTATCCCGGCGCGCGGCGGACGGCTGCGGATGGCACTGTCCGGCGGGGCGCGCAGCGATTCCTGGGTGCAGGGCAACGGGCTGTTCATGCAGGTGGCCCGACAGGGATTGATCTACGATACGCTGACCGAGGTTGCGGCGGACGGTACGTTGCGGGCCGAGCTTGCGCTGGGCTGGCAGGCTTCGCCGGATGCGCGGACATGGGACTTCGATTTGCGCTGCGGCGTGCACTTTCACGACGGAACCGGTTTTTCCGCCGCCGATGCAGTGGCCAGCCTGCGCGACCTCATCGGCGGAGAGGTTTCCGCACCGCGTTCCGACCGGTTGAGAATCAGTCTGGCCGAGCCGGACCCCGGCTTGCCGCTGCTGCTCGCGGGCCCCGATTTCGTGATCCGGCCCGCTCATGCACCCGCGGCAGGGATCGGCACGGGCCTATACCGTTTGCGCCGGTTCCGACCCGGCCAGCAGCTGCTCGCCACGCGGGTTGCCAGCCACTTCCGCGACGGATCGGCAGGCTGGTTCGACGAGGTCGAATTGACGTCGATCCCATCCGAGGCCGTGCGGGGCCAGGCATTGGGTGAGTACCTGGTCGATGCGGTCGATATCCGGGAGGCGGGCGCATTGGCCGGGGTGCCGGATGTGCACCTCATGCCCGACTCCCGCCATCCGGCTCAGGCCGTCAGCAACGCCGTCGCCCAGCCCGCCCAGGTCGGTCGCCTGCACCCGCTGGACAACCTGCGGGCGGCGGAGCGCTGGTGGTTCGCCTGAAAAAGGCAGGGGCCTTGCGATCTGGCGCGAGCAGGCGTATATGACCCTCAACAGCGGCGCGTTCGGGTCCAAACCAGACGCTCCACCGATCTTGAACACGGGCCGCGCGCCCGTTTTTTTGTGCCCAAGGACAACATGACCAAGGACCAGACATACTCCAATTCGCTGATCGCAAAGGCCGCCATCGACCGCCGGCTGGCCGAGATCATCAGCCCGGTGATCGAGGACATGGGATTCGAACTGGTGCGGGTGCGTCTGATGTCCGGCAAGAACACGACGCTCCAGATCATGGCCGACAAGCCCGAAGGCGGGATCGAGGTGGATGATCTGGCGCTGATCAACCAGGCGGTCGGCACCGTTCTGGACGTCGAGGATCCCATTCTGGACGAGTATACGCTTGAGGTCTCCAGCCCCGGTATCGACCGTCCGCTGACCCGGCTCAAGGATTTCGACATGTTCGAAGGCTACGAGGCCAAGCTGGAGACGGAAGAACTGATCGACGGACGCCGCCGCTTCAAGGGCGAACTGGCGGGTGTCGAGGGGAACGAGGTGCTCATCAATGTCGAGGAGGGGACCATCGGTCTCGACTTCGGCTGGCTGTCGGACGCCAAACTGGTCCTGACCGACGAGCTGATCAAGGAAATGCTGCGCCAGCGCAAGGCGGCGGGCGCGCTGAATGAACAAGATTTCGATGAAGTCCAGACCGAAGACGGTTCTGCTGAGGGAGAAGACTAATGGCCATTACATCTGCCAACCAGCTCGAGCTGCTGCAAACCGCCGAAGCGGTGGCGCGTGAAAAGATGATCGACCCCGGGCTCGTGGTCGAAGCGATGGAAGAATCGCTCGCCCGTGCGGCAAAGTCCCGCTATGGCGCGGAAATGGACATTCGCGTGTCCATCGACCGCAAGACCGGCCGCGCGACCTTTACCCGTGTGCGGACCGTGGTCGAGGATGAAGAGCTCGAGAACTATCAGGCCGAGTTCACCGTGGAACAGGCCCGGCAGTATATGGACGACCCCAAGGTCGGTGATACCCTCGTCGAGGAAGTGCCGCCCGTGGAAATGGGTCGCATCGCGGCACAATCGGCCAAGCAGGTCATCCTGCAGAAGGTCCGCGAAGCGGAGCGGGACCGCCAGTACGAGGAATTCAAGGACCGCGCCGGCACCATCATCAACGGGCTGGTCAAGCGGGAGGAATACGGCAACGTCATCGTCGACGTGGGCGCGGGCGAAGCGATCCTGCGCCGCAACGAGAAGATCGGCCGCGAATCCTATCGTCCGAACGACCGCATCCGGGTCTACATCAAGGACGTTCGCCGCGAGCAGCGCGGCCCGCAGATCTTCCTGTCGCGCACCGCGCCGGAGTTCATGGCCGAGCTGTTCAAGATGGAGGTGCCCGAAATCTATGACGGCATCATCGAGATCAAGGCGGTCGCCCGTGATCCGGGTTCGCGCGCGAAGATTGCCGTGATCTCCTATGACAACTCGATCGACCCCGTCGGGGCCTGCGTCGGCATGCGCGGCAGCCGCGTGCAGGCCGTGGTGAACGAGCTTCAGGGCGAGAAGATCGACATCATTCCGTGGAACGAGGATCAGCCGACCTTCCTGGTGAACGCGCTGCAGCCCGCCGAAGTGTCGAAGGTCGTTCTCGACGAGGAGGCCGGCAAGATCGAAGTCGTCGTGCCGGAGGAGCAGCTGTCGCTCGCCATTGGCCGCCGTGGCCAGAACGTGCGCCTGGCGTCCCAGCTGACGGGTCTCGACATCGATATCATGACCGAAGAGCAGGAAAGCCAGCGCCGTCAGGCCGAGTTCGAACTGCGGACCAAGCTGTTCATGGACAATCTCGATCTGGATGAGTTCTTTGCACAGTTGCTGGTTGCGGAAGGGTTTACCAACCTCGAGGAAGTTGCCTATGTCGAGGTTGACGAGCTGCTGGTCATCGACGGGGTGGACGAGGACACCGCGAACGAACTGCAGGCGCGTGCCCGCGACGTGATCGAAGCGCAGAACAAGGCGGCCCTGGAAGCGGCCCGCGCACTGGGCGTCGAAGACAGCCTGGTTGAATTCGAGGGGCTGACACCCCAGATGATAGAGGCGCTGGCGAAGGATGACGTCAAGACGCTGGAAGACTTCGCCACCTGTGCCGACTGGGAACTCGCCGGCGGCTGGACCACCGTCAACGGAGAGCGCGTGAAGGACGAAGGCACGCTGGAGCCCTTCGACATCACGCTGGAAGAGGCGCAGGACATGATCATGACCGCGCGGGTCATGCTGGGCTGGGTCGATCCCGAAGACCTGGAAGCGAACGAAGAAGACGACGACGAAACCGTAGAGGAGGCCGAGGCCTGATCCCAGGCCTCGGAGACACCTGATGGGGCGCGGTGGTGCATCCAAGGACCGGTCCGAAGGTCCAGAACGCAAGTGCATTTCGACGGGAGAGGTGCAACCAAAGTTCGGGCTTGTGCGTTTCGTGGTTGGCCCGGATCAGGAGGTCGTTCCCGACATACTGGGCAAGCTGCCGGGTCGCGGGATGTACGTTTCGGCGGATCGGTCGGCGCTGGAGCTGGCGGTAAAGAAGAAGCTTTTCTCTCGCGCCGCCAAGCAGCAGGTCGTCGTACCCGACGGGCTGGTCGACGAAGTGGAACGGCAACTGGCGCGCAGGGTCGTCGATCTGATTTCCCTGCAACGAAAGGGTGGTCGTGCCGTTGCGGGATACGAAAAGGTAAAGGGCTGGCTTCAGGCAGAAGAAGCGGAAGTCCTGATACAGGCGTCCGACGGATCGGGCCGCGGCAAGAGCAAACTGAGTACGCCGCACTTTGGTCATTACATCGGTTGGCTGACCGCGGATGAATTGGGTTTGGCTTTCGGACGTCAAACTGTGATACATGGGGCGCTCGCCTCTGGTGGACTCACGCATCGTGTTGTAGAGGAAGCCCAACGACTACGAGGCGTGCGCAAAAACGAGACTGGCAAGGGTCAGTCGAAAGGATAGACGAGCTAGATGAGCGATAGTGACGGCAAGAAAACATTGGGTCTGCGCGGTGGCGCACGTCCGGGGAACGTAAAGCAGAGCTTTAGCCACGGGCGGACCAAGAACGTTGTGGTCGAAACCAAGCGCAAGCGCGTTGTGGTGCCCAAGCCGGGTGCCGGAAAGAGCGGATCGAGCGGGGCTCCGGTAGGGGATCCTTCGAAACGCCCTGCCGGGATCACGGATGCCGAAATGGATCGCCGCCTGAAGGCCGTGCAGGCCGCGAAGGCCCGGGAGGCCGAGGAGGCCGCCGCCCGCGAAGCCGAGGAGAAAGCGCGCGCCGAGGAGCGTGAGCGCCGCCGGGCCGAGCAGGAAGAGAAAGAGCGCGAGGAAAAGGAACGCGAAGAAGCACTTCGCGCCAAGGCCGAGGAAGACGCACAGAAGAAGCGTGACGCGGAAGCCGCTGCCGAAGCGGCTGCGGCTGCGCCTTCGGAGCCTGCCGTCGCACGCAATCAGAACGCCAAGGCAGCGCCCGCGCAGACCCCCCGCAAACCGGAGCGGGACCGCGAGGAGACCAGCAAGAAGAACCGTGGCAGCGACAACCGCCGCTCGGGCAAGCTGACGGTTAACCAGGCGCTTACCGGCGGCGAAGGCGGCCGCCAGCGGTCCATGGCCGCGATGAAGCGCAAGCAGGAACGCGCCCGGCAGAAGGCCATGGGCGGCCCTGTCGAGCGGGAAAAGGTCGTGCGCGACGTTCAGTTGCCCGAGGCCATCATGGTATCCGAACTTGCCGGGCGCATGTCGGAAAAGGTCGGTGCCGTGGTCAAGGCGCTCATGCAGAACGGCATGATGGTGACGCAGAACGAAACCATCGACGCGGATACTGCCGAGCTGATCATCGAAGAATTCGGCCACAAGGTTGTGCGCGTATCCGACGCCGACGTGGAAGACGTGATCAAGGAGATCGAGGACAAGGCAGAAGACCTTGAGCCGCGTCCGCCGGTCATCACGATCATGGGTCACGTCGACCACGGGAAGACATCCTTGCTGGATGCGATCCGCAACGCCAAGGTCGTGGCGGGCGAAGCCGGTGGGATCACGCAGCACATCGGCGCCTATCAGGTGACCACCGACACCGGTGCGGTGCTGTCGTTCCTCGACACGCCCGGTCACGCGGCCTTTACATCGATGCGGTCTCGCGGGGCGCAGGTGACGGACATCGTCGTCCTTGTTGTCGCCGCGGACGATGCGGTGATGCCGCAGACGATCGAAGCGATCAACCACGCGAAGGCGGCCAAGGTGCCGATGATCGTGGCGATCAACAAGATCGACAAGCCAGCGGCGAACCCGGACAAGGTGCGCACCGACCTGCTGCAACACGAGGTCATCGTGGAGAAGCTGTCGGGCGACGTGCAGGACGTGGAAGTCTCCGCAACGACGGGCCAGGGTCTGGACGAATTGCTGGAAGCCATCGCGCTGCAGGCGGAAATCCTCGAACTCAAGGCCAACCCCAACCGCGCCGCGGTTGGTGCCGTGATCGAAGCACAGCTCGATGTGGGTCGCGGCCCGGTGGCGACGGTTCTGATCCAGACCGGGACATTGCGCCAGGGTGACATCTTTGTCGTGGGCGAGCAGTACGGCAAGGTCCGCGCGTTGATCAACGATGCCGGCGAACGCGTCAAAGAGGCGGGGCCGTCGGTGCCTGTCGAGGTTCTTGGCCTGAACGGCACACCCGAAGCGGGCGACGTGCTGAACGTGACGGAGACCGAGGCGCAGGCGCGCGAGATCGCGGCGTACCGCGAGAAAGCCGCGAAAGACAAACGCGCCGCAGCCGGTGCCGCCACGACGCTCGAACAGCTCATGGCGAACGCCAAGGCGAACGAGGACGTGAGCGAACTGCCGATCCTGCTGAAGGCGGACGTCCAAGGCTCCGCCGAGGCGATCGTCCAGGCGATGGAAAAGATCGGCAACGAAGAAGTGCGCGTGCGCGTCCTGCACTCTGGCGTCGGTGCGATCACCGAAACCGACGTGGGTCTTGCCGAAGCCTCCGGCGCACCGATCATGGGGTTCAACGTGCGTGCCAACGCATCGGCCCGCAACACGGCCAACCAGAAGGGCGTGGAAATCCGGTATTACTCCGTGATTTACGACCTTGTGGATGACGTGAAGGCTGCGGCGTCCGGCCTGCTGAGCAACGAGATCAAGGAAAACTTCATTGGTTATGCAACGATCAAGGAAGTGTTCAAGGTCACGGGCGTCGGCAAGGTGGCAGGCTGTCTGGTGACCGAAGGCGTGGCGCGCCGGTCGGCGGGTGTGCGTCTGCTGCGGGACAACGTGGTGATCCACGAAGGCACACTGAAAACGCTCAAGCGCTTTAAGGACGAAGTGTCCGAAGTCCAGTCCGGGCAGGAGTGCGGCATGGCGTTCGAAAACTATGACGACATCCGCCCGGATGACGTGATCGAAATCTTTGAACGCGAGGAAGTGACCCGTACGCTGACCTGATCGCGATCAGCTTCGAGAAATGTCAGAGGCCCGGTTGAATTGCCGGGTCTCCGTCGTTTCAAACGACCCGCTTTCTTCGTTGAAACTTTGGCGCGCGACCGCCACCGACCTTTCGGAAATGTCGATCACGTTGAAATCATTGGGCTGACCGCGTACCCGAGAGGACAAGCTGGTGCCCGCGTGCAGTTGGATTGCATTGCGTTGGTCGCGGTCGCCTGCACGGTGGGCGAATTCGCCCGCGTGCCACAGGTGCAGATGCCCCGACAGGATCAGATCGGCACCGCAGCCGATCAGGCGTTCCAGCGCCTCGGCCGCACCGGGTATCGGTTTCTTGCTGACCCCTTCGGGATGTTCCAGCGGATGATGGGCGACCAGCACGCGCAGCTTGTGTGCGGGCGCCGCCCCCATCGCCGAACAGGCACGGCGCAGGCGCGACGCGGACAGGCGACCGGCCTGCCAGCGAAAACGGTCGACGGTATTCAGACCGACCATCACCATTTCCGGTGTTTCGACCGTTGGCGTGAGGTCGCGCGAAATGTGGCTGCGGTAATGCCTGAAAGGCCACAGGAACCGTGTGAAAGGTCGATGGATGGGGATATCGTGATTGCCGGGAATACAGAGGACCGGGGCCGCGATTTTGTCGATGAAACGGCGCGCGCTTTCGTACTCGCGCCGCCGCGCCCTTTGCGTCAGGTCACCCGAGATCGCGACGTGATCGGGGCGCAATAGGTCCAGCGCGGTCAGCAGCGGCTGAATCAGATCCACGCGATCCTTGCCGAAGTGCAGATCGGACAGATGGACAAGTCGGGTCATCTGACAGCCTTGGACGCGTCCGGCGCAACGAGGATGCGTAGCGGATGATGCGCATGGCGAATGGTAAAGGGGCCGCCCATGCGGGTGATCTCGCCATCACGCGCGACCGGCCGTCGCTTGCGCTTCATCGAAATCTCGATCTTCTTGCCACTGATCATCTCGTAGTCCGTTTCCGCTTTTGCGATCCCCAGCGCCAGTGCCGCCGCGTGGCGCAGCAGGCCCAGCCGCCCCGAATTCGGCGCGATCAACGTGACGAGATTGCCTTCTGCGATGGCCTCCGCCCCGTCAAGGCCCATCTCTTCGAGCTGGTAGGCATTGTTTATCACGAACAGCAGCGGCGTGCGGCGTGTCAGCTTCTTGCCGTCAATGTCCACGTCCAGCTTGAGCGGTGCGCGAAAGGTGACGAGCGTCTTCATCACGGACCAATAGGCCGCCAGCCGGCTGCGGCCCCACCGCTTGTAGGTGCCCTCACGCGTCTGCAGGATCGCGGCGTAGGCGCCGATGCTCGCGTTGTTCAGGAACATCCGACCATTGACCGTGGCGACATTGACGTCGCGCGGAACACCCGAAAGCACGACTTCCACGGCGGCGTCGATTTCTTCCGGCAGCCCCAGCGAACGCCCGAAGTAGTTGAAGGTACCCGCCGGAATAATGCCGATTTCCCGACCGCTGCCGGCGAGGACCGACGCGGTGCCGCAAATGGTGCCATCCCCACCTGCGACAGCGATACGGGCATCCGTGTGTGTCAAAGCCGCCTTTGCAGCAGCTTCGACACTGTCATGATCCTGTACATTCACGAAATCGACAGCTTTGCCGCGTGCATTGAAAGCATCGCGGATGGCTGCGATTTTCTCTTCTCCGCCCTGGCTTCCGGACGCGGTATTCAGGATGACGATGGTACGCTGTTCCGACATATTCTGCCCCTTGCTGGTCAGGGGCAGAAGCCCCGGGGCCAAACGCCCAAGCAGCAGCGAAGTTCGTCGGCAGCCGAAATATTACGTCAGCTGGTGCGGTTGACGGGCTTGCCCGAATAGATCTTGTCATCGACCTGAACGGTCATCTGACCGTTAGGCGTGTTCCCCACAAAAATCCCCTGCACGGAAATACAGGATCCGATGGTAATTGTGCGCAACATACTGCTTCCTCCCCAGAAAGATGAGAACAGTGTACCGGACAATGCCGGCCGTACCACAAAATTGTTTCACAAAAGCTTAACATTCACGCACAAATTAGAGGCGATTGCGCATTTAAGCTTCACAACCAATCCCTGAGTATCGGCACCAGAGGGATATCGGCGGCGGGCATGGGAAAGTTTCTCAGGTCGTTGGGCCGCACCCACTTCAGCGATTGACCTTCACGCGACATCGGAGTGCCCTCCCACTTGCGGCAGGCAAACAGGGGCATGAGAAGGTGAAACGTCTCGTAGCTGTGGCTGGCAAAGGTCAGTGGTGCGAGACAGGAAGCCCAGGTATTGATGCCCAGTTCTTCCTGCAATTCGCGGATCAGCGCGGCTTCGGGTGTCTCGCCCGGCTCGACCTTGCCACCGGGAAATTCCCAAAGGCCTGCCATGGACTTGCCTTCGGGCCTTTGCGCCAGCAGCACACGACCGTCCACGTCGATCAGCGCGACGGCGGAGACGAGGACAACCTTCACCTTCGGCAACCCCGACCTATCAGGACCGGTAGTCGGCATTGATGGCGATGTAGCCATGCGTCAGGTCACAGGTCCAGACCGTGCTCGTACCTGAGCCGAGGCCCAGGTCCACGGTGATATTGATGTTCTCGCCCTTCATGTGGGCCGCTGCCGCCTCTTCCGAGTATTTGGCGCTGCGCCAGCCGTCCTTGGCCACCTCGACATCGCCGAACCGGATGGACAGGCGGTCGCGATCCGCTTCGGCACCGGATTTCCCGATCGCCATGACGACCCGGCCCCAATTGGGGTCTTCGCCGGCGATGGCGGTCTTGATGAGCGGCGAGTTCGCGATCGCCATGGCGTGCGTCTTGGCATCGGTATCCGATGCCGCCCCGGTCACCGTGACCTCGACAAACTTGGTTGCCCCTTCGCCATCCCGAACCACCTGGTGGGCAAGATCCAGCATCACACCGTGAAGCGCCTCGTCAAACTCCGGATGATCGGTCACGTCCGCGCCGGAAGCACCGGTCGCGGCAACGATCAGGCTGTCCGATGTGGATGTGTCGCTGTCCACCGTGATGCAGTTGAACGTCCTGTCCGCGCTGCCGGCGACCATGCCCTGTAACGCGTCCCGACCGATCATCGCGTCGGTAAAGATATAGACGAGCATGGTCGCCATATCCGGTGCGATCATGCCGGACCCCTTCGCGATGCCCGCGATCCTGACCGTCCGGTCACCGACCGCGACCTCGGCAGAGGCCCCCTTCGGAAAGGTGTCGGTGGTCATGATGGCCTTGGCCGCAGCGGCGATTCCGCTTTCGTCAAGACCGGCCGTCAGGTCGGACAGGCTGGCGATGACACGATCATGGGGCAGCGGTTCGCCGATCACGCCGGTCGAGGACGTGAAAACACGGCTCGCGGGGATGCTACAGGCTGACGCGACCGCGGCGGTGATCTCCTGAACCGAGGCAACGCCGTTCTTGCCGGTAAAGGCATTGGCGTTGCCCGAATTCACGAGAATCGCCGCGCCGGCATCGGAGTCGCCGCCGATCTTGTCCTGGCAGTCCAGCACCGGTGCCGCACGGGTCTTGGACCGTGTGAACACACCGGCAACGGTCGTGCCCGGAGCCAGTTGTGCCAGCATGACATCGGTGCGGCCCTGATATTTGACACCGGCCGACGCGGTGGCAAAGCGAACGCCAGCGATCACCGGCAGCTCGGGGAAGGCTGCCGGTGCCAGCGGTGAGACTTGCGTGATCTTGCCCAAGGCTTACTCCAGCCAATCAAGGTTCTGGAGGACGGAAGGATCGATCCCTTCCGCGGCGGACTGATCGACCTCGGCCTGCGAGGTGATCTCCTCGATGGCGGTCTGAACGCGGGTCTGCCGCAGCTGGAGTTCGATCTCCTCCCTGACCGCGTCCAGTTCCGGCGCTTCGGTGTCGCGCACGTCGTTCAGCTTGATCACATGCCAGCCGAACTGGGTCTCGACAGGGTCCGAAACCTGGCCCGGCTCCATGTTCATCACGGCATTTTCAAAGGCGGGGACCATCATGCCCTTGCCGAACCAGCCAAGCGCACCGCCACCGGGGCCGGAGGGGCCGGTCGACTTTTCGCGGGCGACCTCGGCGAAGTCCGCGCCCTCATCAAGCTGTGCCTTTACTGCCTGTGCTTCCTCTTGTGTTTCGACAAGGATGTGGGAGGCGTCGAATTCCTGTTCCGGTTCCGCGTTCGCGTATTCGGAATCGTAGGCTGCCTGAACGTCCGCTTCATCCAGCGGTTCGGCCATGATCCGCTCGATTACCTCTCCGGCCTTCAGGGACCGGGTCTCGTTTTCCAGCGACAGTTCGACACGCGGTGGAAGATCCCCTTCGAAGGAATCGCTCAGCGCGGTCTGCTGAACAAGCTGTTCCAGAATGCCCTTGAACAGGACCTCATCGGGAAGCTGCTGATATTGTTCGGGCAGGCGCGCCCGCGCGATGATCATGTGGCCCAGCGTGATGTCGGTGCCGTTGACGGTTGCCACGACGGTATCGAGCTGCGGCGTGTCCTGTGCGGCGGCGGGCAGCGCGAAGCTGGCGGAAACGGCCAGGGCGGCCGCGAATGCGAGTTGTTTATGCATGGATTGTCCTATCGTTACGCCCCGCGAGGGGCTGCTACATTGACAGTGTTATGTGCGGCCCTTACATCGCCTTACAGGCAAGGCTCAGGCATTTCCCCATACATCTATGGTCTGACTGGGCGGTGGGCAAGCAGATCGCTGCCCGACAAGGAAAATCGGCTGGAGAACACATGCTGGGTATCGGAACAATCGCCAAGAAGGTGTTTGGCACGCCAAACGATCGTAAAATCAAGGCGACGCGTCCGCTGGTGGACAAGATCAACGCTCTAGAGCCCGAGTTCGAAAAGCTGAGCGACACCGCGATCAAGGACAAGACGGAAGAGCTGGCCAAGCGTGCCATGTCGGGCGAGAGCCTGGACGACCTGCTGCCGGAAGCCTTTGCCAACTGCCGCGAGGCGGCGCGACGCACGCTGGGCCTGCGCGCGTTCGACACGCAGCTGATGGCGGCGATCTTCCTTCATCAGGGCAACATCTCGGAGCAGAAAACCGGCGAAGGCAAGACGCTGACCGCCGCTTTGGCGGCCTACCTCAATGCCCTGTCCGGCAAGGGCGTGCACGTGGTGACCGTCAACGAATATCTGGTCAAACGCGACGCCGACTGGATGGGCAAGGTGTTCAACGCATTGGGCCTGACCTGCGGCGCCGCCGTGTCGATGATGCCCGAGGACGCAAAGCGCGCGGCCTACGAATGTGACATCACCTACGCCACCAACAACGAACTCGGTTTCGACTACCTGCGCGACAACATGAAGTCGAACCTGAGCGAGATCCTCCAGAAGAATCACAACTTCGCCATCGTGGACGAGGTGGACAGTATCCTCATCGACGAGGCGCGCACGCCGCTCATCATCTCCGGCCCCGCACAGGACCGGTCCGAGCTTTATGTGACTGTCGACAAGGTGATCCCGCTTCTGAAGCCGGAACATTACGAGCTGGACGAGAAAACCCGCAACGTGACCTTCACCGACGAGGGTAACGAGTTTCTGGAGGAGCAACTGCGCGCCCGGTCCCTGCTGGAAGAAGGTCAGACGCTCTATGACCCTGAAAGCACCACCATCGTGCACCACGTGAACCAGGGCCTTCGGGCCCACAAGCTGTTCCTGAAAGACCGCGATTACATCGTGCGGGATGGCGAAGTGATGCTGATCGACGAATTCACGGGCCGCATGATGCAGGGCCGCCGTCTTTCGGACGGGTTGCACCAGGCGATCGAGGCCAAGGAAGGTACGTCGATCCAGCCGGAGAACGTCACCCTAGCCTCCGTGACCTTCCAGAACTACTTCCGCCTGTACGACAAGCTGGCCGGGATGACCGGCACCGCCCTGACCGAAGCCGAAGAATTTCAGGAAATTTACGGTCTCGGTGTCGTCGAGGTGCCGACCAACCTGCCCATCGCCCGTGTAGACGAGGATGACGCCGTCTATCGCACCGTGCAGGAAAAATACGCTGCGATGATCGAGAAGGTGAAGGAAGCGAACGCCAAGGGGCAGCCTTGCCTCGTGGGGACCACCTCCATCGAGAAATCGGAACAGCTCAGCCAGTTGCTTACCGCGGCAGGGATCGAGCACAACGTCCTGAACGCGCGCCAGCACGAGCAGGAAGCCCAGATCATCGCCGAAGCGGGGAAGCTTGGCGCGGTGACGATCGCGACCAACATGGCCGGCCGTGGTACCGATATCCAGTTGGGTGGCAACGTCGAGCTGAAGGTGCTGGATGCGCTGGACAAGGATCCGGAGGCTGATCCCGAAAAGGTCCGGGCCGAGATCGAAGCACAGCACGCCGATGAAAAGCAGAAGGTGCTGGAAGCGGGCGGCCTCTATGTCCTTGCCTCGGAACGTCACGAAAGCCGGCGCATCGACAACCAGTTGCGCGGTCGCTCCGGCCGTCAGGGCGACCCCGGCCGCACTTCGTTCTTCCTGTCTCTCGAAGACGACCTGATGCGCATTTTCGGCTCGGAACGGCTTGAGAAGGTTCTGACGACGCTTGGCCTGAAGGAAGGGGAGGCGATCATTCACCCCTGGGTCAACAAGTCCCTTGAGCGTGCGCAGGCAAAGGTTGAAGGGCGCAACTTCGACATTCGCAAGCAACTGCTCAAGTTCGACGATGTCATGAACGAGCAGCGCAAGGTCATCTTCGGCCAGCGCCGTGACATCATGGAAGCGGACGACCTGCACGAGATCGTGACCGACATGCGCCATCAGGTCATCGACGACCTGATCGACACCTACATGCCGCCTCGTACCTATGCCGACCAATGGGACACGCAAGGTTTCTATGCAGCGGTGATCGAACAACTGAACATCGATCTGCCGATCATCGCATGGTGCGAGGAAGACGGCGTTGACGACGAAGTCATTCGCGAGCGCCTTGTGGAGGCGACCGACAAGATGATGGCCGAAAAGACCGAAGCGTTCGGCCCCGAGAACATGCGCACGATCGAAAAGCAGCTCTTGCTCCAGTCGATCGATGGCAAGTGGCGCGATCACCTCATGACGCTGGAGCACCTGCGTTCTGTCGTCGGTTTCCGCGGTTATGCGCAGCGCGATCCCCTGAACGAGTACAAGAACGAAAGCTTCCAGCTTTTCGAAACCATGCTCGACAGCCTTCGTCAGGACGTGACGCAAAAGCTGGCCCAGGCACAGCCGATGTCAGAAGAGGAGCGCAAGGCGTTCATTCAGGAAATCGCCCAACGCCAGGCCGCCATGCAGAAGACGGCGGAAAATGCGGAAGAGGAACCGCAGGTTCCTGCGGCCTCTCCGGTCGCCGCTGCGGAGGGCTTCGTGGAAGACGATCCGACCACGTGGGGCAATCCGTCACGCAACGATCCGTGTCCCTGCGGGTCGGGAAAGAAGTTCAAGCACTGTCACGGGCGCTTGTCCTGAAATGGTCCGGGGCCACGCCCCGGATTTGCCCAATTCCCCGCACCGTCGCGTCATACCCTAGCCCCGATCTGTCGCCATAACTGCCCCGAACGATTCCTTTTGAGAGGGCAGCGTCATGATCCGGATGCAGCAAATTCTGACGGTAGCGGGGACACTTGCCTGCGCCATCGGTATCGGCTTTGTCATGCAGAACTCCGATACGGCCAAGCAACGGTACGGCGATGAGGGCACAAAAGCGCCCAAGGAACTGGAAGACAAGGCCACCAGTGCGATGCTGGATGTGCAGCAGATCAAGCTGACATCGGGCGCGTTCAAGATGGACGGTGATCTGCCCGAGTCGCCTGCCTTGTCCGTGTCGACACCCGACGAGAACCTGATCGAGGTCCGCGCGCCCCGGAGCGTGCTTGAGGGCCCGCCTTCGACCGGGGCGACGGATGCTGCGACCGGCTGCGAGATCACGGCAGAAGCCCAGGCGGTGGCTGCAGCGATGGTCGATCTGCGGCTGAAGGCTCCGTGCCTGCCCAACGAACGGGTGACCGTCCACCATAACGGCATGATCTTTACCGAAACCACGGATGCGCGTGGGGAACTGGAAACCACCGTTCCCGCGCTGGCGACCGAAGCAATGTTCATCCTTGCCTTCGGAAACGGCGACGGTGCGGTCGCACAGGCCGAGGTCGAGGAGCTGAACGATTACACCCGTGCTGTCCTGCAGTGGAAAGGCAAAGCCGGCTTTGAAATCCACGCGCGCGAATTCGGTGCGAACTACGGGGATGCCGGCCACCACTGGAAAGAAGCGCCGGGCGAGGTTGCGAATGCGGTCACCGGGCGCAGCGGTGTGCTGACCCGCCATGGAGACAGCAGCGCGCCGGATCCTCTGCTGGCCGAGGTCTACACCTTTCCGAAGGCCGCTTCCCAACAGACCGGGAACATCCTGCTCAGCGTCGAGGCGGAAATCACCGATGCCAATTGCGGGATCGAAGCCGAAGCACAGTCGCTCCAGCTTGAGGAGGATGGCCAGATCAGGACACAGGACCTGATCCTGTCTGTGCCGGAATGCGAGGCCGTCGGCAGCTTTCTTGTGTTGAATAATCTGCTTCAAGACCTGAAAGTCGCGGCACAGTAAAACCGCAACTCGGGGTCTCATGATCTTGCTCAGATGTGCGGCGGTCTTCGCCGCACTTTTCCTTTTCTGGCACCAACCCGCAAGCGCGCAGGATGTCACGCTGACGTCGCGCGATGGCAAGGTGGAACTCAGCGGCATGCTGCTGGGGTTCGATGGTGAATTCTATCGCCTCCAGACCGAGTACGGCGAACTGACCGTGGATGGTTCCGGGGTGCTGTGCGCCGGGCCCGGCTGCCCGAACATCGAGGATTTCGTCGCCGAGGTTCAGCTATCCGGCTCCGCAACGATGGGCGCGGTCCTGATGCCGGCGCTGATCAATGCCTATGGCGAACGGGCGGATTACGAGGTGACGCGGGAGGATTCCGACGATCCGACGCGGTTCACCTATCTGCTCACCCGGCGGGACACCGGCAAGCTCGCGGCGCGGTTCTTTTTCCGGGCGACCAACACGGACGAAGGCTTTGCCGACTTGCTGGCGGACGAGGCAGACATCGTCATGGCCCTGCGTGAGATAGCCCGCGACGAACGCATCAACGCCCGCGAGGCCGGAATGGGGGATCTCACCGGTGCGAACCGAAGCCGTGTTCTGGCGCTGGATGCTGTCGTGCCGGTCGTCGCGCCGACAAACCCGCTGCGGGCCATTTCACCCTTGATGCTCGCCCGGGCCTTTGCCGGCGAGATCACCAACTGGAAGGATCTCGGCGGGCCGGACGCCCCGATCGAACTGCATCTGCCGGACGAATCCAGCGGGTTGAGCCAGGCGATCATCGACCAGGTGATGAAACCCGCGAAACTGACCCTGACCGAAAACATCGTGCGCCACGCGCTGCCCGGTAATCTGGCCGAGGCGGTCGCGCGCGACAGTCTTTCATTGGGGATCACCAGCTATGCCGAGCAACGCAATACACTGGTGCTGACGCTGGGCGGCACCTGCGGGTTCAACCTCAATGCGGCGCGGCGCACGATCAAGACCGAGGATTATCCGCTGACGGCGCCGATGTTCCTGTACTTTCCCGCCCGGCGCCTGCCGCTGATCGCACGGGAATTCCTCGCCTTCACACGGGGGCCGGCAGCGCAGAACGTCATTCGCCGCGCCGGATTCGTGGACCAGGCGCCGGAGGAGATCCCGGTTGAACAACAGGGCAATCGTTTCGCAAACGCGATCACCGTGGCGGGCAAGGAAATCTCGCTTCAGGAACTGCAGCGCATGACGGCGACGTTGAGGCCGATGGCGCGGCTGACGACATCGTTTCGGTTCGAGGCCGGGTCCATCCGGCTGGATGCTCAAAGCCGGTCGAACGTGCAGCAACTGGCCCGTGCGCTGGAACAGGGGCAATACGATGCCCGTCGCATGCTGTTCGTCGGGTTCAGCGACGGCGATGGCGCTGCCGCGCCCAACCGTGACATCGCGCTGCGGCGGGCCGAAGCGGTCCTGCGCGCCGTCTCCGCCGCTGCGGTGACCGCCAACCTCGAGCGTGTGGACCTGGGCGTGGATGCCTTTGGCGAGGCGATGCCGATGGCCTGCGACGATACCGCCTGGGGCCGCCAGGCGAACCGGCGGGTCGAAGTCTGGGTGCGATGAGCCGACACAGCCCGGGTGCCTAGAGATACCCTTCTGACCGGAAGCTCAGTTCGGTCGATTTGCCGATGATCAGGTGATCGTGGAGCGTCAGGTTCAGGGCAGCGCAGGCGGCTGCGATCTGTGCCGTCATGTCGATGTCCGGTCCCGATGGCGTCGGATCCCCTGAGGGATGATTATGCACGAGGATCAACGCGGACGCGTTCAGTTCCAGGGCGCGCTTCACGACTTCCCGCGGATAGACGGGCACGTGATCGACCGTGCCTTTTGCCTGTTCCTCGTCCGCGATCAGGACGTTCTTGCGATCGAGGTATAGAACGCGAAACTGCTCTGTCTCACGGTGGGCCATCGTGGTGTGGCAGTAGTCCAGCAGCGCGTCCCAGCTGGAAACAACCTGCTGCTTCAACACCTTGGCGCGGGCCAGTCGTTGGGCCGCCGCCTCGACGATCTTCAGTTCGACGATGACGGCATCGCCCACGCCGGGCACATCGCGCAAACGCGCCTCGGGGGCCGAGACAGCCCGGTTGAAATCGCCGAAACGCTGCATCAGCGCATGGGCAAGCGGTTTGACGTCGCGGCGCGGAATTGCCCGAAAAAGCACCAGTTCGAGCAACTCGTAATCCGGCATCGCCGCCGCGCCCCCGGCCATGAAACGGGCACGCAAACGCTGGCGGTGATCCTTGATGTAAGAGGGTTGCTTGCCGGTCAGAGGTACCGTTTCAGGGGCCTCGTCCAGAAGGAACGGCAATGGTTTTTCGTCGAATTGATCCATGCCGAAGGATCATCGGAGTCTGGTTACGATCTGGTTAACAGTCGCAATCCTCGCAGCACGTGCTGCGATGGGTGTCGGCCCGGGCACCGCCCGGACCGACGCTCAGCCCTTCATCGAGTCCCAGAAACTCTTCACGCTGGAAAAGAAGCTGCTGCTCTCGGGATTGTTGTCCGCCGACAGATCCTCGAACTCCTGAAGCAATTCCTTCTGCCGCGCGGTCAGGTTGACCGGTGTTTCCACGGCAAGTTCGATGATCATGTCGCCGGTACCACCGCCGCGCAACGGGGGCATGCCCTTGCCGCGCAGGCGCATCTGGCGGCCCGACTGGCTGCCAGCCGGGATCTGCACGCGACCGCGGCCGCCGTCGATCGTCGGCACCTCGATGTTGCCGCCCAAGGCTGCCGTGCTCATCGACACGGGAACGCGGCAGAACAGGTTCGGACCGTCACGGTCGAACAGCTCGTGTTCCTTGACCTCGATGAAGATGTAGAGGTCGCCCGAAGGGCCGCCACGCATGCCCGCTTCGCCTTCGCCCGCCAGGCGGATGCGCGTGCCCGTTTCCACGCCCGCCGGAATGTTGACGCTGAGCGAACGGTTCTTTTCAACGCGACCCGCGCCACGGCAGGTCTTGCAGGGGTTCTTGACGATCTGTCCCATGCCGGAACAGGTCGGGCAGGTCCGCTCGACGGTAAAGAAGCCCTGCTGCGCGCGCACCTTGCCCATGCCCGAACAGGTGGGGCAGGTCGTCGGCTCCGCGCCGCCTTCCGCGCCCGAGCCATCGCAGGCGCCGCATTGCACCGATGTCGGCACGTTGATGGACTTCTGCAGCCCCGAATAGGCCTCTTCGAGCGAGATGCCGAGGTTGTAGCGCAGATCGGCACCGCGTGCTGCGCGACGTCCGCCGGCACCGCCGCCGCGGCCGCCCATGAAGTCGCCGAAAAGATCGTCGAAAACGTCCGAGAAAGCGGAGGAGAAATCGCCCTGGCCACCGCCAAAGCCGCCGCCGGGGCGCCGCCCGCCACCGCCGCCGCCCATGCCACCTTCAAACGCGGCATGGCCGAAACGGTCATAAGCGGCTTTCTTTTCCGCGTCCTTGAGTACCTCGTAGGCTTCGTTGGCTTCCTTGAATTTCGCCTCGGAGTCCGGGTTGTCCTTGTTCCGGTCGGGATGGAACTCCTTGGCCTTCTGGCGATAGCCCTTCTTGATCTCGTCGGCCGATGCACCTTTGGAGACACCAAGCACGTCGTAATAATCACGTTTTGCCATGGATCATGTCCTTTTGCTGGAACGTGAAGGGCCGGCCCGCCTGAATCGGACCGGCCCTGTCATTGGTTCCCTCGCGCGGGATTACGCGCGCTTGTCGTCGTCGAGGTCTTCGAAATCGGCGTCGACGATGTCGTCGTCATCGCGGCCGCGCTTCGGTTGCTCGTCCGCCGCATCCGCGACGTCCTCGCCCTCTTCCTGGGCGGCCTTGTAGATCGCCTCGCCCAGTTTCATGGCCGCTTCGGTCACGTTCTGGATGCCCGACTTGATCTTGTCGGCGCTGTCACCCTCAAGATCATCCTTGAGCGCGGCAATCGCCAGTTCGATCGCTTCCACGGTGGTCGGGTCGACCTTGTCGGAATGCTCTTCCAGCGACTTCTCGGTCGAGTGGATCAGGCTTTCGGCCTGGTTTTTCGCATCGACCAGCGCGCGACGTTCCTTGTCGGACTCCGCGTTCTCCTCGGCGTCCTTGACCATTTTCTCGATGTCCTCTTCGGACAGACCACCGGACGCCTGGATCGTGATCTTCTGTTCCTTACCGGTGCCCTTGTCGAGCGCGCCGACCGACACGATGCCGTTGGCGTCGATGTCGAAGGTCACCTCGATCTGGGGCATCCCCCGCGGCGCGGGCGGAATGTTTTCGAGATTGAATGCCCCCAACAGCTTGTTGTCGGCCGCCATCTCGCGTTCACCCTGGAAGACCCGGATGGTCACGGCGTTCTGGTTGTCCTCGGCGGTCGAGAACACCTGGCTCTTCTTGGTCGGGATCGTGGTGTTCCGATCGATCAGGCGGGTGAACACGCCACCCAGCGTCTCGATGCCCAGCGAAAGCGGGGTCACGTCCAGAAGGACCACGTCTTTCACGTCGCCCTGCAGCACGCCGGCCTGGATCGCGGCGCCGAGTGCGACGACCTCGTCCGGGTTCACGCCCTTGTGCGGCTCCTTGCCGAAGAACTTGGTCACTTCCTCGACCACTTTCGGCATGCGGGTCATACCACCGACCAGCACGACCTCGTCAATGTCGGAGGCGGAGATACCGGCATCCTTCAGGGCGTCCTTGCACGGCTTCAGCGACGCCTTGATCAGGTCACCCACCAGGCTTTCCAGCTTGGCTCGGGTCAGTTTCATGACCATGTGCAGCGGCTGGCCGTTGGAGCCCATGGAGATGAACGGCTGGTTGATTTCCGTCTGGCTGGAGCTGGAAAGTTCGATCTTTGCCTTTTCCGCAGCTTCCTTGAGGCGCTGCAGGGCCATCTTGTCCTTGGTCAGGTCGACCTGGTGCTCTTTCTTGAACTCGTCCGCGAGGTAGTTGACGATCCGCATGTCGAAGTCTTCGCCACCAAGGAAGGTATCGCCGTTGGTGGATTTCACTTCGAAAAGGCCATCGTCGATCTCGAGGATGGTCACGTCGAACGTACCGCCGCCAAGGTCATAGACAGCGATGGTCTGGGAGTTTTCCTTGTCGAGGCCATAGGCCAGCGCGGCGGCCGTCGGCTCGTTGATGATCCGAAGGACTTCAAGGCCCGCGATCTTGCCTGCGTCCTTGGTGGCCTGCCGCTGCGCGTCGTTGAAGTAGGCCGGCACGGTGATGACAGCCTGGGTGACTTCCTCACCGAGATAGCTTTCCGCCGTTTCCTTCATCTTGCCCAGAATGAACGCCGAAATTTGGCTGGGCGAATACTTGTCACCCTTGGCACGCACCCATGCGTCGCCGTTGCCGCCGTCGATGACTTCGAACGGCATGTTCTTGCGGTCCTTGGCAAGATCGGAGTCGTCATTGCGGCGTCCGATCAGACGCTTGACGCCGAAGATGGTGTTCTCGGGGTTGGTGACGGCCTGGCGTTTCGCAGGCTGACCGACGAGCCTTTCGTCGTCGGTGAAGGCCACGATGGAAGGCGTGGTCCGCGCACCTTCCGCGTTTTCGATCACGCGCGGTTGGCTGCCATCCATGATGGCGATGCAGGAGTTGGTGGTTCCAAGGTCAATGCCGATTACTTTGGCCATGTTTTCGATCCCTCATACTATTCAAGGCGATGACACGAGGCGCAGGCCCGTTACGGCACCCTTGCCCCGATCCGGTGACACCGGATGCGTCTGCATCCAGCGGTTCGGTGGGTATATAGTGAGCAGCCAAGGCCCTCGCAACCATCTGGATGAGAAGGCACAGCGGATTCTGCGATGATTTTTCAGGAATCGGGAACGATGACGTCCCGCAGGTCGCCGGGGCCGTGGCCCCTTGGCGACATCGAGCGTTCAGCGCCGCGCGTTCCAACTGATCGAGGCGTGTCTGCGCGTGTAGAATTCACCCATCAGGCCGATAACGACAAAGGCCAGTCCAACCCACATCGCGTATTCCCAGTTGGTGTATCGCGGATTGTAGTTGATGAAGGCAAAGCCGCGACACTGGTCGATCACGTGAAACAGGGGGTTCCAGTCGAACATCGCCAGCATGAAGCTGGGCAGGGTGTTGGCAACGAACATCTTGCCGCTCGCGATCATGTTTGCGCGCTGGTAGATCATGCTGAACATGCTGACGACGGTGGGGAACCACGGTTTCATCGCCAGCAGCACCAGCCCGAGTGCGCAGCCGGTGAACCAGGCAATCAGCAACATCCCGAACGCGGCGATCGGCTGATCAATCTCGAGCGGGGTCCAGGCCACGTGGTAGGCGAACAGGATCACGAAGAGCGACAGGACCTGAATGTAGAGCGCGCCCACGGCCGCCGATGCGATGGCGATGATCGTGTTCATCGGCGCGTGCTGCATCATCGGGCTTGCCGGCCCTTCGGACCCCGCCACGGCGCCGAGCGCCTTCGTATGCGTGAGATACAGGAAGATGCCGGTCATGATGTAGACAAGGAAATCGCCGCGCAGCGCCGCGCTGCGCATCCCGAGAACCGAAAACATCACATAGAACGCCAGCACGAACATGATCGCCTGCAGCATGTTGGTGAAGATCGCGACAAAGGCGTTGTTGTGCTGCTTGCGGACAGACCGGACGACCGAGTGGTAAACCAGTTCGGCCATGGCCATGGCGGAACTGAAACCGCCCTTCGGCTTGCGTGTGGACTGGAACATCTGGACTGCCTTCTGATCTGGCCATGCTGTCACGGAATTCTTGCCGTTCCGTTGGTAGCGCAGCATAAGGGGGGCGCGCCGACTAATCAACGAATGCGATATGGGCAAATTATTATGGACTATGAAAAATTGGTGACTGTGATGCGGAAACTGTCCCTGGAGGCGGGTGACATGATCATGGAGATCTACGGTCGGGACGATTTCGACGTTAAGGCAAAATCGGACGACAGCCCGGTAACCGCGGCAGATGAAGCAGCCGACGCGATCATTTCGGAAGGACTGCGCGCGGCGTTCCCCGAGATGACGCTGGTCACGGAAGAGCAGGCAGCGACCCACGCGGCACAGGGGGACACTTTCCTGATCGTCGATCCATTGGACGGAACCAAGGAGTTCATTCACCGGCGCGGCGATTTCACGGTAAACATCGCGCTGGTCGAAGGCGGCGTGCCGACCCGCGGAGTTGTCTATGCCCCGGCAAAATTGCGGATGTTCTTCACCCGAGCCGACGGGCAGTCTGTCGAGGAGACGGGCGCGTTCGACAAGGACACCGTCGGCGCGGTCGAACCGATTGCGGTATCTGATGCAGACAACTCGGCCCTGATGGTGGTGGCATCGAAGTCCCACCGCGATCAGGCAACCGATGACTATATCTCGAAATACGCAGTCAAGGACATGAAGAGCGCGGGGTCGTCCCTGAAATTCTGCCTCGTCGCCACAGGGGAGGCGGATCTTTATCCGCGCCTTGGCCGCACGATGGAATGGGACACGGCGGCAGGTGACGCCGTGTTGCGCGGTGCCGGTGGCGCCGTCGTCCGTTTCGACGATCTCACACCGCTGCGCTATGGCAAGGAAGGTTTCGCCAATCCGTTCTTCATCGCCCACGCGCCGGGTGTCGACCTGAAAACCGCCTGATGTCCGTACTGGTAGTCATCCCCGCGCGCTACGCCTCGACACGCTATCCGGGCAAGCCGCTCGCCCAGCTCAGGGGGGCGGGCGGTGTGTCCCGCAGCCTGATCGAAAGATCATGGCTGGCGGCCTGCGCGGTCAACGGCGTGGATCGCGTGGTTGTCGCAACGGACGACGACCGGATCAAAAGCGCCGCCGAGGTTTTCGGAGCCGAAGTGGTCATGACGTCGGCAGACTGTGCCAACGGCACCGAAAGATGTGCCGAGGCCCATGCGGCGCTGGGCGGCGCATTCGACATCGTCGTGAACCTGCAGGGCGACGCGCCGCTGACGCCGCACTGGTTCGTCGAGAGCCTTGTGGAGGGGCTGCGGAGCGCGCCCGAGGCGGGAATCGCGACACCGGTCCTGCGCTGTGACGGTGCGACGCTCAACAGTCTTCTGGCGGATCGCGCTGCGGGTCGTATCGGTGGCACAACGGCGGTATTTGCGGCGGATCATCGGGCCCTCTACTTCTCGAAGGAGGTGATCCCCTTCACCTCGAACGCCTATGCCGAAGGCGACCGGACCCCGGTCTTTCATCACGTCGGTGTCTATGCTTATCGGCCCGACGCGCTTGCGGCCTATCCGTCATGGCCCACCGGGCCGCTCGAGCAGCTTGAGGGACTGGAACAACTGCGCTTCGTGGAGAATGGGCGCGCCGTTCTGTGTGTAGAGGTAACGTCGCGGGGCCGGGCCTTCTGGGAGCTGAACAATCCGGAAGACGTGCCCAAGATCGAAGCGATGATGGCCCAGATGGGACTTGAATGAATGATCTGACGGTCAGCGTCGTCATCGTCAGCCGGGGGCGACCCGAGGCGCTGCGACGCTGCCTGCTGGGCGTATCGCAGCTTCAGTACCCCAGTTTCGAGGTCGTCGTGGTTGCGGATCCCGGCGGCGTCGAGACGGCGCGCCGGAGCGGGTTTGCCGAGGACCTTAAAATAGTACCCTTCGACGAGCCGAACATCTCTGCGGCGCGCAACCTCGGTATCGCGCAGGCCGCGGGGGAGATCATCGCTTTCATCGACGACGACGCCGTGCCCGAGCCGCAATGGCTTCGGCATCTTGTCCAGCCTGCTTTCCGGTCGGACGTGGCAGCGATGGGAGGGTTCGTCCGGGGGCGGAACGGCATTTCCTTTCAATGGCGCGCCCGCAGGCTCGACCGCTTCGGAGAAGCCCGTTCGATCAAGGTCGATCCCCGCCGTCCGACGGTTCTTTCCCCGCCCAAGGCGAGTGCGGTCAAGACGGAAGGGACGAACATGGCCTTTCGCCGCGAGGTATTGGTCGAGTTGGGCGGGTTCGACCCCGCCTTTCATTACTTCCTTGACGAGACCGACCTGAACATGCGGCTGGCACGCGCGGGTCTGGCCACCGCGATCGTGCCGCTGGCAGAGGTGCACCATGGGTTCGCCGCCAACAGGTTGCGCGGGAGCAACCGGGTGCCGAAAGACCTGTTCGACATTGGTGCAAGCTGGGCCGTGTTCCAGCGCAAGCATGTGCCTCCTGCCGAGTATGAGGCGCAATGGGCGCGCCTCCGCCGGGCCGAACAGGAGCGGCTGTTCCGGTATCTCGTCAGCGGCCCGCTCGACCCGTTTCAGGTCCGCCACCTCATGGGACGGCTCGATCAGGGTTATGCGGAAGGGGCCCGTCGGCCGCTCCTTCCGGCCCGTCTGCCAAGTCATCCGCAGGCCCCGTTCCACCCTTTTCCGTCGGCACCGCGCTCATCTTCGGTCCTGCCGACCCGTCCCATCCGGCTGCGGCGGGACAGGCGCAAGGCGGCTGAGCGGGCGCGGAACGGCGAAATCGTGACGCTGATTTCGCTGTCTCCCTCCGCCGCTTTTCACACCGTCAGTTTCGAACCGGACGGAGTATGGCTGCACCAAGGCGGCATTTTCGGAAAAGCCGACCGCGAAATGCCACTTTTCAGCGTTATCTCGCGCATGGGGCGGCTGAAAAAGGAACGGAAGCGCGTTGCCAGTCAGCGTGGATTGCGCGAAGAGTAGGTAGCGATCCAGACAGAAGGCTGGGAATTATTCTGCTCATGCTGATCTGGATCAGTTATTGGCGACGCAAATTCGTATAACAGGTTGGCAAAGGCCACTTCGAAGGGACTTAGGATCAAGATGCGCAAGAAAGTCACAAAGGCAATTTTTCCCGTTGCCGGTCTGGGAACCCGGTTCCTTCCGGCGACCAAGTCGGTGCCCAAGGAAATCATGACCCTCGTGGACAGGCCACTTGTTCAGTACGCGATCGACGAGGCGCGCGCCGCCGGGATCAAGGAATTCATCTTCGTGACCTCACGCGGCAAGGGTGCCTTGGAGGATTACTTCGACCACGCGCCGCAGCTCGAGCAGGAACTTCGCAAGAAGGGCAAGGAAGACCTTCTGAAGGCGCTTCAGGACACCAACATGGACAGCGGTGCCATCGCCTATATTCGGCAGCACCGGGCGCTGGGGCTGGGCCACGCGGTATGGTGTGCGCGGCGTCTTATCGGTAATGAACCTTTCGCCGTGATGCTGCCCGACGATGTGATCGCCGCCGAAAAACCCTGCCTTCAGCAGATGGTCGAGGCCTACGCCGAGACCGGCGGAAACATGGTCGCCGCGATGGAGGTTGAGCCGGAGCGCGCTTCGTCCTACGGGATGCTCGATGTATCCGAGGACATGGGCCACATGGTCAAGGTCAAGGGCATGGTCGAAAAACCGCGCGCGGAAGATGCGCCGTCGAACCTCGCGGTGATCGGCCGCTACATTCTCGAACCCTCCGTGCTGCGCAACCTGAACCAGATAAAGTCGGGATCGGGCGGCGAGATACAACTGACCGATGCCATTGCCCGCGACATCGAACAGGACAACCCCGTCTACGGCTATCGTTTCCGGGGCCAGCGCTTTGACTGCGGTTCCAAGTCCGGTTTCCTGCAGGCGACCGTCGCCTTCGGCCTGGCCCGCGATGATCTGCGGGATGATCTGCATTCCTATCTCAGCAGCATCATGCAGGTCGACAAGGCAGCGCAGTAGGCGCATCGGAGAGGGTGAGCATGAGCAATGTCCTGGTCACCGGCGGCGCGGGCTATATCGGGTCGCATGCCTGCAAGGCATTGAGAAACGCGGGCTTCACGCCGGTGACATACGACAATCTCGAAACCGGCTGGCGGGACGCGGTGAAATTCGGCCCGTTCGAGCAGGGGGATCTGCTGGACCGTGCGCGGCTCGATGAAGTTTTCGCCAGGTACAGCCCCGTTGCCGTCATGCATTTCGCCGCGCTCAGCCAAGTCGGCGAAGCGATGGCGCACCCCGGTAAGTACTGGCGCAACAATGTCGCGGGGTCGCTGACACTGATCGAGGCGGCGGTCGAAGCGGAGTGCAAGGATTTCGTCTTTTCCTCGACATGCGCCACCTACGGGGATCAGGACAACGTCGTCCTGGATGAAAACTCGGCCCAGTATCCCTTGAACGCCTACGGAGCCTCGAAACGCGCGATCGAAGATATCCTGCGCGATTTCGAGGCGTCCGACGGTCTGCGGCACGTCATATTCAGATACTTCAACGTGGCGGGCGCGGATCCGGAAGGAGAGGTGGGCGAGTTCCACCAACCCGAAACCCATCTCGTACCGCTGATGCTGGATGCCATCGCGGGCAAGCGCGACGCGCTCACCATTCACGGCACGGATTACGATACACCGGATGGCACCTGCATCCGCGACTACGTGCACGTCTGCGATCTGGTCGATGCGCATGTTCTGGGGCTCGAATGGCTCAAGAACGGCAAGGGAAGCCGGGTCTTCAATCTGGGCACCGGAAGCGGCTTTTCGGTGCGCGAGGTGCTGGAGCACAGTCGCGAGGTAACGAACAAAGAGGTACCCCACGTCGCGGGGCCCCGCAGGGCAGGGGATTGCACCAAGCTGGTATCGGGCTCGGAGCGGGCAAAGAAGGAACTGGGATGGACACCGCACCGGTCCACGCTCAGGCAGATGATAACCGACGCATGGAGATGGCACCAAACTGGACACTACGAGGCATAATCCAACGCCCGCGCGTCTGCTGGACCTGACCCGCAGCCTGCGCCGGGCCGGACGTGTCGCCACGGGAGTGGACCGTGTCGAGTTGGCGTATCTGCGGCAGTTCCTGCACGACGACGTACCCTGTTGGGGCTTGGTGCGCACCGCGTTGGGCTACGTCCTGTTGGACAGGTTCGGGCTGGCCTGTTTCATCGACCGGGTGGAGGGGCGCGACGCATGGGGCCGCGCCGATCTGCTCTCCCGACTCGCACGGCGACGGCCCGGGATCGTCCGGCGTGCCGAAAGCGATCTTCGACGCTTGGCCGTGGCGCGGGTACGGCGGGCGGGCCTGCCGCGCCTGCTGCAACGGCAATTCCCGGACGGTTTCGATTACTTCAATGTGGGTCACAGCAACCTGACGGATCGCGTTCTGGGCGGCGTCAAGGGGGCCGGGGGGCGCGTCCATGTTCTGGTTCATGACGTCATTCCGTTGGAGCATCCCGACTTTCAACGCGCAGGGACCGTCGCGACCTTCGAAGCAAAGATGCGTCGGGTCAGCGCATGGTCGGATTGGGTGATCTACAACTCGGAGGATACCCGCAGCCGCGCGCGGAAAGCCTTGAACGCCATGGGTCGCGTGCCGCCCGACGTGGTGGCCTATCTGGGCACGGACCTGCCAACGCCCGATTCCTCTGCGCTTCCCGACGGGCTGCCACCTTCGGGGCCGTATTTTGTGACGGTCGGGACGCTGGAGCCGCGCAAGAACCACGCGTTCCTTCTGGATCTGTGGGAGGAAATGGGCCCGTCCGTCCCGCCCCTTTTCCTTTGTGGCAGCCGCGGCTGGAACAACGACAGACTGTTCGCGCGGCTGGACGCGCTGCCGCCAGATCACCCTGTGCGGGAACTGCCGGGCCTCGGAGATGCGGCGCTTGCCGCGTTGGTCCAGGGCGCATCCGGCGCATTGTTCCCCAGCCTTGCAGAAGGCTTCGGATTTCCTCCCCTGGAAGCGGCACAGTTGGGAACGCGCGTTTTATGCAACGATTTGGAAGTCTTGCACGAGTTTTTGGGTGAGAATGCCGTTTACGCACCTGTTTCTGATCGGTATTTGTGGATAAACGTGCTTAATGAGTGGGCGGAGAAGCCGAAAGGTGCATACGGGGCGATGTCCTTTGTCGGTCCGGGCTGGGACCAACACTTCAAGACCGTGTTAAGGTCAAGATGGTAGCGCCTTGCATCGCGGCCTGATCGGCGAGGTAGAGGGCGGTCTTTGGGAGTTTTGCAGTCATATTGGCTGAGGATTCAGCGCAAGCGCTGGCGTATTCGCGCCCTGCGCAAGCGGCGTGAACTGAAGCGGGTCGCGAACCGGACCGGACAGATCCGCCCGGATGACCTTCTGTTGTTCTGCACGCAGCGAAACGAAGGCATCCGGCTGCCCTATTTTCTCGATTATTACCGCGACATGGGGATCGGCCATTTCTTCTTTGTCGACAATGACAGTACTGACGGATCGCTCGATTACCTTGCGGATCAGCCCGACGTTTCGGTCTGGAGCACGACAGCCAGCTACAAGCGCGCGCGCTTCGGCGTGGATTGGCTGAACTGGCTGGCGCGCAAGTATGCCCACGGCCATTGGGCGCTGACGGTCGATCCCGACGAGTTTCTCATCTACCCCTTCTGCGATACCCGCCCCTTGCGGGCATTGACGGACTGGCTGGATGCGTCCTCCATCAAATCCTTTTCGGCCATGCTGCTGGACATGTACCCCAAGGGCCGACTGGACGAGCAGCCCTACCATCCCGGCCAGAACCCGATGGAAATCGCGGCGTGGTTCGACAGCGGAAACTACACGATCTCGCGCAATCACCTGTTCACCAACCTCTGGATACAGGGCGGACCACGCGCACGGGTGTTCTTTCCCGAGACGCCGGAGAAGGCACCGGCATTGAACAAGGTGCCGCTGGTTAAATGGGACAGGCGGTACACCTATGTCAGTTCAACCCACATGTTGCTGCCGCGCGGCCTGAACCAGGTCTACGACGAATGGGGCGGCGAGAAAGCTTCGGGCGTGCTTCTCCATGCCAAGTTCATAGATACCTTCGGGGCCAAGGCCGCGGAGGAGCTTGAGCGCTCGCAGCACTATGCCGGCTCGGTCGAGTACAAGGCCTATGCCGAGCGGCTCAAGGAAGACCCCCAGCTCTGGTGCAAGTGGTCCGAGCGCTACATCAACTGGCGCCAGCTTGAGATTCTGGGCCTCATGTCCAAGGGGAACTGGGCATGACGGTCGGGATCGCCATGCTGGTGCATACCGCGCTGGGGCGCGCGGAACAGGTTGCGCGCCATTGGTCGGCAGCGGGCTGCCCGGTGGTCATTCACGTGGACAAGGTCGTACCGCGCAAGACCTACGACACCTTCGTGGCCGCCCTTTCGGATCTCAAGAACGTGTCCTTCTGCGCGCGCTTTCGCTGCGAATGGGGGACGTGGGGGATCGTCGCCGCATCGCAAAGCGCGTCCGAACTGCTGCTGGCCAGCCATCCCGAGATCAAGCATGTCTACCTGGCTTCCGGCTCCTGTCTGCCCTTGCGCCCGGTGCAGGAGCTGATCGACTATCTCGACGAACGGCCCAATACCGATTTCATCGAAAGCGCGACAACGGCCGATGTCCCCTGGACCGTCGGCGGCCTGGACGAGGAACGCTTTACCCTTCACTTCCCCTTTTCGTGGAAGAAGAACCGATACTTCTTCGACAAGGCGGTGGCGTTCCAGCGCACACTCGGCCTCAAGCGCAAGATGCCGAACGGGATCATCCCTCACATGGGGTCGCAATGGTGGTGTCTGTCCCGTCGCACGCTCTCCGCGATCCTTCAGGATCCGGAACGGCCCACCTATGACCGGTTCTTCCGCCATGTCTGGATTCCGGACGAAGCCTATTTTCAATCTCTCGCGCGGCTTTACTCCGAAAGGATCGAAAGCCGGTCGCTGACGCTTTCCAAGTTCGACTTCCAAGGCAAACCACACATCTTCTACGATGACCACCTTCAACTCCTGCGCCGGTCCGACTGCTTTGTCGCGCGCAAGATCTGGCCATATGCCGATCGTCTGTACGAGGCGTTTCTCACCGATGCTGCCGGCGCGATGAAGAAGACCGAGCCGAACCCCGGGAAGATCGATCGCATATTCTCCAAGGCGGTGGAGCGGCGGACGCGTGGTCGGTCCGGCCTTTACATGCAAAGCCGCTTTCCGAACGAGGACTGGGAAAACGGCGTCACCGCGGCGCCCTATTCCATGTTTCAGGGGTTCGCGGAGCTTTTCGAAAATTTCGAGCCGTGGCTGGCCAAGGCAACGGGTGCGCGGGTCCACGGGCATCTTTTCGCCAAGGACGGTGTGCATTACGCCGATGGTCAGACGGCGATCAACGGCGCCCTGTCGCGGTCGCCCACGCTGCGCGACTACAACAGCAAGGCGTTCCTGACCAACCTGATCTGGAACACGCGGGGCGAGCGCCAGTGCTTCCAGTTCGGACCCTCCGACAATCAGGACATCAACTGGCGCGTCGCCAAGGATCCGAACGCACAGGTTTCGGTAATAACCGGCGCATGGGCGGTGCCCCTGTTCCGTTCCAACATGGACTTCTCCGAGATTCGCACGATTGCCGCGCATCTCCAGAAGGTCGAGAGCGAGCACATGGATATCCTGCGGTCGCCATATACCAAGGCAAGAGTGCGTATCTGGACAATGGCCGAATTCATCGAGGCACCGATGGAGCCCTTGCAAGGCATTCTGGACGAGATCGGCCGCACCAAGCTTCGCCGGCTTTCGGAGGCGCCCAAGATGGTGGACCTCAGCGGGTTCGGACAGTTCCTGCAGAATCTCAAGAACCAGGGGATGCACCCCTACCTGATGGGCGATTTTCCAGCCGAGCGGGGCGTGACCTCCAACCAGAAGACCCAACGGAAACCCTACCTGGTGCAATAAGGCATGACCGACAGATTCCACAGCTTCGTCGTGTTTGCCGAAATGCGGACAGGGTCGAATTTTCTTGAAAGCAACCTCAACGCCTTCAAGGGACTGAACTGCCACGGCGAGGCGTTCAATCCGCATTTCCTGGGCTATCCGCACAACGAACCGATCCTCGGTATCGACCAGAAAACGCGCGACCGCGACCCCCACGCCTTGCTGGACGCGATCCGGAAAAACACCGCGCGACTGAGCGGTTTTCGGTATTTCCATGACCATGATCCGCGCGTCTTCGACGCCATCATGGACGATCCTAGATGCGCCAAGATCATCCTGACCCGGAACCCGGTGGAGAGTTACGTCAGCTGGAAGATCGCGCAGGAAACCGGCCAATGGAAGCTGACGGACGTCAAGGCGCACAAGGCGGCACAGGCGGTTTTCGATGCCCGCGAGTTCGAGGCGCATCTGGAAGCCCTGCAGGCGTTTCAGATCGAGTTGATGAATCGGCTGCAGGTCAGCGGGCAGACGGCATTTTACGTGGCCTACGAAGACCTGCAGAGCGTCGATGTCATGAATGGCCTCGCGAAATTTCTTGGTGTGAACGAGACACTGGAGAATCTCGATACCAACCTGAAGAAACAGAATCCCAGCCCGATCTCGGCCAAGGTCAGCAACTACGAAGAGATGATCGGCGCGTTGGCGCGGCTTGACCGGTTCGATCTGACCCGCACGCCGAACTTCGAGCCGCGACGTGGGCCGAATGTTCCCTCCTATGTCACGGCGGCCGAGGCGCCACTGCTATACCTGCCGCTTCGATCTGCGCCTCGGGTCGAGATCATGGACTGGCTGGCGGCTGTGGACGGCGTGGGCCGCGGTGCGCTCAACACGAAGATGTCGCAAAAGGAGCTGCGCCAGTGGCAGCGCGACCGTCCGGGGCATCGCAGCTTTACCGTGATCCGTCATCCGCTGGCGCGCGCGCACGATGCATTCTGTCGGCATATCCTGAGCACGGGCAAGGGCAGTTTCGTACAATTGCGCAAGACGATGATACGCCGATACAACATGCCGCTGCCACCCGACGGCCCCGATACATCCTACACCGTGGCAGAGCATCGGGCCGCATTTGCCGCCTTCTTGTCGTGGCTGAAGGGAAATCTGGCCGGGCAGACGGCCATACGTGTCGATGCGGCGTGGTGTTCGCAGGCACAGGCAATCCAGGGCTTCGGCGAACTGTGCCTGCCGGACCGGATCATCCGCGAAGCCGAAATGGCGGTCGAACTACCTGCCTTGGCCGCCTCCGTGGGGCTCGCCGACGCGCCGCCGCCATCACCGGCGGAACCGGATCAGCCCTTCACGTTGGACGATATCTACGACGACGAGATAGAGAAGCTGGCCGCACAGGCCTATCAACGGGATTATCTCACGTTCGGCTTTTCGCGCTGGAAATAGCGCCGGATCAGGCGGCCTGAACCGAAGGTTCCTCGGTCAGGATGGTATAGAGTGTCGCCGGATCGGGATTCGCGCGGAGCTTGCTGCAAATCGCACTGTCCCGCAGCGTGCGCGACACCAGCGCAAGCGCCTTGAGGTGTTCGACCCCAGCCTCTTCCGGAGCGAAAAGTGCGAAAGCGATGTCCACCGGCTGGCGGTCGACAGACGCGAAATCGACAGGCCGGTCGAGCAGGATGAACGCCCCGACAACGGCATCCAGTCCATCCAGTCTGGCATGGGGGAGGGCCACGCCGTGGCCCACACCCGTTGGCCCGAGGGCCTCTCTTGCCATAAGGGCTTCAACGACGGAGTTGGCCTGGAACCCGTAAACGGATTCGACCAGATCACCGAGGTCCTGCATCAGGCGCTTCTTGCTCGAGGCCGCATTCACGACTTTCACCGCTTCCGGCTTGAGTAGTTTTGCAAGTCCCATTCGGTTTTCCTGCCCTTTGTCTCCGGGAGAAACCCGGTTCTCGATCAGGGGTCTATCCAGCCGATGTTGCCGTCTTCGCGGCGATACACGACATTGAGCCCCTCTTTGCCTTCCTTGCGAAACACCAGCACGGGGGCCCCTGCGAGTTCCATCTGCATGACAGCTTCACCAACAGACAAGGTCGCGATCTTGGTCTGCATTTCGGCAATAATCATGGGTTGGAGAGTGTCGGGTTCCTGAGCGTCAGAATCGTCTGTAGAGGCAAGGATATACGAGGAGGCGCCAAAAAGTTCAACCGGTTCGGCGCGGACCTGGTGGTGATCCTTCAACCTGCGCTTGTATCGGCGCAGTTGCTTTTCCATTTTCTCGCAGCAACCGTCAAAGGCGGCGTAGATCTCGGCGTTGTGGGCTTTCGCGGATGCCGTGAGGCCGGTGGAAAGGTGCACGGTCGCCTCGCAGACAAACTCGTGCCCCGACTTGGAAAAGACGACCTGCGCGTCCGTCGGCCGCTCCGCGTATTTTCCGACAGCCGCGCCAAGCTCCTCCTTGACGTGGGTCTGCAACGCTTCGCCGATGTCGATCTGTTTGCCGCTGATTTGATACCGCATAGCTTCTCCTTGTTATCACTTCTTCGGGCAATGGCATATGGGCCACCGGGGTGGTTACTGACATTGCTCAAATGCGGAAAGATGGCTCTGCGCTCGGGCTATTCTCGACCGTGCCTTGACGTGAAGGCGGGTGCAGTCTCGAACGGGAACGCAGTGTTGCCATGGGTCAATGAGGCCAAGAACGCGCTTCAAAGTCAATGGTGAACCCGTGTCGGGCAGCCAAATATCGCCGTGCGGCGTTAACCAATTTTCAAGATATGCGGAAGTTCTCACCGAGGTAGACCCGGCGAACGTTCTCGTTCTGGACCACCTCGTCCGGCGTGCCCGACATCAGCACCTTGCCTTCGTGCAGGATATAGGCGCGATCCACGATCTCGAGCGTTTCACGAACGTTGTGGTCCGTGATGAGCACGCCGATCCCGCGGGTTTTCAGATCGGCGACCAGCAGACGGATATCTCCGACCGAGATCGGGTCGACGCCGGCGAAGGGTTCGTCGAGCAAGAGATACTTCGGGTTCGCCGCGAGACAGCGTGCGATTTCGACCCGGCGGCGTTCGCCGCCGGACAGGGCCAGTGCGGGCGCGCGGCGCAGATGTTCGATGGAAAACTCCGACAGCAGCTCCTCCAATCGTTCGCGCCGCTTGTGTCGCTTCGAGACCGCGATGTCGAGGATCGCGGCGATGTTGTCCTGAACGCTGAGGCCGCGAAAAATGCTCATCTCCTGCGGCAGGTATCCGATCCCCAACTGCGCGCGCCGGTACATGGGCAGCAGGGTCACATCCTTGCCGTCCACTGTCACGCTCCCGCCTTCGGGCGTCACCAGCCCGGCAACAGCGTAGAACGTGGTCGTCTTGCCGGACCCGTTCGGTCCCAACAGCGCGACGACCTCGCCCCGATTGAGGTGCATCGAGAAATCCCGGATCACGGTCTTCTTTCGATAGGACTTGCGCAGGTGTTGTATCCGCAGGCCGGAGTGGCCCTCAGATACACTCAGCTCGGGCGAGGACATCAGTTGTCGCTGCCGGTCTGCAAGATGGTCCGTACCCGGCCGGACATTTCAGCGGTCCCGTCGGACAGGCGCACGCTCATCTTGTCCGCAGACAGGGCGCTGGGCCCCTGCGCCAGCAGAACGTTGCCCGTCATCACGATCGTGCCGTTGTCGATGTCATAGTCGGCGCGATCGGATTCCGCCGCATCCGGGCCGGACACCAGCGTCACGCCGCCCGTCGCCTCGAGCCGGGCGATGCCCTGCTTCTGTTCACGATAGACCACGAGGACACGGGCCGCGGTGAGGCGCAGGTCGCCCTGACCGATCATGACATTACCGGTAAAGATCGCGGTACCCGTCTCCTGATCGACCGAAAGGTTGTCGGCGGTTACTTCGACCGGCTGGTCCGTATCCTGCCGTATGGTGCCGAAGGCGACATTGGCGCCCTGTGCCAGCGCAGACCCTGCGAACAGGATGAGAAAGACGGGCAGCAAAAGGGATCTTAGATGGCTCACGTGCGTCACTCTTCTGATACTTTGGGATCGTATACCAGTTTCACGCCGCCTGTGAAATTCAATTGGGCGGCTCCCCCCTCTTGAGGGGAACTTATCGTCATGCTGCCTGCGTCAAGGGTTCCCATCGGACTTTGTGCGCGGACCGGGCCGGGCGACTGCACATCCAGCTCGGTCATCTGGGTGATCAGCCGGTCACTGCGAATCCTGTAGTCGGTCGATGTTTCGATCACCACTTCGCCTTCGAGATCAGCGAGATCCTTCTGCATCTCGAAATGGGCGACGTCGGACTGGAGAGTCAGGTTGGTGCCGCCGATCAGCTCCATGACGATACGCACGTCTTCGGCCCGGTTCGCGCCGACCTCGTTCTGGGGCGTGGTCAGTTTTTCCGCCGAAAACGAGATGAGATCGCCCTGGGCCGTCGTTCCTGAGAAAAACGGGCCCGTGACCTGCTGGTCCCGCAGGCGATCCTGAATTTCCTTGTCCGCGAAGGGGATCGCCGAATCCGGATCGACGGCCCGGGACAGCAGGAACAGCGTCGATAGAAGCGCCAGCGCCAGCAGCGGGAACAGAACCTTGAGAAGGGACACCATGCGCGAATGGCGATCGGCCTGCATGACGGTCAGCCCAATCCTACACGCAGGCAGTCGTGGATATGCAGCAGACCCGCCGGCATTTCCGGGGCGACCGGATCGACCACCATCAGGCAGTTGATCTTGCGCGCATTCATGATGCCGACCGCACGCTCGGCCAGGTCGTCGGGTCTGATGGTTACCGGCGCACGGGTCATGACGTCGCGCGCCTTGAGAGACATCAAACCGTCCATGTGCCGGCCCAGATCGCCCGTGGTGATGATACCGGTCAGGCGCCCCATGTCGTCGATCACGCCGGTCACGCCGAAAGCTTTTGCGCTGATTTCATCCAATGCACGCGGCATGCCCGCGTCCTCCGGCACCAGCGGCACCGCATCGCCCGTGTGCATCAGGTCGCGCACACGGCTGAACTGGGCGCCCAGTTTGCCACCCGGATGGAAGTTGCGAAAATGCTCGGCGGTAAACGCACGATTTTCCATCAGCGCGACCGCCAGCGCGTCACCAAGTGCGAGTGTCATGGTTGTCGAGATCGTCGGCACCGCCCCGGTGCCGCAGGCTTCTCCAAGCTGTGGCAAGGCAAGGATCACGTCCGATTGGCTGCCAAGCGCACTTTCCGGGCGGCTGGTCATGCCGATCAGGGGAATGTCGAAGCGTCGTGAATAGGCGATCAGGTTGCCGAGTTCGGGCGCCTCGCCCGAATTCGAGATGGCAAGCACCACATCCACCGCGGTGATCATCCCCAGATCCCCGTGGCTGGCCTCGGCGGGATGGACGAATTGTGCGGGCGTCCCGGTGCTGGCCAGCGTCGCCGCGATCTTCTTGGCGATGTGGCCGGACTTTCCGATCCCCGTGACGATCACCCGTCCCTTGCAGGCGCGCATCATGTCGATGGCGGTGCGGAAGCGGTCATCCAGTCCGTCGGCCAGTGTTTCCAGAGCGGCGGCTTCGGCGCGGATCACCCGCCGGGCGGTATCGAGAAATGGTGTGGTCATGAATGAGCGAAGATATCCGTATCGGCCCATCCGGCAAGGTCCAGCCTTGCACGCATCGGCAGAAAGTCGAAGCAGGCCTGCGCGATCTCCGTCCGGCCCTCGCGTGCCAGCATCTCGTCCAGCTTCTCGCGCAGCTTGTGAAGGTACAGAACGTCGGAAGCGGCATAGTCGAGTTGGGCCTCGGTGAGCTTTGCCGCACCCCAATCGCTGGATTGCTGCTGCTTGGAGATGTCGACCTGCAGAAGTTCCTGCAACAGTTTGGCCAGCCCGTGCCGGTCCGTGTAGGTCCGCACCAGACGGCTCGCGATCTTTGTACAATAGACCGGCGTGGCCAGCGCACCGAAGGCATTGAACATCGCGGCGATGTCGAACCGTCCGAAGTGAAAAAGCTTGAGAACGTCGGGATCGCGCAGCAGCCTCGACAGATTGGGTGCCTCGGTCTGACCCTTGGAGATCTGGATCATGTGCGCGTTGCCATCCCCGCCAGACAGTTGCACCACGCACAGCCTGTCCCGATGCGGGTTCAGGCCCATGGTTTCGCAGTCGATGGCGACGACAGGCCCGAGGTCCAGGTCGCCAGGCAGGTCTTTCTGGTAAAGCGTGTTTGTCATGAGTGATCCTATATCCCGACAACGCCTCTTGGGAAAGCGCGTTGCGTTCCGGATCAGCCGGCGGGGCGTCCGGCAAGATCCCGCAGGGCCGGCCGGGGAAACGCAGCCAGCAGTTCCGTCACCAGAAGATGCGACTGGCGGGCCGGGCCTCCCCGCTCGGTCAAGGCCAGCGGGAGCGGCGGGTTCTTCAGGACGATGCGCCGCCAGTTGTGCACGATCAGCCCGCGCAGGACCGCCTTTTGCAAAGGGGAAAGCGCGCGCGCTTTCGTCAGCGCGTTTTTCAGGTCGTTCAGGCTCTGGGCCAGGTCGGCATATGTACGCTGCATGGCTTCGTCGCGCAGTTGTCCCAGCAGCCAGTCCGGCACGTGGCCGCCGGCAAGCGACAGGCCGTTGCCGGGCGCCGGAATATCCGCTGGCCCCACGAACATCCGCGGGGAGAGTGCGGTAAACCCGTGCGCCGCCATGTCCGCGGATACCGGATCATCGACCGACTCCAGAAGGACCATCTGCCACCCTTCCGAGCCATCAGGGGGTGGGGCATAAATGCGGGGCGTGGCCGCCGCGCTTTCGGCGCGCCCCTTTTCACTCAGGCTATGGCGGCTGATGCGTCCGACCTTTTCCGAGATGATCCATCCGTCGTTGCGCAGCCGATGAAGGGCAACGCGCGCGGCTTCGGGTCTGATCTCCAGAAGCGCCATCATCGCGGACAGGACCGGCCCGTCAATCGCGGTGCCTTCTTCCTGGGCAAGGTCCCCGAACAGGCTGATCATCAACGACCAGACACGCCCGCCCCCGACCGCGCGCAGAGGGGCGGTCAGGGTGATGAAATCCTCAGTAAGCATTCATCGTCAGCAGTTCGTATTCTGCGACAGGCTTGTCGTCCTGATTGGTGAGGGTCACGTGCCACCTGACCTCTCCGTATTCCTCGTTGCGCGGTGTCTTGTGCTTCACCGTCAGGCGCACCTTGATGCTGTCACCCGCTGCGACAGGTTCCATGAAGCGCAGGTTGTCGAGCCCGGTATTGGCAAGCACCGGCCCCGGATCGGGCTGCACGAACAGGCCGGCGGCAAAGCTGAGCAGCAGGTAACCGTGTGCGACGCGCCCGGGAAAGAAGGGATTCGCCTTGGCCGCTTCGTCGTCTATGTGGGCATAGAAGGTATCGCCGGTGAAATGGGCGAATGTCTCGATATCCTCCAGCGTCACCGTCCGGGACGGAGAGTTGAAGGTCTCGCCCAGATCGAGGTCGCCGAACGTCCGCGTGAAGGGATGTGCGCGGTCCGATATCTCGGTCGCGCCCGGCACCCACTGCTGACCGATGGCCGTCAGGATGTCGGGGCTGCCCTGAACGGCGGTGCGCTGCATGTAGTGCATGACGCCCCGGATGCCGCCCAGTTCCTCGCCCCCGCCCGCGCGGCCCGGCCCGCCGTGAACCATGTGCGGCAACGGCGCGCCATGGCCCGTCGCCTCGGCCATGGACTCGCGGTTGTTGAAGTAGAGCCGCCCGTGGAAGGCCGCCGATCCCAGCGCCAGCTCGCGCGCGACCGCGCCATCGTTGGTGATGACGGAGGCGACAAGCGACCCCTTGCCCCGGTTCAGCAGGTTCACCGCGTGGTCCAGATCGCGGTAGGCCATGACCGTAGAGACTGGGCCAAACGCCTCGGTGTCATGTACGCGCTGCGCGGTGTCGGGCTCGCGGCAGTAGAACAGCATCGGCGGGACGAAGGCGCCCTTTTCCGCATCCGCGCCCGCGACCTCGAAATTCTCCGGATCGCCGAAGACGCGCTCGGCCTCCTTGCCGATCAGCGCGGCCTTTTCCAGCACGTCGGCCCGCTGCGCGGTGGAAACCAGTGCCCCCATGCGCGTGTCTTCCGCGCGCGGGTCGCCCACGGTGGTCTTGAGCAGGCGGGTGGAAATCGCTTCCAGCACCGCGCCGACGTGATCCTCGGGCACCATGATGCGGCGGATGGCCGTGCATTTCTGCCCCGCCTTCGCGGTCATCTCGCGTTGGACTTCCTTCACGAAAAGGTCGAACTCCGGCGTGCCCGGTGCCGCATCAGGTCCGAGGACGGAGGCGTTCAGGCTGTCCTGCTCCGACGCGAAGCGGACTGAGTTTTCCATCAGGTTGCGGTTGCCGCGCAGCTCGAGCGCGGTGTCGGCGGAACCGGTGAAAGCCACGGCATCCTGGCAGTCAAGGTGGTCCAGCATGTCGCCCAGCCCGCCCGAGACAAGCTGCACCGCCCCTTCGGGCAGCACCCCGCTGTCGAGCATCATGCGCACGCAGGCCTCGGTGACATAGCAGGTCGCGGTTGCGGGCTTCACGATCGCGGGCACGCCGGCCAGCAGGGTCGGCGCCAGCTTCTCCAGCATCCCCCAGACCGGGAAGTTGAAGGCGTTGATATGCACCGCGACGCCCTGCAGCGGCGTGCAGATGTGGCGGCCCATGAACTGTCCCGACCGGCCCAGCTGTTCCGGTGGGCCGTCGAGGAAGACATGCGCGTCCGGCATCTCGCGCCGGCCCTTGGACGCAAATACCATCATCGTGCCAATGCCGCCGTCCACGTCGATCTTGTGGTCGTTCAGCGTGGCGCCTGTGTCATAGCTGAGGTCATAGAGCGCCTGTTTGCGCTCCTGAAGGAAGCCTGCCAGCGCCTTGAGCATCCGCGCGCGGTCGTGGAATGTCATCTTGCGCAAGGCGGGGCCGCCGACCTCGCGGGCGTGGGACAGCATCTCCTGCACGTCCAGCGCATCGTTGCCCGCGCGGGCGATGACCTCTCCGGAAATCGCGCTTGCGATGTTGCGGGCACCCGAACCGGGGGCAACCCAGCGACCGGCGGCGAAACTCTGGACGTCCAGCATGTCGTCTCCTCAGTGTGTGTCGTAGTCGATGACCAGCTTGTCGGTCAGCGGGTAGCTCTGGCAGGTCAACACGTAGCCGCGTTCGACTTCGTAATCCTCGAGCGCGTGGTTGCTGATCATTTCCACCTCGCCTTCCAGTACCTTGCCCATGCATGTCGAACAGACGCCGGCCTTGCAGGAAAACGGGGCGTCCTGCCCGTTTTCGAGCGCGGCTTCCAGCACGGACTGGCCCTTCTGCATGGTAAAGCTTCGCTCGGCGCCCTCGATGATCACCGTGATCTCGGTGCCCTTCTGGCCTTCGCTGCGCTTGGCCATTTCCTTTTTGGCGAGCTGGCCTTGCTGGCTTTCACTGAACAGTTCGAACTTGATCTGATCATGCTCCAACCCGTGGCCTTTCAGGCTGTCCGCGATGGCAAGCATCATGGGTTCTGGGCCGCAGATGAACGCGGTGTCGATGCTGTTTACGTCTATCCAGTGCTTGAAGAGCTGCTCGCATTTCTGCTGGTCCACGCGACCCGTGAAAAGCTCGATATCCTGACCCGATTCCAACATGTGGATGATGGTCAGCCGCCCCATGAAGTGGTTCTTCAGATCTTCCAGTTCCTCGCGGAACATTATCGTGTTCACCGCGCGATTTGCATAGACAAGGGTGAAGGTCGATGAGGGCTCGCGTTTCAGCACGGTCTTGAGAATGGACAGCACCGGTGTGATGCCCGAGCCGCCGGCAAAGCCGAGGTAATTCTTGGCGCGTTCAGGTTCTATCGCCGTGAAGAACTTGCCCTGCGGCGGCATGACGTGCAGCGTGTCCCCAACCTTGAGCGTCTCGTTGGCAAAGGTGGAGAAAGCACCGCCCTCGACCTTCTTGATTCCCACCTGCAGCTTTCCGTCGTCCAGACCGGCGCAGATCGAATAGTTTCGGCGCAATTCGGTGCCGTCGAAGTCCTGCCGGAACGTCAGGTACTGGCCTTGGGTAAAGGAGAAGGCGTCAGGATTCTCGGGTTCGAGCGTCAGCACGACCGCGTCGCGGATCGTGCGGTGAATGTCGGTCACTTTGACGGGATGAAACTGGCTCATGTCAGCGCCTCAGATGCATTTGAAATAGTCGAAGGGTTCAAGGCAGGACAGGCACCGCCACTGCGCCTTGCAGGGGGTCGATCCGAACTGGCTGATCTTCTCGACTTCGGTGGATTTGCAGTGCGGACACTGCCGAGGCCCGCCCGCCGGCTGCGGGGGCGCGATGCCGTAGGCTTCGAGCTTGGCCTTGCCGGTGTCGGTCATCCAGTCGGTGGTCCACGCTGGCGAAAGCTGTCGCTTCAGTTCCAGTTTTTCGATCCCCTTGGCACGCAGTGCCGTTTCGATATCCATGTTGATGATGCTCGTGGCCGGGCATCCGGAATATGTCGGCGTCACCGACACCTCCAGCGTATCACCCCGCCATTGCACGTCCCGGATGATGCCGAGATCGGTCAGGGAGATGACCGGAATCTCGGGGTCGGGCACGGCTGACAGCCAGGCCCACACCGTTTCCACGTCGGGTTTGTCGGTCACCATGTGGCGTCGGGGTAGGCGCGTTGCAGCCATTGCATCTGGGTCAGCATGTGGCCCAGATGTTCGGTATGCCGCGCGCCGGACTTCCCGCCCCTGTGGGCAAAGTCGTCTTCCGGTTTCTTCAGTGTCGCTTCGGCCAGCACCTTGTCCAGCAGCGCATCGTAGCCGGGCCTCAGCGCGACGGGATCGGGTGCGATGCCTTCGCTCACCATTTCTGCGTCGACCGCGTCCGGGATGAACATCTCTCCTACGAAGGGATAAAGCCTGTCGAGGGCCGCCTGCATCCGGTGATGGCTTTCCTCGGTCCCGTCACCCAATCCGATCACGGTGTCGGTCGCGCGTTCAAGGTGATAGGTGACTTCCTTTACGGACTTTTCCGCAATCGCCGCGATCTGGTCGTTCCGCGATTCCATCAACCCCTTCAACTGGGCCAGATGCCAGCCGTCGAACAGGAACTGGCGCATCATGGTGCGGCCGAAATCACCGTTGGGCTGTTCCACCAGCAGCAGGTTCCGGAAGTCCCAGACATCGCGATGAAATGCCAGCCTGTCGGCATCGCGACCCTTGCCCTCGACTTCGCCGGCAAGGCCCAGCCACAGCTGCGTCTGACCGATCAGGTCCAATGCCGTGTTGGCCAGCGCAATATCTTCTTCCAGCACCGGCGCCACGCCGCACCATTCCGAAATCCGGTGACCGAGAACCAGCGTGTTGTCGCCCATCCGGCAAAGGTATTCGAACAGGGCGTCGCTCACATCGCACCTACTTCGTCGGGGATGTCGAAAAAGGTCGGATGACGGTAGACCTTGTCGTTCGCGGGTTCGTACAGCGCGCCCTTCTCTTCGGGAGAGGAGGCCGCAATGGCGCTGGCGGGAACGGCCCAGATGCTGACACCCTCGTTGCGGCGGGTATAGACATCGCGTGCGTTCTTGATCGCACTCTCCGCGTCAGCGGCATGAAGGCTGCCGACGTGGCGATGGCTCAGCCCGTGCTGGCCACGGATGAAGATTTCCCACAGCGGCCACTCGGTGGAGCGCGCCTTGCCGTGAGGTGCGGCGTCCGTTTCTGAATAGGGGCTGGATTCAGGGCTGCTCATCTGGCGTCCTCCTGTCGTGGATCTGGTCCGGAAAGCGGGGGCGCGTCCGGTCTGCAAATGTGTCTCGGATCATTCCGCCGCGATTGGCGCATTCCGCTGCTTCTTTTTCTCGGCGTGCGCCAGCAGACCTTCCCGCACCCAGCGGCCTTCGTCCCAGGCGCGGTTACGCGCTTCGAGGCGTTCCGTGTTGCAGGGGCCATTTCCCTTGAGCACGTCGAAGAACTCGTCCCAGTCGGGTTCGGAGAAGTCGTAGTGGCCGGTCTCCTCGTTGAACTTCAGCTTGTCGTCCGGAATCGTCAGGCCAAGGTATTCTGCCTGCGGCGCGGTCTGGTCCACGAACTTCTGGCGCAGCTCGTCGTTCGTGTTCATCTTGATCTTCCACGCCATCGACTGCGCGGAGTGCACCGACTCGGCATCGGATGGGCCGAACATCATGAGCGACGGATACCAGAAGCGATTCAAGGCATCCTGGGCCATCTTCCGTTGCGTTTCCGTGCCCTTCGCCATCTTCATCATGATGTCGAAGCCCTGGCGCTGGTGAAAGGATTCCTCCTTGCAAATCCGCACCATGGCGCGGGCGTATGGACCATAAGAGGTCCGCTGCAACGGCACCTGGTTCATGATCGCGGCACCGTCGACAAGCCAGCCGACCGCGCCCATGTCCGCCCACGTCAGGGTCGGATAGTTGAAGATCGAAGAGTACTTCATCTTTCCCGAAAGCAGATCGCGGGTCATCTGGTCCCTGCTGACACCCAGTGTTTCGGCCGCGCAATAGAGATAGAGGCCATGCCCGGCTTCGTCCTGAACCTTGGCCAGCAGGATCGCCTTGCGTTCCAGTGTCGGCGCACGCGTGATCCAGTTTCCTTCGGGCAACTGGCCCACGATCTCGGAATGGGCGTGCTGGCCGATCTGCCGGATCAGGTTCTTGCGGTAGCCGTCCGGCATCCAGTCCTTCGGCTCGATCTTGCCGCCAGCATCGATGCGCTCCTGAAAGGCGCGTTCGTCCGGTTCCATCTCGTCGAGCGATTTGACGCCTTTACCGGTAGACTTGATCATCTGTGCGTACATTGAATCCGTCCTTTCAGGTTGAGCTTCAGCTTGCGCGTTCGAGGATCAGGGCGACCCCTTGCCCGACACCGACGCACATGGTGCACAAGGCATAACGTCCACCCGTGCGTTTCAGTTGCAGCGCGGCAGTCATCACCAGCCGCGCGCCGGACATGCCCAGAGGGTGTCCGATGGCAATGGCGCCGCCGTTCGCATTGACATGTGGTGCATCATCCGGGACGCCAAGCGCCCGCAGCGTGGCCAACCCCTGCGAGGCGAAGGCTTCGTTCAGTTCGATGACATCCATCTGGTCGATGGTCAGGCCGGCACGGGAAAGAACCTTGTGACATGCCGGGATCGGGCCGATACCCATGACGCGGGGCTCGACCCCCGCCGCGGACATGGCGACAACGCGGGCGATCGGTGTCAGGCCATGATCCTTGGTCGCCTGTTCGGAGGCGATCAAAAGGGCAGCGGCACCGTCGTTCACGCCCGAGGCATTTCCCGCGGTGACCGTCAGGTCGGGGCCATTTATCGGCCGCAGCTTCTCAAGCGCTTCGGCAGTGGTCTGCGGACGGGGATGTTCATCACGGTCCACGACGACGGGATCACCCTTGCGCTGGGGAATGGTGACGGGGGCAATCTCGTCGGCAAAGACACCGGCGGCATCGGCAGCCGCCCAGCGTTCCTGGCTGCGCAGGGCAAAGGCATCCTGATCGGCGCGGCTCACGTCGTGGTCGGTCGCCACGTTGTCCGCTGTTTCGGGCATCGAATCGATGCCATACTGCGCTTTCATCTTCGGATTGACGAAGCGCCATCCGATGGTCGTATCATATACGGCATTGGTGCGGGAAAAGGCGCTGTCGGCCTTGGGCATGACAAAGGGCGCGCGGGTCATGCTTTCGATGCCGCCCGCGATGGCAAGGTCCATATCCCCCGCCCTGATCGCCCTGGCGGCCGCCCCGACAGCATCCATCCCGGACGCGCAAAGCCGGTTGATGGTCGCGCCGGGAACGTCTACCGGCAGCCCCGCCAGCAGTGCGGCCATGCGCGCGACATTGCGGTTGTCTTCGCCCGCCTGGTTGGCGCAGCCCAGAATGACGTCATCGACCCGGGGCCAGTCCACGTCGGGATTCCGTGCGACGAGGGCCGCGATGGGGACCGCCGCGAGGTCGTCGGCGCGGACGGATGCCAAGGCGCCGCCGAAACGGCCGATGGCGGTGCGCTGCGCGTCACAGATGAATGCCTGCATGTCGTCCTCCTGTTTCGGGAAAGGTAGCGCTGGAGGCGATTCGAAACAAGTTAAATGTTACCGGATACTAACCGAAACCACTTTTTGGTAACGCTTTCGCTGTGTCCTAACCCGGAAGGTGCGCTTGCATTGCCGTCTTGGTGGCAGGGCGTTCCAGCATCAGGCGGGAATGGGCCTCCATCCTTGGGAAGGACGCAAGCGTCAGATCATGCGCCTTCATCCAGCGTCCGACAAGAAAGAGGTAGGGATCGCAGTAGCCGAAGCGCGGTCCCAGGGCCCATGGCCCTTCCAGCAGGTGGCGCTCCAGCAGGTCGGCGCAATCAAGGAGGTTCTCGCGTACCTTGGTCCGCATCGCATCGCGCGCGGCGGGATCGTCGGCCCAGCGGTCCGCGCGCTTTCCGTGCGCAAAAGCGACGTGGACCGTCGCGCAGATATAGGCACAGAGCGACCGCGCGCGGGCCTGATCGTAGGGCGAACCGGGGATCAGGCCGGCGTGGGGATGTGTCGCCGCGATGTATTCCAGTATCGCGGGGTTCTCCGTCAGGATCCCTTCGGGTGTGCCCAGGGCGGGAATGCGGCCCTTGGGATTGAGCGCCGTGAACTCGGGCGTACGGTGCCGCCCCCCGGCGATGGAAACCTCGACCGTGTCGAATGCCGCGCCGACCTCGATCAGGAGGATGTGCGCCGCCAGGGCGGAGGATCCTCGCGAATAATACAGTGTCAGCATCTGCCCCGTTCCTTTGGATGGGTGGTCTAGGAGCCGGCCAGTTCCTGCAAGAGGATACCCAGCCCGACCAGCAAGGTCAGGCCGATCAGCACACGGCGGAACATGTCGTCTCCGATACGCCGAAAGACGTAGATGCCGATCTGGGCGGCGACCAGCCCGACCGGCAGGATCACGGCCAGCGCGCGGAGCGCGTCGGCGTCGTATGCGCCACGCATGGCCAGCAAGGTGACCGTCGTGCCCAGAATGGCGATGTTGTAGGGTTGCAGAACGGCACGGGTTTCCGCCCGCGGCCACGGCCTGAGGGAAACCCACATCACCGGCACGGCGCCCGATACCGATGCGGCACCGCCCATGATCCCGCCGACGAGCCCGACGACACCGTCCAGCACCGGCGTGGACCGCTCGAACCGGGGCAGGGCGCTGCGGAAGCTGAAGTAGCTTCCGTAGAGAACGAGAAAGACGCCGATCCCGATACGAAGGGTGCGGGCATCGATGGCGTGCAGGGTCAGCAGGCCGACGGGAACCCCGATGAGTCCGGGAAGGAGGAAACGCAGAAGGCGACGCTTGTTGGTGCGGATCTCGTGCCGCACGATCCACAGACCTTGGAGGCCGATCAGGATCGACATCAGCGCGACGATGGCAACCGCGGTGACCGGGTCCAGCACGATCAGAAAGAACCCGAGCGCGAAAAGTGCGGTACCCGTGCCGGACATACCGTTGATGAACCCGCCGCAAGCAGCCCCGGCGACGAGATATAGAACGGTCGTCAATGTCACGATGTCGTCGCTCCCGCGTCGCGCTCCTCTGGTGCGTTAGACCATACGCAACAATGCAAAGCCACATGGTGCTGCACCACGCGCCGACAGGCGGCCGGATGCTTGGGCGGATTACTTCGCGCCGTTTTCACGGTAACGGGACAGGATCTCGCCCACGTTGTCCCCGCCGCCGTCGCCCCTGTTCAGCAGCGCGCGATCCTGCACCCCATGCAGATGGCTGTGCATGAAGCCCATGGCTTTTTCCGCGTCGCCCGCCTCGATCGCCTTGATGATCTCGGCGTGTTCCTCCACCCCGCACTCGGCGGAGTGTACCTGCGCAAACCGGGCAAGGATCAGCGAACAGCGCGACACGATCTCGTTCACGTAACGTGCGAGAATCCGCGATCCCGTCAGTTCGGACAGCAGGATATGAAACTCTCCCGCAAGCCGGATCGACCGCGTCTGATCGTTTCCCAGGGTGGCCTGTTCCTCGGTCAGATGGGCCCTCAGCTTTGCGACGATGGGGGCGGGATCCATGGCGCAGAGCCGCTGCATCACCTCGCGCTCGAGGCACTGGCGCATGTCGAAGATGTCGTAGGCTTCTTCGATGGTCGGTTCGGCAACCGATGCGCCGCGGTTCGGCTGCATGTCGACCAGCCCTTCAGCGTCGAGCCGCACCAGGGCGTTGCGGACGACGGTCCGGCTGACGCCGAAGGTTTCCCCGATCGAATCCTCGGGGAGCTTCACCCCGGGCTTGAGGGCTTGCTCGATGATCGCGCGGCGCAGCGAATCGTATACGGGAAATGTACGGGTCGAAGACTTGTTCATGTTTTGCCATTTAACAGGTTGTGGGACATAAACCACAGATTTTATGCACGCAAAGTGACCGAATATCCAATTATTTAGGCATAATGGATACAAGATTGTATCCTTTATTATAACATTTTTGTAGACAGTAGCGAAATCGACCTTCTAATGTGGGCTCACCTCGACGCCAATCGCCTTGGGCCACCGCATGACAAAGTGGGCCCAGCGCATGTCGAGCGAAGAAAACTGAAAAAGACGGGATGCGGCTGCTTGCAGCATTGTATCCTCAAACGGGAGAATTCGTATGATCATCACGTCAGGCCGAAAGGTTGCGTTCTCGGTCGGGGTGGTTGCTGCATTGCTTGGCAGCAGTGCCATCGCCGAAACCATCAAGTGGGGTGCGCCGCGCGATATCGTGTCCCTGGACCCGTATTCCTACGGCGATAGCTACACCATCAACTTCCTCAATCACATCTACGAGGGGCTGGTCCGCTACAACCGCGATCTCGAGATCGAGCCCGCTCTGGCAACCGAGTGGGAGATCGTCTCTCCGACCACATGGCGCTTCAAGCTGCGCGAAGGCGTGACGTTCCATGATGGCGCGGCCTTCACCGCCGAGGACGTACTTGCGTCGCTCGAACGTGTCAGCGACGACAGTTCGCCGCTCAAGGGCAACCTGCCAGCCTACAAGAGCGCCACGGTCGTGGACGATCATACCATCGACATCGAACTCACCGGCGCCTATCCGCTCCTGCTCAACGACCTGACGAACATCCATATCTTCGACAAGGATTGGCTGGTCGCCAACAACGCCGAGAAGCCGACCGACGTCAGTGCCGGGGTCGAAGGGTATGCAACCTTCAACACCAACGGCACCGGCCCCTTCAAACTGGAATCGCGCACGCCGGAGGCGCAGACCATCCTCGTCAACTACGAAGGTTGGTGGGACGAGCCCGCGCACAACCTGACGCGGATCGAGTTCCAGCCGATCGCTTCGGCAGCGACACGGGTCGCCGCGCTGCTTTCGGGCGAAGTGGACTTCGTCGACAGCGCCCCGGTCCAGGATCTGCCACGTCTCGAAGCGGCCCCGAATGTTTCGGTGCTGGAACGCACCGACCTGCGGACCGTGATGCTGGGCTTCAATCGCCGCGACGAACTGGTCGGCGGCGGCGAGAATCCGATGAACGACTTGCGGGTCCGTCAGGCGATGCAGATGGCGGTCGACATGGAACTCATCCACGACAAGGTCATGCGTGGCAAGTCCCGCAATGCCGGCACGCTGGTCGCCCCATCCATACCCGGATACTCGGAGGCGCTCGACACGCCCGCCGAATACAATCCCGAGAAAGCCAAGGAGCTGCTTGCGGAGGCGGGCTATCCGGACGGCTTCGCGTTCGATTTCGTCTGCACCAACGAAAGCTACGTGAACGAAGAGCAGTTCTGTCAGGCGATCGCATCCATGTGGTCACGTGTCGGCCTGTCGCCGAAACTGGATATCGGCCCCACCGCGAAACAGACGCCAAAGCGCGCCAATGGGCAGGCCGATGTCTATACCATCGGCTGGGCGACGCTCCCGATGCTCGACACCTACTCGATCCTCGTACAGATGCTGCACACCAAGGAGGGCAACTCGGGCGTATTCAACTGGGGCGGCTGGTCCTACCCGGAGCTGGACAAGCTGACCCAATCGGCTTCGGTGGAGCTGGACCGGGACACCCGGCTTCAGATGGAAACCGACGCGCTCGAGATCGCGAGGAACGAACTGATCATGATGCCGCTGCACCAGCAGCCGATGGCCTGGGCGATCTCTTCCGATATCGGCGACATGCCGCAGTTCCCGGATAACAAGCCGCGCATGTGGTACGTGACAAAGTAGACCCGACACCCGCCGGGCAGCACGGTGGTGCTGCCCGCAATTCCTGCGAAAGGGGACCGCATGCTGGCCTTTCTCATCAAGCGCAGTGCCAACGCCATCTTCGTCATGCTGTCGGTGAGTTTTATCGCGTTCATGATCTTCCGCTTCGTCGGCGACCCGGTCGAGCTGATGCTGAACGAACAGGCGACCCAGGAACAGCGTGACGAGCTGCGCACGCGGCTGGGGCTGGATCAGACGTTCATCGCCCAATACGGCACATTCGTCGTAAACGCGGCACAGGGCGACTTCGGCATCTCCTTCCGCAACCAGCAGGACGTTCTGGCGATGATCGCCGAACGCTTTCCCGCCACCTTTGAACTGGTGATCGTCGCGACCATCATCTCGCTGGTGGTCGGCATCCCGATGGGGGTGATCACCGCGATCAGGCGCCAGACATGGTACGCGGAAACGATGCAATTCACCTCCATCATCGGCGTGTCGCTGCCCAGTTTTGTCGTGGGCATCGGGCTCATCCTGATCTTCTCAGTCTGGCTGGGCTGGTTCCCCGCCTTCGGGCGGGGGGACACCGTGCAGATCGGGTGGTGGTCAACCGGGCTTCTGACCCACTCGGGCCGCATGTCGATCATCCTTCCGGCGCTGTCGCTGTCGCTGTTTCAGATCACGCTGGTGATGCGACTGGTCCGGGCGGAGATGCTGGAGGTTCTGCGCTCGGACTTCATCAAGTTCGCCCGCGCCCGCGGCGTGCCCGCGCGCATCCTTCATTTCCGCCACGCTCTGCGCAACTGCCTGATGCCGGTCGTCACCATGACGGCGATGCAGATCGGTGGCCTGATCGCCTTTGCGCTGGTGACCGAAACGGTCTTTCAGTGGCCCGGCATGGGGCTGCTGTTCATCCAGGCGGTGACTTTCGTCGATGTGCCGATCATGGCCGCCTACCTGTGCATCGTGGCACTCATCTTCGTCCTGCTGAACACCATCGTGGACATCACCTACGCGATGATCGACCCCCGCCTGCGTGGAGCTGAAAAATGACCGATACGCCTTCTCCAGACATGCACCGCGCCGCACGGCCCGGTCGGCTGCAACGCATGCTCGAAAGCGATCTGTGGTGGAGCTTTCGCAAGTCCAAGGCCGCGGTGGGTGCTGCCATTGTTCTCGGCATCGTGATCGTTACCGCCTTTCTCGCGCCGGTGCTGTCGCCGCAGAACCCCTATGACCTGGCGGCGCTCGAACTCTGGAATGCCGAATTGCCGCCGATCTGGATGGAAGGGGGGCAGATGCCCTTCCTTCTTGGAACCGACGTGCAAGGCCGGGATATCCTGTCGGGAATTCTCTATGGCACGCGGGTCTCGATCTTCATCGGTCTGGCATCGGTGATCGTGTCGCTGGCCGTGGGCGTGATGGCCGGGCTCATGGCAGGCTACTACGGCGGATGGGTCGATAGCTTGCTGATGCGGGTGGGCGACGTGTTGCTGTCGATCCCGATCATCCTGGTCGCCATCCTCGTCAGCTCCGTGGCGCAGGCGATGCTGCCACCCCAGTTCCGCGAAGCCGGCGTGTCGATGGTGCTGGTCCTCGCGATCGCCCTGTATTCATGGGTTCAGTATGCCCGTGTCGTGCGCGCGCAGACGATGGTGGAACGCCGCAAGGAATACGTGCAGGCCTCCCGCCTTGTCGGAACGCCCGCGCGGCGGCTGATGCTCAAGCACATTCTGCCGAACACGCTGACACCCGTTTTCGTTGCCGCGACACTGAATTTCGGTCTCGCGATCCTGATCGAGGCCACGCTTTCCTTCCTTGGCGTGGGGATGCCGCCGAACCAGCCGTCGCTCGGTACCCTCATTCGGGTCGGCAATCAGTACCTGTTCTCGGGGTCGTGGTGGATCGTGCTGTTTCCGTCGATCCAGCTTTGCATCCTCGTGGTTGCGGTCAACATGCTGGGCGACTGGCTGCGTGACGCGCTGAACCCCAAGTTGCGATAGGAGCCCATAGATGAGCAATCTCCTGATAAGAAACGTCCGCATCATGGACGGCGATGCCGCGGACATCCGGATACGCGACGGTGTGATCGCAGACATTGCCCCGGAACTGGAGCCCGGTGACGCGGAGACGGTGGACGGCGGGGGGCACATCGCGATCCCGGCACTGGTTGATGCGCATACGCACCTCGACAAGTCCCTGCTGGGTCTGCCGTGGTACAAGAACGATGTGGGCGGTGGCAGCCTGATCGGCATGATCGAAAACGAACGCCGCATCAAGAGGGCGCTCGATTACGATGCGCATGTCCAGTCCATGCGACACGCGCTCAGAACCGTGGCCTACGGTGGTACGATGATCCGCAGCCATGTGGACATCGATACCGAGGGCGGGCTTCGTGCGCTGGAAGGCGTGCAGCAAACCGCGGAGAAGCTTGCGCAGGTCGTCGAGATCGAGACGGTCGCCTTTCCGCAGTCGGGTCTGATGATCCGCGAGGGGACAGCCGAGCTGATGGACCGGGCGCTGGAGATGGGCGCGCATCTGGTGGGCGGCCTTGATCCCTGCGCGGTGGACCGCGATCCCAAGGGCCACCTCGACACGATCTTCGCCCTGGCCGAGAAGCACGGCAAGGGCATCGACATTCACCTTCACGAGGGCGGCGAGATGGGGCTGTTCTCGATGGACATGATCCTCGAACGGACCGAAGCGCTCGACATGAAGGGGATGGTCACGATCAGCCATGCCTTCTGTCTCGGCATGCCGGACTTCCGGCGCGTGGATGCGATGCTCGGTCGGCTTGCCGCACTCGACGTTGCGATCATGACCACCGCGCCCAGCTCGTCTCCGGCGCCACTGGTCCGCGAACTGGATGCGCGCGGCATCCGCATCGGCGCGGGCAACGACGGATTTCAGGACACTTGGGGGCCTTATGGCAATGGGGACATGCTGGAACGGGCAAAGGTCGTGGGCCAGCGCAACAACCTGCGGATGGACAGTGAAGTGAAACGGGCGCTCGATATCTGCACGGGGGGTGGTGCGGTGGCCATGGGCAAGCCGCGGTTCGCCCTCGAAACCGGCGCGCCCGGCGATCTCGTCCTCGTGTCGGGGGACACCGTGGTCCAGTCCGTGGTGAGCCATGCCCCGCGCAAGCTGGTGGTCAAGGCTGGACGCGTCGTCGCACGCGACGGCAAAACCCTGATCGACGCGCCGTGACGCCGTTCGACCAGATACCCCTTGGCACCCGCCCGCAGGGCCGTTGGGCCGTCACCGCGCAATGGGTGCTGGCGGATATGCCTGCGGGCCGTCGGCTGATCCCATATGGAGAAGTGGTTGTCGAAGGGAACAGCGTCATCCACGTCGGATCCCGGTTCGAAGGAGACGTCGCCGCCCGCTTCGACCTGGGAAACGCGCTGATCGCGCCCGGCTTTGTCGATCTAGACGCACTGTCGGACCTCGATACGACCCTGCTTGCCTTTGACAACTGGCCTTCCAAGGCAAAGGGCCGCGTGTGGCCGCGCAGCTATGTCGACCGTGGTCCTTACGAGATGTACGAGCCCGACGAACTTGAATTCCAGAAGAAGTTCGCTTTCGCGCAGCTCCTGCTGAACGGGATCACCTCGGCGGCGCCCATCGCCTCGCTCTTCTACAGGGCGTGGGGCGAGACGGTGGCGGAATTCGATGCGGCGGCGAAAGCGGCCGAGGAAATGGGTCTGCGTGTATGGCTCGGGCCTGCGTACCGTTCCGGCGGTATGGTGGTGGAAACCGACGGCTCTCTGACAGCGGAGTTCGACGAGGCCCGCGGCCTGCAGGGGTTGGAGCAGGCGATCGGCTTTGCCAGCCGGCACGCGGGGGGCGATCTGGTCCGTCCGATGCTGGCGCCGGACCGGGTGGAAACCTGTACCGAGACCCTCCTGCGGCGGACGATGGCAGCGGCGGAGGAACTGGATTGTCCGGTACGCCTGCACATGGCCCAGGGGGAAATGGAGCGTGACACCGTCAAGGCGCTGCACGGCGCGACCGCGCCGCAATGGCTGGACGGGATCGGTGCGCTTGGCCCGCGCCTTCTGGCACCGCATGCGACAGTCGCGACAGATGACGATCTGCGGCGCTACGCGGACAACGGCGTCAGCGTCGTGCATTGCCCGCTGGTCAGCGCCCGGCATGGCGGCGCGCTCAGGTCCTTTGCCGGTCTGCGACGCAAGAAGGTCCGCGTCGCGATGGGCACCGATACCGCGCCGCCGGACATGGTGCTGAACATGGCCGTCGGGGTGATGATGTGCCGCACCGTGGACAACGACATCGCGGCCTGCACCGCGGCGGATTTCATGAACGCGGCCACGCTGGAGGGCGGTGCGGCGCTTGGACGGGATGATATCGGTGTGCTGCGCGCCGGGGGGAAGGCGGACTTTGCGGTCTTCGACCTGAACGATCCTGCCATGGCCCCCACGATCGACCCGGTTCAGACACTCGTTCTGGGTGCGTCGGGCCGCGTGACCCGCGCGACGGTCGTGGATGGGCGGCTGTCCATGCGGGATGGATCGGTGGCAGGGATCGACATGGCGGCGGCCCGCCGCCGGGCGCAGGCCCAGTTTGACGGGTTGCTTGCCAAGTATCCGGAACGCACGGCAGGTCATCCGCCGCTGTCCGAAATTTTCCCCCCTTCCTATCCCCTGGCGGAAGGTGCCGAGACATGAAGGAGCATCCAGTGAACATGCAGACCTTTGACCACAGCAATGACCTGCGCGACGTCCGATCCTCCCCCGGCCAGCCCGTGCTCGAGGTGAGCAATCTGAGCGTGGAGTTCCCGACACGGCGCGGTGTGCTGACCGCCATCGACGGCGTGTCGATGCGGATCGAACCCGGTGAGATCCTCGGCGTTGTCGGGGAAAGTGGGGCAGGCAAGTCCATCACCGGGCTCGCGGTGCTGGGACTTCTGGAAGCACCCGGACGCATCGCAGCGGGCGAGATTCATCTCTCGGGCCGGCGTATCGACCGGCTCAGCGAGAAGGAACTGACCCGGATCAGAGGATGCGAGATGGGCGCGATCTTTCAGGATCCCCTGACGGCCCTGAACCCGCTATTCACCGTCGGCGCGCAGCTCGAGGAAACGATCCGCCTGCATTCGGACCTCTCTCGCGAGGCTGCTCGGGAGCGTGCACTGCATCTTCTGAAAGAGGTGGGCATTCCCGCCCCGCGCGAACGGCTCTCGCAGTATCCGCACCAGTTTTCCGGCGGGATGCGGCAGCGGGTGGTGATCGCGCTGGCCCTCGCGGCCGAGCCTGCGCTGATCATCGCGGACGAACCGACGACGGCTCTGGACGTGTCGATCCAGGCGCAGATCACGACGCTGTTGCGGCGTCTGTGCAAGGACCATCGCACCGGCATCATGCTGGTGACGCATGACATGGGCGTCATCGCCGAAACCGCGGACAGGGTGGCGGTAATGTATTCCGGGCGGATCGTCGAAACCGGGCGGGTAGAGGACGTCATTCACAATGCGCAACATCCCTATACCAAGGGTCTGATGGCGGCGATCCCCAGCCTGCACGAGAGGGTCGACAACCTGAGCCAGATCGACGGATCGATGCCCCGGCTGAACGCGCGGCCCTCGGGCTGCGCATTCAACCCGCGTTGTCCCATGGCCGGCCCCCGGTGCCGCAGCGAAGCACCGCGGCTGGTGCCGGCCGGTCCGAACGAGGCGGCCTGTTTCCTGCATGACGGAGGGGTGGCATGACACATTCAGAACCGATCCTGACCCTTGCGGAGGTGTCGAAATCCTTTGACGTTTCCGCGCCTTGGCTGAACCGCGTGCTGGAGCGCAAGGACAAGCTGTATGTCCAGGCGGTATCCGAAGTCAGCTTCGAGGTGCCAAGAGGTAGCTGCTTCAGCATCGTGGGCGAATCGGGATGTGGAAAATCGACCATCGCCCGTCTGGTCACGGGGCTCTACCGGACGACAGCGGGCGATATCCGCTTTGGCAAGGGTACCGGGGACCAGCCCGTGCGCGTGCAGATGATCTTTCAGGACCCGCAGTCGAGCCTGAACCCGCGGTGGCGCGTCGGCGACATCATCGCCGAACCCATCCGCGAGATGAAGCTGCGCGACACTGACGAACAGGCGCGGGACCGTGTCGCGGAACTGCTGGGTATCGTGGGACTTGCCGCGGACGATGCCGCGAAATATCCCCACGAATTCTCGGGTGGGCAGAGGCAGCGCATTTCGATCGCACGTGCCCTGGCCTCCGAGCCCGAGCTGCTGGTCTGTGACGAGCCGACGTCGGCGCTCGACGTTTCCGTACAGGCTCAGATCCTCAATCTGATGCGGCGGCTGCAAAAGGAACTGGGGCTCACCTATCTTTTCATCAGCCATGACCTGAGCGTGGTGCGGCACATGTCGGACACGATCGCGGTCATGTATCTGGGCCGGATCGTCGAGATGGGCCCGGCGGAGCGGCTGTTTGCCCAACCCCGGCATCCCTATTCAAGGCTGCTGCTGGGCACCATACCGGACATCCACGACCCCAACCGTGACCGCGTCCTTGCAGCCGGGGAGCCACCCAGCCCGCTGAACCCGCCGCCGGGGTGCACGTTTCACCCGCGCTGTCCGCTGGCAAACGAACGGTGCCGGGCCGAGATGCCCGAGCTGATCGCGCAGGACAGGACAGCCGTGCGCTGCCACGCCGTGGCCGAAGGCCGTGACGGGGACACCAGGATCAGCGAGGCCGTCTGATGCAGTTCGATTTCACGGATCTTCCGGCGGCGGACCGCTATCGCCTGCTGACGAACTTCATCGGGCCGAGGCCCATCGCGCTGATCACGACGCGCGCCGAAGCGGGCCACGACAATGCGGCCCCGATGAGTTTCTTCAACGTCTTCGCGCATGAACCCCCGATCGTGATCGTCGGTTTCAGCGCGCGTCCCGATGGCAGCGAGAAGGACACGCTGTCGAACCTGCGCCGGACCGAGGAGTTCTGCGTCAACATGGTGGACATGGAGCTGGCCGATCAGATGATCCTTTGCGGTGTCAACTTTGCCGCCGACGTGGACGAGCTCGATTTCGCGGGGCTGGAGGCCGCCGCGTGCACCCAGATCAACGCGTCGCGCCTGCAGCGGACGCCGTGCGCCATGGAATGCCGGATCGAGCGGATCATCGACTTTCCGGGGCGGGCCATCGTCCTAGGGCAGGTGGTCGAAATGCATGTACGTGACGATTGTCTGGATGCGCAGGGCCGATACGTGGACCCGTCGGTCTATCAACCCATCGCCCGCCTGCACGGTGACAATTACATCGTCAGCGACCGGCAGTTCGAGCTCAAGAAACCGGCGGAGATGTCCGCCCACGAGGTGGCGCAGTTGGCACCAAGTGAACCGGAGAAGCCCTGATGCGCATACATATCGTAAATCCCAATTCGAGCACCGGCATGACCGAGCAGATCGCCAAGGTCGCGCGGCGGTATGCATCGGCGGGAACGACCCTGGATGTCACCTGCGGGACGGGGGCGCCGGCATCCATCGAGGGATATACGGACGAAGCGATCTCGGTACCGATCATGCTCGACCAGATCCGGGCGGCGGAAACACGCGGGGCAGATGCCCATGTGATCGCCTGTTTCGACGATCCCGGGTTGGCGGCCGCGCGCGAGATCGCCCAAGGCCCGGTGATCGGCCTGTGCGAGGCGTCGACCCGCGTGGCCATGATGCTGTCCAGCAGGTTCTCCATCGTGACGACCCTTGCCCGTTCCGTCCCCATCATAGAGGACCTGGCGGATGCATACGGTGCCGGACGGCGGTGTCGCCGGGTCAGGGCGATCGATATGCCGGTGCTCGCGGTCGAGGAGGAGCCTGAGCGTTGCGCCGAACTTCTCGCGGCCGAGATCCGCCGCGCGCGGAAGGAGGACAACGCCGAGGCCGTCGTGCTGGGCTGTGCCGGGATGGCCGACCTCTGCATCCGGCTCACCAAGGAAACCGGGGTGCTGGTGATCGACGGTGTGACAGCCGCCGTCCGGCTGAGTGAAGCGCTGGTCGGGATGCGCTACGCGACGTCGAAACTCGGTGCCTACGCGGCACCACGTTCAAAAGCCGGCGGTTTCCCGCGAGAGGTGGCATGATGCGGTCGCAGGCGGCCGCTCTGCCTTTGCGTAAGAAAGCGGACCGCGCAAGGTTATGCGCGATCCTGTAGTGACTCAGAAGTCCAGGTTCTCGACGCTCAGCGCGTTCTGCTGGATGAATTCACGACGGGGCTCGACCACATCGCCCATCAGCTTGGTGAATAGGTCGTCGGCTTCGGCCATGTCTTCCACCTTGACCCGCAGAAGGGTGCGCGCCTCGGGGTCGAGCGTGGTTTCCCACAACTGATCCGGGTTCATCTCGCCCAGCCCCTTGTAGCGTTGGAGGGACAGGCCTTTCTCGCCTTCGGCAAGGATCGCTTCCAGAAGGTCCATCGGTCCATGGATCAACTGGGTTCGGTCCTTCCTGACAAGGGTCGCGGGCAGGTCGTAGACATCCTGCAGATGCTCCGTGAAGGTGCCGGACTTCTTTGCCTCGCCGGAGCGGAGCATCTTGCCGTCCAGCGTCCGCACCTCTTCGACACCGCGAAGAATGCGGGCCAGGCGGATACCATGATCCTGGGTGATCCGCCCCTGCCAGCCGCGTTCGTATTCCAACGCGATCAGGTCCAGCCGCTTGGCCACCTTGTCGGCGACACCTTGCAGGTCGCGATCCACCGCACCCGGCACGAACGCCCCCGCAATCGCCGCCTGCTCCACGATGTGCCGGGGATAATGCGTCGGAAAAGCCTCCAGCACGCGGCGCATCTGGCGGGCAAGGTCGACCACGCGGGCAAGGTCCTGCCCCGTGATCTCCTCGCCGTTGCCCTGACGCAGCATCGCCCCATCGATACCCTGCTGGATCAGGTAGTCCTCCATCGCGGCCTGATCCTTGAGGTAGACCTCGGACTTGCCCCGCGTCACCTTGTAGAGCGGTGGCTGCGCGATGTAGAGGTGCCCGTGTTCAATGAGTTCGGGCATCTGGCGGTAGAAGAACGTCAGCAGCAGCGTACGGATGTGCGCCCCGTCGACGTCGGCGTCGGTCATGATGACGATCTTGTGGTAACGCAGCTTGCTCAGGTTGAACTCGTCGCGCCCGATCCCGGTCCCCAGTGCCATGACGAGGTTGCCGATCTCCTGGCTTCCCAGCATGCGGTCGAACCGCGCGCGTTCCACGTTCAGGATCTTGCCCTTGAGCGGAAGGATCGCCTGCGTCTGCCGGTCCCGACCGGTCTGGGCCGAGCCGCCGGCGCTGTCCCCTTCGACGAGGAAGACTTCGGTCTTGGCGGGGTCTTTCTCAGAGCAGTCCTTGAGCTTGCCGGCAAGGAAGTTCACGTCCATCGCCGTCTTGCGCCGGGTCAGGTCGCGCGCCTTGCGGGCGGCCTCGCGGGCATGGGCGGCTTCGATGATCTTGCCGACGACGATCTTGGCTTCGTTCGGGTTTTCCTCGAACCACTCCGCCAGTTTCTCGTTCATCAGACCCTCGACCGCCGGTCGCACCTCGGACGAAACCAGCTTGTCCTTCGTCTGGCTCGAGAACTTGGGGTCGGGCACCTTGACCGACAGTACGCAGGTCAGCCCCTCGCGCGCGTCGTCGCCGGTGAAGGACACTTTTTCCTTCTTGGCGATGCCGCTGGACTGCGCGTAGTTGTTGATGGTTCGGGTCAGGGCCCCGCGAAACCCGGCCATGTGCGTGCCGCCGTCGCGCTGCGGGATGTTGTTGGTGAAGGGCAGCACGTTTTCGTGGTAACTGTCGTTCCACCACATCGCGACTTCGACGCCGATGTCGTCCTTTTCACCGGTGATGAAGATCGGTTCCGCCATGACGGAAGACTTGTGCCGGTCGAGGTACTTGACGAATTCCTTTACGCCGCCCTCGTAATAGAGTTCGGTCTGCAGGCTTTCGACCGGGCGCTCGTCGCGCAGGATGATCCGAACGCCTGAGTTCAGGAAAGCCAGTTCACGCAGGCGTTTCTCCAGCGTTTCGAAACTGTAGTCGAGGTTCGAGAACGTGGCGGTGGACGCCATGAAGCGGACTTCGGTTCCGGTGCGGTCCGTGGGTCCGACGACGCGCAGATGTTCGGTAGTGAAGCCGCCCTCGAACCGCGCGACATGCTCATTCCCCTCGCGCCAGATGCGCAGTTCAAGCCAGTCGGACAGGGCGTTCACGACGGATACACCCACGCCGTGCAGACCACCGGACACCTTGTAGCTGTTACTGTCGAATTTGCCGCCCGCGTGCAGCTGGGTCATGATGACCTCGGCCGCGGACACGCCCTCTTCCTCGTGGATTCCGACCGGAATCCCGCGGCCATTGTCGCTGACGGAAACCGAGGAATCGTCGTGGATCGTCACGGTAACGGCGTCCGCGTGGCCCGCCAGCGCCTCGTCGATGCCGTTGTCCACGACCTCGTAGACCATGTGGTGCAGGCCCGACCCGTCATCGGTGTCGCCGATGTACATGCCGGGGCGCTTGCGGACAGCCTCTAACCCTTTGAGAACCTTAATGGAATTGGCGCCGTATTCTTCCGGCGTCTGCTCAGTCTCGGACATTCGGGAAAACCTTTTTCTATTGCCCGATTTATAGTGTTTTCCTGCAGGAATGTCACGCGTTCGACACCAGATTTTGTGTCAGATCAACGGGATCAGGAGGCCCACGCAAATGAGCAGCAGGCCGGAGACGACATTGATCCGGCGCAGGATGCGGGGGTTGGTCAGAAGCGTTCGGATCCGGTCAACGCCGGCCGCGAGGATCAGGTTGCCGACCAGCGGAATGATGACCGAAACCGCAACGATCGCGGTCAGATCCTGCCATGTCACCACCCGAAGGTCGAAGAACCCCGGCAGCACGCCGACATAGAAGAGCACCGCCTTTGGATTGCCAAGGATCGCGATCAGCCCGGCCACGAAACCGGCCCACATGCCGGGCCGCGTCAGGCGGCTGTCACGGTCCGGGGTCGCCTCCCGATGGCGGATCAGCAGGATGCCCATGACAAGGAAGACGAGGCACGCGACGCCACGCAGGACGACCATGAAGACATCGAATACCGACAGGATCCAGGTGATCCCCAAGGCTGCCACCAACGGCCATAGCAAGTCGCCGATGGACACGCCCAGCGCGAGCGGCCAGGCCGCGCGAAATCCGCCCGACATCGCCCTTGCCATCATCGCGACCATCACCGGTCCGGGGGTGATGAACAGCGCCACCATGGCACCGGCATAGAGCAGAAGATCATGCAGAGAGACGGTCACGATCCCGGACCTATCCTTGAAGCACCCTCTTCATCGGTCACCTCGAAAACCTGCGCGCGGTCGCCGAGATCGGTGAAAAGCTCGGCGCCTGTGCCAGTCATCCAGGCCTGCGCACCCAGCGCCGAAATCTCGTCGTACAACGCGGCGCGCCGACCCGCATCCAGATGTGCTGCGACTTCGTCCAGCAACAACAGCGGCGGTGCGCCGAAATCGGCGGCAAGCGCGCGGGCATTGGCGAGAATCAGCGAGACGAGGAGCGCCTTCTGCTCGCCGGTGGAGCAGTCGCGGGCGGGCACACCCTTGGCCGCAAACACGCCTTCCAGGTCCGCCCTATGCGGTCCGATCAGGGTCCGTCCCGCCGACAGGTCACGCATCCGGTTGGCCGCAAGCGCATTGCGCAGGCCCTCGGCGGTGTCCGGCATGTCGCACAGCAGATCGAGCGTGGCCGTGGGAAAGGCGGTCTCGGCCTGGTCCTGCGCTTCCGCGATCGCCTGCAGGGCGTTCTGGCGGTTCGCATGGATCGCCGCACCGGATTCCGCCATCGCGCTTTCCAGCGCCAGATACCACGACGGTTCGCGGACCATGTCCTTCAACAGACGGTTACGTTCGCGCATCGCTTTTTCGTAGCGCAGCGTATGCTCGGCGTGGTCCGGCAGAAAGCTGAGTGTCATGCGGTCGAGAAATCGCCGCCGCCCTTCCGCCCCCTCTATCCAGAGCCTGTCCATGGACGGCACCAGCCACAGAACCCGCGCAATCCGGCCAAGAGACGTCTGCGCCGCCGCCTTGCCGTCGATACGGGTCTGGCGGGCCGCGCCCTCCTCGGACCAGATTTCGATCTCGTGGGTCTGCAGGTGCGAATGCAGGATACCCGTCACCTTCCAGCCCAGTGCCTCCGGCCTGCGGGTCATGTCCTGCGCGCTTGACCGGCGCAGCCCCCGACCCGGCGAAAACAGCGATATAGCCTCGAGAATGTTGGTCTTGCCAGCCCCGTTTGGACCATGCAGCGCGACAGGGCGGTCATCGCAATCAATGACGCTGTGCCTGTGCGACCTGAAGTGCGACAGGGTGAGTTGCGAAATCGATAGCCCGGTCATGGATCAGAACCGATCATCTCGACGAACTCGGTCCGGGGTCGGCAAGTCCCCCGGTGCGTCACACCCGCATCGGCATGACGACGTAAACCGCGGACATGTCGTTGCCTTCGCGCATTAGGGTCGGATCGCCGGAGGAGTTGAAGAGGAACACGGCGTTCTCACGGTCGACCTGGCTTGCGATTTCGAGCAGGTATTTCGCGTTGAATCCGATCTCAAGCCGTTCGTCGCCATAGGCGACGGCCAGTTCTTCCTCGGCGGCGCCGCTGTCGGGGGCATTTACCGACAGGATCAGGCGGTCCTCGTCCAACTGCAGTTTGACGGCACGGGAGCGTTCCGAGCTCACGGTGGCCACGCGGTCCACGGCCTGGGCAAACTCGGCCGCGTCCACCTCCATCTTGCGTGTGTTGCCCTGCGGAATAACGCGGGTGTAGTCGGGGAACGTCCCGTCGATCACCTTGGAAGTCAGGGTGATTTCCGGCGTGGCAAAGCGCACCTTGGTCTCGGATACCGACACGGCGATCTTCATGTCGTCATCTTCCAGCAGCTTGCGAAGCTCACCGACTGTCTTGCGTGGCACGATCACGCCGGGCATCTCCGCCGCGCCATCGGGCAATTCCGCATCGATACGGGCCAGGCGGTGGCCGTCGGTCGCCACGCAGCGCAGCACGCGGCCCCCGTCACCTTCGGCGACATGCATGTAGACGCCGTTCAGATAGTAACGCGTTTCCTCGGTCGAGATGGCAAATTTCGACTTGTCGAACAGCCGCCGCAGCACGGGGGCGGGCGCGCTGAAATTCGAGGCGTATTCCGACGATGCCATGACCGGGAAATCCTCGCGCGGGAGGGTCGCCAAGCTGAAGTTGGAGCGGCCGGCCTCGACGGTCAGGCGGCCCGCGGCGCTGTCCGCGGTCAGATTGACAAGCGCACCGTCAGGCAGCTTGCGGACAATTTCGTGCAGCAGGGTAGCGGAAACCGTCGTGGCGCCCGCACGTTCGACCTGTGCGCCGACCTTGTCCACCACCTCGATATCCAGATCCGTGGCCCGAAACGACACGTCGCTTCCCTCGGCTTCGATCAGGACGTTGGCGAGGATCGGGATCGTGTTGCGCCGTTCGACGACGGATTGAGCCTGGCTGACCGCCTTGAGCAATGCGGCGCGTTCGATGCTGAATTTCATGTGGCTTCTCCGTCAGACCCGTCGGGAGGGGCAAACTACCGGC